>CAVVDW010000009.1:0-41335 GCA_963747175.1 uncultured Alphaproteobacteria bacterium | reverse complement strand
CCTGTTATATTTTCAGGCATCTTAATCCCATGCCGTTCAATTGAGCAACGCCCTTGCGGCTTTGGGCGTTGCGTCGTCCTTAACGGCGAAAGTTCCTAGACAGACCGCGCCGGCCGTCACCCCCTGCCCCATGCTCGAAACCGCGCTCACCGCCTTCGCCACCTTCTTTGCGGTCATCAGCCCGATCGACACCGCCGTGCTGCTCGCCTCGCTCACGCCCAATATGACGAGGGTCGAGCGCCGCGCGATCTCGGTCAAGGCGGTGTTCATCGCCACCCTGATCGTGCTCGCCTTCGCTTTGTTCGGAGGGCCGGTACTGGCCCAACTCGGCGTCTCGCTCGCTGCGCTTGAGACCGCCGGCGGCATCATTCTCTTAGCCATCGCGCTCGAGATGACGCTCGCCAAGCGGCCTCAACCGACAACCCTCTCGGCCAAGGAGAGCGCGGAGGCTGAGAACAAGGCGGAAGCGCATGCCGAGATCGCCGTTTTCCCGCTCGCAACCCCGCTTCTTGCCGGTCCTGGCGCCATGACGAGCGCCATCGTGCTCGCGGCCGGCACCAAGGGCGATTTCAAGCTGCTAAGCGCGGTGGTCGTCGCGATCCTCGCGGTGATGGGAGTGACGCTGATGCTGCTTCTCGCCGCGCAGGAGATCCACCAACTGATTGGGGTTACGGCGCGGAAGGTGATCGTGCGGGTGTTCGGCGTGCTGCTCGCGGCGCTCGCCGTGCAATCGATCTTCAACGGCCTTGCAGCCACCCATCTGTTTCGTTGAGAGGAGGAATCCATGAGTTCGTCATGCCCGCGAAAGCGGGCATCCAGTAACCATTGATCTCGCCGTAACGTGCCGCCGCGATTACTGGATCGCCCGGTCAGGCCGGGCGACGACAAGGATCACTCCGCCGGGGCGTGACGGGCGCTTGGCGCTTCCTTGGGTTTGGCGGAAAATCTCCGCACCACGACGTAGAACACGGGCGTGAAGATCAGCCCGAAGATGGTCACGCCGAGCATGCCGCAGAACACGGCCGTGCCGAGCGACTGACGCATCTCGGCGCCGGCTCCGGTCGCGATCATTAGCGGCAAGACGCCGAGGATGAAGGCGAAGGACGTCATCAGGATCGGGCGCAAGCGCACGCGCGCGGCCTCGGTCGCCGCCTGGAAGCGGTCCTCGCCGTGCTCCTCGTTTTGGCGCGCGAACTCGACGATCAAAATCGCGTTCTTGGCCGCCAAGCCGATCAAGACGACGAAGCCGATCTGGGCGAGGATGTTCACGTCCATGGTCCTGAGCAGAAGCCCTGTGACGGCGGCGAGCAGGCACATCGGCACGATCAAAATCACCGCGAGCGGCAGAGTCCAGCTCTCATATTGCGCCGAGAGCAAGAGAAACACGAACACGACCGAGGCCATGAACACGAAGATGGCCGTGTTGCCGGCGAGCTTCTCCTGATAAGCGAGCTCGGTCCACGAGAAGGAGTAGCCGTCGGGCATATTGGCACGCGCGATCTGCTCCATGGTCGCGAGCCCGTAGCCGGTCGAATAGCCCGGCTGCGTGCCGCCTTGCACGGCGGCAGAGGGGAACAGGTTGAAATGCTCGACGCGATAGGGCCCGGTGATGTTGCGGAACGAGGCGACCGAGCTCAGCGGCACCATCTCGCCCTTGGCGTTCCGCGTCTTCAGATTGCCGATGGCGTGCAGATCCTGGCGGAAATCACCGTCGGCCTGCGCCGTCACGCGGTAGGTGCGGCCGAGGAAATTGAAGTCATTCACATATTGCGAGCCGAGGAAGACCTCGAGCGTGGTGAACACGTCGTTGGTGTTGACGCCGAGCATCTCGGCGCGCACGCGGTCGATATCGGCGTAGACCTTGGGCGTCTTGGTGCTGAAGGTGGTGAACACCCCGGCAAGCCCTGGCGTCTGGTTGGCCTGAGCCATGATCGCCATGGCGACGCTCTCGAGCTCGGCGGGCTCGCCGCCATGCACGTCCTGCACCTCCATCTTGAAGCCGCCGGTGGTGCCGATGCCGCGCACCGGCGGCGGCGCCACCGAGATGACGAAAGCCTCCTGGATGGAAGCGAATTGCTGGTTGAGCGCGCCGATCAGCGCCTGCGCACTCTGGCCCTTCTCGGCGCGCTGCTTGAAGTCGTCGAGCGGCGTGAACACGACCGCGGCGTTCGGCGCCGTAGTGAAGGTCGCGCCGTCAAGGCCGACGATCGGCACGGCATGGGCAATGCCGGGCGTCGACAGAACCATCTTGGTCACCTTGCGCGCCACCTCGTCGGTGCGTGCCAGCGAGGCGCCGGGAGGTAGCTGAATGATATTGATCAGATAACCCTGGTCCTGCTGCGGGATGAAGCCGGTCGGCGCGCGGCTGAACTCGTAGATGGTGATGCCGATCAGGCCGAGATAGATCACCACCATGAAGCCTGAGATGCGCACCAGCCGCCCGGTCAGAGCGCCGTAGCGCGATGAGATCCACTCGAAGGCCCGGTTGAAGCCGTTGAAGAAGGCCACGACCGGCCGCACGAACACGTTTTGCCGCTTGGGCTCCGCCTCGTGCGGCTTGAACAGGAGCGCGCAGAGCGCGGGGCTCAAGGTCAGCGACACGATCAGAGAGATCACCGTCGCGGTGGCGATGGTCACGGCAAATTGGCGGAAGAACTGGCCGAGGATGCCGGTCAGGAAGGTCGAGGGGATGAACACGGCAGACAGGACGAGCGCGATGGCGATCAGCGCGCCACCCACCTCCTCCATGGTCCGATAGGCGGCGTCGCGCGGGGAGAGGCCTTCGCGGATGTTGCGCTCGACGTTTTCCACCACGACGATGGCGTCGTCCACCACGATACCGATGGCGAGCACGAGACCGAATAGAGAGAGATTGTTCAGCGAGAAGCCGAGCGCCGCCAGCATGGCGAAGGTGCCGATCAGCGACACCGGGATGGCGACGATGGGGATGACCGACGCCCGCCAGGTCTGGAGGAAGAGGATGATCACCACCACGACGAGGATCACGGCCTCGAACATGGTCTGGATCACCGCCTCGACCGATTGCGAAATGAAGACGGTCGGATTGTAGACGATGTCGTAACGGAGTCCGGACGGGAAGGACTTCGACAACTCGGCCATCGCACTCTGCACCAGCGCCGCTGTGGCGAGCGCGTTCGAGCCAGGCCGCTGGAAGATGCCCAAGGGAATCGCCACGCGCTCGTCGAGATAGCCGCTGCGGTTATAGTCGGCGGCGCCGAGCTCGACACGGGCGACGTCGCGCACGCGGGTCACGCGACCCTGATCGTCGGACTTGACGATGATCCTGCCGAATTCCTCAGGCGTGGTCAGCCGCCCTTGCGTCTCGACATTGAGTTGGAAAGCCCCGGGCTGCGGCACCGGAGGCTGATTGATGACGCCGGCCGCCACCTGCACGTTCTGGCCGCGCAATGCAGTGACCACATCGCCGGCGGTCAGGTTGCGCACGGCAAGTTTCTCGGGATTGAGCCAGATACGCATTGAATAGTCGCGCGCGCCGAAGATGGTGACATTGCCGACGCCGTCGATGCGGGCGAGCACATCCTTCACGTGCAGCGTCGCGTAGTTGGAAATGTAGAGCAGGTCGCGCGAGCCGTCGGGCGAGGAGAGATGGATCACCATCATCAGGTCGGGCGACTGCTTGGTCACCGTCACGCCGATCGAGCGGACTTCCTCGGGAAGCCGCGGCAGCGCGGTCGAGACGCGGTTCTGCACCAGCACCTGCGCGGTATCCAGATTGGTGCCGAGCTTGAAGGTGACGGCAAGCGCCATGGCGCCGTCGCTCGTCGATTGCGACGTCATATAGAGCATGTTGTCGACGCCGTTCACCTCCTGCTCGAGAGGCGTGGCCACGGTCTTGGCGACGATCTCGGCCGAGGCGCCGGGATAGCTGGCCGAGACCGAGATCGAGGGCGGCGCGATGTCGGGATATTGCGCCACAGGCAAGCTGAAATAGGCGACCGCGCCGACCAGCGTAATGATGATGGAGATGACGGCGGCGAAGATCGGCCGGTCGATGAAGAAATGCGAGATGTTCATTTCGCCGCCGGGCTCGCGGGTGCGGCGCCAGGTATGGGAGCGAGAGCCCCGCTCTCGATCTTGCCCTCTTGCGGCGTGACCTTCTGACCCGGCCGCGCGCGGAGCAGTCCGTCGATGATCACCTCATCGTCAGCGGTGATACCGCTCCGTATCACGCGCAGATTGCCGTCGGTGACGGGGCCGAGCTCGACCGGCTTCGGCACCACGGTGCCGTCCGGAGCCACGGTGAACAGAAGCTTCACCGACTGGTCGGTCACCACGGCCGCGTCCGGAACGAGCATGGTGGGGCGGAGCTGCGACATCGGCACGCGCACGCGTCCGAACTGCCCCGGCGTGATGAACAGGTCGGGATTGGGGAAGGCGGCGCGGACGCGGATGGTCCCCGAGTTGCGGTCGTACTGATTGTCGACAAAATCGATGGTGCCCTTCAGCGTCCAGTCCTTCTCGTCCATCAACTGGCCCTGGACCTCAACCGAATTTTCGCGCGCCGACTTGATCTCGCCCTTCTGCACCAGGCGCTTATAGGTCATGCCGTCGCCCTCGCTCACATAGAAGCTGAGCCAGATCGGATCGAGCGAGACGATGGTGGTGAGCAGCGTGGTCGAGCCGCTGACGCCTCCCATGATGAGGTTGCCGACGCTCACCTCATGGCGCCCCATGCGGCCGGCGACCGGCGCGGTGACGCGCGTGTAGTCGAGATTGAGCTGGGCCTGGTTCACCGCGGCGATCGCGGCGTCGCGCGAGGCGGTGGCGATGTTCACTTGCGCCACGCGTTCGTCATAGGTTTCCTGCGTGGCATAGTCGTTCTTGCGGAGCTGGGCGGTGCGCTCGAGCTGGGCCTTGGCGAGATCGAGCTGGGCCTCGGACTGGGCCTGCTGGGCCTTGGCGGTTTCGAGCGCGAGCTCGAAGGGCCGGGGCTCGATGACGAACAGCAGGTCGCCCTTCTTCACCAGCTGGCCGTCGGTGAAGTTGATGGACTCGAGATACCCGCTCACCCGCGGCCGCACCTCGACGGACTCCCGCGCCTCGAACTGGCCGGTGAAGTCGCTCCATTCCTGCATGTCCTTGATGAGAGGTTTGGAGACCGTCACGGCAGGCGGCGGGGGCGCGGTCTGGGCACCCTGCTCTCCCTTCCAGAAGCCCCAATAGTGGTAGAGAAGCGCCGCCGCCGCGACCGCTACGAGGAGCAGGAGCACACGTCTTAGCCCACCTCCCATGCGGCGCGCGGGAGCTTCAGCGGGAGGCTCGGCCTCTCGCTTGCGCGCCGGCGCGTCTGGAGCTTTCAGGTCCGTGGCCGCCTCCTCGATGTCGCGCGGGGGCGTGTCGTCGTTCTTGCGGCTGTCGCCGCTGCGGTTTCTCTGTTGCATCTTCGCCGCATTGATCTTGACGCTTGTCGACGCTGTCGCGCCAAAGCGCAGTTTGCAAGGGACTGTTGCCCCGCAACGCTACTCCAAAGCAGGAGCCGAGCGCGAGAGGCAAAGACAACATAGGCATAACCGCTCGTGGCCGGAAGGCCTGGTGAAACCTCAATTTCTCGCGCCTTCACGGCAATTTGCGCATAGAGGTCTCGCGCCGATTTAATTGCCTGCGGCCTTGTGACAGGGCTTGCCGAATCACGTCATCGGAACTCGCAGGTTATTGTCCGGTTCAAAGAGGGCGAGCGCAGAGGAAGAAACGGAAGAAACATGCTGAGGCCTGTTGCCACGTCCCTGCTGGTTGCGGTCCTGACGTGTTGCCTCATCGGCTGCCGCGACGAGGCGAGCTTGCCGGTTGAGGCCGGCACCGGTCCCAATCCCAAGCTGCCGCCGCCGAGACACAGGTTGATCCCCACGGTCCAGGTCGCGCACGCAGTTGGCTGGCCTGAAGGCACCAAGCCAGTTGCCGTCGAGGGACTCAAAGTGGAGCGCTTCGCGAGCGGGCTTGCGCATCCGCGCTGGCTTTACGTGCTGCCCAATGGCGACGTGCTCGTCGCCGAGACGAATACGCCGGCGCAGCCCGAGCAGACAGGCCTCATGGCCTGGATCATGAAGTCAGTCATGGATTGGGCCGGCGCCGGGGTTCCCAGTCCCAACCGCATCACCCTGCTCCGCGACGCCGACGGCGACGGCGTGGCCGAGGCGACATCGACCTTCTTGAGCGGGCTCAACTCGCCCTTCGGCATGGCTCTCGTCGGCGACCAGTTCTACGTCGCCGACACCGACGCAGTGCTGCGCTTCCCCTACCACGAGGGCGACACCACCAGCACGGCGCAAGGCACCAAGGTCGCCGATCTTCCGGCGGGGACTTACAACTATCATTGGACCAAGAGCCTCGTGGCGAGCCGCGACGGCTCCAAGCTCTTCGTTGGCGTCGGATCGAACAGCAATGCCGGCGAGAATGGGTTGGACGCCGAGACCGGCCGCGCCGCCATCATAATGATCGATCTTGCGACCGCGCAGTCGCGCCCGTTCGCGACAGGCTTGCGCAATCCGGTTGGACTTGCCTTCGAGCCAGAGAGCGGCGCGCTGTGGGTCACCGTCAACGAGCGCGACGAGCTCGGCAGCGACCTCGTTCCCGACTACATGACCCAGGTCAAGGACGGAGGCTTCTACGGCTGGCCCTACAGCTATTACGGGGACCATCTCGATCCGCGCGTGTCGCCGCAGCGACCCGATCTCGTCGCCAAAGCAATCGTTCCCGACTATGCGCTCGGTCCGCACACGGCGTCCCTCGGACTCGCCTTTTACGACGGTACGCTGCTCGCTCAGCATTATCGCGGGGGCGCCTTTATCGGCCAGCACGGCTCGTGGAACCGTGATCCGCCGAGCGGCTACAAGGTGGTGTTTGTGCCCTTCTCAGGAGGACACCCGTCGGGACCGGCAGAGGACGTGCTCACGGGATTTCGCAGCAAGGACGGCGATGCGCTCGGACGCCCGGTAGGCATCGCGGTCGACAAGGCGGGCGCGCTCCTCGTCGCCGACGATGTCGGCAATATGGTCTGGCGAGTGACGCCGAGCGCGCCGGCAAGCGCCGCTATGGAGCCGTGATTGGCGCTTGCCAGCGCCGCACCTCCCCCGCAAAGATTTGACAGCTCAGACAAAAGCAAAGGGAGAGACGCATGCGCGCATTCGTAAGCCTCGTTGCCGCACTCTGCATGGTCGGATTTACGATGCCGGCGCAAGCGATCGGGATGCAGTTTTGCGACGACATCAAAGACGATCAGGCGCGGATGGCCTGCCTGCAGGACCACATCACGCATCTCGAGGAGAGCCATCGTGGTGTTGGGCGGACGCGTCGCCACGCTCGAGACTGCGCTGCAGAAGATGCTCGCGGCCGATGCGAGCTACAAATTGAAGTCGGTGGCGCAAGACAAGTGCCTCGGTCTCGATGGCGACAAGAACGACGAGCTGGCGCTCGTCTCCTGCGAGGGTCCCGATTCCTGGTCGGTGATGAGCGGAGCGCCGATCAAGAAGCCGGCAAAGGTCGCTGCGCCCGCTCCGGACGCGGGAAACCGGCGAGCTCGGCGGGCTCGACGCCGCCACCCACCTCGGCCGATGCTTCGAAGCCTGGAGGCAAGGGATTCAACCCTTGCAAGGATTTCGACCAGGCGGCTTGCACGGCGAAGGCCGACATCTGCGTGTGGAAGACCGAGAAGAACAAATGCGGGAAGAAGGGATAATTGACGACAGCGCACTCTGAGTGAAGAGTGCGCCCCACATCACCCAACATTGTTGGCGACTGAGATTAATTGACCGGCTATCTTGACTCATGGCCGCGCGCTCAAGCTCGGCCGGAGGCACAGGAGGCGGCAGTGCGTGTCAAGGTGTTGCGGGCTTCTCTAGACGCCTTGAGCCGCCGGCGTTTTATGACTTTCGCCCTCGCGGGAGCGCTTCTCCTCCTGTTTTTCATCGGCGACGGGCAGGCTGCCGTCGAGGATCTCGCCAAGGCCGCGGCTTGGCGGCTTGGAGACCAGCTCAGCCTTGCCGGTCTCCTTTATGCGCAAGGCAACCAAGACGACAAGGTCGAACAGATGATGTCGGCCATGAAGCCGCTGGCCGAGGCGATGGAGCTCGAGATCAAGCCCTTCCCGCCGCGCTCGGCCGATTCATCGCAGACTTATGCCGACGTGATCCACTACCTCATCCAGGGTGATGGCGCCGATCTCGGTCGTGAAATTTCGGAGAAGTTCGGCAACGCTGCAGGCACCTTGTTCGAGGTCTCGGTCAAATCGAACTTGCTCATCCTTCTCTATCAGCCCGGCGAGGACCAAGGGATCGGCAGCGTGATTTAATCGCGCTTGAGCGAGATCGGGCTGCCGGAGAATTTGTGGATGGGCGTCGTGACCGCCATCAACAACAAGGCCTCGGAAGGCGACGTGAAGGAGGCCGTCTTCAAGATGCACGACGATGTGGCGGCCTATCTAGGACAGCAGCTCGACTAGCGCAGTCTCTCCCCAAACAGTCATGCTTTGGGCTGCTGCATCTCGCGCACGGCATCGGCCATGAGCCAGGAGAGCTGCTGGGCCTGAACCGCGAAGAGCTGCATCTGCGTTTGCGCGTAACGGCTCTGCAATGTCAGCACTTCTTGCACGTCCTTGGCGCGGGCGATTTCGCTCGCCAGGCTGAAGGACCGCTCAGCGTTCTCCTTGGCGAAGTTGATGGCGCGATCCTGCACCGCCTTGAATCCCGCCGCGCCTCCGGTCGATGGCCCCTTAGACCATGTGTTCATGGCCTGGGTGAGGAAGTCCATAAATTGGCCATAGGCCGCGCGCGCCTGCTCGACGTTCTTCTCTGCCATCTCGCGCAGCTGTGGCGGAATCTCGAAGGAAGGGGTGTCTCCCATAATGCCCTCTTAGGTTGACTTCCAAAGCGCCGTCTCAAGTACGACAGCCTAACTATATACCGCATCGGCAGGAATTGTACGAAGAAGACGATCAACCCGCGCCGTGGACAGAGCTTAGGGCTGTTTTCCGGCAATTTTCGTCTTGTTGGGAGTTATGGCGGCCAAGGGGGCGAACTGCCCTGACTTAAGCCAATAGGCACACAGGCTCAGTGCGCGCCGTCACGAGCGAGTGCCCCAAAGAGGGACGAGACGTCGGTCGCGCCGTGAACGCTCTGAAGCACGTCTTTCTCTCGCAGCATGCGCGCGACGCAGGCTAATGCATTGAGTTGAGCACTGTCGGCCGCGTCTGGCAGCAATAGCAGAAAGACAATATCGACGGGTTTGTCGTCGATGGCTGCAAAGTCGATCGGCCGACGCAGCCGGGCGAGAAGTCCGAACGGCGCCTTGAGGCTCTTAAGCCGGGCGTGGGGCAACGCCACGCCATTGCCAACGCCGGTCGATCCAAGCTCTTCGCGTTTGGCGATCTGATTGGAGACTGCAACAGCATCGAGACCGAGCGCGGCCGCTGCCAACGCCGAAAGCTCATGCAATAGGCTGTCCTTATCGCTCGCGCGGACATCGAGCATCACATGGGCAGGCGACAGGAAGTCGCTGATCTTCACGCCTGTTTCGCTTGAGGATGGAAGCGTCACTCTTGTCACCATAACGAAGGTCAATCTGGCGCTCTTAGCCGGTAGCCGATACCCGTCTCCGTCAGAATGTAGTGGGGGCGTGCGGGATCGGGCTCGATCTTGTTCCTGAGCTGCCGCACATAGACGCGCAGATATTGCGCATCGATGGGTACGGCCCAGAGCTGGTTCAAGAGAAATTTGTGAGTGAGGACCTTGCCGGCATGCTGAACGAGGATGCGCAGCAATTCATATTCTTTCGGCGACAGCTTCACCTCTTGGTCTTTGACTTTGACGATGCGGCGGACAAGATCGACCGACAGATCCCCCAATTTGAAGACCGGCCGCTCGCCCTGCACTTGCAGCTGGTGCCGGAGTGCGGCTCGCACGCGCGCCAACAGCTCCTCCATGCCGAAGGGCTTGGTAACATAATCGTCGGCACCGAGATCGAGCGCTTCGACCTTGGCGGCTTCATCGCCGCGACTCGACAGCACCACGATCGGCAGATCCTCGTCGCCGCGCGCGAATCTGTCGCAACAATTCGAGCCCCTGCATGTCGGGAAGCCCGAGGTCGAGAATGACGAGGTCAGGCTTGCCGGAAATCAACTCGAGAGCGGCCTTGCCGTTCGCGGCATCGATGGTTTGATAGCCTTGCGTTCCCAATCCCATGCGCAGCAATTTGCGGATGGGCGGCTCGTCATCGACGACCAGGACTTTGAGCGGCGCGGCACTCATGCCGCCGTTCCCAGATGCGCGGCACCTTTGGGCACGGGCAGCGTAATAGTAAAGACGGCGCCCGGGCGATCAGTACGGTTGGCGGCTGCGATCGATCCGCCCATGGCTTCGACGAAGCCGCGCGAGATGGCAAGACCGAGACCGGTCCCGGCTCGCACCTGATCTCCTTTCTGCGCGCGGTGGAACTTGTCGAAGATGCGCTCAAGCTCTTCCGGGGGAATGCCGCTACCCTCGTCAGCCACCTCCAGCTTGACCTTGTCGCCCTCCTGCCAGCTTAAGATGCGCAAGGTCGTGTCAGGCGGCGCATATTTGGCGGCGTTGTCGAGGAGATTGACCAGAACCTGCTCGAACAGGACCGGATCAAGCTCGAGCATGGGCAGATCAGCCGCAATCTCGAGCTCTATCCTGTGGCGGGCCAATAGCTTGCTCGTGCGCTCAAGCGCGGTCGCAACGATCTCGCCGACATCGTGAAGGGCCGTATTCGGCTTGAACGAGCCCGCCTCGAGCTTGGTCATGTCGAGCAGATTGGCGATGAAGCGATTGAGCCGCTCCGATTCATCGAGAATGGTGGCGAGCAGGTCGGCCTTAGCCTTGTTGCTCAAAGAGCTCGACAAATCCTTGAGCGTGCCGGCGGCGCCGACAATCGCCGCAAGCGGCGTCTTCAGGTCGTGAGAGATGGAGGTGAGCAGGGCCGCACGAAGGCGATCCGCCTCGACCCGGCGCTTGGCCTGGTCGAGATCGTCGACGAGGTAGATGCGTTCGATGGCAAGCGCTCCCTGATCGATAAGCGCGTCGAGCAGGCGGCGTTGGTCGGGGGTCAACAGCGGGCCCGGCTTATCGCTGTCGATGCCGACGACGCCGATGGCGCCCCGACCTGTGCGCATGGGCAGGAACAGCCGCTTGGCCCCCGGCAGAGTGTCAGAACTGCGGCCTGCCGCACGATTGTGCTCCCACGCCCAATTCGCCGCGGCAAGATCGGCCTGGTCGAGCACGTCCTCGGGCGGATAGCCGGCTTTCACCGCGATCGAGCCATCCTCCGGCAGGAGCAGGACGACTCTGACCTTCAACATCATGGCGATCTGATAGGCCGTCGCCCATAGCACGTCGTCGAGGGTGCCAACGCCGGCGAGCTTGCGGCTGAAGACATAGAGCGACTCGGTGGTGCGTGCGCGTCCCCGTGCGGTGAAGGCTTGGGAGCGTACCCGCGCGGCAAGATTGGAGATGACCACGGCGACGAACATGAAGAACAGAAAGGCCGCCACATTGGTCGTATCGGCGATGGTGAAAGTGTAGAGCGGCGGCAAAAAGAAGAAGTTATAGCAGAGGGAGGCGGCAACGCTGGCGAGCAGCGACGGCCCCAGTCCATAGCGAACGGCGACGGCGACCACAGCGATCAGGAACACGAGGTCAATGTTCTCGATGCCTAGATACGGCCGCGCAAGGACGCCGGCGCCAAGCGCGATGCCCACGGCCAGCAGCGCAAGCGCGTAGGGGAGAGGATCGAAGGGCGCCGATGCGCCAGCCGTGCGCACCGTCTTCTTCGGGATGGTCTCCTTCTCCAGCTCCTCGCCGGCGATGACATGCACGCTGATGTTGCCGCACCTTCGCACCAGATCGCGCACGACAGAGCCATGCAGAAGCTCAAACCAAGTCGACCGCGTCGATTTGCCGACGATGACCTGGGTGATGTTGTTCGCCTGCGCGAAGGCGATGACGTCGTCGGCGATGTGACGGTCGCCGCCGGGGATGGTAACCGGATCGCCGCCCAAGGACTGGGCGAACCTGAGCGTATCGGCGACGCGGTCGCGCTGCTCCTCAGACAATTGCAGGCTGCGTCTGGTCTCGACATAGAGCGCCGTCCACGGGGCGTGCAAGCGGTCGGCCAGGCGCTTGGTGTAGCGCACCAGTCCGGCCGCCCGCGGATCCTCGCTGATGCAGACCAGGAGGCGCTCGCCGGCCGCCCAGGGACCTGAGATCGCCCGCGCTTGCATCTCGCTGAGCAGCTGCTCATCGACCCGCTCGGCCGTGCGCCGAAGAGCGAGCTCGCGGAGGGCCGTCAGGTTGGCGGGGGAGAAGAAGTGCTCGAGCGCGCGCTCGGCTTGCTTGGGGATGTAGACCTTGCCGTCCTTCAGGCGCTGGATCAAATCCTCGGGCGTGATGTCGACAAGCTCGATCGCATCGGCGCGATCGAGGATCGAGTCGGGAACCGTCTCGCGCACGCGAACATGGGTGATCTGAGCCACGATGTCGTTGAGGCTCTCGATGTGCTGGATGTTGAGCGTGGTGTAGACATCGATGCCGTTGTTCAGGATTTCCTCGACATCCAGATAGCGCTTGGGATGACGGCTGCCGGCAGCATTGGTATGTGCGAGCTCGTCGACGAGAACGAGCTTAGGACGCCGCGCCAAGATGGCGTCGATGTCCATTTCATCCATCTCGCGGTCTTTGTAGTCGACGCGCCGGCGGGGGATCGTCTCCAGGCCTTCCGTCAGGGCCTCGGTCTCCTTGCGGCCATGGGTCTCGACGACGCCGATGACGACGTCCTTGCCCTCTTTCAGCCGCGCGCGTGCCTCCAGCAGCATCTCATAGGTCTTGCCCACGCCAGGGGCCGCGCCGAGAAAGATCTTGAGCCGGCCGGCGCGGCTTTCCTCCTTGCTCGCCTTGGCGAGCAAGGCGTCGGGCGAAGGACGCTGGTTCGGCTCACGCCGCTGATCCGCCATGCAGTCCCGGTCCTTACGCGGACGTCTAAGCCCGCCGGCGACGCTCAAGTGCCGGCCTTGTCCAGAGCAAGGTTCAGCTCAAGGACGTTAACCCGCGGCTCGCCGAGGAGGCCCAGGGTCCGGCCTTCGATGTGCTCCGCGACGAGCGCTTGAAGCGCATTCTCCGGCATGTTGCGGGCTTTCGCAATGCGTGGAACCTGGAAATAGGCCGCCTCAGGCGAGATGTGCGGGTCAAGCCCGCTGCCGGAGGTCGTCACCAGGTCGACGGGGACTTGAGCGGAAGGGTTCTCGGCCTTCAGCTTGTCGACGTCGCCCTTGACGCGGTCGATCAGCGCCTTGTTGGTGGGCCCGAGATTGGAGCCCATGGAGTTCGCGGCGTTGTACGGCACGGAGACGGTCTTGCTCGGGTCGGCTGGGATCAGGGCCAAGCGTGGCCGATGGGCGACCGTGGAAGTAGCGATCGCTGGTGAAATACTGCCCCATCAGTTCGGAGCCGATCACCTTCCCATCCTTCTCGATCAGGCTCCCTTGGGCCTGATAGGGAAAGATCGCCTCGGCGATACCGGTCATGACCAGCGGATAGATAAGGCCTGTGATGATCGTGAAGGCGACGATAAGCACGATGGCCGGACGGATTTCCTTAAGCACGGTGGGCACTCCTTAGACGAGGTGCAGGGCGCTGACCGCAAGGTCGATCGCCTTGATGCCGATGAACGGGATGATGATGCCGCCAATGCCGTAGATCAGCAGGTTGCGGCGGAGCAGCGGCCCGGCCCCGATTGGACGGTAGGCGACGCCCTTCAGCGCGAGCGGAATCAGCGCGACGATGATCAACGCATTGAAGATGATCGCCGACAGAATCGCGCTTTGCGGCGTGGCCAGATGCATGATGTTCAGTGCCTGCAGAGCTGCGGATAGAAGGCGAGGAACATGGCCGGGATGATGGCGAAATATTTGGCCACGTCGTTGGCGATGGAGAAGGTGGTCAAAGCACCCCGGGTCATCAGGAGCTGCTTGCCGATCTCGACGATCTCGATGAGCTTGGTGGGATTGGAGTCGAGATCGACCATGTTGCCGGCCTCGCGCGCGGCCTGCGTGCCGGTGTTCATGGCGACGCCGACATCGGCCTGAGCCAAGGCCGGTGCGTCATTGGTGCCGTCACCGCACATGGCGACGAGCTTGCCCTTGGACTGCTCGGCGCGGATGAGCTTGAGCTTTTCCTCCGGCGTCGCCTGAGCAAGAAAATCGTCGACGCCGGCTTCGGCGGCGATCGCCGCCGCCGTCATCGGGTTGTCGCCGGTGATCATGACGGTGCGGATGCCCATGCGGCGAAGCTCGGCGAAGCGCTCGCGGATGCCGCCCTTGACGATATCCTTGAGGTGAATGACGCCGAGCAGTTTTCCGTCCTTGGCGACGGCAAGAGGGGTGCCGCCTGACTTGGCGATGTCCTCGGCGATGGCATTGACCTGGCGGATCAGATCCATGCCGACCGGTTTGCGCGAGGCGGCCGCGCCGACCGACGCGGTCTTGGGCGAGTTGAGATAGTCCAGGATCGCATCGACGGCGCCCTTGCGGATCCATGAGTCGCCGATCTCGACGCCGCTCATGCGGCTCTGCGCCGTGAACGGAATGAACTTCGCGCCAAGCTCGTGGATATCGCGGCCGCGGATGCCGTATTTCTCCTTGGCGAGCACGACGATTGAGCGCCCTTCGGGGGTCTCGTCGGCGAGCGAGGCGAGCTGCGCCGCGTCGGCAAGCTCCCGCTCGGTCACGCCCGAGAGGGGTTTGAACTCCGCCGCCTGGCGGTTGCCGAGCGTGATGGTGCCGGTCTTGTCGAGAAGCAGCGTGTCGACGTCGCCCGCGGCCTCGACGGCGCGGCCGGACATGGCCAGCACGTTGAAGCGCACCAGGCGATCCATGCCGGCGATGCCGATAGCCGACAGCAGCGCCCCGATGGTCGTCGGGATCAGCGTCACGAACAGCGCCACCACCACGACGACCGAAACCGTCCCTCCCGCGTAGGCTGCGTAGCTTGGGATGGTCGCCGTGGCGAACACGAAGATGATGGTCATGCCGGCGAGCAGAATGTTCAGCGCGATCTCGTTCGGCGTCTTCTGGCGCTCGGCGCCCTCGACGAGCGCAATCATGCGATCGAGAAAGGTCGAGCCCTGGGCGGCGGTGATGCGCACCTTGAGCCAGTCGGAGACCACCAGCGTGCCGCCGGTGACGGCGGAACGGTCGCCGCCGGCCTCGCGAATGACGGGCGCCGACTCTCCGGTGATGGCCGCCTCGTTGACCGAGGCCACGCCCTCGATCACCTCGCCGTCCGAGGGAATGAGATCGCCGGCCTCGACCAGCACCACTTGCCCGGGCGCGAGCTTGGCCGAGCGGCGTGGGCACGATGAGCCCGGTCTTATCATCGACGATGAGCTTGGCCTTGGTCTCCTCGCGGGTCTGACGCAGCGTCGCGGCCTGCGCCTTGCCGCGCCCTTCGGCCACGGCCTCGGCAAAATTGGCGAACAGCACCGTGATCCACAGCCAGACGATGATCTGGAAGGTGAAGCCGAGATGCTCGCCGCCTTGTATCCATTCGCGGAAGAAGATGACGGTGGTGAGCGCGGCGACCACCTCGACCACGAACATCACCGGGTTCTTCATCATGACGCGCGGATCGAGCTTGGCGAAGGCCGAGCCGATCGCCGGCACGACGATCTTGGGATCGGTCAGCGCCGTGACCGGCATCCGCTTGCGTAAACGAGACGTCTCCATCGAAGTGACTCCGAATTAGAAGAGTTGCCCAGCCATCATGGCGAAGTGCTCGACGATCGGCCCGAGCGCGAGCGCGGGGAAGAAGGAGAGGCCGCCGACGATCAGGATCACGCCGACCAAGAGGCCGACGAAAAGTCCGCCATGGGTCGGGAAGGTGCCGGTCGAGGCGGGCACGATCTTCTTCGCCACCAGCGAGCCCGCCACCGCCATCATCGGAATGATGATGAAGTAGCGACCGACCAGCATGTCGAGCGCGCCTGTCGTGTTGTACCAGAGCGTGTTGCCGGTGATGCCGGCGAAGGCCGAGCCATTGTTTGCCGGTCTGCGAGGTGTAGAGATAGAGAGCCTCGCTGAAGCCGTGCGGACCGGCATTGGCCATGCTCGACACGCCGAACGGCAGCACCACGGCCGCCGCCGTGAAGCAGAGCATGCACCAGGGGCAGCATCAGGATGGCGAGTATGGCCATCTTGACTTCCTTCGCCTCGATCTTCTTGCCGAGATATTCCGGCGTGCGGCCGACCATCAGTCCCGCCACGAACACGGCAATGATGACCATGAGCAGCATGCCGTAGAGGCCAGAGCCCACGCCGCCGATAGATGATCTCGCCGAGCATGATGTTCAGCATGGGAATCATCCCGCCGAGCGGCGTGAAGCTGTCATGCATGGCGTTGACGGAGCCGTTCGAGGCATCGGTGGTCGCCACCGCCCACAGGCTCGAATTGGCAATGCCGAAGCGAACCTCCTTGCCTTCCATATTGGCCGGATCGAGCCCGAGCGCGGCGAATTGCGGGTTGCCGGAGCCTTCCGCCCAGTAGCAAACGACGAGACCCGCCAGGAACAGGATCGACATGACGGCGTAGAGCGCCCAGCCCTGCCGCTCATCTTCGACCATGCGCCCGAAGGTGTGGGTGAGCGCCGCCGAGATCAGAAGGATGTAGATGACCTCGAGGAAATTGCTGAGCGGCGGTCGGGTTCTCATAAGGAACCGCGGAGTTGGCGTTCCAGAAGCCGCCGCCATTGGTGCCGAGCTGCTTGATGGCGATCTGCGAGGCGGCCGGCCCTTGGCTGATCGTCTGCTTGGCGCCCTCAAGCGTCGTCGCATCGACATAAGCGCCGAGATTTTGCGGCACGCCCTGCCAGACGAGGATAAGCGCGGCGATGATCGACAGCGGCAGCAGCACGTAGAGGGTGCAGCGGGTCAGGTCGACCCAGAAATTGCCGACGGTCTTGCGCCGAAGCGCGCGCAAAGCCGCGGATGAGAGCGACGGCAAGCGCGATACCGGTGGCGGCCGAGACGAAGTTCTGGGTGGTGAGGCCCGCCATCTGCGTGAGATAGCTCAGCGTGCTCTCGCCGCCATAGTTCTGCCAGTTGGTATTGGTGGCGAAGCTGACTGCGGTGTTGAAGGTCAGGTCCGGGGCTACGGCCGACATGCCTGCTGGGTTGAGCGGCAGAAAGCCCTGGAGGCGCATGAGCGCATAGACACAGAGGAAGCCTGCGGCGTTGAACAGCAGCATGGCGACCGTGTAGGTGATCCAAGTGCTGCTCGCGCGTCTCGTCGACGCCGGCGATACGGTATAGGCCGCGCTCAACCGGCCCGAAAACCGGCGTGAGAAACGTCCGCTCGCCTTCGAAGACGCGCGCCATGAAGCGGCCGAGCGGCACCACAAGCGCGGTGAGGACTGACGAAATAGAGCGCGATCTGAATCCAGCCATTGAGGGTCATGGGACGCGCCTCTTAGAACTTCTCGGGGGTGAGCAGGGCGTAGGTCAGGTAGACAAGCAGCCCCACGGTCACGATCCCGGCGAGCCAATAATCGAATGCCATGGTGATCTCCTTAGAGACGATCGCAGGCGATGGTGTAGCCAACCGCCAGCGCGAAGAAGCCGAGCCCCAGGGCCAGCAGAATTAGGTCCAACATGCGAATGCTCCTCAGTTCAGCTACAGCGCTAGGTTCAACTCATGAACTTGCGCCAATGTGACGGCTCTGACGGACGTCGAGCCGCCACTTACTTCAAGCGCAATTGATTAGCGCCCTCTCGCATAGGTTTTCGAGACGGAAGCGGCGACGCCCTTATAGGAATCTTATAAGCGTCGATGTCCAATGGTGGCCCGGAGGCGGTGATCGCCTTCAGGTCGATGTCAGGCGATGCTGCGTTGCCGCAACGCGCAGTGATGGGCTAGATGCGGCATGGAATCGCGTTCCCTTGCCATCCTCGTCATCGATGAAAACCGGATCCGCGCCTCGATCATCGAGGCGGGTTTACGCGAGACTGGGCACGACAACGTCACCGTGGTGCACGACATCAACGGCGTCGCGCGCACTATCGCCGATATGAACCCCGACGTGATCGTCATCGACTTGGAGAACCCAAACCGCGACGTGCTCGAGAACATGTTCCAGCTGTCGCGCGCGGTTAAGCGGCCGATCGCCATGTTCGTCGACCGCTCGGACCGGGCCTCGATCGAGGCGGCCGTCGAGTGATGATGGACACTGATGATTGCCATAGGCACGCCGCAGAGTGTGAGCGTCTGGCAGAAATCGCTAACGACCCTAAAATCAAACATGAGCTTCGGGCATTGGCTCAGGAATGGCGCCAAATGTACGTGCCGGAATCATCTGAGAAGAAGAAATTCCGGTGGAGCCAACCCAGCCAACAAACCGTGCTGAGACCGAACAGAGTTAGTGCTGGTGAGGGGTAACTGCCGCCACGGCGGCGGCGAGACGGTAATAATAAGATCCCTTGGGCAGCACAGGGGCGTCCGGCACTTGTTCGTGGATGCGCTCGACGGTGTCGCGGTCCGTGTATCCGCTAATGAAGACAACAGGGGCCTCGCACACTGTGCGAAGCCATCTGGCGACCTCAATCCCTTCGCGGCCTCCTTCGAGATTAATGTCCATCAGGACAACATCGGGCTGATTGCTCATTGCGAGCATGGAGGCTTGATGTCCGTTTGCCGCTAAATCGCAAACGTCGAAGCCGAGTGTGTGCATCTCTGCTTCTAGGTTAAGCGCGAACAGGAGTTCATCTTCGACTATCAGGGCACGTCCACGGTGTGGAGGGGAACGTTGGGCCATTGTGGGGGCTTCCTTTCTGTTATTAGCGCCCCCGTCTACACGCCGCCGTTTTGATTGATCGGGCGCTCAAATGGGGTCCCGATCTAGGGCAACTACTGGCCAGGTGGTACGTTCCCGTACAAAAAGGAATTTTAAAGAATGAGGCGTAATTTGAGGACTACAGGCTATTTAGAGCGGACCTTCCGGTGCATATCTCGGGCCTCGATGTGAAGCCATGCGCGCTACCCGCACATTTTATCGTGGATTTTGCATCCACACGTTCGGCAAAGACTCCTCCTGGAGCTTTAGCGCGAGCCCCTTGACCCCGGATCTACCCATATTGTCGCGTTATGCATTTGCGTCTCTAGGTGAAACCGAGACGATGGCGCTTAAAGAAGCCAGGGCCCGCATAGACCGGCTGCTATCAGAGTCCGTCTTGAGGACGCGACCACGAGAAGCAGTTTAGACTAAGCCTGTTTTTCGGGCTTGTGATAAGTGCCGTTAGCGGCGGCTTCCAATCCTTTCCGATCCGTAATCACAATCTGCTTTCGCGCCAGCCGGATTAGCGCCCGGTGCTCAAGATAGTGTAGGGCTACGGTCACGCCCGCCCGCCGCACTCCGAGCATCAGCGATAGGAACTCGTGGGTGAGAGGAACTTCGTCGCCTCGCAGCCGGTCATTGGCCATGAGAAGCCAGCGTGCCAGTCGCTCCTCTATAGTGGCCGTGCCATTCGAAAGAGCGGTGCTGGCAGTTTGGTTCATGAAGGCATGGGCAAAGCTAAGACATGCACGTTCAAGTGAACTACTTTGAGCAATGGCTTTGCGCAGCTTGTCGGCAGGGATACGGATTCCGTTCCCCGGCACCTGCATGAAGGTTTCGTTGGGGGACCTGTCATTGCCGAGCACGATCGGAAGGCCGGTCATGCCCTCACAGCCGATGAGCCCGACTTCCAGCCGCTTGTGTCCGTTGGCGGCGACAATGGAAGCAAGCCCATATTCAATGAAATAGCTGTGACTGATCGACTTATTGGGCACCTCGAGAACATGCCGAAGCGGAAGTTCCACGGGCTCAAGATCGGGTTTCAGCAACGCCAAATCGGCGGCTGACAAGCGTGAAAGAATACGATTTTTGATGGAGGCTGAGGTCTTCTGCTGCATGGCTCTCACCTTGTGGGGCAAGAGCGCAGTAAAAAACTCTCTCAGCCGTCTGCGCCCAGGGGCTAAATGCAAACGATACGATATCGTACGCTTCTATTCTTCCAAACCCTAATCATTTCGGCGCGGTGAGCCGGTCTTCAAGCTTTGGCCATGTGACTCCTCGAACCTCCGAGGCGTCTTCGCGATGCCCGCGCTCGGAGATTACGCCGCCCTAGAATGGAGGTTCAATGCGAGGGGCAAAGCCTCGTAAGGCTCGCCCAGCTCTAACTCAGAGAGCGTGCTGAGAAGCGTTTGGTCAAATTCTGTTTCGGCCGCTAGCTTTGTCCACAAACCGGCCATAGTCGCCAAGTTGGCGCGGGTCACTTGGGTTCTCGCGCGATTAGCCAGCGCTAAACAACGCCTTAAGGAGACTGGCTAGCCGCGTTTGCCGCTATAGCGGCGGACCAGCTTCCAGCGATGCTCCTCGACGGCGAGACCACCGCATAGGGCAGTAAGTTGTTCCTCGGTGTAGTGGACCTTGCTGCCGCCGTGCTCGAGCGGGATTTCGATGAACAGCCAGTCATTTGTCCGACGCAGCTCGCTCCGACGCTCGGGATTGATCTCGATGAACCGCGGTTCGGTTCGTGCCGCTATCTCGCGGGGAGTTTTACGCGGCCACTCATTGTGAGCCGCTATTACGGCACGGAGCTCGACACATCAAGGCCTTGGTCGGGAGCCACGGCCATCCGATGAACTGAGGCACGGAGTTGAGCGTTATCTCGTAAAAACTAGAGATGGAGGAAACAATGTTTCGTACGATAACTCTCGCGGCTGCTGTAGCAGCGGCGCTCTTGTTGCCGGTTCCTGCCTTAGCCGGTCATGTCATGGGTGGCACGGCGGTCATGGGTGGCACGGCGGTCATGGGTGGCACGGCGGTCATGGTGGCACGGTCGCGGATGGGGCTGGGGAGGCTGGGGCGGTTGGGGCGGTTGGTGGGGCCCAGGCATCTCCATCAGTTTAGGCCATCGCTATCCGTATTACGGATACGGCTATTACCCCTATTACCGGTATGGCTACTATTACCCGTACAACCGCCATCATTACCGTTACCGGCATTACGGGTATTATGGACACTATCGGCATTACGGACATTACCGGCACCACGGCCACTGGCGTCACTACTAGGCTCGTAGACCGCGTGAGTGCCGGAACACCGCCAACACCCTAGCCGCACTCGCGCGAAGTTTGATGCGGATCGCACAGTTGGTTTGCAAACTGATGGGCCGACCAGTTGGTCTGCAAACTGATGGGCCGACCGATGTCCGCTTTATCCGACAAAGAGGACATCCCGGATCCGCTGGTCCATGTCCGCTAATGACCCCAAGCGGACTAAACCGCCAGGAGAAGCGGCCTTGACCGACTCGTCAGTAAGGTCCTCGCAATTCTGCCCGAAGATCAGACTTGGCTGATGACCCTGAGGCGATTTTACGCGTGATGAATTCAAGGCGCTCGCGTGGACTACGGCTAAGGCCAAGGCGCGCGAGATGGGTGGATCATTTAGCGGGCAACGCTAGTAGCGGGCAACGCTAGATCCGCGCAGCAGGTCGAGCGTTGTCCGGATAGATAGGTTTATCAGTTCTTCGGTCTGCCCGATAAACGCTGACCTCTGGTTTGTCAGATGGCCAGCTTGCAATGCAAGTATCTCACTGAAGCTTTCGGCGCGGGCCAACCTTGCAAGCAAGCTGAAGCTCGCATTCAGGTTACGCTGAAAAATATCAATAGTTTCACAGGTGAACAGACGACCGCAGTCAATCGCGGCTTCGAGAATTTGGTGTGGCCCAAGCGGGTGAATTGGTCGCGGAAAGCGATCTGTTTCAGACGATGCCTTAAGTTCCAAATCCTCAAAGACTACCTTGAGGTCGTGAAGCTGGTAGTGCTGATTGACATCGGTGCGCATGTTCAATTCCGATCAGCATGTGCAGCTTTGCGGCTGGGCGGTTTCTTTTCGGTCGCACTCCCCCCTCCCGAAACTCCCCGTAACGCAATCTCCGTTAGTCGTTCTCTGCCACGCTCCCCAGTGCAGGCCGATGCTAGAATCATTTTGGCGAGCCTATTCTTGAGATCGGTCGCCTGCGATGGAGTCATCGCGCCGCTTCTAGAGCGCACGTGCTGCCAAGCGGCGTCGTAGGCATCATTTAAGATGTCGAGTTCATCGGGCTTAAAAAAAGCCCCGTAGGCCTTGAAAGGCATTGCCGCTACTCCACGCACCGCGGGAGTCCTAGAGTCACCTTGGTGAGCTTCTCTGGATAAACCTTAGCCGCTTACGGGACGCCGGTCTTCATGCGCCGCAACCATACATGTGTGCGATGCATCACGATGATGCGGAGCAATATCATGCTTTTGCGCTTCACGTTGTCCAACGCACGTGCCTTAGGCAACGTTACAAGCGGACGGTCGGTCCTTAGGATGATGTCGGCTACTGACCCTAAGCGGACTGTCGCTGCCAATGGGTCCGCTTCTGACCCATAGCAGACACTTTTGCGCGGGCTTCTGCTCACGCTGGGAGCTGGCGATGTCCCCGATATTGGCTTGTGAACCCTGGGTATCCCACCAGAGTCACACATTCACCTAACGGACTATTAGGCCGCCGAGCTGCGTTGGGTTTCTTGGGACCCTCGCCTGCTCTGGTAGTCTTGGCGGGCCATGAAAATCGCTCCATCCAGAGGGTCACTTTGCGGCGCGGATAAAAAGTTGTGCAGCCGGGAAGGCAACCACGGCCTCAATGGCTCGGCGATTCCGCCGATCAGACTGATCGCGGAAGCACCTCCAGCTATGAGTTTGTCGATGATGCGTACCGCAGCATCTGCCGCCTCTTGCACTAGCTCGACAGCGAGCGGGTCCTTACGGGAAGCGTATTCGAAGACAAGCGGTGCCAATTCGGCGTATTGAGCCGGCGTCGCGCTTGTTGCAAACGAAACGATTCTGGATGGGTCGTGTCGGTAACGGTCGAGAATGAGTTCGGAAAGTTTTGATCTCTCGGCTCGTCCATCGAAGGTCCAGAGCGTGCGGCGGAGCGCTTCACGGCCCATCCTCTGGCCGCCCGCCTCGTCAGAGATCTCGGCACCCCATCCACCGACCTCGATCCGCTGGCCGTCGACGATAGCTAGTCCGCACGACCCGGTGCCGAGTATCACTATTCCGCCATCGCCACCTTGATGGGCACCAAGCCAGGCAATGTAGGCATCGGTCGCCACCACAGTTGATGCGAAGGAGCTCAGACCTGCGCGCAACTGCTCGCATGCACTCTTCAAGCCGGCGCCCGCTAACCCCAACCCCGCGTGCGCGCGGTGAAGAACGCGCTCGTCGAGACCCGCAGCCCGTACAGCTGCCCTGCTTGCGGCTCGAACCGATTCTTTGGCCAGATCTAAATCAAGGTGGATATTGGCTGGGCCGCTACAGCCTTCGCCAAGTAAATTGCCTTCCATATCGCGGAGGCGCGCCCGGCAAGACGAGGCGCCCCCATCTATTCCGATGAAGAAATACTCAGTCATTGATTGGTGGTTGAAGGATCACAGCAGGGGAACCTGCATGCGGTTACCAGGACCGATTCTAAATGTCGAGCCCTAAGGAATCACGAATGACAGTGAATCCGACTTGGGGCAGCCATCTCAGGGCTTTTTGACGCAGTTTGGGGGCGTGTTTGGGCTTTGGATGCATGGACGAAAACGCGTCAGGAGCGAGACATTTCTGGTGATTCCTTGCCCGCGACCCATGTGCCCAGCACGTCGAAGGTGCCAGCGTCCAGCGCGACAACATCGGCGCGATATCCCGGGTGCAGGCCGCCAAGAAGATGCCCAAGGCCGATGAATTCTGCGGGATTTCGGGAAGCGAAGCGGAGGGCATCGTCAAGCGGAACCCGAAGCATGTGCACACAATTACGGACGGCCGCGGCCATGTCGAGTGCCGAGCCAGCCAACGTGCCGTCGGACCTCGCGCAACGCCCCCTAATGACCTGAATTTCCGAACCGTAGAGATCAAATTTTGACTGGCGACCGCCAACGGGCGGCATCGCATCCGTTACAAGAATTGGCTGGCCTAGGCCGCGCAGTGCGAGGCGAAGCATCGCAGGATTTACGTGGAATCCGTCGACGATCAGCCCGAACCAAGCGTTGGGCGACCCTAGAGCTGCGGCTATAGGGCCAGGCTCCCGGCTGGCCAGAGGCCTCATAGCATTGAAGAGATGTGTAAAGCCGCTGAGCCCTTCGGCCATCGCGGCAAGAGTCTCGTCATACGTTGCCATCGAATGGCCGAGCGAAACTCGAACACCGGACTGGACGAGCCGGGCAATGAAGCCCTTCGGCACGCGCTCGGGAGCCAGAGTCACGAGCAGGGCGCCTTTACGGGGGCCGCAAAGCATCTTGAGGTCCTCAGGGCTGGGTTGACGCATCAGATTTGCGTCGTGCACGCCCGCTTTTTCCGACGACAGAAAGGGGCCTTCGAGATGAATGCCGAGAATGCCCGGCTCGCTTTCCGCCAAAGATTTGGCTGCTGCGAAGGCAGCCGTCATCTTTTCCGAAGTATCGGTAATGAAGGTTGGAAGAAGCGCGGTCGTTCCGAATTTGCGATGGGCCGCGGCGATCGCGCGAATGGCTTCTGGCGTCGGCGAGTTATTGAATAAGACATCTCCCCCACCATTGACTTGTAGATCGATGAATCCCGGAGCGAGCCAAACCTCCGAGGGCAGCTTACGAACCTCAAGACCTAATGGTAGCTCCGACTGCGGAACCACGCCGACGATAAGCGAGCCTTCAACCACGACGGCTGCATCTTTGTGCTTCGTCCAGCCGTCGAAGACATTCCCGGCGGCGATAGCATGGCGCTTGGGTTCGCTCATCGGGTTCGAGTGATCTTCCGCAAATGCTTCGGCTGATCGACGTCAATGCCGCGGCGCTGGGCGAGTTTAATTGCCGATGCGTAAAAGCTCTGGATCAAGCACACCGCGTCGGCGTCGGGATGGTCTGGGGCAAGTACGGGCAGTTCGCCGCTCAGCCCGCCGCTATTCGACGTGATGAGTACCGACGCGCGCTTGCGCCGAAGATCGGCCGCAAGCTCTGCCAAGTTGGACGCAGCTGCATCCGTCGGCATGAAAATGAGAACTGGATAGCCACTCGAGACCAAAGCGATCGGCCCGTGCTGGAATTCGGCGCCACTGAACGCTTCAGCATGAATGTTGCAGACCTCCTTCAGCTTCAGGGCGGCTTCCTGCGCGATGGCAAATGTCGGTCCACGGCCCAACGTGACGAGGCTCTGTGCCGCGGAGAACGCGCTCAGAGTCTGCGTCCAATCCAGCTCGGCAGCCGAGGCCAACCGATCCGGCAGGCGATCGAGGGCCGCCGTCATCTCAGGCTCACCGGCCCAAGCCGCAACTAAGTTCAGCAAAGCAGCCACCGACGAGACGAAAGTCTTCGTTGCGGCGACGCTCAACTCCGGTCCGGCCTTCATAGGCAAAATGATGTCGCAAGTTGACGCGAGAGGACTATTCGTGTCGTTGACCAGAGCCACGGTGATGGCGCCGGAACACTTGGCCCGGGACGCAGACTCAATAAGATCCTCACTGCGACCAGATTGGGAGATCGCGAGGAAGAGCTGACCTTCGAGCATTAAGCTCTTTCGGTAAACTGACATGATGCTTGGGGCGGCGTTGGCTACCGGAATACCGAGATGTCGCTCGATCAGGTATTTTCCAAAGGTCGCAGCGTTGGCTGAGCTGCCGCGAGCGCAAGTAACCACCACTCGCGGCGGCGAGTTTCTTAGCAAGGCGCCAAACTTGGTGAGGGGACGGGCGAGCGTCTCCGATTGACGCCGGACGGCGTCAGGTGCTTCGCGAAGCTCGGTTGCCATCAGCAGCCCGCTTTTGCTTCTCGGTGAACTCACAGTAAGGATGCCTCCTGACACTCGTTCAGCACACTTGCTCCCACCAAGGCCTCGTGCAATTGCTCAGAGATCGCTTGACTGCAGCGAACGTTCCGCCGGGCCTCGTTAACGCACCTTCTCAGTTGCTCTAGAGTTCACATGAAGACCGAAGAATCCAGCCCCCGCTACTCCAGCATAGATCGTTGGGAGCCGGCCGATGTCTTGGAATCTCTGATCGAAGGCCAATTTTCTGCCGTTGCAGCCGTACGCGCCGCTCTCCCCGCCATCCGATCCGCCGCGGTTGCCATGGAGGCGAGGTTGCGAGAGCGAGGTCGGCTGGTTTATGCGGGCGCCGGCACGTCGGGACGCCTCGCGGTACAGGATGGGGCCGAACTCACGCCCACGTTTGGATGGCCTAACGACCGGCTGTTGTTGCTAATCGCGGGAGGACGAGGCGCACTGCTGCAGTCCGTGGAAGGAGCTGAGGACGACATAGCCAATGCGCGACAACTCGTCGGTCAACACGGAATAGACGCCGACGATGTCGTCGTAGCGGTGGCCGCCAGCGGGACAACGCCCTTCACACTGGCGTGCCTACGTGAAGCGCGAACGCGAGGTGCATTGACCGTCGGAATTGCAAACAATCAGGGCACTCCGATCTTGGAGGAGTCTCACCACCCAATTTTTCTCGACACTGGTCCAGAGCCGATCGCGGGTTCCACACGGTTGAAGGCAGGCACAGCACAGAAGATTGCGCTCAACGGCCTATCGACCCTACTCATGATCCTGCTTGGAAGAGTTTATCGCGGTCTAATGGTTGATGTCCGAGCTTCGAATGAGAAGCTCGTGCGTCGAAGCCAGGGTATGTTGGTCCAGTTGACCGGGTGCAGTCAGGCTGACGCGCGAAATGCGCTCAATTCCGCGAGCGGCAGCGTAAAGCTTGCCGTTTTGTTGCTCCATGGCTGCGATCTCAAGCTAGCCGAGGACTTGCTGAATCGCGCCGAAGGCCATCTTTGCAAAGCTTTGGATCTCATCAACTCCCCGGACTAAGCTAGCTGAACGCAAAGTGCCTCCGCCCTCGGCGCCGGAGGGACCTCTCCATTGGCTTCGGACGTTAGAACGAGCAGCCGGGCCCACGCCAAGCCCTATACGTAAAAGGGCAGGACGACGATAATGGACCACCGACCGGCGCCCGGTGGCGAGGGAAGGAAATCCATGGACCGCATCCGCATTGTCGGCGGCCAGCGCTTGAACGGCACCATTCCGATCAGTGGCGCCAAGAACGCTGCGCTGCCCTTGATGATTGCCAGTCTTTTGACCCGCGAGACGCTGACGTTGCACAACGTCCCGCGCCTTGCCGACGTGAACTTGCTTGCCCGTATCCTGGGCAATCACGGTGTTGACGTCACCATTGCCGGCAAGAAGTCGGGCCAGCGCACGACCGACGGCCAGACCTTCCGGCTGACCGCGCCAGAGATCGTCGACACGACCGCGCCCTACGAGATGGTTGCGCGCATGCGCGCGAGCTTCTGGGTGCTTGCGCCGCTCGTCGCCCGCTGCGGCAAGGCCAGGGTCTCCTTGCCGGGCGGTTGCGCCATCGGCACGCGACCGGTCGATCTCCACCTGACCGCGCTGGAGGCGCTCGGCGCCGAGATCGAGCTCGAAGGCGGCTACGTGATCGCCAAGGCCCCGCGGGGCCTCACCGGCAACCGCATTCAGCTCTCAAAGGTCTCGGTGGGCGCTACCCACAATGCCCTGATGGCGGCGGTGTTGGCGCGAGGCGAGTCGCTGATCGAAAACGTGGCGCGCGAGCCTGAGGTCGTCGATCTCGGAAATTGCCTGATCCGCATGGGGGCGCGGATCGAGGGCCTCGGCACTCCCACGCTATGGATTCAGGGACGGGAGACGCTGCATAGCGCCGAGCACACCGTCCTTCCCGACCGCATCGAGACCGGCACCTATGCCATGGCGGCCGCCATGACCGGCGGAGATGTGATGCTCGATGGTGCCCGTGCCGACCTCCTGCAGGAGGCGTTGCAGACCTTGCGCTCGTCAGGGATCGAGGTCGAGGAGCGGCCCACCGGGATCCGCGTGGCGCGGAACGGCGGCGGCCTCCAGCCGGTCAGCGTGGAGACCCAGCCTTTCCCCGGTTTCCCCACGGATTTGCAGGCCCAGCTCATCGCCCTCATGTGCATGGCGAGCGGCACCTCGACGGTGCGCGAGACCATCTTCGAGAACCGCTTCATGCACGTTCAGGAGTTGGGCCGACTGGGCGCCCGAATTGACCTCAAGGGGGATACCGCGCTCGTGACCGGGGTCAGCGGCCTGCGCGGCGCTCAGGTCATGGCAACAGATCTCCGCGCCTCTGTGTCGCTGATCATCGCGGGGCTTGCCGCCCAGGGCGAGACCGTCATCGGCAGGGTCTACCATCTCGACCGCGGCTTCGAGCGCATCGAGGATAAGCTCCGCCAATGCGGGGCCCATATCGAGCGGCTTACGGCCTGAGCTATCGGATGCCAATTTTCGTGATCAGACGGTAAGTCTGCTTTTGGCACCAAGCAGACATTTGTCTGTGTGGATCGCTTCAACGTCAGTTGCTGACCCAGAGGGGGACATTTCCGTCTCGATGACCGATGTGGCGTGAACCCTAGAACTGACTCAGCGACTTTGCGTAACATCGACATGCCAGCTCGAACGCATTGCGGTCGTGGGAGTTTTGTAAAGATGGAAGGGAAAAGAGGAGGTCGCTATGCCGGAAACCAACAGAATAACCGAAGAGGCGAAGAGAATGGGACAGGAAGCTCAAGAGCGTGCCCAGGCAATGGGGCATGAGTTTCAGAAGGCTGCCGAGAGTGGCTTTGAGGTGGCAAGCCGCTCGGTCGGTGAAGTAAACAGAGGCTTCCAGACCATGGCTGCCGAGATGACCGATTTCTCAAGGAGACGCTGGGAAGATGTTTTGCAATCTTGGCAACAACTTCTTCAAGCGCGGGATCTCGGGGACGTCGTCGAGGTCCAGACGCAATACGCCAAGAGGGCGATTGACGCCTACATGTCTCAGATGTCCAAGCTCGGAGAGATGTATCTCGGCACAGTCCGCGAGGTCGCTAAGCCCCTCGAACAAACTTCTAAGAAGGTTTACTGAGGAAAAGGTTTCAGCCTCAGGTCCTAGCTCAAGGCGTGCTTTTCTATGGGGCGTCCGCTTTTGGCACATAGCGGACTCTTCGAGCGGGCTCGGCGCATGTCCGCTTTTGGGGGTGAGGCGGACCCCCTATAATGGTTCAGCTGATGCCTTTATGACTACACGGCCTAGTTTATTGATTTCCCAGCGCGTCAATTGTGGAGGGCCAGAATGGGCGACAACCACACCCCCTTCCAGGGGCATCCTTTCTATGTGGCCCTGTCGATATTCAATGCGGCTGTGCGAACTCCATTGAACATTGCTGCTGCCTTCTGGCGTCCTTGGTTCACGGATGATGGGAACAAGAAAGTGCGGACCCCGCAGGACGCAGAAGGCCAGGAGGTGGAAATCTCTCTGCCGAAGACCGAGAATCAACTCGCAGCAATCCCGCAATCAGCGGCAATGCCGGAGGAAGTCTCTCACCGCACCAAGCGCAAGCACAAAGCACCGAAGCCACCAATGAAAAAGGCGGCGGTGGAGAAAAAGCCTAAGCCGCCTACCAAACACACGTTGAAAGAAAAGCTCGAGCTGGAGCGAGAAGAGCAAGCCCAAAAGACGGAGCGGTTGCGCAAACTTCGACAGGCGAAAGAAGCAGCCGAGGGGCGGAAAAGATCACCTAACAACGGCCACGGCGGGACGAGGAGTCACTAAACGCGATCCTCGTCGATGCCCATTCCTAGCTTTGAGCTTTGCGGATTTAATTGAGGGGCAAAAGGGGTTGCGAATGAGTTATTTGCTTAGGCAGCGGTGTGCCTTCCCGACTGCTCGTCCCGATGTCCGTTACTGGCCCCGAAGCGGACCTCTAGCCTGCCTGCTTAGTGCCGGAAGCAGAACTTAAGACGCTCGCGCTAAAGCGCCTACGGACAGCGCCAATAAATTCGACCATCAGGCATATTTGGCCGCCGCGCCCACGGCGGCACCTGTGGCGACCGCTCGGCGCGTTGTTCTGCGCGCGACCCCGTCGAGGGGGAGCGGCCGTCCGATGCGGGCATAGGCCAAGCGCCGGACCATCGCACTCAGCGCACCGAAGCCGACGAGCGCATTCAGCGTGAGCCTCATCGCTGTGATTTTCGCCACTTTCGAGCATTGCAGCTGAGCGTAGCATTTGGGTGCTTCAACCTTGCAAGCAGGAGGCGACTATGAGCCGATTTATCTACATTGCCGCTACGTTTGCGATTGCCGTTTTCCCGTCAATGGCCGTTGCTGAGTGCGGGGACGGGAATTGCGCTGTCGGCACAAACGGACAAGGTGGTGCTCGTTCAGGCGGAAAAGCCCGGGGCGGGCTTCTAGAGCAACCTTCGTCTTTCTTTCCCAATGCGACACTCAGGAGCGCCGGCACTGAGAACACTGGATTGCTATCAGTCACCGGTCAGGAGAGCGCAAGTGGTGCTATCCATGGCGACACGTTCTCAGGCCACGCAACCGGTATCTTCGGGGATTTCTCGGGCCAATGTGACTTGGTCGATTTCGAGAATGGTGACTGTTAAAAGAAGGGAGCGTGATATCGCGCGGGTATGAGCGCTTGATATGCATGTAGCGCTCAGCGGCGAATTCCTCGATGGTCGCCTGCAATCGGTCCAGGCTCTATAGTGCCGAGCTGGAGGGAAGCTGCTTGAAATTGGAGGTAATGATGGTCCCGTTTCAGCGCGCAAGTCGTGAATGTCTTTTCTTTGTTGCAGTCCTCGTAGCCATGACACTATCCGTGAACGAAACCAAACTTTCGTGGGCGCGGGGAGGCAATAGCCTTGGCCAGGGTGAAAGAGAGTTACCGTAAGGCGTTCGACGCCCTCGGAATCGACAAGGTTCGAGGCTCGCCGAAGAGTGTTCTTATCGAGCATCTTCACGGAGGCGATTCTGCTGGCGGTGAGACTGAAACGGGTGGAGCCGCGTTCTGCTCAAGCTCAGTTTTGAGTCGCTCAATCTCGGCGTTGGCCTGATCTAATTCGGATTGGAGTTTGGTACGCTCGGCCTCATCTTCCTTGGCTGAGTTGGCCGCGTTTTCCAATTCCGTGATCTTAGCCTTCGCTTGTTCCATTGCTTCGTTCGCCTTCGACAGTTCAGCCTTCATCGCATCTGCTGCGTTGCTCAGGGCGTTGATTTGGCTTTGGCTCGCCTCCCGCTCTCCCTTGGCCTTCTCGAGCTCGGTCATCAGTTGCTGGAGTTGAGCCTGCCTGTCGTTCAATTGAGACTGGGCGGCATCCAGGTCATTGCGCAAGTGTTCCACGTCGGAACTGGCATCATCCAAATTCTCCTTGAGTTTGGTACCAGCCTTGTTGGCCGCATCGAGTTCGGTTTTCAGATTGGAAACCGTCTGCTCAAGTTGGGCTGACGCTGCCCTGTCTTGTACTAGCTGCTCTTTTGTTCTGCCAAGCTCGGTTCGCACTTCCCTCAAATGTCGTTGGGTTTGGACCAGAGGGAAAACCAGAGCGATCAGCGCGACTGTAGCAATTGCAATGGCAATGAGTGGAAAAGGTCGCATGGTCGTTCACCCGTTGGCTGAGGTTCTTTTTCTTGGACCAAAATAAAGCACCTGAGGAATTTTACACCTGCTAGAGGCAGGCCGAGAGTGACGATCACTGACACAAGCATGGCGCATCGCGCGCGACATTGATAGCGGACTTCATTCCTGGCGAGTGTGGTGTTGCCTCTTCGTCATCTCGATGCTCGATTTCATCCTGCTCAGGCGCGCTAACCCCTTCGCACTCTTGCCGCGGTTGACATTGTTCCTCTCTTCCCCCGGCATGGCCCAAGAGCTTGTCTTACGCCATTGAGCAGGTTGATCAGGCGGACAATGCCAAGACGGATTTGGCGTGCATATCGGCGACTGGTTCATGGCGAGGGCCGCGTTTCAGAGGGCGGAAGCGAGCAAACGCCGCTCGGGGGCCTCATGCCTGCTCGCGTCGGGAACAGGAGTGAACGTCAGAAGCTATTGAAGTGATAATTCAGCCGGGCTCGAACGACCGCAAACTGTTTGTCGTCCTTCAGCACAAATGGCTCGTCACCCGCGACGAGATGCGTATCGTCGGAACCGAAATCGTAGAAGAGGCCTTCAACGCCGAGGCTTAGATGAGGGGCCACTTTGTAATCTATGCCGCCGCCGAGGACGAAACCGGTGTTGTTATTGCCGCCGCTGAACCCGAAGGGTCCATCATCAGCAGACACCACAACGAAATTTTTGTCAGTGTCGATGAATGCGACACCGCCGGTTCCATAGAATAGCCAGTCACCTAATGCCCAGCCCAAACGGCCACGAGCACTGGCTAGGTAGTTGATGTGATCAGCGAAGTTCACGTCACCTTCAACGCCCAAAACCCAGGCTCCGGTCTGCCAATTGTAGCCGCCGTGCACGCCGCCAATTAGCTCTGTATCGTTCGAGGACCTCAGAGAGAGATCCTGCTCTTCGCTAATATCCTTGATGCTGAGATCGTCGGGATTGAAGGCGGCACCAAGGTTGCCGCCGATGTAAAAGCCAGACCACGTCGTTCCCACGGGCGCAGGAGGAAGGGACTCGACCGCAAGCGGCGCAGGGTGACGCGGCAGCAGATCAGCAGCACTGGCGGGAAGAGCAACAAACGGCGCAGCTGCCGCGACTAGAGCAATGCAAATGCCCCTGCCCATAGATCACCCCCGTTTTATTCTCATGCTGTGGAGAGACCTAGTCCTCCAATGAGGCAGAATGCTGCCGACCAGGAGAAACAATTGTGACCGCGCTGCGATGGGGCGGCTGAACTCGGCGCTAGACCACCTTTGCTGTCTGCTCGCGAGAGCTACAGCGACGAGTACCGCTATGCCGTTCAGGGCAATGACCACTGCCAAAGCAATCAGATACAGGTGCAACATTGAAGTCCCTCGCACCCATAACCTGTGGGGAAGGGCTTAGTTCCGGCGTGGCAGCACATTTCCATCTTTCAAAGTAAACTTTGCGGCTGCCTCAATGATGCGCGGCTTGAACATCAGCGGCGGTTTGCTCGCGGACTTCCCCTTATCGTGGGCCCCCAAGCTACAGCAAAAAGGGCGCCGACCGAAGCCGACGCCCTAGTTTTATGCAGCCCGGCGATGGGTTACGCCTGAGGCCGCAATCCCCCCGGCGCAAAACAAGAAACAGGGATAGCTTCGAGGCTGCGCCGCGTCGATTAATGAAAGTTGAACGGACAGGAAGAAGCGCCGGCTTGAGAGACACGAAAACAGCCACGACGAACATGGGCCTATTTCTAGACGAACAGGGCCTAGTTCTAAGAGATCTGCGGAGGTTTCGGAGGAGTGGCTTCGGCGCGATTAGCGAGTTTGCGCCATCCCTCGGCTAGTTTCAGCCAGATCGCCCTGGTGACGACACTCCCCGACTGTTCCGCGAACCTAACGCAGTCCTCAGCTTTTAGGCGATATTCGTCTTCACGCCTCACAACGCGACCTCCCCTCGCGGTTGCGACGCAAAAACTCCCGTCGAGGCAAAGGGTTGCATCGAAAATAGCAAAGCCCAGAGGAGAGAGCGCCATCGGACTGGAAACCCTGGCCATCTCCGAAGTGTTACACTCTGGCGACCTTTCCCGCCCCAGCAAAAAAGTTGAGGCCAGCCGAATGCTGCAGAAACTTAGCGATCACATTGCAGCAGCTATAGCGAGGGCAGCAGAGTCCGAAGAACTCGCGCGGCAAGAAACCGATGAAGTAGCGAAAGCTCGGCACCTACAAATGGCCGACGCTTGGCGTCACTTAGCGAATAGCTTTGAATTCGTGCAGAAGCTCGAAGAGTTTTTGCTTGATGCTCATAAGAGCGGTACGCCCGTCAGCCTCGACCGACTGCCCCCGAAGGCCTAATCGCAACAACAATCGACGTGAATATGGGAGGCGGCGGCATTTCCGGCGTGAGAGGACCGCGAACGGGCCAAACCATGCGATACGGTTGCTAATTGGTTGCTGCAGCGTTTGCGAAATAGTGGCACCCCGTTAGTTAAGTACCGGAATTGCTGGTGCCCAGGGGCGGATTTGAACCACCGACACGCGGATTTTCAGTGAGGCTTTAAATCCTGATCAGACGCCTCCCCTCGCCTCATACAGCACCTTCAGGACAATGCGGAGGCGGCCTTTTTGATTCTTGCGTGTTGCACATCGTTGCATGGCGCCACGCTTAACCACACGTATTTTGGTCACCCCGTTGTCACCCACAGACCATCGTGACCTCGGGGAAGTTCCTGTTTGTTCTCGGGGAACTCGTTCTAAAGCCGCACGAGGCAAGGGTGCCCGATGGCGGCCCCATCACTTCCTCGAACCAGCATCCGGCGCAGGTGAAGCGCACTAAGCGATTTCTGACAGCCAAACCGACATGGCGGACATCACGACTTGCGCATGATTTTCTTCGCAATCCCCTCGGCGATGGCAAGGTCCTTAGCAGGAATGATCGGCTTGCTGCTCCAGCCCGGCCGAGACGAGGATGGGTTACGCGCGCCAGGCTCGCACTTTGTCACGGGATGAGCGGCGATCTCTTTTGCCAGCCGGGTGTTCTCCTCTTCGAGTGTCTCGCCGATCAAAATCCGTTTTCTCTTCGGTGGATCATAACGCTTTGTGTTATTGAAGCTCATCGAGACCCCTCTCCGAATTGGCTGGCGCAGCACATGGGGCTGCTCGTCGCGTCCGTTTCAACCGATGGACGTACCATCGACAAGGATCGAGGCGAGGTTTGGGCGAGAACTCAAAAATGCCGCGTTTAGTGCAGACAGCGCGGGTTCGGTCGGAAAGGCAAGCCCTTCTATTTGGCTTTAGCGGCTAGGTCCCTTTTTCGACGATCGACCTCGGCTTGAGAGACGTTTCCCGATTTGACCAACGCCGCAATGCATGTGTTCGTCAGACGGTCGCCGTGCTTGCGCATGCAGTTTTCCAGACCCTTTGTTTCAAGGCCCCACTGTTGGCAGAACTTCCGATAATCATCTGCACAGTGCTTTACGTCCTTGTGTGCCGCTTGCGCTGTGCCAACACTACCGACGATCAACAAAGCAGCGACCGTTAGTGCCCTGTGTTTCATCGACTCCTCCTTAGAAATTTTTGAGAGTGTGTATGAAGGTGAGGGCCCCGTTTCTGCCCCGTCTGACTTAGGTCAAAACCGATCAGAACCACATGCGGTAAAGAGACACCCCCCAGCTATCGGCAATGGCGAGCTTTTTTTCACTGGCGCGCATGACTATAGACCAGATCAAAAAGATCGGCACAGCATTGCTCTCCTATCTCAAGGAAAAGACCAATCCGGCTCTCGCGAAAGGGGTCGTGGATTCAATACCAAGTTTGCGAGAGCGCTTCGGCCATCTTGAATAGCCGATGCCTACGACTGGGATGTAATCAGATTTTCCACGTCCGCTTCGGTCAACCCAGACACTTCGTCGAGAGGCGAGCCTAGTCAGCAGGAACTTAAAGCTGGTGGACACGTTGGTTATTACCCGGCTGCGAAAATCTTAGTGGCCACCACCCCGAAAAAATTAACTCGCGGAGGCAAACATGGATTGGAACCGTGTTGAAGGAAACTGGAAACAGATCAAAGGCAAGGTGAAGGAGAAGTGGGGTAAACTCACCGACGATGACCTAACCACGATCAATGGAAACCGTGACCAGCTCGAAGGCAAGATTCAGGAGCGGTATGGCTTGGCCAAGGATCAAGTCAAGCAAGACATAGACGACTGGTACCGTACTCAATCCTGGTAACTTCAGCGCAGTGGCACCGGCATTTTTTGGCCGGGCCTTCTTTTGGCCGCACCCTTTAGAATCGTACGGCGCCGGTTGCTTGTGCAAGTCTTATGATCAAGGCCTGGATGAACTTCGCCTTAAGCCCCGCGCTGCTCTGTCGCGAGGCCCAAGAGGTTATTGGCTTGCGCAGACTGAAGCTCGCGCGCGGCGGAGCCATCGGTCAAAGGGAGGCGCAGCTAATGGTGACGGAAAAAAGGAGTTGCACTCGCGGAGACGATAAGCACCCTCGCCACCGGGGGCTCAGCAGAGAAAGTATTACGCCGCTATCGGAAGCTCATAAGGGCCAACAAGCGACGTCTGTCCCGACGCTAATTCAGCCAACTGTGGGTTCTTGCAGGACGCATCTCCGACCTGCACGGCTCCGTTGGCTTGCGGGCCGCAGACTCTCGCTAACCACATCGCGCACCTCGGCGAGCTCGTCCGCTTTCCTCAGTAGAGGCATTGGGGCCTGATGGTCGGGGCGTGTGCAATATACAGACTTTCGTGACTACTTGCTTCGGGCTATAAGCGGGCACGAAGTGCAGCTTTTTGCCGCCTTCCGTGGGGTGCAAGTCGCTCTAATTTGACTGGCAACGAAATGAGTGACATCGGGGGCTTCCCGTTTTCATATCTATCTCAACATGATTGCATCTTTGGAAAACCGTGCAGCCGATCAGGATGGACGTAAACGCATTAGGAGTTTTTGCCGATGTCTAGAGGGTTTGCTTTGATTCTGGCTTGTTGCGCGGCGCTATTTTCGTTCAGCGTCCAAGCCTCACCCTTTCTCTTACCGATGCAAAAAACGGAGTCTGATATCACCTTGGTGCGAGGCTTTTGTGGCCTCGGCTTCCATCGCGGCCCCTACGGCTATTGCATCCGAAACGGCACTGTGCCTGCGCCTCCGGTTGTGGTGGTGCCATCGCCCGTCGTAGTTGCGCCATCACCTGTAGTAGTTGCGCCGTCGACGGTGGTTGTGGCTCCGGCGGCGCCGGTAGTGGTTGCCCCGATGGTGTGCCCCTACGGCTACTACCTTGGTCCCTACGGTCGCTGCTTGCTGAACTACTACTGAGGGGTCTCAGGTCGGCGGCCGACATTTCATTTCCGTACACTCCGCTGGATAATCAGCCACTCTAAGGAGGCCTAATGCGCATCGTCACTCCTCGCTTAATCATGTGTCTCAGCATGGCAGTCACGGCAGCAGTGAGCTTGAGTGCCTTGAACCTAAAAGTTGCTGCGGAAGAGGCAACGGCGCCCGACGAAAGCGTGAAGCAGATAGCCCTAACAGACGCGCAGATTGAGAGCTTCATTGCCGCTGAAAAGGAGATGGCGCCAATCATCGCCAAGGCGCCTCAAGGCGACCAGCCAGATCCCAAAATCATGGAGCAACTTGAAGCAGTGGCTAAGAAATACAGTTTCGCAAATTACGCCGAGTTCGATGATGTTGATGAGAACATCGGCCTGATTATGAGCGGGATTGATCCGGACACAAAAAAATATGTAGGACCAGACGCTGTTATCAAAAAAGAGATCGCTTCGATAGATACAGAAAACTTGGCGCCTAACGACAAGAAGGGACAACTCGACGAATTGCAGTCAGAGCTGAAATCGCCCCCCGACCCCGTGCAATTCCCCGCCAATATCGATCTCGTGGTGAAGAATTACGATAAGCTCAATGCGGTAATGCCACCGGTCCAATAGGACCCCGCGGAGCCAGAGAAGGCCGGCTTGCACACGGCGCGGAGGCAACAAGAGACTAGGCGCGCTTGCAGCCGCTTCAACGAAGGGGTTTTCCAGATGGGACCAAACCCCAGTCGCTGCAAAACCAATCGACGCTTTTCGTTATCGGTTCTCGCGCTAATAAGCACCTTCGTATTTCCCACTTTCACCCTTGCTCAGCCGCCAACGAAGGCGACAATTTCCGGAGAAACAATCCGCCTCAAAGCGCCACATCGGGCACCGTGACAGAGTGACCTCTCGTCGGCATCATTCGGCGCATGAGACGCAAGCTTTCTCCGAAGGTCGTTGAACATTTGAAGGCATCCGGTCCCAAGCGCATGGACGTGTGGGACACCGTGCTGCAATGCTTCGGAGTGAGAGTGTCGCCGGGAGGGCGCAAGACTTGGTTTGTGATCGTAAGGGTCGACGGTCGTCAGAAGCGCGTGTCCTTAGGAACATATCCCGCGATCACTTTAGCTGAGGCGCGCGCCGAGGCGCGTAAGATCATTCGCGATGCGCAACTCGGCGTGTTCAACGATGATCAGGACACGTCGTGCCCGACTTTGGGCAAGACAGTGCCCCTATTCATCCAGACTTATGCGAAGCCAAAGAATAGAGGTTGGAAGGAGCCGGAGAGGCTCTTGGGCAAGTTCCAGACGCTGTTCAGTAAGGCACTTACCGACCTTAAGCGCAGCGACGTCGTGCGCGTCTTGGACGAAATCATCGCCTCTCGAACGCCATTCCGCGCGAAATCGTGCCCTGGCGGCAATTAAGAAGCTCATGAGCTGGGCCCTCGGTGGGATTTGCCCGCAACTAGATCAGCGCATGTCCGCTTTGGGTCAAAAGCAGACGTTTCGATGAAAAAGCGAGTTCGTCCGCTATGTGCCAGAAGCTGACATTCAGTCGACGGGTATCCCCAGAAGTGAGTAGACCCTTTGGTTTCTACAAGAAGGCTACGAATCTATGCGATATTAAGGCTTCCGCGCTTTGACAGATGTTAGGACGAGCACGCATTCCCGAGGGCGACCGATGCGGCATCCGTGGGACTCAAGCGTCCGCGACGATGTGCTGGGCGGCTTGGTGTCCGCGGCTGTGGCCATTCCATTGGCTATGGGATTCGGCATGTTCGCCCTTGTTCCTCTGGGCGACAAATATTTTGCCAATGGCGCGCTCGCCGGTCTCTACGCCGCGTTCTTCGTCGCGATCGTGAGTGTCGTGCTAGGTGATAAAACGACCACGGTTTATGCGCCGCGGATCAACACCACGTTTTTCCTAGGAGCGCTTCTTTACGGGCTCGTCCACTCGGAAATTGCCGGGCCGGCAGCCACCAGCACCCCCCTGGTCGTGGTGGTCTTCTTTGTGATCATTTTCTTGGGCGGTGTATTCCAGGCCTCATTCGGTCTCGTCAAAGTCGGCACGCTACTCAAATACACGCCGCACCCGGTCGTGGCGGGCTTTCAGAACACAGCAGCCGCACTCCTGTTTCTTGTGCAGCTGGCCAACGTGAGTGGTTTTGAACAGACCAAGCCATTCACCTTCGTGTTGACTCATCCCGCCGCGATTAAGCCGCTCAGCGTCCTACTCGCCGCGCTCACGTTCGGGGCGATGTGGAATTCCCGAAAAATCGTTCCTCGAATTCCACCACTCCTGACCGGTCTCGCCGTCGGAACCGGACTTTATTATGCGCTCATCGGGTTCGGATTGCGGGAGTATCTCGGCCCAATTATCGGGGATGCCACTAGGGACGCGCTCAGCGACGCGCCATGGGGAAATATCGGCGAATTGACACGCATGGGCGAGATCTTCGCCTTGTGGCCCACCATCCTCGGCGGCGGATTGGCTCTCGCCATCATTGCCTCCATCGACGCGCTACTGTGCGCAAAGCTCGTGACGCAGCCGGGCGATGCCAGGGCGCATGCCGACCACCTTTTGCTGCGTCTGGGCATCGGCAATGGCGTCGCCGCAAGCTTCGGCGGCATCACAGCGGGGATCAATATTGGACCGAGCCTCGCAAACCGTGCTTTCGGTGCCCGGACCCCGCTCTCCGTATTGGTGAACGCGGCTGTGATCTTGCTCGCATTCACGGTGCTTTTCCCGATCATAACTCGCCTGCCGCGCGTCGCCTTGTCCGCGGTGATCATGGTCGTCGCCGTCCAGCATTTCGACCTCTGGTCTCTCCAGCTCATCAAACGCATTGGAGTCAGTTCCGGCGGCCAGCGGCGATCCCTTCTGATCGACTTGCTGGTGGTCGTGCTGGTCGCGGTGCTGTCGATCACCGTCAACATCGTGTTCGCCGTATTTCTTGGGACCGTCATTGCCGTGATGTTGTTCGTCGTGCGCATGAGCCGCTCAATCATTCGCCGCAGCTATCGATGTAATGCGATCAGCTCACGCAAGTCGCGCGATTCCAGAGAATCGAAGGCGCTCGAACGGCACGGCGGCTCGATCCTGGTCATGGAATTGCAGGGCGCACTGTTTTTCGGGACCGGAGAGCGTCTTATCGACGAGATAGAAGCTGCGACCCAGTCGGAGACCCACTCGCTGATTCTCGACTTGCGCCGCGTCAGTGAGATCGATAGCACAGGGGCGCGTATTATCCTGGACGTTCAAACCAATCTCACACGCAAGGGGAGACAGCTGGGTCTTGTGCTTTCCCAGCACGGCGATGTCATGCCGCGGCTTGAGGACCTCGGCGTTTTCGAGCACGTCTCTGCCGATCATATCTTCGAGGACGTGGACCGGGCGATCGAATGGGCAGAGGACAACCTTTTGCACAATGTGCTCGATGAGCCTCCGCCTACTCACGAGCTGCCATTGGAGAAGGTTGGCATTCTTCAAAATTTTGACCGCAGCGAGATAGCCGCGTTGGAGCTGCGGCTCATCCGGGTAGCACACCCAAAGGGAGGGATGATTTTCCACCAGGGCGACAGCGGCACGGACCTGTTTATTGTGACCAAAGGAACGGCCAGCGCCTATATCCATCACCCCACTGGCCGCGCTATTCGACTCGTCACCTTCGCGCCTGGGACTGTCTTTGGCGAGTTCGCCATTCTCGATGCGGGTCCTCGCTCAGCGTCTATCATTGCCGATGACGATTTCGTCTGCTTCGCCTTGAGCCGGGATCAATTTGCCGCCCTCTCCGCCGAAGCTCCTGCGATCGCCATCAAGCTTCTAGCCAATCTCGGTCGCGAGCTGAGTGGTCGATTGCGTCGCGCCGACCGAATGATCGATGAGCTCGAGACATGACGCGAGTAATACGCCTGCGGCTTCGCCGTTAATCTGGGCCTGTTTCTTGGCGCATGAGCTATGCTCACGGCGCTGTATGGAGCACGCGCGCCAGCGTTATGTTTGATATGGGTCAAAAGCCGACATGAGAGCGGCAACGAGCGCCGTCCGCTTCGTGCCAGAAGCGGACTTCGCAGTGGCCGGGGGACGCGCTAGCTGGTGTCGCGGCTTGCTGGGGGTCGCGCTTGTCGATGCTTGATACGGTCTTCTTGAGCGCAGCGGACAGGACCGCTTAAACAAGCCAGTCGCCGCGCCCGCACACCTATGACGAAAAACAGCAGACCATACGCAGGTGTCGCCTGCCTTCTCATCAATCTAGTGCTCCTGTTAGGCCCAGCCTCAAATTCAGCCGGAAAGGCGCGTCTAGATGGTACCGTGACGATTGACCTATTGCGCGGACCAATTGGAGAGTTTCGTCCCAATGATGCCTTTGGCGCTGCTCTCGACGAGCACGACAGTGGTCGCATCTATACTCCTCACAACATCGAGAAAATGCGGGACGCCGGTCTACGCAAAATCACCTATCGCCTGCGCACCGAACTCGCCATCGAGGCCTGGCATTGGAGCGAGCGAG
>CAVVDW010000008.1:0-72954 GCA_963747175.1 uncultured Alphaproteobacteria bacterium | reverse complement strand
ATGACTGACACTTGGAAAGTCAATGCGTTCGCGCTGGCGACGACTACGGGTGTGGCATATGTCCTATGCGCCCTTTTCGATCTTCTGTTCCCGCCCTACGGAATGCTTGCTGCACTTGCGCCCTCCAGTCCTTGGCCGATCACTGGCAGTCCAATCGGTTTCCTGATCGGATTCGTCACGTTCACCATCGCTGGTTTTGTGCTCGGCGCACTCTTTGGAATCGCGTGGGAGTTCTGGGACAGACGACTGCAGTGAGATGAGGTCGTTCACGCTGCGGGCACAGGCAGCGTGCTACGTCGGCCATGTTTAGCATCAGGCTAGAGCGACGCCGTCAGTTTAACCGCCTAGCTGTGCTGGTCGCGGCGACCCTGCTCGCGGTCGGCATCGCCTTGATCGCGGTCTGGGCGGTGCGGGCATTCAACATGCTCGAGGGCGGCGGAGGCGGATCGTGCGCCGATCATAATCGGGGTGCTCATCGCATTGGCCGTTCTTGTCGTCCTGTGCCTTATCGCCTACGCCGCAGTCCGGGCTGTCGGCCGCTTCACATCGCTTTGATGGAAGGGGCGGCGGCGGCTCCGAAATCACCGCCACCCACGCATCTTCCTACGAGACAGCAAAAAGCCCCCGTCAAGGACGAGGGCTTCTGCTTCAGGCTAACGAGCCGCTCGGGCTTAGTAATAGCCAGTGCACTGGTAGTAGCGGTTCCACCAGTAGGGACTGCCTGTCTCTACAGCGTTGCGATACAGCCACCCGCATCCGCCGCCGTAATACCCATAAGAGTAGTAGGGGTAGGAGCCGTAATAGCGGTAATGGCGGTAGTGACCAGCATAGTGCCCATAGTTGTAGTGCCTACCTGCGTAGTGCCCGTGACCGCCGTGCTTACCACCTCTATAGGCGTAATGGCCGCCATGTCCGCCGTGACTAAAGCTGCGGCCATAGACATTGATGCCGCCGTGGCCACCATGTCCGCCGTGACCGCCACCGCAAATGGCCACCGTGACCGCCGCCGTGACCGCCACCGTGACCGCCGCCGTGACCGCCGCCGTGACCACCGCCGTGACCGCCACCGTGACCGCCGCCGTGACCGCCGACCAGCGTCACCATTCCGGGAGTGGCGTCGCCTTTCAGGACCGGCAACGAGGTCGCGTGTGCCGACCCCGATACAAAACATGTGGCGAGTAGACCGCCTGCAAGGGCAGTCGCTATAGTTAGCTTCGTTCTCATGATTTAATCGCCTTTCGAAGGTAGGTAGGCCGCCCGCACCCCCGACTTTGCATCAGTCCACCTGAACCCAGCATGAGGCGGTTGTTCAGGATTAGTTCAGAAAGTGCGCGGACCCCATGCCGCTGCCTATATCGGAGCGGTTACGGCTAAGTTCTGAATGCGACAGAGTTTCCAGCGTTCCCGTGGAAGTTCGTTACCTCGGACCGTGGGAGGCAGGGGCTCATCGAAATCGACCACTTCGGCGAATGGCTCATCGGCTGCAGTGGATTGCAACCGCTGGGGTTGGCTTGCGGGAGCCGGCGGCCTCTTCATGGAGTTGCCTGAGGAGGAACTCGAGGCGCTCCGTCGGATCAAGGAGTCACGCACCGTCCGCGCCGGACACAGAGTAAGCTTGTACCTATAGCGTACCTTGATCGTCCGGCTTTAAGAGTTTGCGGCGACTAAGCTCTTGAATTTATTGCATAACAGCGGGGGCTTGATCACCAATAGCCCACTCCCTTCTCGGGAGCGGCCCTTGCCAGAAGCGAAAATGCGCCCGGAGGCGCTCGTGCCTAGTACCAGCCGCGCCAGTAGCGGCCACGCCAATAGGGATAATAGGCGTAGGGGTAGCTGTAATAGCCGTAATAGGGATACGGACGATAGTAACGGGGGCCATAATACCCGTAGCGCGGGCCGACATAGACGTTGACCCCCGGGCCGCCCCAGCCCCAGCGGCGCCAACCGGCTTCCGCCGAATTCGGGGACAGTGTGACAAAGGCGAGCACGAGCGCAGCCAGTGCCACGACAAAAGTCGCAAGCTTGCTCATCAAGTCCTCCTCAGAGACTGAGCGGCGTTCTTCCCCCGGAAAACGCGCCGCCTAGGTGGGTGTTCCACCTTCAACTTGGCACTATAGCAGGGAATCCCGACAGCCTCATGGCGCCTCGGCCACTTGCGTTAACCAAAGCTGGCCTCGATTGAGGCACAATCGCCGCCGCGGCTTGATTTAACGCTGTTGCGCTATACTTTAGGCGCGCCATGGACGACCCCCTGAACAAGGCGAGCCCATCTGACCGCACGGGCTGGTTAAGCTACCTTCCAGCCTCCTGGATAAGCCGCGGGCCCCTCGTGCCGGTGCTCCGATTCAGCGGGCCGATTGGCATGGCCACTCCGCTCAGGCCAGGCCTCGCGCTCTCGACGAGCGCCGCCGCCATCGACAAGGCCTTCTCGATGCGTGGCGCCAAGGCCGTAGCCATCCAGATCAACTCGCCCGGCGGCTCTGCCGTGCAATCGATGCTGATCTATAACCGCATCAGGTCGCTCGCCGCCGAGAAGGGACTGAAAGTCTATGTCTTCGCCGAGGACGTTGCGGCCTCAGGCGGCTATCTGCTGGCGCTCGCCGGCGATGAGATCTACGCCGACCCGAGCTCGATCGTAGGCTCGATCGGCGTCATCACCGCGACCTTCGGTCTGAACGAGCTGATCGCCAAGATCGGGGTTGAGCGGCGCGTCTATACCGCCGGCAAGAGCAAGGACACGCTCGATCCCTTCCTCCCCGAGAAGCCGGAAGACGTGGAGCGGATCAAGTCGCTGCAACGCGACGTGCACGCGTCCTTCATCGATCTCGTCAAGGCGCGGCGCGGAGCGAAAATCGCCAACGCCGGCGAGGACCTCTTCACCGGAGAATTCTGGTCGGGTAAAAAAGCGCTTGAGATGGGTTTGATCGACGGTCTCTCCGACGTTCGCAGCAAGATGCGCTCGGTCTTTGGCGAGGACGTGCGGCTCAAGCTCGTGATGCCCTCGACCTCGTGGCTTCGCCGCAAACGCAGTATATTCGCCGAGGCCGGCGCGCTCGATTTCGGCTTCCTGTCCGGCGGGCTGGCCGCCGATCTCATCTCGGCGATCGAGGCACGCGCGCTTTGGTCGCGCTTTGGACTTTGAGCCATGCCGCAGATCCTTTTCTTGGTTGCAGCGGGTGCCGGGCTGATGCTGGCGCGGCGCTGGTATGCGCATGAGCAGCGCCGCGTTGCGGCCGAGCTCAGAGCCGCGGAAGAGGCTCTCGCGCGGCGTGAGTCCGACACCGCCATTCCGCTCGAGCGCGACCCATCGACCGGCATCTACCGGCCGAAGCAGACGGCGGGCCGCGCGCAAAACGCGTCCCATTAACGCACCGGCCATTGTTAGCTCTCAGAGCTCGTCATGGCCGGGCTTGACCCGACCATCCACGTCCTTCTCTTCCGCAGAAATTCGTGGATGCCCGGCACAAGGCCGGGCATGACGGTTCAATTTGCTGAGGATTTGCACTAGCGTCCCGCGGACCGCATGGACCCGAGCATGGTAAAGCCACCGAAATCCGATAATCCGAAGGCGTCATTCCAGGACCTGATCCTCAGGCTCGAGCGCTTCTGGGCCGACCAGGGCTGCGTGATCCTTCAGCCTTACGACATCGAGATGGGAGCCGGCACCTTTCACCCCGCGACCGCGCTTCGCTCGCTCGGGCCCAAGCCCTGGCGCGCGGCCTACGTGCAGCCATCGCGGAGACCCAAGGACGGGCGCTACGGCGAGAACCCGAACCGGCTCCAGCATTATTACCAGTTCCAGGTGACCCTGAAGCCGTCGCCTCCCGACATCCAGGACCTCTATCTTCAGAGCCTCTACGCCATCGGCATCGATCCCAAGAACCACGACATCCGCTTCGTCGAGGACGACTGGGAGAGCCCGACGCTCGGCGCTTGGGGGCTCGGCTGGGAGGTGTGGTGCGACGGCATGGAGGTAACGCAATTCACTTACTTCCAGCAGGTCGGCGGCTTCGATTGCGATCCCGTGACGGGCGAGATCACCTATGGGCTCGAGCGGCTCGCCATGTACGTGCAAGGCGTCGACCGCGTGTTCGACCTGAACTTCAACGGTCGCGAGGGAAAAGACAAGGTCACCTATGGTGATGTTTTCCTTCAGGCCGAGCAGGAATATTCCCGCTACAATTTCGAGGCTGCCGACACGAATCTCTTGCTCAATCATTTCCGCGACGCCGAGGCCGAATGCAAGGCGCTGCTCGCCAAGGGCAACTCCGGTGAGCGCCATCTGATGGTGCTGCCCGCCTATGACCAGGCGATCAAGGCATCGCACGTCTTCAATCTGCTCGACGCCCGCGGCGTGATCTCGGTGACCGAGCGCCAGGCCTATATCCTGCGCGTGCGCGAGCTCGCCAAGGCCTGCTGCGCCGCATGGCTCAAGACCGAGGCAGGCGGCAGCCCCCATGCTTGAGGTCTATCGCGACGAGCGAAACGCGCCCGACGCGTCGCGTGCGCTTGCTCTCAAGCCGAAGCTCAGATCGTGGACGGGGCGGGTGTGGCGTTGGCACCCCAATGCGTTCCAGCTCATGCTCAAGCTCGACGCCAGCGTGGCCGTGTCAGAGGTGAAGGACGACGAACTGCGCTCGGCGCTAACGCCCTTCGCCGCCGAGCTCACGAGCATTGCGCTCTATCTCGACTATACCGACGAGGGCAAATTGCCGTTCCCCTGGGCGGTCGGTGCCTTCAATGTCGAGCGGGGCAATGGCGCCTTCATGCGCTTCTACGATTTTCTCAAGACGCCGCCCGCGCAGGTTCTCGTTCCGCTTTTGCCGGCGGCAGGCGCGCAGTCTGACCTGATCTTAAGTATCGTGCCCTATCGCCTTGAAACGAATCTGCTTGTCTTCCTCATCACCGAGTACGATCTCGGCTTCCATAACCGCATTGGCTAGATATGGCTGAGCTCCTGCTTGAGCTGTTCTCCGAAGAGATCCCTGCGCGCATGCAAGGCCGCGCCAGGGACGAGCTCGCACGCCTGCTAGGCAATGCGCTTGGTGAGGCCGGGCTCGAGTTCAAGGAGATCAGGACCTTCGCCACGCCGCGCCGTCTGACCGCCTTGGTCGAAGGCCTGCCGGCGTGCTCGCCCGACATCAGGGAGGAGCGCAAAGGCCCGCGTGTAGATGCGCCGGAGGCCGCGATCAAGGGCTTCCTCAAGGCGACGGGGCTCTCTTCCGTCGACCAGGCCGAGACGCGCGACGACAAGAAGGGCGCCTATTACGTGGCGCTGATCGAGAAGCCTGGACGCGCGACCTCGGAGGTCGTCGCCGGCATCGTGCCCGAGATCGTCAGGAGCTTCCCTTGGCCGAAATCGATGCGCTGGGGAAGCGGCAAGCTTCGCTGGGTGCGTCCGCTCCACTCGATCATTTGCCTGCTCGACGGCAAGGTCGTTCATTTCGAAATCGACGGCATCAAGAGCGGCAAGGAGACGCGCGGCCACCGCTTCATGGCGCCAGAGCCGTTTAGTGTGAAAGGCTTCGCCGATTACGAGAAGAAACTTCGCGAGGCGAAGGTGATCCTCGATAGCGAGGAGCGCACGCGCCTCATCGCCGACGAAGCCCGCTCGCTTGCCAAGAGGCATGGACTTGCCCTTGTCGAGGACGAGGGGCTGCTCGCCGAGAATGCCGGCCTCACCGAGTGGCCGGTGGCGCTGATGTGCTCCTTCGACGAGTCGTTTCTTTCGGTGCCGCCGGAGGTGCTCGCTACCTCGATGAAGGTGCACCAGAAATGCTTCTCCGTCCGCAGCGGAGAAAAGCTCGCCAATCGATTCATACTTGTTGCCAATTTAAGGCCTGAGGATCGGGGCAATGCGATCATCGCCGGCAACGAGCGGGTGATTGCTGCGCGTCTCTCCGACGCCAAATTCTTCTTCGATCAGGACCGCAAGGTCATGCTGCCCGACCGCGTGCCGAAGCTGAAGGAGATCGTCTTCCACGAGAAGCTCGGCACGCAATATGAGCGGGTGCAGCGCGTGTGGCGGCTCGCGCGTGATATCGCGCGGCTGGTCGGCGCCGACCCCGACCTCGCCGAGCGTGCCGCGATCCTCGCCAAGGCCGATCTCGTCAGCGGAATGGTCGGCGAGTTCCCCGAGCTGCAAGGGGTGATGGGCCGCTATTACGCGCTCGACCAGCAGGAGAATCCGAGCGTGGCGAACGCCATCGCCGCTCATTACAAGCCGCTAGGCCCTTCCGATGACGTGCCGCGCGAGCCGGTGGCGATCGCCGTAGCGCTCGCCGACAAGCTCGACATGCTGGTCGGGTTCTGGGCGATCGACGAGAAGCCGACCGGGTCAAAGGATCCTTACGCGCTTCGCCGCGCTGGGCTGGGCGTCATCCGTATCGTGCTGGAGAACAATATTCGGCTACCGATCTCATTTCTTACCGGAAGAGCGTATGAGAACTCTCGTTACGCAGCAGTTGGAGTCTTTGAAAGAAGAAATCGCCAAAATTCGCCTGGACAGGGCGGACACTGAGCGAAGCGCTGTCGCAGCAATGGTGAAATTGCTCAGGGAGCGCGCCCCAACCGCCGAAATTTTGCTCGACGCAAAAGTAGGTCAAGTGCGACCGGACGTTATCTTGAAAACCGACAACTTTGACTTGGTTATCGAGGTTAAGCGGGGGGTCACGAAGTTAGCCGACTTGGCCAACCAGGCGGAGAAATACTGGGAGGCGTACGCAATGGAGCGTGGTCTCGATTACGACCACCTGTGGATCACAAAGACCGATGACGACTTCGCGGTGGCGGTTGCTCGCTTTGTGACTCAACGAAGAAATTTCGACATAGATCGCCTAAAGGCTTTGCTCCGCGATCAGGGCGCGCGGCACGATCTCGTCGATGCGGTGTTCGCTCTCGGTGGCGACGATCTCTTGATGATCGTGCGCCGCGTCGAGGCGCTCGCCCGCTTCCTCGAAACCGAGGATGGCGCAAACCTTCTCGTCGGCACCAAGCGCGCCATCAACATCCTGCGCATCGAAGAGAAGAAGGACGCTCGCGTCTACGATGAAGCGCCTGATCCCAAGCTGTTCAAACGGTCTGAGGAAAAGGCGCTCGCCAAGGCCGTCGATGAGGTCGAGAAGACGGCGGCAGCGGCCGTCGCGCGCGAGGATTTCGAGGCCGCCATGGCTGAGATGGCCAAGCTCAGGAAGCCGGTCGATGAGTTCTTCGACCATGTCACGGTGAATGCGACCGAGGCCGATCTCAGGGCCAACCGCCTGCGCCTGCTAAACCGCATCCGCGCCACGACGCTCACCGTCGCCGACTGCTCCAAGATCGAAGGCTAGTTTGTCCGTCATGCCCGGACTTGATCCGGGCATCCATGCCATTACGTCTCAACGGGCTGAAGCGCCAATGGAATGGATTGTCGGGTCAAGCCCGGCAATGACGAAGGAGGAGCAATGGGGTCGCCAAACATCACCCTGATCACCCTTGGTGTTGCCGATGTTGCGAGCGCCACTCGCTTCTACGAGGCGCTTGGCTTCGTGAAGTCGAAGCGCGCGAGCCAGGAGGACGTGACCTTCATGCGCGCCGGAGGTGTGGTGCTGGCGCTGTGGGGGCGACAGGCGCAACTCGAGGACGCCTCCGCGGAAGGTACCTGGACCGGCAATGGCGGTATCGTCGTCGCGCAGAACCTCGCGAGTGAAGCCGAGGTCGATCGCGCGATGACGCGCGCCGAAGCCGCAGGCGCGCGCATCCTCAAACCGGCGGCAAAGGCCTTCTGGGGCGGCTATAACGGCTACTTTGCCGATCCCGACGGCCATGTCTGGGAGATTGCCTTCAATCCTTTTTGGCAACTGGATGAGCAGGGCCGCGTCAAGCTTCCGGAATAATTCCTGAAATGCCTCTTCTCCTGTTCGTCTACGGCACGCTCCGGTCCGAGAGCCCGCACCCTATGGCGCGGCGCCTGCGGGCGGGCGCTAAGCTTCTCGGCAAGGGAAGCGCGCCCGGCGCCCTTTACGATCTCGGCTATTATCCGGGCGCCGCTTTCGCGATCGAGGTGAAGACGCGCGTCATCGGCGAGGTCTTCGCCGTTCATCCCGAAAGCCCGCTCAAAGCCGCGCTCGACATTTACGAGGGCGCCGAGACGGACGCGATCGGCTCAATGTACGGGCCGGTCGAGATCGAGGTCGAACTCGAGCGCGGCGGCAAGAGGAGCGCGATCGTCTATGCGTTGAAGCGCGTCCCGCGCTTCGCGAAGCCGGTCGAAAGCGGCGACTGGATCGCCCACCGAAGGATGCGCGCCGCGCGCCCATTCCGCCGCTAGAAAGAGCGTTGCGTCCTGGGCTTACGGCGGCCCGCACTCAATCAATTTGCCAGGATTGCTTACGACCAAAGCTCTCCGAATCTTGCTTTCGCTGCCGCAGATTTTGCTGGCCGGGTTGTCGGAGACCCAACAGCAGGCGGCGTTGTCTGGCTCCTTGGGTGCCTTGGTTTTGGTGTGGCTACAAGAACACTTCCATTTCAAGGAAGGGTCCCACTTCTTCTCGACCACGGACTTGTTTGCCTCGCAGCTCCCTCGATCTTCGAACGATAGGCAATACCCTTTGTCGTTGCAGAGCTCGCAACTCTTCTCCTTGGCCGATCCCGCGCTGGAAAACGCTATCAAAACGCAAAAGCAAACCATGACCGCGGCAATGGATAGGGGGACGAGAGTTTGTCGCTGAGACGAATGGTTATTCACCTTGACCTACTTTCTGGGAACCCGGCGCATGAAGCGATGTCGTCGACGTAGCGAGCCGCACATCGGCCAGTCTGACAGACTTCTGGAACGCTTCCTTTCCGGCAGTCATGAGCCTACACCTCAATCAGTCCGCGCGACACATCTATCCGGATCAGAACTTCCCCAGGTATCCGGATCAGAACTTCCCCAGGCCGGAGGCCAAACCTGGAATGCGGAGTTCTGTGTGGGACCCCTCCCGTCACGCCTGTTTGTGTGGAGACGGATGGACAGCTAAAAGGTCGGCCTCAGGCGAAAGTAGGACGACGATGAGCAGTGCCGAACCGGCAATGAAGTCAGAGCCGAGATGGGTCTTCACCTTCGGCGCGGGTCACGCCGACGGCTCCGCCGGCGACCGCAACCTCCTCGGCGGCAAGGGCGCCTATCTTGCCGAGATGTCGCGGCTCGGCCTCCCCGTTCCGCCGGGATTCACCATCTCCTCGGAGGTCTGCTCGGTCTATTACGAGCTCGGGCGCAGGCTTCCCGACGAGCTCAGGCCGATGGTCAGCGACGCGCTCGATGCCGTGGGCAAGATTGCCGGCGCAAAATTCGGCGACGTGGAGAATCCGCTTCTCGTCTCCGTCAGGTCGGGCAGCCGCGCCTCGATGCCCGGCATGATGGACACCGTGCTCAATCTCGGCCTCAACGATCAGACCGTCGAAGGTCTCGCGCGGGGCTCCGGCGACCGCAGATTCGCCTACGACACTTATCGCCGCTTCATCCAGATGTATGCCGACGTGGTGCTCGGGCTCGACCATGAGCTGTTCGAGGAGATCCTCGAGAACTTCAAAAATCTCAAAGGTCTCGAATACGACACTGAGCTTTCGGCCGAGGATTGGACGGAGATCGTGACCCGCTTCAAGACCCTGGTCGAGGCCGAGCTCGGCGAGCCCTTTCCGCAAGATCTCCACGACCAGCTCTGGGGCGCCATCGCCGCCGTGTTCGGCTCCTGGCAGAACGCGCGCGCCATCGCCTATCGGCGGCTGCATGACATTCCCGACACTTGGGGCACGGCCGTCACCATCCAGGCCATGGTGTTCGGCAATCGCGGCGACAGAAGCGCGACCGGCGTCGTGTTCACGCGCAATCCTTCGACCGGGGTCAAAGAGCTTTACGGCGAGTATCTGGTGAACGCGCAAGGCGAGGACGTGGTCGCCGGATTGCGCACGCCCCAACCCTTGACCGAGGCCTCGCGCAAGGGCTCGGGCAACCGCCGTCCTTCGCTCGAAGGGTTGATGCCCGACGTTTTCGCCGAGCTCGAACGCGCCTGCACCAAGCTCGAGGCGCATTTCCGCGACCTCCAGGACATCGAGTTCACCGTGCAGGAAGGCAAGCTGTTCATGCTGCAGACCCGCTCGGGCAAGCGGTCGACCCAGGCCGCGCTCAAGATCGCCGTCGACATGGCGGAGGAGGGGGTGATCAGCCGCGACGAGGCCGTCCTCGCCATCGACCCGGCGCAGCTCGACCAGGTCCTGCATCCGACGCTTGACCCCGACGCAGACCGGATCGTTCTCGCCAAGGGACTTCCCGCTTCGCCCGGGGCCGCGACCGGCGAGCTCGTCTTCGACGCCGACGAGGCGGTGCATCTCAAGGGGCAAAGCCACACCGTGATCCTCGCCAGGGTCGAGACCTCGCCCGAGGACGTGCAGGGCATGCATTCAGCCGTCGGCATCCTCACCACGCGCGGCGGCATGACGAGCCACGCCGCGGTCGTGGCGCGAGGCATGGGGCGCCCTTGCGTGGTCGGCGCCTCTGCCGTGCACATCGATCTCGAGCGGGAGACGCTGTCGGCGAGCGGAATGGTCTTGCACAAGGGCGACGTGGTGACCATCGACGGCTCGACCGGCCAGATCATCAAAGGCCGCGTGCCGATGCGTCAGCCGGAGCTCTCGGAGGACTTCACCAAATTGATGCTTTGGGCCGACGATGTGCGGCGCATGCGGGTGCGCGCCAATGCCGACACGCCGGCTGACGCGCGCCAGGCGCGCGCCTTTGGCGCCGAAGGCATCGGGCTCTGCCGCACCGAGCATATGTTCTTCGAGGAGAGCCGCATCCTCGCCATGCGCGAGATGATCCTCGCCGAGGACCCCGAGGGACGGCGCAAGGCGCTCGCCAAGCTGCTCCCCGCCCAGCGCCAGGACTTCATCGCCCTGTTCGCCATCATGGCCGGATTGCCGGTGACGATCAGGCTGCTCGACCCGCCTCTGCACGAGTTCCTGCCCCACACGGACGAGGCGATCGAGGAGGTCGCCGCCGCCATGGGAGTGACCGTGCCGAGACTGAGGCGCCGGGTCGCCGCCTTGAGCGAGTTCAATCCGATGCTCGGCCAGAGGGGCTCGCGTCTCCTCGTGAGCTATCCCGAGATCGTGGAGATGCAGGCGAGAGCCATCTTCGAGGCGGCGATCGAGGCCGGCAAGTCGCTCCACTCGCGCGTCATCCCGGAGATCATGGTGCCGCTCGTCGCGGCGAAGCCCGAGCTCGACATCGTCAAGGAGCGCATCGCCTCGACCGCACGCGCCGTCGAGAAGGAGCGTGGCACGAGCGTTGCCTATAGCGTTGGAACCATGGTCGAGCTTCCGCGCGCCTGCCTCATGGCCGGCGAGATCGGCCAGAGCGCACAGTTCTTCTCCTTCGGCACCAACGACCTGACCCAGACGACCTTCGGGTTGAGCCGCGACGATGCCGGCCGCTTCCTCGGCGAATATGCCGACAAGGGAATCATCCAGCACGACCCCTTCGTCACCCTCGACCCCGCCGTGGGAGAGCTGATGCAGATCGCCGTCGAGCGCGGGCGCAAAGCCAGGCCCGATCTCAAGATAGGCATTTGCGGCGAGCACGGCGGCGACCCCGCCACCATCACCTTCTGCGAGAAGATCCGCCTTAACTACGTGTCCTGCTCGCCCTACCGGGTGCCCGTAGCGCGCCTTGCCGCCGCTCAGGCCGCGCTTGGCAAGGGGGTAACCGATAATTAGCGTTTTTCACAAGAAATGGTCGACTGTTGCCGTTCACCACATTTTGCCCTAATTTCTCGGGCACGGTTAACGCAATGACACGGGAATCCGGGCGAAACCGGTGGGGGACTTAAGCTTAACATTCTGATTTCCCACCATTTTGCCTGAATAGCTACGGGGACGCCCGAACTCTGCGACTGCTCCTCTCGGAGGGCGCGGATGAGGGCAAGCGGGGGAATGCCGGCCGGAACGACGGGCGGATACTCCTGCGGGTTAGGGGTGACCTGGAGGGAAAATGGGCCGACGCTTACCTCGTCGGGTGTGGCACACCGTCGCTGCGCTGGTGCCGCTTCCCCTAATTGGCTTGGGCTACGTGGCCGCGGTGCCGGGCAATCCCGTCGCCTTTCAAGTCGAGCTTTTCCTTTCCGGCAAAGGATCGGCCTATGCGCTGAAGCGCACCGCCGACGCCGCCCCCACAGTCCTCCCGCGCGAAGCCTCTTATCTATTCAGGACTGGCGGCAAGGGCCCGCGCGCCGATCAGGTCCTCGCCGCCAACACCGTCACCAACGCCGGCAAGCAGCTCATTGCCGCGAGCCTCGGCGGTGATCCCGCGATGACCAGCGCACGCGGCGTGAGCAGCGAGATCAGTCGGGGTCTCAAGGGCGATCGCCTCAATCCGACCGTCTCGAACGTGGCCTTGAGGGGCCAGGTCGGCGGCACCATGGCGAACTCGCTCCTCATGAACGCGAGCTACGGACTGCCGTTCGCGCAGAATTTCGACGTCGCTAGCTTCAAGCCGTCAGCGGCCGAGCTTGCCTACCATCCGACCGCCGAGGGATTGGCCTTCAAGGGCCAAGGCGAGAGCCAGGCCGAATTCGAGGAGCGCGAGCGCCGCTGCCTCGCCACCGCCATCTATTTCGAGGCGCGCGGCGAGCCGGTCCGCGGCCAGATCGCCGTCGCGCAGGTGATTCTCAATCGCGTACGGAGCCCAAATTTCCCGCAGACGATCTGCGGCGTGGTCTACCAGGGCCAAATGCATCCGGGCTGTCAGTTCTCCTTCACCTGTGACGGCCAAACCGACACGCCCCGCAACGATGAGCAATGGGCTCTCGCCCGGAGCATCGCCAAGAAGGCCACCGCAGGAGAGCTTTGGCTTCCAGAGGTCGGCTATTCCACCTACTATCACGCCAATTACGTGAGCCCCCGCTGGATCGGCGACATGAACAAGATCGATAAGATCGGGCGGCACATCTTCTACAAGAAGCGGAACGAAGAGCCTTACGTGGTCGACGCCGAGGCCACGCCCGAGAGCGCCGATTCGGGCATCTCTCTCACGCCGACGCTCTCTCTCGTGTCGGCGGCGGTCACCGGCAGCACTACGCCCTCACCCACTCCAGCGATGAGTTTAGGCTACGCGGCGCATGAGTAAGCGCCCCGACCGAGATCACATCGACGCCGGTTTTCGCAATCTCCCCGACGGTCTCTAGGGTCACTCCGCCAGACGCCTCGGTTACCACCCGGCCGTTGACCATTTCGACCGCCTTCTTCATCGTCGCGACATCCATATTGTCGAGCAGCACGGCATCGATCGGATGACGGAGCGCCTCTTCGAGCTGGGAAAGCGTCTCCACCTCGACCTCGATCTTCACCAGATGGCCGATGCGCGGGCGAAGCATGTCGAGCGCGTTGGCGATGCCGCCGGCCGCAGCGATGTGGTTGTCCTTGACCAGGACCGCGTCGTAGAGGCCGAAGCGATGATTGCGCCCGCCGCCGGCCCTCACCGCATATTTCTCGAAGGCCCTGAGGTTGGGCGTCGTCTTGCGCGTGCAGGCGATGCGCGCTTTCGTGCCCTTGACCGCCGCCACGAAGGATGAGGTCAGAGTGGCAATGCCGCTCAGCCGGTTGAGGAAATTGAGCGCGGTGCGCTCGCCGGTGAGCAGCGCGCGGGTAAGGCCCTCGACCTTGGCGATCACGCCTCCAGCAGCGACCTTCTTCCCATCTCCGACAACGCGAGTGAATTTGACGTCTGGATCGAGGATCCTGAAAGCGGTCTCGGCGAGGTCGAGCCCCGCCACCACGGCTTCCTTGCGCGCCACGATTTCGGCCTTGCCGTGAGCATCGGCCGGGATGATGGCGTCGGTCGTGATGTCGCCCGCCTGGCCGAGATCCTCATCGAGGGCTGCCACGACCGCCTGCTCGACGAGAAGAGGCGGCAGTTCGAGAGAAGGGGAGGGTACCTCACTCATGCATTGAGCGCCGCGCCGCGCGAGGCCACGAGGCGCGGACGGACCGTCTTCTGGCGCGACGGCGCCTCGATTGCCGCGCGCGCAATCTCCTCCGCCTTGTCGAGCGTGAGGAAGCTCCGCTGCGCGAGGCGCTCGTCCTGCACCGGATAGTCGCTGCGAAAATGCGCGCCGCGGCTCTCCTTGCGCGCGAACGCGGCCGCTGTGATCAGCTTGGCGGTGGTGAGCATGTTGGCGAGGCGCCGGTCGGCTTTGGCCTCAGGCTCTAGCGACAAGATCGTGCCGAGCGCCTTGGTAAGCGAGGTCTCGTCGCGAATCACGCCGACCTCGGCCGACATGGTGCGGCGAAGCACCTGCTCTAGCCGCTCATCGTGGCCGCCGCCCGCGGTCGGCATCTCCTGCGCCCCTTTCATGGGGAGCGCCGTCGCAAGCGAGCCGCCGATGTCCTTGGCGACGCGAGCGCCGAACACCACCGCCTCGAGCAGCGAGTTGGATGCGAGCCGGTTCGCGCCATGCGCTCCGGTCGAAGCCACTTCGCCGCAGGCCCACAGCCCGTCGACGGTGCTCCTCCCTTGCGCATCGGTGAGGATGCCGCCCATGTGATAATGCGCCGCCGGCGCGACCGGGATCGGGTCTTTTGCCGGATCGATGCCGGCCGAGCGGCAGGCCGCGTAAACGGTGGGGAAGTGCTCGGCGAGTGTATCCCCGAGCCCGCGGCAATCGAGGAATGCGCCGCGCCCGCTCGCCACCTCGCGATAGACGGCGCGCGCCACCACGTCGCGGGGCCCGAGCTCGGCGTCCTCATGCACCGCGCGCATGAAACGCTCGCCGCGCGAGTTGATCAGGGTGGCGCCCTCGCCGCGCAGAGCCTCAGTGGCGAGCGGCGCCGGGTCGCGGCCGATATTGATGGCGGTCGGATGGAACTGCACGAACTCGGCGTCGGCGATCACCGCACCGGCGCGAGCGGCAATGGCGATGCCCTCGCCACGCGCCTCGCGCGGATTGGTGGTGATGGCGTAGATCTGTCCGGCCCCTCCCGTCGCGAGCACCACCGCGCTCGCTGGCAGAATGAGCCCCGGCGCAAACGCGCCGCCATCTTCGGGCGCGACCTCGAGCCCGGCCACACGGCCGTCGCGCAGCACAAGATCGCGCGCGGCAAAGCCTTCCAGCACATCGATCGAGGGCGTCGCGCGCACCGTCTCCATGAGCGCATGCATAATGGCCCGGCCCGCTGTGTCGCCCTTGACGTGAAGGATGCGGCTCCTGCCATGCGCCGCCTCGCGGCTGAAGGTGAGATGACCCTCGAGGTCCTTGTCAAAAGGAACGCCGTAACGGAGCAGATCCTCGACTCGCTCGCGCGCCTCGCGGGCGAGCAGGAGCGCGATCTTCTCATCGACGATGCCGGCGCCAGCCGCGATCGTGTCGGCGGCATGGTCCTCGGGGCTGTCGCCCTCGGCGAGCGCAGCGGCAATGCCGGCTTGCGCCCAGAGGCTCGATGCGCCTTCGCCGAAGCGCGCCGCCGAGACGACCGTGACCTGACGCGGCGCGAGCTTGAGCGCGGTGAAGAGTCCGGCGAGGCCGGCACCGACCACGATCACGCCTGAGGTTGTGGCGTGTGGCAGCCCGGTGGAAGAGACATGCATCTTGGTCACTGGCGTTACGCCTCTAAAGATGCCTCAAGGCTAGTGGTTGAGATTGATCATGCGCTCGACGGCCTGGCGCGCGCGCGCCGCGATCGCGGGATCGACCGTGACCTCCTCCTTGAGGAACACGAGCGACTCGAGGATCTTCGGCAGCGTGATGCGCTTCATGTGCGGGCAGAGATTGCACGGCCGCACGAACTCGACTTTGGGCGCCTCGACCGCGACGTTGTCGCTCATCGAGCACTCGGTCACGAGCAGCACCTTCGTGGGCTGGTGATCCTTCACCCATTTGATCATGCCGGAGGTCGAGCCGGTAAAGTCGGCCTCGGCGAGCACGTCGGGCGCGCATTCCGGGTGGGCGATGATCTTCACCCCGGGGTCGCTCTCGCGATAGGCACGGAGCTCCTCGCCGGTGAAGCGCTCATGCACCTCGCAATGGCCCTTCCACGTGATGATCTCGACCTTGGTCTGGGTCTGCACCCATTTGGCGAGATATTCGTCGGGGATCATGATCACCCGCTTGGCGCCGAGCGACTCGACGACGCGCACCGCGTTCGATGACGTGCAGCAGATGTCGGACTCTGCTTTCACCTCGGCCGAGGTGTTGACATAGGTGACGACGGGTACGCCGGGATAGGCCTCGCGCAGCGCGCGCACGTCGGCGCCGGTGATCGACGCCGCCAGCGAGCAGCCCGCGCGGGAGTCGGGGATGAGCACCATCTTGTCGGGGTTGAGCAGCTTCGAAGTCTCGGCCATGAAGTGCACGCCGCCCTGCACGATGATTTTGGCGTCGGTCTTCGAGGCCTCGCGGGCGAGCTGCAGCGAGTCGCCGACGACGTCGGCGACGCAGTGGAAGATCTCTGGCGTCATGTAGTTGTGCGCGAGCACGACCGCGTTGCGCGTCTTCTTCAGATCGTTGATCGCCTTGATGTAGGGGGCGAAGCCCGGCCACTCGATCGGCGGGATGACGCGCGACACGCGCTCGTAGAGATGGGCGGTCTCCCGCGCCACCTCCGGCGTGTAGGCGAGGTCGGGCAGGAGCTGAGCCGGGAGGGGCGCATCCTGCGCTGCCGTCCTGCCAAGCCGCGTGCTGTGGACACTCGTCGTCATTGCGTTTCGCCTTCCGTGGGCCATAATGCTCACAGTGAGTATATATGGGTCGTTAAAACATCCGGCGCAAGGGCCGGCCCCCACACGCACCCCCACTATTCTCAGAATGAGTATAGGTGATGGGCGGCGGGAATCCTAGGCCCCCCGCGTCACATCGCCTCGATGTCCCAACCTGGCTTAAGGGGGCGCTGCGCCGGCCGTCGCGGCCGTCTTGAACAGCTTGACGAAGCTCGCGAGCTCCTCAACCGCCGCGTCAGAGACGGCAAAATAGCTGACGCCGCCGCTGCTCCAGGACAGCGCCATATAGCCGCGCTCGGAGTAGCTCGTCTCAGCCGAGGGAGACGCGCCATTCGTCGGCATCTCGGTGACACTGATGATGTGTTTCCCTCGCGAGTAGATGAGTGAGGCCGCGGGCTCTAGCCCGATGACGTCGATCCGTCCGCCGAGGAGCGGATAGCCTTGACTGCCTAAGTCGGGGACGACTGGCGCGAAAGCGAGCTTGCCGTTGAACCAGGGCTTCACCGTGTGATGATCGGAGGACGCCACGTCGGCCGGCGCTGGCGCCATGAGCGCGCGGATATGCGCCGATACCACCTCGCTTGCCACCTCGCTGCCGGTTTGATGATGAAGCGCGCCCAAGGTCAGCGTTCCGGCGAGCACCGCGCCGGCGAGGAAGGAGGCGGCAAGAGCGCCCCAAGACCTGCTGCGGCCGGGGCGAGGGAGATTGAGCCGCGACTGAATGCGATTGCGGAGATCGCTCGACGGCAAATCTTCTTCGAGATCGGAGCGGAGCGCCGCCCTGAGCAGACGGTAGGCCTCGATCTCGGCGACGAGTTGAGGCTCTGACGAAAGCCGCTGCTCGAAGCGATCGGCCTCGAGCGGGGGAAGCTCGCCATCGAGATAGGCATTGACGAGAAGCTCGTCCTCTTTGGAGAGGCTCATGATCCGCCTCCGCTTACCGCGGCGAGAAGAAGCCGGCGCGCCCGCGCGAGCCGCGACATGACCGTGCCGATGGGGATGGCCGACACTTCGGCGATCGCGCGATAGTCGAGCCCGTGGATTTCCCGCAGCACAAGCACCTCACGGAAGGGAATCGGCAGGGCGCCCACCGCCTTTCTGATCTGCTCGGCCTCGATCTTGGCGATCAACGCAGTCTCCGGCGTCTCTTGCTCGGCGCCAGCCGATCGATCGATGCGGTCGCGCGCGCGCTCGTCGAGATCATCCTTCAGTATCACGGCCTGAGGCCTATTCTTCGCGAGCCAGCTATAGCTCGTGTTGCGCACGATGGTCAGCACCCAGGCGCGCGAATCTCCCCCGCCAAATCCACGAATCGCCTTGAAGGCCCTGAGCGAGGCTTCTTGCACGATGTCCTCGGCATCGATGCGGCTTCCGGCAAGCCAGCGGGCGAGCCGGAAGGCATCGACGAGGTGGGGCAGGAAGACCTCGGCAAAGCGGTCCTGATCTGACGTGTCGTCCACATTCAACCGGTCGAAGCTTCACTCCTTTCTCACTCTAGCGTCATTCAAGGCGTGACGATGATCTTTCCCGTCATGTGCGGGTGAATCGCGCAGAAATATTCGACCGCTCCCGCAGTTGTGAACGACTGCGAGAAGCTGTCATCGGTGTCGAGTGCGCCCGAGCGGAACTTGCCGTCCTTTTCGGAGACGACATGAGGGATATCGTCGGCGTTGATCCAGGTGACGGTGGTGCCCGTCTTGATGGTGAGCGTCGGCGGGTCGAAGGTGAAGTTCGCGATCTTGATTTGCGCATCGGCCGCGAATGCGTGGGGCACCACGAGCAGCATCACAAGACCGGCCAGCCCCACCACGATCGTCTGTTGAGATTTCATCATTTGCGCCACGCTTCAGCTCGCAAGCGCCGTATCGGTGATGGCGAGCGGCTTGTCGCCTACCCGCACGGCGACGCTGGTGATGCCGAGCATCGAGCGAAGCTGATCCGCCGGCACCGTCATGGGGCCGGGCGAGGGCGCCATTCCAGCTACCGGCTGCGGGAAGCAGGTGGATCGCGCCGTGTGGAAGGTCATGTTGCCCTCGACCTTCTGCACGATCTGATGGATGTGGCCGTTGAGCACGGTCACCGAGCCGAACCGCTTCAGCAGGTTGAGCGCTTGCATGCCATCGTCGGTGCCCCATCCCCACTCGGCATAAACCGTCCAGAGCGGGATATGAGCGAAGACGACGATCGGCGTTGAATCGGACTTGTCCTTCAGATCGTCGGCAAGCCAAGCGAGCTGATCGGCCCCCAGCCTGCCGAGGCCGCCGGCCTTGAGATCGACGACATTCACAAGCCCGATGAAATGGACGCTATGATCGTCGAAGGAATACCAGCCCGCACCCTTGGTGCCTTTGCCGTAGCGCGACAGGTAGGCCTTGCCGACACCTTCATCGACGAAATCGTGCTCGCCGGGCACGTAATGCACGTCGAGCGCAGCCTCGCCGATGAGTTGGCTGGCATTGTCGAACTCGTCGGGCTTGGAGAGGTGAGTGATATCGCCGGTATGGATCATGAAGGCGGGCTTGGCCGGTACGGCTTTGACCTTGGCGATGGCCTCGCGCAGCGTGCCGAGCGCGTCCGGGTTGGCCGGCTTGTTGAAGCCGATATGGCTGTCGCTGATCTGGAGGAAGGTGAAGGACGGTGCTTCCGCGGCGAGCGCATCGCCGAGCAGGCCGAGTGATTTCGGCACGCCCCCCGACAGCGCCCACAGCACCCCGGTTCCCGCCCAAATCATGCATTCGAGCGCTCCCCTGCGGCTTACGCCGCTCGCCTCAGTTTCGGATGCGGCGGAAGCGGCCTCAGGCGTCTTAGCGTCAAGCATCGTCATCTCCTCGCGATCATTGTTGGTCACTCAAAGAGGAGACCGGCGGGCCGGGCGGTTTATTCCCGGGCGGCGGAAAATAATTCGATCACTCTATTGCTCAGAGTGAGCAGAAGTTTCCCGATCTCAGGCGTCGGGCAGCGAACATCGCGCGAGCCCAAGAATCAGGCAGATCGCTGTGGCCCTTTCCGCCGTCTCGGATTAACCTACGGGCCGTAGTGGGGGTCTGTGGCGATGCGTGGACATGCTTGGTTCGCTGGCGTCGCAGCGGCGGCTTCAGCCGTTGGACTGGCGGCGTTGCTCGCGTGGCCGGCGGCTGCCGAAAACGCGCTTGCGCCGGCTGCCGGGGCACCTCAATGGGTCAATCCCGACGCCGCTCCCGACGCTGATCCGTCCGACACGGCACCTGCTGCGCCCAGCACATCCGGACAGGATCAAGGCCAAGCCGCACAAGCCCCCGAGGAGACCGCTCCGCCGCCTGAGGCGACGCCCGTCGTCGCCAGCATCCGCGACAAGCTCGCCGCGCAGCGCAAGACGTCGTCGTCCGCCGATCTTGTGGCGCTCGAAGCCTTCTACAACACACGCGGCGAAGCGCTCTGGATGACCGACATGGGATTCTCCGGACGCGCGCTCGCGGCGATCGACGAGGTCCTGAGAGCCGATGATTGGGGCCTGTCGAGCGCGGCCTTCGAGCTGCCGCCGGCTGGCGACCTGCCGAAATCTCCCGACGACGCCGCGGCGAGCGAGATCAAGCTTGACCTCGCCATCCTGAAATATGCGCGCTACGCCCGCGGCGGACGGACCGAGCCCGCCAAGCTCAACAAGCTGTTCGGCGTCGCGCCTACCTTGCGCGATCCGAAGACTGTGCTGACGGAAATCGCCGAAACCGAAGCGCCCGATGCCTATCTGCGCTCTCTCCAACCGAAGCACGAGCAGTTCCAGCGCCTGCACCAGGCCCTGCTCAAAGCCCGCGCCGAGCGCGAGGCCGGCGCCAACGCACCCAACACGCAAAAGATCGTCGTGAACATGGAGCGCTGGCGCTGGATGCCGGAGGACTTGGGGTCGCTCTATCTCTGGCTCAATGTCCCATCCTATACCGTCTTTGTGTTCAAGGACGGCAAGTCGATCTATTCCGACAAGATCGTCGTGGGTGAGCTGAAATATGCGACGCCGATGTTCTCGGCCGACTTGAAGTCGGTCGTGTTCAATCCGGAATGGACGGTGCCCCCCACCATCGTGCGCGAGAATCTGCTGCCGAATTTGCGCGGCGGAGGCTGGTTCGGCGGCGGCAACACCGCGATCCTCGATCAGCATGAGCTGAAGGTGAAGTATAACGGTCGCTTCGTCGATCCGAGCAGCATTGACTGGAACCACGTCAACATGGGTGCGATCAGCTTCGTGCAGGCGCCTGGACCCAACAACGTTCTCGGCAAGGTGAAGTTCGTCTATCCGAACCCCTATTCCGTCTACATGCACGACACCATCAAGGTCGGGCTGTTCGACACTGACATGCGGGCTGAGGGGCACAATTGCCCGCGCGTCTTCAAGCCCGGCAAGATCGCCGCGGTCGTGCTTGCCGCCGACCAGAACATGCCGCAGGCAGAAGTCGATAAGCTGCTCGCCGAGGGCTCCAACAGCGCGGTGAACATCCAACACCATCTCCCGGTGCACACGACCTACTTCACCGCCACGGTCGACGACGAGGGCAAGCTCCAGACCTACGCCGACGTCTATAAGCTCGACGGCGTTGTGGCGGCCGCGATCGGCGGCAAGGCGGGGCCGGATGCGGTCGCCGACAATGTCCCGCCAGCCAAGCCGAAGCCGCAAACGCAAGGCGGGGACATCGCCAACTCGGTCCGCTGATCCCGGGAAAACCGTCAGGCCCCAGCCCAGAGCTTTGTTCATTCCGCCAATAATCGTGGGCTAACCCGCGTTCTTTTGCTAGGGTCTGCCTGTCGAGCCTTAAGGCCTCGTGCCAAGGGAGGATACTCGCGCGTGCAATCACAATTCACCGTCGGGATCAGTGACGAGGGCAAGGGCGACCGCATTGTGGTCAGGGCAGAGGATGCTCTGATCGCGGCGCTCAAGGTGAAGGCCGAGCACCCCGGCGCCACCATCACCTATGTCCGCCGGCTGAACCGGCGTGGCGACGCCCGTCATCCGCCGCACCGGTTGAACGACGTGCGCTGATCCACGAGCCGCGCCCGCGGAGGCGATCAGCCTTTCCGATCCGTTAGTTGCGGGCAATGGCCCCGTAACCCATAATCGACCCGTCGTCACGTCGGGTCGAAGCAAGAATGACAGAGCCCGTCGCGCTCAAATACCGCGCCTTCATCTCCTATAGCCACGCCGACACGGCTCAAGCCAAGTGGCTGCATCGCGGGCTTGAGAGCTTCCGCATCGATGGCGATCTGGCCGGTAGGGAGACGAAGAGCGGGCCGATCCCGAAGACGATCAAGCCCATTTTCCGCGATCGCGACGACTTCACCGCAGGCCACACCCTGACCGAGCAGACCCTTGCCGCGCTTGACGCCTCGTCTGCGCTGATCGTGCTTTGCTCGCCCGCGGCGGCGAAGAGCCACTATGTCAACGAGGAGATCAGGCTCTTCAAGCAGCGTCATCCGAAGCGCTCCGTGGTCCCGCTCATCGTCGACGGCAAGCCTGGCGATCCGGAACGCGAATGTTTTCCTCCGGCGCTCAAGTTCAAGGTCGACGCCAAGGGCCGTATCGGCAAGAAGCCGCTCGAGCTGCTCGCCGCCGATGCACGGGAGGAGGGTGACGGCAAGGCGCTCGCTCTCGCCAAGGTCATCGCCGGTCTTCTTGATGTGACCTCCGACGAAGTATTCCGCCGCTCCGAGCGCGAGCGGCGCCGAAAGGCGAGGGTGCGAAACGGGGTGATCGGCGTCCTTGCCTTTCTCTCCGCCGCGGCAATCGGCAGCGCCGCTTACGCCTGGCAACAGCTCAAGACCAATGAGGCTTTCCTCTATGCCACGCTGAAAACAGCGACCAGTTTCGTTGATGACGCCGTCACTCAGGCCGAGAAATACGGCGTGCCACGCACGGCCACGCTCTCACTTCTCACGCGTGCGGAAGGCCTGTTCGACACATGGCGATGCTCGGCAAGCCCACGCCCGAGCTGCGCTATCAAAAGGCATGGATGCTGATCCAGTTCGCCCGAAACTATCAGGCCCTCGGCGACACGACCAAATGGCAAGAGCGCGCCGTGGCCGCGCAACAACTGCTCCAGACCCTCTCCGACGGCGACCCGAAAAACACCGCCTATATCCGCGACCTCGCCATCGCCGAAAGCACGCTCGGTGCCCGCGCCAAAGGTGACCTCGACGGCGCGCTGCAAAACTACGGCATCTCCCTCTCCCGCGTCTTGGAACTCGCCAATGCCGATCCGGACAATGGGGGCCTCTTGCGCGACGTCGCTGTCGAGGTCGAGAGGGCCGACTGGCAGCGTGACCTCGCTATCGCCCATGGCCGCGTGGGGCTCGCTTTGGCGCAACGGGGGAAGATGGATGACGCGTTCGCCGAGCTGCGGAAGGGGAGGGCGCTTGTCGCCGGGCTGAAGGACAAATCTTCAGCGAGCGCCGCTCTCGCCCAAGACCTCGTCTGGTTCGATAAGACTCTGGCCGGCCTCGAGGACGTGGTCGCACCGGCGCCGCAAGAGTTGGAAGCCAAGCCTGAGCTGCACTGACGCGCGGGCTCTCCCTCCACGCGCAGCGGCTGCTCGTTTCGAGACTTTCTCGGCTGACCCATCGAGCGCCTTGTAAAAGCCACGCTTCGCGTCCATATACTAACGATCGACATTTGGCCGGACCACATGGCCGTTTCGCCTTCGCTGATTGCCAGGCGTTCGAACAGACCCTCCAAACATCGACAATCTGAACTTCGGGCCGCGGCTAGTCGCTCGTCCCGATCATAACTGCATGACTTTCAGCGAAAGGACGACCCCGAATGATTACGGGCACTGTGAAATTCTACAATGCGCAGAAGGGCTTTGGCTTCATCCAGCCCGACGACGGCGGCAAGGACGTGTTCGTGCATGCCACCGCGCTCGAGAAGGCCGGAATGCGCAATCTGGTTGAAGGCCAGAAGGTGTCGTTCGACACCGAGCAAGACAGCCGCAGCGGCAAGACCGCAGTCGGCAACATCACGACCGCCTAGTCCTCACGAGGACAAAAGCGGTCTTGGTAAAATTAGAGCCGCTTCCTTCGGGAAGCGGCTTATTGGTTTTCAGAGGGTCTTGCTTGTCCGCTGGTCGCCGGAGGTGGGGATCAGCCACACTGTGATGATGTCAAACTCTTCAAGCTGGCCGGCCGCGGCGAGCTCGTCTCTCAAGTTTCGCCACGCGGTCGCTTCGGAAGAGGTGGCGCTGCGGGCGACGATCGGTGCACGGCCGTTCCAGATAGGCCGCCCATCGGAATGCTTCGTTTCCAGCGCGTGACGCATCACGGCATGGATGTCGAGCCAGGCTTGCGCGCCAGTCACATCGTCGGCGCGGAAGGCGAAGATCCCGCGCCCGTCAATCTCTGCAACGTAGGTCTGCATTGGACTCTGCTCATCGCCGCGGCTAGGCGCCGCGAACGCACTTTGGCTAAGTAATTAAGACGCGGTTCGCTTCAGCGGATAGTCGGCGCTGTCATACAGACGCCTGATCCCGCTGCTGTCGAACCTCTCCTCTTCGACCTCGAGATAGGTCCCCAACAGGTGCTGAGGCGGAAGCTCCTCGATCGCGTAGCGAACGGCTTCCGCGGCCTTGGCAAATCGCTTGTAGGTGATGCGTCGCGCGCTCTTCCAGCCTCTGGCGGGAAATAGCTCGGCTTCTGCCTTGTAATCAAATGAGGACATTGGTGGCTCCATAACACGCGAGAAATACGGGCCTGATAATATCGGGCCGGCCCCAAGCTTATATTTAAGCAGTTATCCTCGCAAAAACCAGGAGAGCAGAGGATTTATTTCGGCAATTCCGAATCCTAGGCCGAAACGTCGGGCGAAAATTTTGAGAGCTTTAGCGAAGGATAGCCGCTAGCTCTTCAGCCGGTAGCCGGTCCTGAAGATCCACGCTACTAGCGCGAGGCAGATGGCGAGGAATAGCCCGATCATGGCGAGGCTCACCCCCGGGCTCACGTCGGCAATCTCGAAGAAGCTCCAGCGGAAGCCGCTGATCAGATAAACGACGGGATTGAGCAGGGTCACCTTCTGCCAGACCGGCGGCAGCACGGAGATCGAGTAGAACGTGCCGCCGAGAAAGGTGAGCGGCGTGATGATGAGAAGCGGCACGAGCTGAAGCTTCTCGAAGCCGTCGGCCCACACGCCGATGATGAAGCCAAGCAAGCTGAAGGTCGCCGCCGTCAGCACGAGGAAAGTGACCATCCAGAAGGGATGGGCGATTTTGATCGGCACGAACAGCCAGGCCGTGGCGAGGATGATCAGCCCGAGAATGATCGACTTGGTCGCGGCCGCCCCGACATAGCCGATCACGATCTCGAGATAGGAGATCGGCGCCGAGAGCAACTCGAAGATCGTGCCGGTGAAGCGCGGGAAATAGATGCCGAACGAGGCGTTGGCGACGCTCTGGGTGAGCAGCATCAGCATGATCAGCCCCGGCACGATGAAGGCGCCGTACGGCACGCCCTCGATCTCGGTGATGCGCGAGCCGATCGCAGCTCCAAACACGACGAAATAGAGAGAGGTCGAGATCACCGGCGAGACGATGCTCTGCAGCAGAGTCCGCCCGGTGCGCGCCATCTCGAATTTGTAGATTGCCCTGATCGCCGGCAAATTCATTGGTGCCTCACCAGATCGACGAAGATGTCCTCGAGCGAGCTTTGCGAGGTGTCGAGGTCCTTGAACATGATGCCGGCGCGGGCAAGGTCGGTGAGGAGGCCGGTGATGCCGGTCCGCGGACCTTGTGTGTCGTAGGTATAGATCAGCTCGCTGCCGCCATTGGCGAGCGTCAGATGATGGCCGTCGAGCTCGGCCGGAATGACGGTGAGCGCGTCATGCAATTGGAGGGTGAGCTGCTTCTTGCCGAGCTTGTGCATCAACTCGTGCTTGTCCTCGACGAGGATCAGCTCGCCCTTGTTGATCACGCCGATGCGATCGGCCATGTCCTCGGCCTCGTGGATGTAATGCGTGGTGAGGATGATGGTCACGCCGGAATCGCGCAAGTGCCTGATCGCTTGCCACATCTCCTTCCGCAGCGCGACGTCGACTCCGGCGGTCGGCTCGTCGAGGAAGAGGATGGTCGGCTCGTGTGACAGCGCCTTGGCGATCAGCACACGACGCTTCATGCCGCCCGAGAGCGTCATCAGCTTCGAGTTCTTGCGGTCAAGCAGGGAAAGGTCTTTGAGCACCTTCTCGATGTAAGCGGGATCGTCCCACTTGCCGAACAGCCCACGGCTCAAGGAGACCGTATCCCACACGGTCTCGAACATTTCGAGCGTCAGCTCCTGCGGCACGAGCCCGATCATCGATCGCGTGGCGCGGAAGTCGGTGATGATGTCATGCCCGCCGATGGTCACAGTCCCGCCGCTCGGATTGACGATGCCGCAAATGATATTGATCAGCGTGGTCTTGCCCGCGCCGTTAGGCCCGAGCAGGGCGAAGATCTCGCCCTTCCTGATCTCGAGATTGATGTCCTTCAATGCCTGGAACCCCGAGGCATAGGTCTTGGACAGGTGCGAGACTGAGATGATCGGCTGCATGCGGAAAGGCTAAGGTGGGAGGCTGACGGATTGGGGACGGGAATTGGGTGAGGTTGAGGCGGTTTCCCTATCACTCGAAAGCATTGGAGCCAACTCAGCCTTTTGTGATCGCTGCACTTCTATTCAATCGCGTTTCCAACGGAACCATTAGAGCGCTGTCATGTTTCTCCCTTAGGGGAGCGGTCGCTCGGCGAGGTAGGTGAACGACTCTCCTCACCACCTCCTTTGCGGCACAAAAACAGAAATTTGCAAGGAGGACACTATGAAGCATCTGCTTGCTAGCACGGCTGTGGCCCTTGTGTTGGGTCTCGCGCCTGCCTTGGCCGCCGACCCTCAATCAGGGCAATTGCCGACCACCCCTAGCGTCTCGCCTGACGCGGCGAAAGCGGCTCAGCAGCCGCAATCGGGCAGCGCCGACACTTCGGGCGGTGCCGCCGAGCAAAGCTCCGCTTCGCCGAATTCAGGCGCGGCGACTGGCGGCGCGATGAACCAGTCCACGGATTCCAGTAACGGCCAGGCCGACCAATCCGGCGGCGCTAAGGAGCGCAGCTCCGCACCTCTGGGATCCTCGGCTGCTACCGGTCAACCGAACCCGACCCTTGGCCAGCAGAACAACCCTCAGTCCAACACTCAGACCGAATAAGCTAACAACCCTCAGTCCAACACTCAGACCGAATAAGCTCGAGGCATGACGCTCGGTCGATTAAGATCGGGGCCATCGCAGGCCCCGATCTTTTTTGTGCGTTAGTTCTGCTGAGGCGAGGGGGCGAGAGTGAGCTTGAGAATTGCCCCATCGGGCGCGTCGGTGAGCACATAAACCGCGCCATCGGGACCTTGCACCACGTCACGAATGCGCGCTCCCATCGGAATGCGCTCTTCGCCTGAGACCGTCTCTCCGTCGAGCGTGAGGCGGATGATGGCCTGTGAGGAGAGTCCGCCGATCAGGAGATTGTCCTTCCAGCCGGGAATGGCCTTGCCCGTGTAGAAGGCGATGCCCGAGGGCGAGATCACCGGGTTCCAATGGGCGATCGCGTCGGCGAACTCGGGATTTGTCGGCGGCGGCGGGATGGGAGTCCCGTCATAATTGCTGCCCCAGCTCACCACCGGCCAGCCATAGTTCTTTCCCGGCTCTAAGATGTTTATCTCGTCACCACCTTTGGGGCCGAACTCGCTCTCGAGCAGCTTGCCAGTCGTCGGATCGAAGGCGAGCCCCTGGGGGTTGCGATGACCGTAGGTCCAGATCTCTGGCCGCGCGCCCCCTTTGCCCACGAAGGGATTGTCTTGGGGCACCGAGCCATCCGGATTGATGCGCACGATCTTGCCGAGATCGGTGGAAAGGTTCTGGGCCGGCGTGAACGTGAAGCGTTCACCGAGCGTGACGAACAGCTTGCCGTCCGGCGCGAAGGCGAGCCTGCCGCCGAAATGATTCGGACCATCGACCTTGGGTTCCTGCCGGAAGATGACTTCGACATTGTCGAGGCTGTCAGTGCCGAGCTTGCCGCGTGCCACGGCAGTTCCCGCGCCACCGTCTCCCGGCTCCGCATAGGAGATATAGACGAGCCCGTTCACAGCGAAGTTTGGATCGAGCTTGACGTCGAGCAGCCCACCCTGGCCTTCGGCGAAGACCTGCGGCACGCCCTTGAGCGGCTCCGAGATCGTGCCGTCCTTAGTCACGATGCGGAGCCGGCCCGGCCGCTCGGTGACCAGCATCCGCCCGTCGGGCAGGAAAGCGAGACCCCACGGATTCTCAAGACCCCGCGTGATCGTTTCGACTCTGATCGCGCCGGCTTTGGTCTCGATCGTCGCTTCCTCGGCGAGGCAAGGCTGCGACATCAGCATCAGCGCGCCCGCCGCCAGAACGCCAAGTTCCGCGTGCCTAGTCAGGCGAAATACACCATAAGCCATCGCTCACCTCGGGTCCTTCAGCCGTAAGCTTGTGCCAACGTTTGGGTGCCTAAGAGGTCGCTCATCTTGACCATGTTTGGGTCTTGCGTTCGACCGCGAACGCCATCAACTGTTGCGGCAATGTGGGCATCTTTCAAAGGGGTTTGCGGCAAATCAAAGCCGCGCGAGGTGCCTATGCTTCTGATGCGGTTGCTTCTTGTTCCGATTGTCGCGTCCTTCGTCACGCCGTCTGTTGCGGAGCCCGCAGGCACAGACGAGTTGATCAAGGCCTTCATCGAGCGGGTGAACAAGGAATCGGTCAGCTTCTTCGTCTCGGGCTCAGAGGCGGATGCGCGGCAAAGATGCCGCGATTTGCTCTCTTGGGCCTTCGATGTGCCGGCCATGGGCAAACAGGTGCTGGGCAAAGCCTGGGACAAGGCAACGGAAAAGGAACGAAAAGAATACATGGATGCCTTCGACGACGAGGTCATAAGCGCTTATCTTCGCCGCATGCGACCCCCCGGCACGACCTTGACCTATATCGGGCGCCGGCCGCCCGTGGGCGGCGATCAGCTCGCCGCGAGCCGCCGTTCGGTGCCGGGAAAAGCGGATCAGATTTGGATCTGGTGGATGCGACCCGCCGGACAAACTTGGCGCATTATCGATCTGCTGCTCGACGGTCATAGCGTGGTCGACGCCGAGATTCAGGAATACGCCAACGTCTTGGCAAGCAACCACGGCGACATCAACGCCCTCATCGCCTTCATGCATAAGAGAGCAGGAGCATGAACGCACGCCGGGCGACCCCTAATCCTCTCATGGCGCTCGAGCATGTCGGGCATGCTTTCGACCAGGGCCGCATTGTCGCGCTGAACGACATCAACCTGAGCTTCGGGGAGGGCGAGTCCGTGGCCGTGCTCGGCCCGAGCGGGAGCGGCAAGACGACGCTCATTCTCGTGATGTGCGGCATCCGGATTCCCACGAGCGGTGTCCTGCGCTGGAATGGCCATCCCATCACCTCCTTGCGTCAGTGGTCCGATCTCAGGCGCTCCGAGATCGGCATCGTGTTTCAGGAGTTCAACCTGTTTCCCACCCTCACCGCGAGCGAGAACGTGGAGGTGGCCATGTTCGGCTCGAAGGCCAGCACGAGCGAGCGGCGGCGCCGGGTTGATGAAGCGCTAGACACCGTCGGTCTCGCCGACCGCAGCACCCACTTGCCTCAGGAGCTGTCCGGCGGCGAGCGTCAACGCGTCGCCATAGCGCGCAGCATCATCAACAACCCGACCCTCATTCTCGCCGATGAGCCCACCGGCAATCTCGACAGCGCCAATGCTTCCGCGATTCTGGACCTCTTGTTCGATCTTCAGCGCGCGCGCGGTTCGACGCTGGTCATGGTCTCCCACGCGCCCGACCTGGCGAGGCGCTGCAAGCGGCAGATCAACATGAAGGACGGAAAGGTCGTCGGCCAGGTGTCGGCGGCGGCCCGAGAGGAGGTGCTATGAACCACCTGCAACTCGCCTTCCGCAACCTCCAGCGCCGCCCGACCCGCTCCATTCTCACCCTGCTTGGCGTCGCCGTCGCCGTCGGCAGCTTCATCACGCTTTACGGGCTGTCGCGCAGCGTCAACGAGAACGTGCAGCAGGCCTTCGAGGAGCGCGGCAACGATCTCACCGTGAGGCGCCGCGGCATCGCCGAGCCGTTCGGCGGGACGGTGCCCGAACAGATCATCCCGGATATCGCCAAGATCTCGGGAGTTGCCGGCGTCTCTGGCCAGCTTCTCACCTTCGCCGCCACCGACAACGACGACCATGTCATCGCCTTTGGCTGGCCCGAGAACAGTTTCTTTTGGTCGAGCGTTCCCCTGGCCGACGGGCGCCTTCCGAACCCTGCCGAGCGCAAGTTCGCGCTGGTCGGCAAGGACATTGCGAATACGCTCGGCAAGAATGTCGGCGACGACATCACTCTGCTCGGCGACAAATTCCATATCGTTGGCATCACCAACTACACCTCGGTCATCAACCGCAACGCTGTGATCGTCGGCCTTTTTGACCTCCAGGAAGCGACCTTCCGCACCGGATCGGTGACCTTCATCGCGGTGAAACTCGCCAACCCAGCGGACAAAGCGGCGACGGATCGCATCGCGAAGACGATCGAGAGCCTGGGCGAGTTCGCTGTGACAAGAGGGGAATCCGTGCTCAAGAATGACAGCCTGGTTGGCCTCTTGGACGCGGTATCGAGTTCGATGGCTTGGGTTGCGCTCCTCATGGGCGTGCTCATGGTGCTGAACACTCTGCTCATGGCGGTGCTCGAGCGCACGCGCGAAATCGGCATCCTGTCGGCTATCGGCTGGTCCAAGGAGCGCATCATGGGAGCGCTGGTGATCGAGGGATTTCTGCTGTCAGCCTTGGGCAGCGCGCTCGGCATCCTGCTCGGCATCGGCGGGTCGCGTCTCTTGAGCGCGATCCCGGCTATTGGCCGCTATATTGCCGTACGTCCCACGCTGGGGCTTATCGTCGCGACGGCGATCGCAGCCATCGTGCTCGGCATTCTCGGCTCGTTCTATCCCGCCTTCGTAGCGACGCGGGCAAGCCCAGCCGAAGCCCTCGAGCGAGCTTGAAACGCTTCAAGCGCGATTCGCTTCAGCCGCGCCCGGCCTTGACGCGGAGGCCAGGCGCTGGCCGCTCGAGCACTACCTCGCGGCGGAAACGGTAGAGCCGCGCTGGGCGCCCACCGGTCTCGGTCGAAACATTCCCGGTCGCCTCGACGAGGCCGCCTTTCTCGACGAGCCGCCGGAAATTCTGCTTGTGGAGGAGCGTGCCCGAGATCGCCTCGACCGTCTGTTGCAGGTCGTAGAGGGTGAACTCCGGCGGCAGAAGCTCGAACACCACCGGGCGATATTTCAGCTTGCCGCGCAAGCGTCCGAGCGCGGTCGCGAGAATGCGCCGATGGTCGAACTCCATGGGGCGCCCAAGCTCGGGGAGATTGGACCATTGCTGGGCGGCGGGCCGCCCGTCGCGCGCGGCCTCTGCCACGAGCCCAGCCTCATAGAGCAGCTCGTAACGCTCGAGCACCTTCTCCTCGTCCCAGGCGCCTTTGATGCCGAAGCCGATCCTTAAGCGCTCGGCTCGGCGGAGCGCTCTCACAGGCTCATCGGGGAGGGGAGGCCGCTCGGCCCAGTCTTTCAGCCGAGGCTCGATGTCCTCGGTGAGAATGTCGGGCTTGCCCTTGCGCCAATCCTCCCACGGGAAATAGGCGTACCAGGGTGACCAGTGCGATCCCATCAGCCCGTCGCCCGCGCCGCGGGTCAGCGCGAGATAACCGACCGAGAGCGTATGCGCCCCGCCCGGCTCAGCGTGGCGGCCGCGATCGCCGAACGTGTAGAGCTGCTCGACATAACCAAGCTCGAGCCCGGTCTGCCGCTTCACCCATTCGCGCAAGCCAATCTCAAGCGTGCGGTGGGCGCGCGGCGCAAACGTGCCGTAGGGGAGCGCATCCCACGCGCCCGATCCTGCCATGCCGGGCCGCACCACGAGAATGTGCGGCTGCTGCTCGCGCACGGTGACGATGGCGGCGTTCAGCCCAAGCTCGATCTTGGGATCTGTGTTCTCGGTCTCGGCGTCGAGATGCGGCGCTTTGCGCCTCGCTTCGGCCATGGGCGTCTAGGCGGCGAGCCGCGCCGGCAACACGAACACCTCGGCTTCCTCGACGATCTTGCCGCGCCCGATATCCTCGACCGCCGCCATCATGCGTCCGTCGCGCGACAGCGCCTCGTCGGCGAGCGCGACCAGGAGGCGATTTGGATAGGCCGTCGGCGAGGCGCGGCGGAGCGCGCGGGCGACCTTGAGCTCCTCGACATTAGGGTTCAGCGCGCAAAGCGTGATGAAGGCCGCCGCCGTCGACCGGCTGATGCCGGCCCAGCAATGAATGAGCAACGGCGACCTGCGGTCCCAATCGAGGGCGAACTTGACGAGGTCGGCGACATGGGTCTCGCAAGGGAGCACGAGGCCTTCTCGCGGCTCGCAAATATCGTTCATGGCGAGTCTGAGGTGCCGATCGGGACCGATCGAGGGCGGGGTGTCGATCAGGGTCTCGCCGTTGATGAGCGTCACGAGATGGCTCACTTGGGCCTCGGCGACGGTCGTAGTGACGAGGCTCAACGGTGCGACGTAGATCGTCTCTCTGGTCATGGCGGGCCAGACTCTAATGCGTTCTCTTGGCAAAATCACGGAGGTCATGGTCGCTTCGCTTGCCGGGACCGAGTCCTTGCTCCCCGCTGCGCGCTTAGCTGTTTGAATCGCTTGAGGAAACGAACCTCTCCCTCTGTCGTAGGAAGCGGGCTTAAGTTGGACAGGGTGTTGACGAGAGCGGGGCTAAGCCCGCGCGGCTGGCCGAAGAATCGCCGCGCTTCCTCGCGCGAGAAGCCGGCCAAGGTGATCGCCTCGTAATAGGCCGCGATTTTGTCGGCGCGCTTGATGAGCTTGGTGATCTCTGGCGGCAATTCGGCGGGAAGGCCGAAGCGCACATGGATCGCCGCGAGCAGTTTCGCCTCGAAGGCCCGGTAGTCGAGCGACAGAGCCGCCTTGAACGGGCTGATCAGGTCGCCGATGACATATTCCGGCGCATCGTGGATCAGGCTCGCGAGCCGGAAACGAGCGTCGAGCGCAGGTTCGATCTCGCCGACAATGGTCTCGACGAGAAGGCTGTGTTGTGCCACCGAGAATGCGTGTTCGCCATCGGTCTGGCCGTTCCAGCGGGCGACGCGGGCGAGTCCATGGGCGATATCCTCGACCTCGATATCGAGCGGCGAGGGGTCGAGCAGGTCGAGCCGCCGCCCGCTCAGCATGCGCTGCCAGGCGCGTGCGCCCGCATTGGGCCTCATTGAGGTTTCGATGTTTCGTGCAATCTTCATGGTGTCATAAAGCGGATAGCATGAGTCACGATGTGATCAAGACTGTGCGAGCAGGCTCACGAAAAAATGGACGAATCTCATTCATAATGCCATTCATTGGCTGCTATTGTCAGAGTACTGGCGATCTAGAGGCATGTGGGAGAGGCAGATGGCGAAGTTACCGAGATATTCGTTGGCGCATGACGACAAGAAAAGGCGCTGGGTGCTGAAGCACGAGGGGACTGGCCAAGCCGTCAAGAGCTTCGCCACCAAGGCCAAGGCGACCAAGGGTGGCGTGCTGGAGAAGGCGGTCGGCGGAAAAGGCTCGGTCCGCATCAGAAAGCGCAACGGCAAGATCCAAGAAGAGCGCACCTATCCGCGTAGCGCCGACCCGCGCGGCTCTAAGGGTTAGATGGCGCGCGGCCGAGCCGAGCGCAAGCCGCGTGACGGTGGCAACTCGTGAGGTGGTCGTTGACCATGCCGGTCGCCTGCATGAAGGCGTAGACAATCGTCGGACCGCAGAACTTGAAGCCGCGTGACTTGAGGTCCTTGGCAAGGACGCGCGACAGCTCAGTCTCGGCGGGGACCTCGGTTATCGCCTTGTAGCGGTTGACGATCGGCTTGCCGTCGACAAAGCCCCAGAGATAGGCGCCGAAACCCGCGCCTTGCTCCATCATCTGGAGCCAGGCGCGCGCCGAGGCGATCGCACCTTCGATCTTCGCCCGATTGCGCACGATGCCCTCGTCCCGCATCAGCGCTTCGACCTTCTTGCTCGTGAATCTCGCGACCCTTTCCGGAGCGAAGCCGTCGAAGGCGCTGCGGAAAGCTTCACGTTTCCTGAGGATGGTGATCCAGGAAAGCCCCGCCTGGAAACCGTCGAGGACGAGCTTCTCGTAAAGTGCCCGATCGTCGCGCTCGGGCACGCCCCATTCCTCGTCGTGATAGGCGATATAGAGCGGATCGGTGCCCGGCCAGGGGCAGCGCTTGAGCGTCGCCTGGGTCATGCGCTGAGCGCAATCACCGGCACGGTGAAGCGGGCGAATTCCGGCTGGCGGAGTGTGATCACAACCTCTCCGGCCTTGAGCGCCCCACCCTTCGCCAGAGCCTCCTCGGCGCGGTCGAGCCTGATCAGCGCGAGTCCCGAGACGCCGCTCGATGAGCCGAGCGTTCCGATCGCGACGCCTTCGGCCGTAACCGGCGTGCCGGAGGGAGGAAGCTCAGCTTCGCCCTCGACCGGGACAATGCGCTTCCGCGCCAGCCCGCGATGTTCCATGCGGGACACCAGCTCCTGGCCGACATAGCAGCCCTTCTTGAAGTCGACGCCGTTCAATTGATCGAACAGGGCCTCGTGGGGAAACGTATCGCCGAAGCTGTAATCGATCCCGCCTTGAGGCGCGCCGAGCTTGATCCGCATGGCATGATAATCGGCTTCCGTGGCACCGGCACAGCCGAGCTCACTCGCGGTCGAGCCTGCGGGAAGAAGCACGCGCGATCCGAGCGCGGCGAGGCGTGGATCGACATAAGAGATCGCGCCCGCGGGAAGGCGAGGCGAGCCGCCCCACACCGCCGCGACCTTGAGCCCCGGCTCTTCGGCCATCTCGACCTGAGACCTGAGGCGATAGAAGCCGAGCCGCTTGATCAGCTCGGCCATCTTGTCCTTCGCCACGTCGATGAGGAAATCTTCCTTCGCCCCGACGACGAACAGCTCGAACAAGATCTTTCCTTGCGGAGAGAGCAGGCCGGCATGCATGGCCTCCCCGTCCGAAAGCTTGCCGACGTCGTTGGTCAGCATCCCTTGCAGGAATTTCCGCGCGTCGGTTCCCGTCATTCTGAAGACCGCGCGATCGGCGAGGAGCGCCGCTTGGCAATGGCCCATCTTATGTCCTTCTGCTACCAAGGCGTCCCGATGCTATGAAGCTATTGAAGCGCGGGTGAGCCCGCAAGAGAGCTTGAGCCGCACCTTGGCTGAAACCTTCGACCTCGTTTTCAAAGGCGGCACCCTCGCCAATCACGCCGGCGAAGGGCTTGCCGATATCGGCGTGAGAGACGGCCGCATCGCCGCCATCGGCGACATCGCCGAAGGCATCGCGGGCGAGACGATCGACGTGACCGGCCTCCATATCCTGCCCGGCGTGATCGACAGCCAGGTCCATTTCCGGGAGCCCGGCCTCGAGCATAAGGAGGATCTGGCATCGGGGAGCCGGTCCGCCGTGCTCGGCGGCGTCACCGCCGTGTTCGAGATGCCGAACACGAAGCCCGCGACCACGAGTGCTGATGCGCTCGCCGACAAAGTGGTCCGCGCGCATGGCCGCATGCATTGCGACTTCGCCTTCTTCGTCGGCGCGACCCGCGAGAATGTGGATGCGCTCCCCGAGCTCGAGCGCCTTCCTGGCGCCGCTGGCATCAAGGTTTTCATGGGCTCATCGACCGGCGATCTCCTCGTCGATGACGAGCCGACCCTTGCGCGCATTCTCGCCAAGATCAGCCGGCGCGCGGCCTTCCACGCCGAGGATGAGGCGCGGCTGAAGGCCCGCCTCTCCTTGCAGCGCCAAGGCGACCCATCGAGCCACAGCGAATGGCGCGACGCGGAGGCAGCACTGCTCGCGACGACACGCCTACTCCGCCTCGCCTCGCAAGCCGGCAAGCGCGTTCATGTGCTGCATGTCTCGACCGCCGAGGAGATGGAGCTTCTTGCACGACACAAGGACATCGCCACGGTTGAGGTCACGCCCCAGCATCTGACGTTCGCCGCGCCCGAGATCTACGAGGAGCTCGGAACTCTCGCGCAGATGAACCCGCCGCTCCGCGACGCGCGCCATCGGGAACGTCTATGGTGGGGGCTCGATCAGGGCGTGGTCGATGTGCTCGGCTCGGATCACGCGCCGCACACCCTCGATGAAAAGGCGAAGAGCTATCCCGCCACGCCCTCCGGCATGCCTGGAGTGCAGACTCTCGTGCCGGTGATGCTTGACCACGTCAATTCAGGACGTCTCAGCCTTGCCCGCTTCGTCGATCTGACCAGCGCCGGCCCGCAGCGCATCTTCGGCATCGCCGGGAAGGGCCGCATTGCTCTCGGCTACGACGCGGATCTGACCATCGTCGATCTCAGATGCGAGCGCGTCATCGAGAATGATTGGGTCGGCAGCAAAGCGGGGTGGACGTCTTTCGCGGGGCGGAAAGTCAAGGGCTGGCCGCTCGGCACGGTCGTGCGCGGCAAGATCGCCATGTGGGAGGCCGAGCTCAGGAAGGCCGCGGGCGAGCCCGTCCGCTTCGGCGAGGCGCTACCGTGCGCATAAACGCTTACCTATTGCAGGAAATACTGCCAGACCCCGGTCGGCGAGACGCCGAGCCGGTAGTAGCTGTATTTCCCCGACGTCTTCATGGCGAGCGCGAGCTCTGGCGGAACGATGCGATAAAGCTCGACCTCTTGCGCCGGCGTGAGCTTGGCGAGATCGGTCTCGGCGAAATACGGCCAGACGAAGATCTCGTCTTTGCCCTTACCCATGCGCACATAACCGCTCGACAGCACGTTGAGCATGGCGGCGAGCACGTCGCGCCCCGTTCCGTCGGCTGACGCCTTCTTCCAGAATGCGATCGGGTCATCGACGAAGCTCGTGGTGACCATGGGCTTGAGCTCGTTCGATTCGAACACCGTGCGCATGGCCTCGATATTGCCACTCTCGGCGGCGCCCGCGATGCTGGTGAGCATGCGCTTCACCGGGTCGGGCAACGCGTTGAAGTCGTACAGCACTTGGGGGGCGCCGGCCGGCGGCGGAGCTTGCGTTGCTCCCGTGACCGCCACGTCTAGCCCGGAAGCCGTCGCGGCGGAGATGCGTTGCAATGTCCCCTTGTCTCCCTCGGCATAGACAAGGACGAACGCGCCAGCTACCAATGCGCCGAGGGCAATCATGATAATCCGGCGGTTCATGCGTCACTCCGTGAGTGCTTGATCAATCTCGCAGATCAGTGAACGAGCGCAAGAGCAAGGGCAAAGGTCCGGGAGAGACGCCGCCGTGTCACATCAAGCCTTGAGAAGCGCGTAGGGGCCTGGCCTTGCAGGCAGGCGCCCATATCGTGCTCTCCGGCATCCAGCTCATGCTGGCCGGGCTCGGCATCGGCCTCCTGATGGCGGCGCCGATCGGGCCGGTCAACATCCTCGTCATCCAGCGCGCCGCGGCGAGCGGCTTCTGGGGCGGTCTAGCCGCCGGCATCGGTGCCGTGCTCGGCGACGGCACTTTGGCCGCGCTCGCGGCCTTCAGCGTCACCGCGATCTCGGACGTGATGACGGCCTACTCGGGCCTCATCCAGTTTGTCGGCGGGGTGCTTCTGGTCGCCTTCGGCCTCGGCCTTCTGGTGGCGAGGCCCAAGCTTGCAATTCCCTCGGGCAGGAAGTCGGAGCTGTGGGAGCATACCGGCATCATCCCGCAGACCTTCTTCCTCACCGTCACCAATCCCGGCGCGATTCTGGGCATGGCCGCCATGATCGGCGGTCTCGGCTCGTTGATCGGCGGACTCGACACCTATCTCGAAGCGTTGTTGCTCGTCGCTTCGGTCATGGGCGGGAGCCTCGTCTGGTGGCTCGGCCTGTCGGAGCTCATCGCCACAATCAGGCACAAGCTCACCGAGAGCCGGCTCAAGATGATCAACCGGATTGCCGGCGTGGTCCTGCTCGCCTTCGGAGCGATCCTGCTCGGCGAGGGGCTGTTCCGCTATTTCGCCTGAGGCCTATTGCGAGGTGCGCTTAAGCGTGAACTCGCCGTGATGGATGCGGCGTGAAAGGCCCGTCGTCATCTTGGCGACCGCATCCTCGCCATAGACGCCGATGAGATCGGCGAGCGCGGCAAACAGGGAGGCATTGGCGAGCGTCTCCGGCTCGATGCCGTCATGCAGTGCCTCCTCCCAGGCGTCGAGGATGTAGCGGAGTGCCGCCTGCCTCTCCGCTTCCCCTCCCGAGGACCGCAACGCTCGTCGTGCTGACCGCAATTGAGACGCCCCCTTCTGGTGCCTGACACCCGATGCGTTACAATTACACCCCTCTCCCGCCGTGGGGACGACAGAGTGAACTAACGGTTAACCACCTTGGTTACCGCGGTTTTCAATGGCTTAGTCTCAAACCGATCCGACAGCCCGGCTCCACAGATCAATGGCTTAGATGCGTTTTTCAAACCACCTCGGCCCCGCCTAAACAGCTGTAAGGCCACGCGAATAATGGTTCACAGAAGGGCCCATAACGGTCACCGAAAGAGGATAGCGAATGCCTAAGGTACTGTCGGGAAAACGAAAACGGGTAAGACCCCTAACCACGATAGGCGAGGTGCTGTTCGAGCACGGAAAGATCTACCGTGAGCTACGTCAGGGCCGGTTAGAACCTAGCCTCGCGTCGCGCCTCAGCGCCATCCTGATGAACCACCGCAGCATGCTCGAGGTCGCGCTGCTGGAGCAGCAGATCGAAGAGATGCGGCAGTTGCTGGCTTCCGAGCGCAGCATTCCACTGCCTCCACTCGTCACCCAACGCAGCAATGGCTCGCTCGTCTCCGACTAGTCGGCTTGCCAACCGAGTCGCTGAATTGCGTAAGCTGGTGGAGGCTCGCCTCGCGGCTACGAAGCCACGTCCGTGTCTTCAGATTATTTTCGATGAAGGCACAAGCGACGTCGAAATCGAGCGATTGCAGGCTAAGGCTGCCGCTGAGGCTGGCGTGAAACCTGCCAACGTAGAGTGGATACACCGCGTAATCGTGTACCCACCGCCGCGGGACTAGCCCGTCCAGTCTAGTGAGGCTCCCCCTTTACCATAGCGAGTTCGCAATCTCGGCCCGCTTGGATCAATAGCTCTTCCAAGTCGGGATCTTGCCTCAGCTGGAACTCGTAATGGTGAGCTAGAGCAGAAACTAACTGTCCTTTTCGTTTGAGTGCTTCATCCGCAAACCTGATCATAAGGGAGTTCGGCCAGGACCTCGGTCTAATCGAGCGGAGCCTAGCGAATATTTGGATCTCGTCGAGCTCAGGCTCACGCTGTGCAATCAAGATTGCCATTGCGGCCGTCGATCGGGAAAGCCCCGCGTGACAATGCACGAGTGGATGCGCCTCTTCGCCGGTCTGGTGCAATGCGTTCCCGAACTCAAGAATCGCAGCAACGTGACTGGCCTGGGGAAGCACAAGAGCAGGCGAGGCAACGACTGCATCATGAAAATGCAGTGTGGTCCGATGGTGAGCATCGTATGCAGTGAAGGCCTCGGGTTCAGGCCAGCCCGGATCGAGAAGAGATAGGACGTGGGTGACGCCATGCGCTCTGTGATGCCAGAGCTCGTCCAACCCACACACCGTCAGAAACGAGAATTTGGTGAGCAACTCTCGGCCTCACACTTCCCAGCTAATGGAGGTTCTGGCTCGGCACTTCGGCTGGGGATGAGAGGCACTGCGGCTGAGGCCTATTTGTTCTTTTCGCATTCAGGGGCCTGTCGCCTAGCGTCCTTGGCCGCCTGTCTTGTAGGGTAGGCCGTGCCAATCATCAGAAGGTTCGTCCCGTCCGGCTTGACATCGAAGATATCGCAATCCCCAGTCGTGGGGTTCTTGCCCACATAAAACTCGCTCGCTAGCGCAGGGGTAGCCGCCATCAGCAAACTTACCGCAACTAAGTACGATCGCATGAGCTTCTCCAGGAACCTGTTATGCCGCATGGCTGCCGCTAATCCAGCATAGCTCAACACTAAGCTCAGCGCTAAGCGCTCAAAGAGCCCCTCTCCAAAGGGGTTTTTTATTGGGGAAGGCTGCCGATGAATAAACCTTTCTCCCCCGAGAAACCCTCGGTTAGCGCAAGACACAAGAGTTCGGGCGGCTGATGGCAAAGGCATTAAGCGAGACCCCATCGCGGAAAGCGCCAGAGGCTTGATTACGATTTTCGATTGAGGCGGTGATCAAAAAAAGGCCGGAGCGCTTGCTCCGGCCTAAAAATCATGCGGCCCTGTGTGCGGGGGCACGAGGTAAAAGCCGCTGCTGCGGGTTGTCGAGATGAGCCATGAGGACCAAAAGGTTTGCGACGAACACGGGGGGCACTCGTCGCAACAATGCTCGCCCGCAGCCATCAGACCCTACCCTAAGTCCGCGCACGGGCGGCGTTAGAGTTGAAGCATGGTTAATGCTGTTAACGCCTGAGCACGACACTCAGCATGTTGTCTTGCAACTTACCGGGGATAATCCCACTCAAATCTGGCGCTCTCGTTCAGACTTTATTAGAAATTTTGCACTGTGATTTGCTGGCTCATCAACGGGCTGCCCACCTAGGCAAGAGGTGAGCGAGGCACGGGCCATAGCCGTTCCAGTCGGGTAGGGCTCGTGCCTTCTCTTGAATGCATTCACGACGGAGTGAGAGTGCGCTCGGGCGAGGTTGCCTTATATGTCTTTGCGGGGACGATGGCGCTGATCGTCGCCATGCAACCCTGGAGCCTCCTTGCGGCGACTGTTTTTGTCGCAATCACTGCAATTGCTCTGGCGGTTGCGCTTGAGGGGTGAGTTTAATTGCTGCGAGGGACTATTCGGGGAGGCCCCGTTCCCCCGCTTGCTGAATGTTCTCATCCTCTAATGGGAAGCTAACCGCCTCACAAAGGGCTGCACTGCTTCTCTTGCTTCTTCGACCGTCCTCGCTCGCCGTAGGAACAGTCCTACGGCCTGGAACGAGTTGAGAAGTTCGTAGGCGATGAAGTCAAGTTGGGCTTCGACCGTGGTCCACTCCTTGTTGTGAACGCTGCACCACTCGTGGAGTCTTTGGAGGTGCTCTTGTTTCCAGTGGGGCTTTCCACCGCCGAGGTTAATGCAGTCGAGTAGTCCTTGTGCCTGCTCTTCCGTCCAACCGATGTCGAGAAGAATCATTTCACTCCCTCCGTTCTCACGCTCGATGACGTCGGCACGCTGTGAGCGGGCTGCCTCGTCCCAGCCTTTGGGTAGAATGACGTGAAGCGATTTTCCGTTTGGTTAACGAGCAAGGAGGCGCGAACCAAGAAGGTAAGGAGGGCCGAACTGTCGGAACTCAATGGACCTTTAACCGTCGTGGTTTGATCGGGAGCGCGCTCATCACTATCCAGATAGAAGAAGAGGATTGCGGCTCTGTCAGGATTGTCATGATCGGCGAGCTTGACGCGGCTCGATCTAATTGCTGAGCCCAGACACCGGGGCGGGCAGCAGTGGTACTTCAGGTGTCCGGCTACACACCAGAGATGTTCGGTAGTGTGGCTTCCTCCTGGGGCCAACCGCTTCTGCAGCCGCCAAGCGTGGGGGGAAGCAGGTCGCTTACGCCACACAATTCGAGACAAAATTCAACCGTGCCATCACTGCGAGGGAGAAGGTCAAAGATAGATTGATTGGCACTCTCAATCGGCGCGAGTGGGAACTCCCACCGAAGCGACGACACGATCCGTATCTGAAGAGCAGGGCGGCACGCTTTCATTTCAGGAAGGAGCTCAGGCGGATCTTAAGCAGTCGCCCCGATGAACCGTTCCCCTTTTGGAGAGAGAAACCACAAAACGGCGGCGATCAACAGCAGTGCCGGCGCGTCGCCCACTAGGTGGCCATGTTCGCGGCCGTCATAAAGTGCCTGAACCGCCATGATTGCCCCATGCACGACGCTCGACCAGATGGTGAAGGAAATCAGGCTACGGTTTTGTGCAGGATTCCTTGCAGCAGCAATCAGAAAAATGCCGAGGACTGCATAGACACCTCGCATCATTTGCAAATAGTAGCTGCCCTCGCCACCATGCCAGACCCAACCCGAAGGCCACACGAGACAAAGCGGATAGATCAGTAAGAAGGCGGTTCCGGAAACGACAAGTGCAAGTTTCAGATAGCGCTCTCTAATCTCGTTGTTCATCACGTCCTCCCAAGCGCTATCGCGCTTTATGCTTCTGCGCCTCCGCCGGTTGCGGAATGCGCATGTCGGCGCCGGTCACGCGCCTGACCTCTGTGATCGAGTTGTAGGGAAAGTTGATCGCCGCGTGCGCCTTGCGGATGGCATCCTCGTCAGGCCCTGACATGAAGCAGAAGGCTTTGCCCTCCTTCAAGCTCACATGCGCGGCGTGGCCGAAGGCGCCGAACTGATTGGCGGCCTTGTCCAGCGCATCGAAATTGTCGAAGAACTGCTGTTCGGTCAGCTTTTCTTTGGGGAAGCTCCCCTTGGTCTTGTCATGGGTGTCGATGAAGTACTTCACGATCGTTCTCCTTGGTTAGGTGGCGGCAGCAAAGTAATGTATATGCACGACATATGTCAGATGTTTGTGGGACTTCGAATTTCTGGGGCAATGTCAGTCCTCCTATTGGGAATTCCTGGTGGGCCTGTGGGACAAATGCATCATGCCGCCCGAATGAGATGATCCAGGACACGACGAACCTCATCCCAGGTGCGATCGCCTAATTTCCTTTTCAGAGCCCGTTGAGCACTGCTCCAGAGAGGTAATGCCTCGCGCAGCCGTGATCGTCCCGCCTTCGTGATCTCCAAGGTGCGGCTTCGGCGCCAACCTTCATCACCTAGCGTAATCAAACCTTCCTTCTCCAGCGGGCGCAGATTTCGGGTCAAAGTGCTGCGGTCCATGCCCATAAACTTCGCCAGCGCTGTGATCGACATGGCGTCCTCCGCGGCCACGGCAAGTAGGACGGCAAGCTGCGTGGCCCGGAGCCCAACCGGCCGTAGCGCCTCATCATAGGCGCGAGTTACAAAACGCGCCGCCGTGCGTATCCTGTGGCAGGCACAACTCTCGATGATTTCTCGTTCGCTCGACATGCTCGATAATCTCCTATCGTGCATATACACTACTCAACCGCAATGTCAATCGCAAAAACCACTGGGCGCCGCGCCCCAAGGGTGGGGGTTAAGCGTTAGGCCGCGGATGTCCGCTTTACTCCCAATAGCGGAAATGCTCAGCGTCGGTATTGATGTCTGCTAAGTGCCAGGAGCGGACATCTAACCACATATCAAAATCAGCGACGCTGAGCATAAGGTGCCAACCGGGCGACCCAGCCTTGGGGGCAGCACAAATGTCGCGCACCAACAACACTGCTTCCAAGCGGAAGCCGCGGGACATCGTTTTCCGTCTCCTGGGTCCGGGTTTAGTCACTGGCGCCGCAGATGACGATCCATCAGGGATCGCCACCTATTCCCAGGCTGGTGCCCAGTTCGGCTACGGACTGCTATGGACGGTGTTTCTCACGACACCGTTCATGATCGCCATCCAGCTCGTCAGCGCTCATATCGGACGCGTCACAGGTAAGGGGATCGCAGCCAATGCTAAGCAATTCTACCCCCTGCCTCTTGTGCTGGTGCCCGTCTTACTTCTTGTCATCGCGAGTACGATCAACATCGCCGCTGACCTCGCCGCCATGGGTGAGGCGCTCTACCTAGTCATTGGTGGTCTCAAGCACGAGCATGCTCTGATTTTTGCGGCGGTCTCGGTGCTGCTTCAGGTGTTCATACCGTACCGACGATATGCGCCCATATTGAAATTTCTGACGCTTGTCCTGTTTTTATATGTGGCAGTGGCCTTCACAATAGAAATTCCTTGGCGGGAGGTGTTCGTCGGCACACTCCTCCCAACGATCTCCTTGGACCGCGATTATCTGCTGCTGGTCGTTGCAGTCTTAGGCACCACGATCAGCCCCTATCTCTTTTTCTGGCAAGCCTCCCAAGAAGTAGAGGAGATGCGGAGGGAACGGTCTCGCCCGCGGCGGCCTCTGAAGATCCTAACCCGTGGCGGCGGACAAGAGATGACGCGCATTGCAATCGACACGACCGTTGGGATGATTTTCTCCAACCTAATTGCGTACTTCATCATTCTCGCCACGGCGAGCACGCTGCATGCGCATGGCATCACAGACATTCAAACAGCGGGGGAAGCCGCCGAAGCTTTGCGACCCATCGCTGGCAATCTCGCCTTTCTCCTCTTTGCGCTAGGGATCATCGGTACTGGCCTACTTGCGATCCCCGTGCTTGCAGGATCAGGCGCCTATGCTGTTGCCGAACTCTTCGGATGGCCTTCGACGTTGGAGGCGAAGTTCCCCGAAGCCGTCGGCTTTTACACCATCATTTCGGCTGCGACCGTTATCGGTTTCGCCGTGGGATTTTTGCCCATCAATCCCATTCAGTTGCTTGTCTGGACTGCGGTCATCAATGGAATAGTCGCCGCCCCTATTATGGCAGTGATGATGCTGATCGTGACAAATCCAAAGGCCATGGGGAGATTTCGAGCGCGGCCGTCGCTTGTCTGGGCGGGTTGGGGGGCGACAGCACTGATGGGCATCACTGTGGCTGCCCTACTCTGGTCACTGCTCTCGTAAGCTTGACAAGCGAGGTGTCTGCTTTGGATCAGAAAGCGGACGTGAAGCAGTGTCGGCCAGGGAAGATCACAAGATCGACAAGCTTGAACCCAAACTTAACAAGGTTGCAGGAGGGGGAGGCAAAAAGCCAAGCCCCACGACCCTCGCTAAGTTCGTGCAAGCACCGCCGCCGCCACCAGCGCCGACATTCTGGCAACGCATCACACCATTCTTGAATTGAGGTGCTACCGCATGAGAGTGAGAGAGACAAAAGTGTCGGTGACTGGTGACAACTTCGAAATCAGGCTGCGGCGAGCAAGACTTTTCGGCACGCTAAGGTGCGAGGATGGGTTAGAACGAACTCGCATTATTATGAAAGCGCCCTCACTCCCCCCTGGAATTTATATGAGCCAATTCCCAAATTTTAGAAAGCAAATCACGAAGCGACGGGGGAGTGAGGTTTCCCCATGTCCGCTACGGCACAATTTGAAAGGCCAGTAGAGCCTAAACGAGCAATAAATCCGACCTTGTTGTCCGGGCTCGAAGCAACTGTCGTAATTGGTCTGATTATTCTGGTTGTTGTAAGCGCCTAACGAAGTCCCTAACGCCGACGCGATTTTTCGGCCTCGTAGGGAGGCGAGATAGTTTGATTGCGCATCGTGGGCATCGCTTGGGGCGCAAACGGGTTCTTCATTGGGGGCCATAGAGCGAGGAACAGAAGCACGGTCCCTGCCCATACGGCGAGCAGCCCAACAAAGGTGTTTAATAAAAAAGCTATGTTCGACATTAGAGGCTAACGAGCGGCCTTGATTTCGGTTCCCTGGGGGCGACGCATTCGAATTAGAACTTACACGGCTCCGAAAGCGCGTCACCTATTAGCTCCGGTTCGCCGGGGAATTTCGTGGGGTCAACTTCACTTTCAATGAAAGCGATAGCACCGCATTTTTGACATTCGGCCTCACGTCTCCAAAACGGTGATGCTTGCCGCTCGCACCAAGGTCCAAGAGAGTGACCGTGCTGCCGCGCTGTCCTTCGCGCAAATCGCATAACGCGTCTTAAATGCTGACGAGGTGGCATGCTTTTAGTCATCAGACGGCTCTGAGTTACGTGCTCGATCAGCATCGAGCACGCCCTCCTTGTTAAGCTCCTGCCATGCCTCCTCTAGAATTGTTCACCAGGCGGCGGGTCTCGGGAGTTAGATATTTTAGAATCTCATTTAGCGGCACAGCAATGTCCGCCTTCAAGGTTGCACAAATCGTGCACCTGCTCACAACTAACTTGTATACCGCTCCTAGGCCTTTCTACGCCAAGCAAACGGTTGAATTGGTGAAGTTGTACTCCAACTTACCTCCCATGTGTGGCCGTATGATTCAAAGCTCTCAGCCTCTTCGTCTCGCGATTGTCGATGGACTCGATGTAAGCGATAGCCGCATGGGGAACATTCGCCCGCGCTACAACGCTGCCCCCAGCCAAGAACTGCTGGTCATCCGGCAGAATCGGAAAACAGGGGAGCGGACGCTCGACCCAATCAGGTGGGGCTTAATACCGCATTGGTGCAGCGACCCGAGAGGAGGCCGCAAGCCGATCAACGCCAAGGCCGAAAGCGTCTCACGACTGCCGATGTTCAGAGAGGCTTACGCGCTTCGTCGTTGCATCGTCCCAATCGATGGATTTTTTGAGTGGAAAGCGATCAGAGTTGCGCGAGCGAAGCAGCCCTTTGCCATAGGCATGAAGGACGGCTCAGTTTTTGGCCTAGCTGGATTATGGGAGAATTGGAATAACCCCAAGACAGGGCAATGGGAACGGACCTTCGCCATCATCACTGCGCCCTCGAATGATCTCGTCGGCCAAATCCACAATAGGATGCCAGTCATCCTTAAACCCGACAGCTACGAACGCTGGCTCGGTCCAGAACCTGATCCCCACGATCTTCTGATTACGTATCCGGCAGAGCCGCTGGTGATGTGGCCCATATCAACCCGTGTGAACTCACCAGATAACGACGATCCTTCACTGTTAGATCGCACCACTGGATTGTCTGACGTATGGTCTCCCTTGGAGCAAAAGGCAAAGAGTTCGCAACGAGCCTAATGCCCCGCCTCGGCGGCTTTTATTTTCAGGTCGTGGCTGACCCATGAAACGGGAAGGCAACGAGTAGGTTATGAATGAGAACGATGCATGGAGGTTCTCATGGCAAAGCCCCTGAAGTTTCAGATCATCGAGAGAGCTAAAGAGCTAATTCAGGACGAGAGCCGCTGGTGCCGAGGCTATCTAGCTATGGATGCCTCTAAAGACTCAGCCGATCCGACTAGCACCGTGGCCGTAAGACGCTGCGCTCTTGGTGCTCTCATGGCAGCCGCGTACCAACTCACGAATCACAGGGTTCAGGCCTATGAGTTGGCGTTTAATGCGCTACGGCCCTTATGTGGAAGCAACACTATTGTGATGACGAATGATCACCGAGGCCACGCTGCCGTCCTGGCGCTGTTCGATGAAGCGATGGCGGCAATGTGACGATTAGTGCTAGGCAGCGACCCTGGACTCGCAATTTGAAAAACGAATTCGAGAATCATCAATCGCGCGTGACGCGTTTTAAAATGCAGCAAAAAACCGATGGGCGAGTCGTGCGCTTGTTGACCAAGCATCTCGCCGCTGAAGATCCAGCATTGGAGCAGTGGTTCTTGGTAGCTATCGCCGACGACGAAAAGGCTAAGGATGCCGTAGCCAAAACAGCGAAAGGCGCTGACGAGGTTATTGAAGTCGTCGGCAACATCCCCGCCACTAGCCTCGCCAGTTGGGGTCTGACGGACGGTGAAGTTCGTCTAATCCTGCCAGGAGAGCCAATAAATTCGACCGCCACATCAAGGTGACGCATGTCGGACACAACGATCAAGAAAGTTGACAGCGCATCGCCATGAGGGGCTTCAGGGCGTGTCGCGACCGTGAACCTCGGCTGGCGGTGCGGTCGCCTCGATTGCTTTGAAGTGTTCTTTGATCGTGTATTGGTGGGTCGCTCCCGCAGGGACTAACCAAGAATCGCCTGCCTTGAGAAGAAGTGTTTGCCCCTCCAATTCGAGCTTGGCGCTTCCCGAGATCACATAACCTACGGTCTCATAGTCGCGATTGGTCGAGTGTTTAACCTCGCTCCCCCGCTCTAAGTCCCAGAGCCGCATCGAGACGCGCTTACCTGCGACGAGGTATCTCTGACCCATTTCCCCCTTTGGGCGAAGAGGCCGCTTCGACTTTTTTGATCGTAGTGTCTAACATGAGGATCACCAGAGTGGGTTTCGTCTGGCCGACTTATTGGGCTTTCTATGATTGTCAGGAAGAACAACGCGAAGGTTTGGGCCGTTGGAGCCGACCTCCTTTTTTCTGACTGGCAGGTTCGCGAGGCCTGTGCCTACCACGTGCGAAATTTCCTCAGGTGCTTTATTTTAGGCCAAGAAAGACGCAAGGGGGGACAGCCATGCGACCTCTCACACTCATTGCTATTGCAGTTGGTATCGTTGTGCTGATCGCTTTGATTTCCCCTCTGGTGCAAACCCAACGTCATTTGAGGGAAGTGCGAACCGAGCTTGCCAAGACAAAAAAGCAGCTTGTGCAAGACAGGGCAGCATCAGACCAACTTGAGCAGACGGTTTCCAATCTCAAAACCGAACTCGACGCAGCGAACAAGGCTCGCACAGAACTCAAGGAGAACTTGGACGAGGCAAATTCGGACGTGGAGCAGTTACGCAAGGATGTTGGCACGGCTCAATCTCAAGTGAAGGATGGGGAAGCTCAAGTCCAGCAACTCACGACGGAGCTTGAGAATTCGAAGAGAGCGACTGATGAGGCAAAGGCGAAACTCTCGGAAGCCAAAGAGCAGATTGGTGACCTGAAGGAGCAGTTGGCCGCCGCTTCTGATCAGCAGAGGCAAGCGAATTCCGACAAGGATGCGGCTCAATCCGAGCTCAGCGAAACTCAATCTCAACTAGACGAGCTAAAAGCCGACCTTGCTAAGGCCAAAGAGGCTGAGGAACAGGCAAATACGAAGGCTACCGAATTGCAACACTCGGCTGATCAAGCTAAGGCCCTGCAGAGCGATTTAGATCAAGCCAATGCTGAGATCGAGCGACTTAAAACTGAACTTGAGCAGAACGCGGCCCCACCTGATTCAGTCTCACCGCCAGGGGAATTGCCTCAGTGACGGTGCTCGATTCCACATTCTTTAATCGAAGACTTGGCCAGCGAGGCTTTCGACGCTGAAGGACCATTCGACAATCATGGTCGGGTGCTTGTGACTTCTGAAGCCATCGCGCGGGTGACGCGGAGCGCCTAAGCCAATTTAATCGTCTAGCGCTCTGTTCACTTTTCGGATTCATCAGGACGAGAACAGCGGCGTGGCAGTCCTTGATAGACGAGGCGCACAATGTAGGTCTCAAGCCGCCGTCCAAGGGTATGAAGCGGCATGACCCAGCCGACAGACATCGACCCCAGTGTGCTCGCCCAGAGTGTGTTCGGTTTGCTGATGCGGAGCGGGAGGCCGAGAAGCGAGGGCCTGGGCAGGACTATAGAGGTCGAGCAGGAGAGCGGAGAAGCAATAACCTTCACCATGCTCGCCAGCAACGCACCCGACGCCGCCCATGTTGCCAGGGTGAGGGTTTGGCTCGCCGAACGCCTTGTGCTCGACGTTGAGCTTGATCGCGACTATGACGGTCATGTCGTCCGCACCTTCGACGACGCGGAATGGGCAGGCGTGCTGCTCGCGGCACTCATCTTCGACGAAGACGCCGCGCGCGCCCCGAGATCAGATCAATAAAGGCGTTCGCGTTTGATTGAAGTCAAAGCGCGGACAGTTAAACCGATGCAGGCTTCGCCCTGTTAGCCCTTAAGTCGAAGAAGAATGGTGCCAGCCAATGCAACAACATCAAATCCCATATCGTGGCTACAGCATCAAAACTGAGCGCCGTGACCTGTGCTGGGCCTTCACTCTGGAAAGAACTCGGCCCGACCTTCCTGGCTTCCAGGCTCAACCGTTCTGGACGGCTACACAGTCCGAGCGCCTCGCGGTGGCGCAGGCGAGGCAGAGAGCGGACCACGCATTGGAAGCTTGGAAGCCAATCCCTGCTTAGGTCAAACATGGTAAGGCTGATTGACCCACCAGACGTGATCGCGGATCGCAGTTGGGTCGATCTCGGTCTTCAAACTTCAGAAATTTTGAGCGGCCATTTGCCGCCGCTCCGACATGCGCTTTTGTGACCTGTATGTCGCTCTGGCGGCGTGGAGAGCAAAGTGCTTTAGCTTCGCCGTGTTGGTTTCACCAATGGCCGCGAGAGCCACAATTGTCGTCGCGAGTCTCTCTTTCACCGACTTGGCGTCGGCGAGGTGCTCATCCTTTAGCTCCTGCCATGCGTCTTCAACTGCAAGCTCGATGAGTTGACGAATCTCAGGATGGAAGAATTGAGGGATGCGGCTACGCAGCATGACTTACTCTTTCGTTAGGAGGCAGAGGAAGAAGCCCCGTTGGGGGGCACGGGGCTTCTTCGGTTTCCTGATCAGGCAAACGGTGATGACAGGGAAACCATCACCGAAAGCGAACCTGATAAGTTCAAATTACCTCTGGCTTACGCCAAGGGGCGACGGGGAGTCGCAGCTTAGGGCGCTGGGTAAGAGCAGGCTTCAAAAACGGATGACGTCCAAATGAGGTTAGTCCTCCTCCTGACGGGGTTGGCCGCCTTGATGCCCGTGGCCCATGCCGCCGACGCAGGCAACTCAGCGCTCGAATGTCCTTCCCCAAGTCAAGTTAACAACCCTCAGATTAAACGCGAGGTAGCGGAGCTTTCACCCTCCAGCCGTGAGGAACTCAAAAACGCACTGGCCGCTTGTTCCGTATACTTAGACAATGCACATGAGGAATCTGCGAGGCTTCGATGCGAGGAGAGCGTCGTAGGGTTTAAGATTGAATCTCGCGCTTACGCCGTGAACTGGGCGCTCAAATCGGCTCTATATATGACGGGTTTTGCCGCCGCCAACAAAACTTGGTCTGAGAAGGACGTACAAGAAACTTTTTGGTGGGGGCGGTGCGAGCTTGACGCGGTAAAAGACGCCTATTGGCAAACTTGGGCCAATTGAGTCCACACGAGGTCGCCGCCAGCGTTTTGCAAATCACTCCTAACCCATTGACGGGTTGACGCCGTTTTAGTGTTCGTTTTGCAGCTAAGCTCTTGATTCAGGCCGAAGACGCACTCCCGGTTAATCTTTACGATTGGTAAACGGAGCTAAAAGCCCCCATCGGGGCTGCTGCTGTCTGCCGGCGTGGCCTCGGCCGGCGCGGCGGCAGTTTCTGGCGAAGTGGCGTCGTTCTTGTGATGCTTGCCGCGGCGGTGGCCTGCTTCAGGCGGCTTCGCGTCTGCGGTCGTAGCGGCAGCGCCTTCGCCCGCAGCAGCAGGCTCAGTGGACCCGCCGGCATTGGCCACGGGCGACGCACCCGGCTCGACCGAGCCGGTTGGTGCCGCTTCGGTTCCGGTCTGAGGCGCAGGCGGCGTCGTGCCTTCCTTCTTGTCCTCAGGCTTGGACGCGTCAGGCTTCGGCTCGTTCGTACCCTTGCTCGCGAAGACCGAGCCTCGCGCGAGCGAGGCGGCGATTTCCGCCCCTTCGGTGCTGAACCTCGCCGTCGCGAGCGTCGCCGATTGGGTGCAGGTGCGATAGGTGCGGCGATAGCCCCGGTAGCCATCATTGAAGCTGTTCACGAGCTTGGCGCGGCGGACGGCGGTGGTGCCTTCATTCTTGAGGATTTCCTTCATCTGATCGCGCCAGAGCTGTCCTTCGTTGGCGCCGCAAAGCTCGCGGAGATAATGAACGGCGCCAAGGATTTCGGTGAGCCGCATCAGCTTGTTGTCATAGGGCCGGTCGTCCGGCGGGGGAGGTGCCGTGCTCTCCTTGGGCACGATCGGCGGAAGATCGTCGCCTGGAGGCCTCACCCTCACGCGCGGCTTAGGCGCGGGCTCGGAGTTGAACCAGTTGAAGAACTGAGCCTTGGCGGGGGAGGGATAGCCAACTGCCGCCGGCGCAAAGCAAAGCGCCGCGACTGCAAGCCATGCAAGGGCTCTTCCGGGCTGTCCCATGGGGCTTGAGTAACCCCAATTCATGGTCAAATCTAGCCTTGCTACGGGCCTTCGACTGACCGTCTTACGAGGGAAGTTAAGCTCGAGCGGGCCCGTTAGCGGGTGCCAAACAGGGCGTCGATCGCCGCCTGGCCCCCGACCTCGCCAGCATTGTCAGAATCGGTCCTCTCGGGCAGCGCCTCACCATTGGCAATGGCGTTCGCCTCGTCGATCAGCACGCGCAAACGCTGGGCGGCCTGCTCGCAGGTCTTACCAAGGCGCGCGTTGCCGTTGCCGAGTTCGGCCGCCACGTCGCCGACGATGGTCAGGGCTTCACCATGCAACCGAGCCACGGCCTCATCGAAGCGGGCCCTGATGCGGGGCGGCGCTCGGCGATAGGCGGCAATGGCGAGATTCTTGTCGCGGAAGCCCGACTCGGAGAAGTGCTCTTCGTAGGTGAGCGGACGCCAGGACAAGAGATCGTCGGCGAACTCCTTTGGCTCGGCGCCGATCGCCTCGAGCAGCATCACGAGCTCGTGGAAATGATTGAGGTAGTCGCTTGCGATCAGCGTTGCCTCGTTGATGTTGGTGCCGGGAACGTGCGACCGGAAATGTCCGATCATCGCCAAGCGAAAGGCCGCGACGATATCTTCTCGGCTTACATCCTCGAAGTTTGCCATGTGCCGCAGATCGGGCTTTTTGTCGGCGAACATTGTTATCACATAAGGGCAAGCGCTTTAGGTCCGAGTGTTGCCCAACTATGATTGCCAAAGTGTTACTGGGGTGCATTGCAGCATGTGCTCGCGCTATAGTCTCACCTCGCCGCCGGAGGCTGTGCGCGCCTATTTCGGCTATGCCGACACGCCGAACTTCCCGGCGCGCTACAACATCGCACCGACGCAACCCATTCCCGTGGTCGCCGTCGACCGCGAAGGGGCGCGGCGCTTCAGGCTGATGCGCTGGGGGCTCTTGCCCTCCTTCGTCAAGGACCCGAAGAAATTTCCGACGCTCATCAACGCCCGCTCTGAGGAGGTGCTCGAGAAGCCCTCGTTCCGCAACGCCATGCGCTGGCGCCGCTGCCTCATTCCCGCCGACGGCTTCTATGAATGGATTGGTCCAAAGGGGAAGCGTCGGCCATTCCTGCTGCGGCCCAGAACGCCGAAGCTCATCGCCTTCGCGGGACTCTACGAGCGCTGGCGTGACGGGCAGGGAGGCGAGATCGACACGGTCGCCATCCTGACCTGCCCGTCCAACGCGACCGTCTCGGTGCTGCATGACCGCATGCCAGTGGTGCTTGCGCCCGAAGACTTCGCGTCATGGCTCGATGTCAAAGGCACTGATTCGGCGGCAGCCGCTCAACTCTTGCGGCCTGCTCCTGAGGACCTGTTCGAGCCGATCGAGCTCAACCCCAAGATCAACGACTCGAAGCGCGACGAGCCAGGCATTCAGGAGCCGCTCCAGAAGGAGCTGCTTTAGCCGTGTTAGGCCGCGCCGGTGACGCGGAGGATGGCGATGCCGTCATGGCCCTTTTGGCCGACGGTCTGAAGCACGGTGCCGCTCACGCGGCTGTCAGCGGCGGCCAGCTCGTAGAAGCGGCGAATGCCTCGCACATGTGGGTCGTCGCTGTCGGCATCGAGGATCGCGCCCTCCCGCACGACATTGTCCACGAGGATGAGCGAGCCCGGACGCGAGAGCTTGATCGCCCATTCGAAATAGTCGGGCGTGCTCGGCTTGTCAGCATCGATGAAGATGAGGTCGAACGGCGCCTCTGAGGTAAGGCTTGGCAATGTGTCGAGCGCGCCGCCGACGCGCACCTCTACGCACTCCGCGAGTTCCTGCGCGGGCGAGATTGGCGCGCGCCACCTCGGCACAACGAGGGTCGAGCTCGAGCGTGATGAGACGGCCGCCGGAGACGAGCCCGCGCGCGAGCCAGATCGTGCTGTAGCCGCCGAGCGTGCCGATCTCGAGGATGCGCCGCGCACCGACCGCCTGTGCCAGCAGCATCAGGAATTTGCCTTGATTGGGCGCGACGTTGATCGGCGGCAGGCCGGCGGCCTCGCTTGCGGCGAGCGCAGCGTCGAGTGCCTCGTCATCGCCTACGAGATGATCGGCGATATAGGTGTCGACCGCGGTCCAAAGCTCGTCGGTTTCGAGACGCTTCATCACAAGAGCTTTCCCGGATTGAGGATTCCGTTGGGGTCGAACGCCGCCTTGATCTTGCGCATCAGGTCGAGCTCGATCGCGGGCTTGGCGTGAGGCAGGAGATCGCGCTTCAGGCGTCCGATGCCGTGCTCGGCGCTGATAGAGCCGCCGAGGTCGAGCACGATCTCATGCACCGCGGCGTTCATCGCCTCCCAATGGGAGAGAAAGATGGCGCGGTCCATGCCGGGCGGCTGGCTCACATTGTAATGGATGTTACCGTCGCCGAGATGGCCGAACGGCACGGGGCGGGCGCCGGGGATCATCAGCTCGACGAGCTGGTTGGCGCGGGCGATGAATTCCGGGATGCGCGCCACCGGCACCGCGACGTCGTGCTTGATGCTGCCGCCTTCGTGCTTCTGCACCTCGCTCATCAGCTCGCGGAGCCGCCATAGCGCTTCGCTCTGCGCAAGCGACGAGGCGATGATGGCCGACTCGATTTCCCGCGTCTTGAGTCCTTCGTCAAGCGCGGTCTCGGCGAGACGCTGCAGCTCCTCGTCCTCGCGCGGGCTGGAGAGCTCGAACAGCACATACCAAGCGTGCGGGGAGGGGAAGGGGTCGCGCACGTCGCTCGCGTGGCGAAGCACGAAGTCGAGCCCGGTGCGCGGCATGATCTCGAAGGCGGTGAGCGCGGGCCCGGCGCTGCCCATTACGCGGGCGAAGAAGTCGGGCGCGGCTTCGAGCAGAGAAAGACCCGCCATGCAGGTCACACGCTCCGCCGGCTTGGGGAAGAGCCGCAGCACGGCAGCGGTGATGATGCCGAGCGTGCCTTCGGAGCCGATGAACAGGTCCTTGAGGTCGTAGCCCGAATTGTCCTTGCGCAGCGATTTCAGCCCGTTCCACACGCTTCCGTCGGCGAGAACGACTTCGAGTCCGAGCGCGAGATCGCGCGCGCTGCCATAAGCGAGCACGGCCACGCCGCCGGCATTGGTCGAGAGCACGCCGCCGATCTGACAGCTTCCCTCAGAGGCGAGGCTCAAGGGGAAGAGGCGCCCGGCATTTGCTGCCACCTGGCGCGCGAGAGCGAGAACGAGCCCGGCCTCGACCGTCATGCAGTTCGAGGCAAGGTCGAGGTTGCGCACGCGGTCGAGCCGCTCGAGCGAGACCACGACCTCATGGCCCGTCTCGAACGGGATCTGCCCGCCGACGAGCCCCGTGTTGCCGCCTTGCGGCACGATGGCCGTGTGCGTCTCGTTGGCAAGCTTGAGGATGGCCGAAACCTGCTCGGTCTCGCCGGGCTTGAGCACGAGCGCCGCCTTACCGCGATAGCGGTCGCGCCATTCGACGAGGTAGGGGCCCATGGCGTCTGCGTCCCGGATCGCGTGCTCCTCGCCGACGATGCGAACGAGCGCATCGATCGTCTCCTGGCTCGGGCGCTTATGTTTCGGCTCTCGCGTCATCACTGATCGCTAGCGCGGCGTGGTGGGCGACCGCAAGTCGCACGCTGCAAGCGGTCGTTGATGGCTTCGCCGAGCCCATGATCGGGAATCGGCATGACGGCGATGGCGCTCACCCCCACCTGGTCGAGCTCGCGGAGTGCGCCAAACAACTTTGCCGCCGCCTCATTGAGATCGCCGCTCTCGCTGAGATTGACGGCGAAGCGAGCGCCTTTGGGCACATGTCGGCCGAAGGCGAGCAGCGCTTCGTCGGGAGCGACGCTTGTCGCACCGAGCCGGAGCCTCGTATCGGGCGCATAGTGTGTAGCGAGCTGCCCTGGCGAGGCGATCGGCGCGTCCGGCTTGGCCACTGCAAGAGGCTGACCCATAACCCGCTCGATCTCCTCACGCGGGGTAGCGCCGAGTCTTAGGAGCACAGGCGCACTCCCGACGAGGCTGACGACGGTCGATTCGATCCCGAGCTTGCACGGGCCGCCGTCGAGGATCATGGCGGGCACCTCGCCAAGCTCCGCCGCGACATGCGCCGCCGTTGTGGGGCTCACCCTGCCAGATCGGTTGGCGCTTGGCGCAGCGATGGGAAGTTTGGCGGCGGCAAGAAGCTCGCGCGCGACAGGATGAGCAGGGACCCGGAGCGCAATCGTGTCGAGGCCCGCGGTCACGAGGTCGGCAATCCCGCAACCGGCGCGCTTCTCGAGCACGAGCGACAAAGCCCCGGGCCAGAAGGCTTCTGCGAGCTTGCGCGCCGTTGCATTGAGCACGGCATAGGTCTCAGCCTGTGCGACCCCCCGCACATGCACGATCAGCGGATTGAATCGCGGCCGCTCCTTGGCGGCAAAGATCTTGGCGACCGCGGTCCCGTCGAGCGCGTTCGCCCCGAGCCCATACACGGTCTCGGTCGGGAAGGCGACGATCTCGCCCCGCGCGAGCGCGCGCGCCGCCTCTTTGACGGCCTCCGGCGTGGCAGGGACAATGGGCATGGTGCGTCGCAAGGATTTCCGGCGATTTCGTTGCGCCATGTAGCACAGACTGGCCAAGCTCGTGTCAGGCGTGCTTATGCTTGATGAACAGTTCGAAGCTCTCGCCAGCCCCTCATGACCACGACCCTCCTTCTCACCCATCCCGCCTGCCTCAAGCACGACACGGGCTTCGGCCATCCCGAACGGGCGGACCGGCTGCGCGCCATCGAGCATGCGCTCGAAGACGAGCGTTTCCATTATCTCGCCCGCGAGCAGGCGCCGCTTGCCGATCTTGCCGTCATCGAGAGGCTGCATCCGCAATCCTACGTGGAGGGCGTGCGCGCCGCGATCCCGAAGCGCGACCATAATTGGCTCGACCCCGACACGATCGTCTCGCCGGGAAGCTGGGAAGCGGCCTTGCGCGCGTCGGGGGCCATCGTGCATGCGGTCGATCAGGTGATGGCGGGGACCGCCAAGAACGCGTTTTGCGCCGTTCGCCCGCCGGGCCACCACGCCGAGCCCGCGCGCGCCATGGGCTTCTGCATGTTCAACAACGTGGCGGTGGGCGCGCTTCATGTCCGCGCCGCCCACGGCGCTAAGCGCGTCGCGGTGATCGATTTCGACGTGCATCACGGCAACGGCACGCAAAAAGCGTTCTGGTCCGACAAGGACCTGTTCTACGGCTCGACCCATCAGTTGCCGCTCTTTCCGGGGACCGGAGCAGCCGATGAGATTGGCGTCGGCAATATTTTCAATGCGCCGCTCAAGCCAGGCGACGGGGGCGAGGAGTTTCGCTACGCCTTCGAGACGCGCATTCTGCCGGCGCTCGATGATTTCGCGCCCGACTTCCTCCTCGTCTCAGCCGGGTTCGACGCCCACATCAACGACCCGCTGGCCCAGCTCAGATTGGTCGAGAACGACTTCGCCTGGGTGACCGAGAAGCTGGTCGAGGCCGCAGCGAAGCACACCGGCGGGAAGCTCGTCTCGACGCTCGAAGGCGGCTACGATCTCGATGCTTTGGCGCGGTCGACTTCCGTCCATGTCGCCACGCTGATGGGCGCCTAAAGCGGCCGCTAGCGGCTGGCCTCTAGAGGCGAGGCCACTTGATCCGGGGCGGCGGAAAGGGCTAAGGCAGGCCATGGCCGATATACCAGATCATTCCGACATCAAGGCGATGAGCTTCGAGCAGGCGCTGAAGGAGCTCGAGAGCATCGTCGACCGCCTGGAGAAAGGCGATGTCGAGCTAGAGGCCTCGATCCTCATCTATGAGCGCGGCGAGGCATTGAAGATTCATTGCGACGGGTTACTCCGCAAGGCGGAAGCCCGCGTCGAGAAGATCTCGCTCAATCAGAACGGCCAGCCGACCGGCACCGATCCTCTCGACGTCGAGGACTAGCCGGGCCGGTCCTCCACCATCGTCACTTTGAGCCTCAATCCGTCCTTCGGGCGGAGCGTGATGCGGGCAAAGGGCGTCGGCTGCTCGCCCTCTGGCAATTCGAGCCGGGCGTTGGCGAGGATCGTGGCAAGAATTGTCTTACCTTCGACCATGGCGAAACTGCCCCCGACGCAGGTCCTGGGGCCTGCCCCGAACGGCATATAGGCGCAGCGATGGCGTCCGGCCTTCGCCGCGGGGAAGAAGCGCGATGGATCGAACCTGAGCGGGTCATGCCAGAGTAGGTGGTGGCGATGAACCACGTAGATTGGAACGATGATCAGCGCGCCTTTCATTAGCGTGACCCCGCCGAGCGTGACAGGCTTGACCGTCAGCCGCATCAAGATCGGCACCGGCGAGTAGAGGCGCATCGCCTCCTGGAACACGGCGTCAAGCAAAGGGAGGTTGCCCAGATCCTCGCGGCCGATACAACCGTCCTTGCCCGTAACGCCGCGCACCTCCTCGCGCAGGCGCTCCTGCCACTCTGGAAACAGAGCGAGCAGATAGAGCGACCAGGTCAAAGCCTGCGAGGTCGTCTCATGGCCCGCGACCAGGAAGGTGACGACATTGTCGACGATCAAATCGTCGGGCATGGCGTCTCCCGTCGCCGGGTCGCGCGCGGTGACGAGCCGTTGCAAGAGGTCGTTGCCTTCCGCTCCGCTCGCGCGCGCCTTAGCCAGCACCCTCGCGGCGACATCTCTCATCGTCTGCCCGTCGCGAGCCATGGAGCGCGCGCCCGGATGAGGGATCCAAGGCGGCAGGCGGAGCGAGGAGAGAGCCACCTTCCAGATCGAAGACGCGAGGAACTTTGCGCCGGCCTGCTCGATGAAGCTTCGGTCCTCTTCACCGAGGCTTGCGCCGAGCACCGTTTCCTGGAGCGCCTGCAACGTAGCTCGCGTCATGTCGCGGTCGATCTCCTGGCTCGCGCCGGGCCCCGCATCGCTCCAACGCTCAAGCATGGGCGTGACTGCCGCGGCGAAGGCCGGCACATAAGCGAGCACATCCTCTGCCCGGAACAGCGGCGCCGTCAGCCGCCTTTGCCAGCGCCATTCCTCCCCCTCGGCACTGAGCAAGCCGCCGCCGATCGCCTGCCCGAGCACCTCGTCATTGAGCGGCTGCTTGGAATAGCTGCCGGCTTCATCGAGCAGGATGGTCCGGATCGCCTCAGGGTCCATGACAAAGGCCGTCTCGAGCCCGAGCCAGCGATAGGCGACGATGTCCTCGCGGTAGAAATCCTCGCCCCAGCTCGCGACCGGATTTCGGAGCATCCTGAGCATCAGCATGGGAAAGGAAAGCCGCCCCTTGGGCGGGACAGGCCTCTCCTCTATGATCGCATCTGTTGCCATGCTCACTGACATGGTTTCGCCTGCCTCATAGGGTAGTTGCAACGACCGGAGCCGGCCGTTAAAGCTGCTCTAACGCATTGATCCTTCGCGCCCTTCCCGAAAAAGGCGGACCATTGAACACCACCCAAAATCCGACTCCCCTGCTTGACCGCATCGACACGCCGGCCGATTTGCGCGCTCTCTCCGATCCCGAGCTGAAAGAGCTCGCGAGCGAGGTGAGGCAGGTGATGATCGACGCTGTGTCGGCCACTGGAGGCCATCTCGGCGCAGGCCTTGGCGTGGTCGAGCTCACAATCGCGTTGCATCATGTCTTCGATACGCCGAACGACCGGCTGGTGTGGGACGTAGGTCATCAATCCTATCCCCACAAGATCCTGACCGGTCGCCGGAGTCGCATCCGCACCCTCCGCCAGCCCGGAGGGCTCTCCGGTTTCTGCAAGCGCGACGAGAGCGAATATGACGCCTTCGGCGCGGGCCACTCCTCGACCTCGATCTCTGCCGGGCTCGGCATGGCTGTGGCGCGCGACCTCGGCGGCAAGACCCATAACGTCATCGCCGTGATCGGCGACGGCGCCATGAGCGCCGGCATGGCCTATGAGGCGATGAACAATGCGGGCGCCATGGATTCACGCCTGATCGTGATCCTTAACGACAACGACATGTCGATCGCCCCGCCGGTCGGCGCGATGAGCGCCTATCTCGCCAAGCTCATCTCTGGCGGCACCTATCGGCGCGTCCGCCGCTTCCTCAAGAACCTCGCTCACAAGGTTCTGCCCAAGGCATGGCAGAAGCGAGCGGCGCGGGCCGAGGAGTTCACCCGCGGCTTCTGGACTGGCGGCACTCTTTTCGAAGAGCTCGGCTTCTATTATGTCGGCCCGATCGACGGCCATAATTTCGATCATCTGCTTCCGGTGCTGCGTAATGTGCGCGCCATGAAGAACGGGCCGATCCTGGTCCATGTCGTCACGCAGAAGGGCAAGGGCTACGGTCCGGCCGAAATTTCTGCCGACAAATTCCACGGCGTGGGAAAGTTCAACGTCGTCACCGGCGCGCAGGAGCCATCGGCCGCCGGCACGCCCCCGAGCTACACCAAGGTCTTTGCCAACGCGCTGATCGAGGAGGCGCGCGCCGACGAGAAGATCGTGGCCATCACCGCGGCGATGCCGTCGGGCACAGGGCTCGACCGTTTCGCCGACGCCTTCCCCGATCGCTGCTTCGATGTCGGTATCGCCGAGCAGCATGCGGTTACCTTTGCCGCTGGTCTTGCGTCGGAAGGCTATAGGCCGTTCGCGGCCATCTATTCGACTTTCCTCCAGCGCGCTTACGACCAGGTGGTGCATGACGTCGCCGTGCAGGGCCTGCCGGTCAGATTCGCCATCGACCGCGCCGGGTTCGTTGGTGCCGATGGCCCAACTCATGCAGGATCTTTCGACGTGACTTATCTCTCCTGCCTTCCCGGCATGGTGGTCATGGCCGCCGCCGACGAGGTTGAGCTGATGCATATGGTAGCGACGGCCGCTTCCATCGACGATACGCCGTCAGCCTTCCGCTATCCGCGCGGGGAGGGGACCGGTATCGCTCTGCCGAAGCGCGGCACGATCCTAGCCATCGGCAAGGGGCGGGTGCTGCGCGAAGGCTCTGCCGTGGCGCTGCTCTCATTCGGCGCGCGGCTCCCCGAGTGTCTTGCCGCGGCAGACCAGCTCGCCGGCTTCGGGCTACCCGCAACCGTTGCCGATGCGCGTTTTGCCAAGCCTCTCGACATGGACCTGCTTCGCCAATTGGCCAAGCACCACGAGGTGCTGATCACGGTGGAGGAGGGATCCTCAGGCGGCTTCGGCGCTCAGGTCCTTCAGGCGCTCGCGCGCGAGGGATTACTCGATCGCGGGCTGAAGGTGCGGACGCTTACGCTTCCCGACCGCTTCATCGAGCAGAACAAGCCCAATGTGATGTATGCCGAGGCGGGCCTCGATGCGACCGGGATTGTGGCTTCAGTCTTCTCTGCGCTCGGTAAGGACGCCGATGCCGCTGGCGTCGTCCGCCTCGCTTAGTCGAGCTTGCAGTCGCCAGCGAATTGCTCGACCGCATCTGCGCGGCCTTGCTCGGCGAGCGTGGCGCTCGTCTCGCCCATCTTCACCGTGACCGGGCCCTTCTCGCGCAAGACTGCGAGCACGGGCTTGACCTTGATATCGCTCGCTTCGCCGAAGATCGACCCGCTCGCGTCAGCCGTCTCGCCGTCGAGCGACGCCGTCGCGGCACCCGCGCCGAGCTCGATAGCGAGCTTCTCCCCGGGCTTCGCGCCAGCGATGTCCTGATGCACGTCGAGCACGGCGACGTCCATGCCGTTGAAGCAGGACAAAAGGAAAAGGGGGGCCTTGGTGGGATCGACCGGACCATAGGCGAGCGTCACCAGCGACCCGTTAGACTTGCTGATCCAGACCAGGCTGTCTTCCGCCCGAGCCAAGCTCAAGGACGCGACGGCAGCGATCAGGACGGCAAAGAGAGCGCGCGCCAAGGGTCTGATCATCATTGGAGGAATGCTTTCGTGGGGCTTGGGTTGCAGGAGGGCGGCAAAGGGGGGATTGCCTTGCTCGTGACCTGTCTAGTCGAGCGTGCAGCCCTTGGCAAATTCGGCCAAGGCCTTGGCGCGGCCCTTCTCCGGCAATAGCGTGGTGAGCTTCCCGGTCTTGATGGTTACCGTGCCCGGGCCCTTGAACACCTCGACCACCGGCTTGACCTTCAAGCCCTTGGCCTCGGCGTAATAGAAGCCGGTCATTTCGTCGGGTCGCGATCTTGGCTTTGACCGTGGTCTTGGCCGAGCCCACGCTGATCTCGATCGGCATCGCCTGCCCGACCTTGGTGCCCGTGATGTCGACATAGACCGTCAACTCGGTCTCTTTCGTCTTCGGCTCGCAGGTCAACCAGAATTCGAGGTCCTCGGCCGTCTCCGGCGAGCCGTAAACGAAGGAAGCAGTTCCGTCGCGCACGACGCCCTGCCACTCATAGCCCTCGGGGCGCCAGGCTCGGCGGCGTCCGCTTCCGGCGCGGGGAAAGCTACCGCGACCAGACAGAACGCGGCGCCAAGTCCGCTCCGTCTAGCGCCTCGCTGAGCCATTGGCCCGCGCCCTTCGGCCGTTGGTCTTGGCCGGCGCCACCGCAAAGAAGCCCCTGAAGCCCGGGTCGAACTCGTGATAATTGCAGGTGAGCTCGTCGCCCGCGGCGATGTCGACCAGCGCATAGCCCTTGTCGAAGATCCGGAAATTGGTGTTCGGCGCGAGGCTGTGGTTCATGAAGCGCCCATTGTCGGTGTCGACGATCACCACTCCAGGCATCTCGAGATGCGGGTAGGAATAGCGGGTGATGAAATCCTGCATATGGGCAGGCAGCCCCTCCATCTCGTGCGGATGGACGAAGACGTCGAATTTGGGGTTCAGATTCCACATCAGGTTGCCGCGCGCGACAGGCTCGGCGGCGAACACGCCCATGCCTTCGATCGCGCTCGGCGCCAGATAGGTGCTGATGAGCAGCATCGTTCAGCTCCTTGAACGGGGAGAGGGAGGAAAATTTGAGGAATGCGCGAGCGCCGTGAGCGCCCCGGTACTGTCGCCGCCGGCGGAACCCATCACGCGCCACCTTGAGCCTGGCTTGCGGCGAGCACGAGCTTACGCTTCGCCCGCTGAGGGGCGCGCCTCCGCCGTAATGCCTCGATGCGCCTCGCGAGATAGGGCGAGAAATGGCCGGCGTAGCGCTGCCAGAGCGCAGGATCCCGCCAGTCCTCTCCGGTCACCCGCCCCCGGCACAATGCCGAGCCGCATGCGCAATCGAACTCGTCATAGGGCGAGCCGTCGCACATGGCGTAGTCGATCGTCACCTCTTCGCCGGGCAGGATGCGGGCAAGCGCGACGATGGCGACCTGTCCGTCAAGACCCGCATTCGGCTCGCAGGAATGGTTGATGAAGTCTGGCGCCTCGTCGGGAGATAGCGAGGCGAGGTAAAGGCCTTCCTCGACCTGGACGGTGTGACGCCTGATGTCGACCGGGAGCTCGTCAAGCTCCTCGGCTGTCACGATCCGGCCGCTCCACACGCCGATCAGCTCGCCCGGCTCGATCACTTCCCGGGCGAAGACGGCTTTGCCGCCGGTCACGTCACGATTTTGGACTTCACATTTATCGGTGAGGTAAGCCGTACAATGGTCTTGGCTCACGAGACCTCCGCGTGTCGCGCCGAGCGGGGCGCTCCGCAGTATATAGATGGGCGGTGCCCGGCCGCTCCCGGCTCGACAACCGCACGCAGGGAATCCCCGTCGCGCGCTGAAGCATATGAGAAGCTCACGTGCCCATCTACAAAAAAACGCGTCTCGATCAATTATTGGTGGATAGCGGGTTGGCGGCGACCCGCTCGCGTGCCGCCGACCTGGTGCGGCGGGGCTGCGTGAGCGTCGGCGGCGTACCGGCGCTGAAGCCGGGGGCGCTCGTGAGGTCGGATGCGAGCCTCGCGGTGAGCCCCGACGCCCCATCCTATGTCTCGCGCGGCGCGCTCAAGCTCGAAGCGGCGCTCGACTCCTTCGATTTCGAGGTTGAGGGGAGGGTGGCGCTCGATATCGGCGCTTCGACCGGGGGCTTCACCGAGGTTCTGCTCGCCCACGGCGCGGCCAAGGTCTATGCCGTCGATGTCGGACGCGACCAGCTCCATGCCAAGCTCCGGGCCGATCCTCGGGTCGTGGTGCTCGAGGGGACGGATGCGCGGAGCCTCCATGCGAAGCTCATCACAGAGCCGGTCGGCGCCATCGTCGCCGATGTGAGCTTCATCAGCCTGACCTTGGCGCTTCCCGTCCCGCTCAAGCTGGCCGCGCCAGACGCCTGGCTGATCGCGCTCATCAAGCCGCAATTCGAGGCAGGACGAGAGGCAGTGGGAAAACGTGGAATCGTGCGCTCTGAGGCGGCGCGGGAGAAGGCCGTCACCAAGATCTGGGCCTTCCTCGAGGAGGAGAGCTGGAGAGTGCTTGGCGTGATCCCTTCGCCGATCCTCGGGCGCGGCGGCAATGCGGAGTTTCTGATCGGCGCGCGCCATGGCGAGTGAGGTCTTGGAGGTCGAGATCGCGCAGCTCGGGTCCGGTGGAGATGGGATCGCCGAACGAGCTGACGGCCCGATCTATGTGCCGTTCACGCTTCCTGGAGAAAGGGTCGTGATCGCCCTCGATAAAGGCGGCGAACGCGGTTCCCTCCTAGATGTGCTCGTGCCGAGCCCAGACCGCGTCGCCCCGGCCTGCCCCTATTTCGGCGTCTGCGGCGGCTGTGCGCTCCAGCACATGGAGAGAAGCGCCTATCTCGCCTGGAAGCGCGAGCAGGTCGCTGCCGCGCTGAAGGCGAGGGGGCTCGCTCCTGAAATCGAGGAGGTGCGACCCGTCCCCTTGGGCAGCCGGCGACGGGCCACGCTTGCGCTCGGGCGAGGCAAGGATGGCGCGGTGCTCGGTTATCGCCGCGCCCGCAGCCACGACCTCATCGACGTTGCCGCCTGCCCGGTACTCATCCCGCGCATCTCGAATAGCCTCTCCAGTCTGAAACAGGCGCTTAGCTCCCTGCTCGGCGGCAAGCGTGAGGCGCGGGTCACGGTGACCCAAACGGAAAGCGGCCTCGACATTCTGTTGGAAGGGGTGCGCCCGGCGCTGGCGGCTCTCGGCGCCTTCGCCGGCAAGGCGGCGGCGCTTGGCGTGACCCGGCTCAGCGCCGGCGGAGAGAGCATCGCCCTTGGCGGCACGCCTGAGGTCGATCTCTCAGGGGTTCATGTGCGCCTGCCGCCCGGCGCCTTCCTCCAGGCTTCGCGCGAAGCCGAGGCCGAGCTCGTGAAACTGGTGCTGGAAGGCACGGAGGGCGCCAAGCGCGTCGCCGATATGTTCGCCGGGCTTGGTACCTTTACCTTCGCCCTGGCGCGGACCTCAGCCGTAGATGCCTACGAGGCCGACGAGGCGGCGCTTGCCGCACTCGCCGAGGCCGCGCGGAGGACGCCCAAGCTCAAGCCGATCAGGACCCTCGACCGCGACCTCTTCCGTTCTCCTCTCGGCGCGAAAGAGCTTCAGACCTATGACGCCGTGGTGTTCGACCCACCGCGTGCCGGCGCCGCCGCGCAGGCCGAAGCTCTCGCCAAATCGCGCGTGCCGAAGCTTGTGGCGGTGTCGTGCAATCCCGGCACGCTCGCGCGCGATCTCCGCATCCTCGTCGATGGCGGCTATCGCATCGCGCGCGTCATGCCGGTCGATCAGTTCCTCTTCTCGCCCCATATCGAGGTCGTGGCGAATCTTACGCGCTAGCCGCGCAGCAGCCGCTCAACAAAGGGAAAGACGACTTCGGTCGCGGGGCCGTAGATCGCCTCGGCGAAATGGCTCGCGCCATCCGAGGGCTCGAGATTGAGCTCGACCGTGTGTGCACCTGAAGCCCGCGCCTCAGCGACGAACCCCGTGGCCGGGTAGACGGCGCCGCTCGTCCCGATCGAGATGAACAGGTCGCAGGCGGCGAGCGCCTCATAGATGCGGTCCATCTCGCGCGGCATCTCGCCGAACCAGACCACGTCCGGGCGCATCGCGCCCGTCCCACAAGCAGGGCACGGGGTCTCAATCGACAGATCGCCCTCCCAGGGCAGGCTAGCGCCGCAACGTGCGCAGAGCGCCTTGCCGAGCTCGCCATGCATATGGATTAGATTGCGCGTCCCCGCCGCCTCGTGCAGGGCGTCGATGTTCTGCGTGACCGTCAGCACCTCGCCTCTATGCTCCTGCTCGAGGCGTGCGAGGGCGTAATGGGCCGCATTCGGCCTCGCCTCCTTCAGCCAGCCGCGCCTAAGATTATAGAACTCATGCACCTTGGCAGGATTCCGCGCGAAGCCTTCGGGCGTGGCCACTTCGTCGAGATTGAAACGTGTCCACAGCCCGTCCTTGCCACGGAACGTGCCGAGCCCGCTCTCGGCCGAGAGTCCCGCGCCGGTCAGGATGACGATGCTGTTGAAGCGCATTTCGCTTCGCCGCCGGACTAGCCCTTGCCGGTCTGGCCGCGATGGCGGAGGTAGTGATCGGCGAGAACGATGGCGACCATCGCCTCTCCAATCGGCACGGCGCGGATGCCGACGCAAGGGTCATGGCGGCCCTTGGTCGAGATCTCGGTCTCGTTGCCTTGGGTGTCCACCGTCTCGCGCGGCGTCAGGATCGATGAGGTCGGCTTGACCGCGAAGCGCGCGACGACCGGCTGCCCACTCGAGATGCCGCCCAGGATGCCCCCGGCATTATTGGATTTGAACACCGGCCAGCCAGCCGGGCGGTTGCGCATCTCGTCGGCATTCTCCTCGCCCGACATGGCGGCAACGGCGAAGCCAGCGCCGATCTCGACGCCCTTCACCGCGTTGATGCTCATCAGTCCGCTCGCGATGTCCTGGTCGAGCTTACCGTAGATCGGCGCGCCGAGCCCCGCCGGCACACCGTCGGCGACAATCTCGATGATGGCTCCCGTGGATGAGCCAGCTTTGCGCACCTCGTCGAGAAACTTGGCCCATACCTCGACTGCCTTAGGGTCGGGGCAGAAGAACGGATTCTTCTCCACCTCGTCCCACCGCCAATTGGCGCGATCTATTTTGTGCGGGCCGATCTGTACCAGCGCGCCGCGCACGCGCATCTCCGGCACGACCTTGCGCGCGATGGCGCCGGCAGCAACCCGGCAAGCCGTCTCGCGCGCAGAGGCTCGACCCGATCCCCGCCAATCGCGCACGCCGTATTTGGCGAAATAGGTGTAGTCGGCGTGACCGGGGCGGAACTTGTCCTTGATCTCACCGTAGTCCTTCGAGCGCGCATCGACATTGGCGATCTCGAACGAGATTGGCGTGCCGGTCGTGACCTGGGCGCCCGTCGCCTCGTCGGGGAACACGCCTGAGAGGATGTGCACCTGGTCTGGTTCCTGGCGCTGGGTGGTGTAGCGCGATTGGCCTGGCCTTCTCTTATCGAGATAAACCTGGATGTCGGCCTCGGTGAGGGGAATGCCGGGCGGGCAGCCGTCGATCACGCAGCCGATGGCGGGCCCATGGCTCTCGCCCCAGGTGGTGATGCGGAAGAGAAGGCCGAAGCTGTTGTACGACATGCCGCCTTTTTATGCGCGCATGTCCCTACTTTGTCATTACCGGCGTTCGGAAGGTCTGGCGCAAGGCCGAAGGCTCTACTCCTTCACCACGGAGATGTCGGGAGCGTCCTCATTCTTCATGCCGACCACGTGGTAGCCGGCATCGATATGCAGGATCTCGCCGGTGACGCCGCGGCCGAGGTCTGAGAGAAGGTAGAGCGCCCCGGCCCCGACATCCTCGATCGACACGGTGCGCCGGAGCGGGGAGTTGTACTCGTTCCATTTGAGGATATAGCGGAAGTCGGCGATGCCTGAAGCCGCAAGCGTCTTGATCGGCCCCGCCGAGATGGCGTTGACGCGGATCGCGCCCTTGCCGAGATCGGCCGCGAGATAGCGCACGCTCGCCTCGAGCGCGGCCTTGGCGACTCCCATCACATTATAATGGGGCATCACCTTCTCGGCGCCGTAATAGGTCAGCGTGAGCAGCGAGCCGCCGTTCGGCATCAGCTTCTCGGCGCGCCTGGCAAGCGCGGTAAAGGAATAGCAGGAAATGAGAAGCGTCTGGGTGAAGTTGTCTTGCGTGGTGTCGACATAGCGCCCGTCGAGCTGCTCTTTGTCGGAGAAAGCGACGGCGTGGACCAGGAAATCGATTGTGCCCCATTCCTTGGCGAGAGCGGCGAACACCGCCTCGACCGAGGGCTCATCGGTCACGTCGCAGGGAAGCACGAGTTTCGAGCCGATCTCCTTGGCGAGCGGCTCGACCCGCTTCTTGATGGCGTCGCCCTGAAAGGTGAGCGCCACCTCAGCGCCTTGGTCGGTCACGGCCTTGGTGATGCCCCAGGCGATCGAGCGGTTATTGGCGACGCCGAACACGATGCCGCGCTTGCCCGCCATCAACTTGCCGCCTTCGGCCATAAGCCCTCCCGCGCTTCTTCGCTGTTCGCGGGCTTTATAATGCCGCGGCTTACGGCCCGAAAGGCTTAATGCCTGAAGGGCTTGAGGCCAAACGGCGCGGCAAAAAAGGCTACTTAGCCGGCGAGAGTCCAGGAGCCGTTGGGCTCCCGGCAGACATTGCCCTCGATCGCCTTCTCATAGGTCCCTAGCGAAAGCGAATAGAAGACGTGGCGGCAGACGCGGCCCTTGTCGTCGCGGAAGGCCGAGACCGGCTTGATCTTGCCCACGAGCCCGCGCTGCGGGCGCCGCCAGACGAGCGTCACTCCGTCGCCAAGCTCATCGAGTGCGAGTGCCAACGCCTGGTAGGCCGCTTGGCGGTCGCTTCGATCCAATCTCGCGCGAAGCTCATTGAGGCCTGACGATGCGGGCGCGATGGCCCCGGTCGTCGCTTGCGCTCCTTTCTCCTCGGCCTTGAGAGGAAGAGAGGCGGGCACCAAAATCGATACGAGGAGAGCGCCCGCCCCCATGATGATAGGAGCGTTCCAACGGAACGTACGCATAACCAATCGTCCCCAAAACTCCGACGCGGGAATCACTTAACCCCCCCCGCGCCCACTATCAACGAAGCCAATCGTGCCCTATCAGAGTGAGGAAAACGTAAATGACCGTGCCGGGACGGGATGACTGCCAAAAAAATCGCCCCGTCACCCAGAATATGAGACTTAGCCCTATGGACGACCAATTCCACCAAGCAAGCCCGCAACCCCGCGAAATGGCCGACTTCACCGAGGCGAGCGGTCCATTCGCCCTGTTCTTCCGCTGGATGAAGGAGGCCGAGGGCTCCGAGCCCATCGATCCGGAGGCCATGGCCGTGGCCACGGTCGATGCCGATGGGCTTCCCAATGTGCGGATGATTCTGTTGAAGGGCGCCGATGAGCGCGGCTTCGTGTTCTACACCAACAAAGGGAGCGCCAAGGGGCTCGAGCTCGCCGGCAATCCCAAAGCCGCCCTCCTCTTCTATTGGAAGAGCCTGGGACGCCAGATCCGCATCAGAGGGCCGATCGAGCCCACGAGCGACGCCGAGGCCGATGCCTATTTCGCCACACGGCACCGTGAGAGCCGGATCGGGGCTTGCGCCTCGGCTCAGTCGCGACCGCTCGCAAGCCGCGCCGTGCTCGAAGAGGAGGTCGCGCGCCTCACCAAGGCTTTCGGATCGAGTGACGTGCCGCGCCCCGCTTATTGGCGCGGCTACCGGGTGATCCCGCTCGAGATCGAGTTCTGGCGGAGCGGGGCCTTCCGCCTGCATGACCGCATCGTGTTTCGCCGCGCTTCGCCGAGCGACCCCTGGACCAAGACCCGCCTCTACCCGTAAGAATCACCACAAACCTGCCATTCCTTGGGCGTAGCGGTTAGACTTGAGGGTGCGGGCAGACTGAAGAGGGTTGCGACTTGAGCTATTCGATGGCGCGGTATTCGACCGCGCGCTATGCGGTGAAGGAGGCGCACGAGGCCGTCTGGGCGCGGCGCATGGCGCTCTTCTTCGTGCAACTCTTGATCCTGACGGTGCTCTTGCACCGGTTCGCCTCGCTCAGCACGCCCGCCGCGATGAACCTGCTTGCGGTGTCCATCGCCGGCCTTTTCCTTGCCATCGCCATCGCCGTCTTTTCCCTCATCCGCATCTGGTTCGGCGGGCAGAGCGGGGCGAGCCACGCCGTCGCCGCCATCTTCGTCGCCTGCGTCGGGCTTGCGCTGCCGATGTACTACCTCGCCCATCTCGTCAAGCTGCCGATGCTCACCGACGTGCAGACGAGCCCCGACGAGCCGCTCGAGTTCAAGACGCTGAACACCGTGCGGCCCACAGACGCCAATCCCCTGAAGGATCCCGACCAAGCGCAGATCGACGCTCAGGACGACGCCTATCCGGACCTCGAGCCGATGGTGCTCGAGCGCTCGGCGCCCGAGGTGTTCAGCATCGTACATGAAGCGGTGGACCGGCTCGGCTGGGACATCGTGGTGAGCGAGCCGCCCGGCGAGACCGGCATCGGCCGCGTCGAGGCGACCGCGCGCAGCCTGATCATGGGCTTCACCAACGACGTGGTGATCCAGGTCAAGGGCGACGACGCGCATGCCCAGATCGATGCGAGGTCGGTCTCGCGCTATGGCATGACCGATTTCGGCGCCAACGCGAAATATATCCACAAGCTGTTCGGCGAGGTGAGCGCGGCGCTGGAGAAGGGTGAGAAGACCGTGCTCGAGCAGGCCGAGCCGAAGAAAGATGACGAGGCGAAGCCCCAGGCGATCAAGAAGCGCTCGAAGAAGGCCGCGAATAGAAAACGCTCTGGAGCCCAATAGGTCCGTCGGTCCCGACCTGCTCGCGGGCCATGAGATGCTGGAGATGGGCGAGCACCGAGAGCGCCGCCGCTTCTTTCAGCCCGGCATCGAGCGTGCCGTAGAGCCGTCCCACGATGCGCGGGATGGTGCTGACCCCCTCATCGAGACAGGCGAGGATCGTCTGCTCGCGCCATTTCCGGTGCATGATGTAGGCCTTGACGACGCGTTGCGGCGTCTGGATGCGGCCGCCATGCCCGGGGAGGAACATCTTGTCGTGGCGCGGCATCAGCCTTTCCAGCGAGGCGAGGAAGTCGGCCATGTTGCCCTCTGGCGGCGCGATCACGGTCGTGTTCCATCCCATCACATGATCGCCGGTGAACATTGTGCGCTTGCCGACGAGGGCGAAGCAGAGATGGTCCGGCGCATGCCCAGGCATATGGAGGACATCGAGCGCGAAGCTTCCCGCCCGCACCATGTCGCCGTCGGCAAGGGTGCGGTCGGGCACGAAGGACGGATCGACGAAGGCATAGCTGAGACCTGGAGTCAGCGCGCCCCGCTCGCTTCCCACCGGTCCGAACGATGCGATCTCCCCTCCGAGCATCGTTTGCAGTGCGCGAGCGCCGTCGCAATGGTCACGATGGCTGTGGGTGATGAGAATATGAGTGAGGCGCTCGCCCTTGATCGACGCCGCGATCGCCTCGAGATGCGTCTTGTCGTCAGGGCCAGGATCGATGACTGCGACCTTGCCCGTCCCGACGACATAGGAATTGGTGCCGAGAAAGGTGTAAGGGCCGGGGTTGTTGGCGACGATGCGGCGCACACCAGGCGCGACCTCTTCGGGCACGCCATAGTCGACATCAACGTTACGATTGAAGGCAAGCTCCGCCGACATCTTAAAGCCGCGTTGGTCTTCTCGTCGAACCTGCGCCGATTCTAGCGGAGCGAAGGGCAGGGGGCATCGCCGCGTTCCTGGCAGGGTTAAGTTTCCCATCGCTTTTTGCGCAAAATGTGACCCGCCACAAAGGCTTGGGGCGCCAGGATAACGGCCTTCGCGGGCTGTTTATGGCCCTCGCGGCTTGGCGCCTAGCCTAGCGACTGCATCGACGATGATGGTCGGAGTGGGGAGATTCGAACTCCCGACCCCCTGCTCCCGAAGCAGGTGCGCTACCAGGCTGCGCTACACTCCGGCTGGTGGAAAGAGCCCGTATATAGACGGGTCGGGCAGGGGCCGCAAGGAAGGCGCTCTTCCGGTCTAACAAGAGCTGCCATCCGTTGCCCACGGCGCCCGATGCTGGTAGGACGGCAGCGCTCACCCTATGTGGAAGGCGTGTAAGGCGATCCAAGCGGAGCGGGAGCACGATCGCACGAGCGCCTTCAAGAAGGCAGGCGAGGGGGGCTCTCAAGCTGACAATTGCACGAGCGGATTGGGGCGTGGCCAAGCGGTAAGGCAACGGGTTTTGGTCCCGTGATCCTAGGTTCGAATCCTAGCGCCCCAGCCACACTAAGTACTTGTTATAGAACGATTTTCTGGTCATAGCGAGAGAGGCGAATTCCCCGCCAAATCCCGCGCTGTTTTCGGCCCCCGGAATTCCATTTTAAGCGGCAGAGACGATTCCGCGCCGAATTCTCGCGCGCACTGACACGAAAGTCTCTCGGGCGGCATTTGGGGGTCAACATTTCCGACGACAGCAACAGGAAGCATCGCGCGGGGACGCGAGCCTACGCGCCTTATTCGCGCTGAAACCCGAGCAGCTTCCGCTGTTCGGTCCAGTCGACCGGGATTTTGAGCGCCAGCCGCATCAGCTTCTTGGCGCTGAGTTCAGGCGGGTTTTTGCCGTTGATGATGGCCGTGACGATATCGGGCGCCAGCGAAGGAAGGCGCAGCAGGCGAGAGAGGTAGCCGGGGGTAACGTGCTCCTGGCTGGCGATCGCGTGCAGGGTTAGATCAGGATCTTGCATCAGGCGCTCTTGGATGTCGTGCGCCCGAGCGACGATCCGAAGCAGACCTGGATCGGCAGCCGTCCGGTCCTCGGTGTTGTGTACGACCAGCTTCATTTCGCGGCCGACGCGCTGGAGTCGCGCTTTCACCTTGAGTGTCAGAATATCGCCGGGTTGGCTCGTAGGGGCCGGGTCGGCCAAAAACGGTTCCAACGACGTGCCTGGAGCAGCTCGTGAAGCCGGTGCGATACACTCTGATCTCGACGCGATCGGCTCTGAGGTCGACCCGGCTGACGAATGTCATGAGGATGGATCGGATCGCGTCCGGTGTGGCGTAGGGAGCTCCTCTGAGATCTGACGGCCGCGCGCAATTAGTCTCTTCTGGCAGCTCCTGTTCTCCTCGGGATCGCTGATCGCATCAGCACCGCCCCCTCATCGGCGAGGAAGCGAAGAGTCGTGCAATGACGAGGCTCTCAAGATTGGCGCCGGAATGCGCCGTCCGTTGCCAATTGTCCTTGGCTGTCCCGACGATAAGAGACCTCGACACATAGTATCGATAGCGCGTCCCCTTCTTGACGGCATGGCTCGGCGTCAGTCGTTCGCCGCTTCGTCAAAGATCAGGCCGGCGAGGAGGCTTGGCTGTTTCGCGTCCGCGCTCCGGTGGTCCGATCGACCCTATTTTCGGCGAGGATCGCCTGGACCTTGTCCCATAGGGCCTTGTCGACGATCGCCTGATGCTCTCCGGGATAGGCATTGCCTTTGTGTGTGATCTCGCCGCGATAGATGCGGTTCTGCAGCATCAGATAGAGGGCCCCGCGGGAGAGCTTTGGCCGCCAAAGGGAGTTCCGTCTGGCAATATCCGTCGCTTGCTCCGGATCTCCGCGGCTTCCAGTTCTGCTTTGAGGGCGCGCACCGATCTGAGTTCGACGTAACGCCTGAATATATGAAGGACGGTCTGT
>CAVVDW010000007.1:0-49439 GCA_963747175.1 uncultured Alphaproteobacteria bacterium | reverse complement strand
GTGCCGCCGAGTAGGATTGAACTACTGACCCCGTCATTACCAATGACGTGCTCTACCACTGAGCTACGGCGGCTAGGGAGTCCGCTTCAAGGCAACCTTGCAGGCTGCTTGGTTGCGCGCGGCCGGACCCTGCCATAGCGGGGGAGCGCCTGCAAGCATGACCCCATGGCTTAGTTTCGCCTTTGCAGGGCTTAAGACATGGGCACCATAGGGCATGATATAAAGAAAGGCGGTGCAGGATTTCCTCCCCGAGACCAGGGTCCAATGAGCGAAGAAAGCAAGGGCGGAGCAGGGCAGAAGCGGGACGACGGCGAAAAAAGCCGGGATATCCGGCTCGCCGAGGTGCTTCGCGCCAACCTATTGAAACGCAAGGCACAAGCCCGCGCCCGCTCCTCCTCCAAGCCCTGCGATGAGGGGGGACAGGACAGGTCCTAGGGAGTAAGCTTATGGTTTGCCGGGTTCGCCTTGAGGGAGGTTTGTCCGGCAACTTACGGGGACTGCACATAAGGCGCGAAAACGGGTGGGGCGCGCGAGGGAGTAATTCGCCATGGACCGCATCCGCATTGTCGGCGGCCAGCGCTTGAACGGCACCATTCCGATCAGTGGCGCCAAGAACGCTGCGCTGCCCTTGATGATTGCCAGTCTTTTGACCCGCGAGACGCTGACGTTGCACAACGTCCCGCGCCTTGCCGACGTGAACTTGCTTGCCCGTATCCTGGGCAATCACGGTGTTGACGTCACCATTGCCGGCAAGAAGTCGGGCCAGCGCACGACCGACGGCCAGACCTTCCGGCTGACCGCGCCAGAGATCGTCGACACGACTGCGCCCTATGAGATGGTGGCGCGCATGCGCGCGAGCTTCTGGGTGCTTGCGCCGCTCGTCGCGCGTTGCGGCAAGGCCAGAGTCTCCTTGCCCGGCGGTTGCGCCATCGGCACGCGACCGGTCGATCTGCACCTGACCGCGCTGGAGGCGCTCGGCGCCGAGATCGAGCTCGAAGGCGGCTACGTGATCGCCAAGGCCCCGCGGGGCCTCACCGGCAACCGCATTCAGCTCTCAAAGGTCTCGGTGGGCGCTACCCACAATGCCCTGATGGCGGCGGTGCTGGCGCGAGGCGAGTCGCTGATCGAAAACGTGGCGCGCGAGCCTGAGGTCGTCGATCTCGGCAATTGCCTGATCCGCATGGGGGCGCGGATCGAGGGACTCGGCACTCCGACGCTGTGGATTCAGGGACGGGAGACGCTGCATAGCGCCGAGCACACCGTCCTTCCCGACCGCATCGAGACCGGCACCTATGCCATGGCGGCCGCCATGACCGGCGGAGATGTGATGCTCGATGGTGCCCGTGCCGACCTCCTGCAGGAGGCGTTGCAGACCTTGCGCTCGTCAGGGATCGAGGTCGAGGAGCGGCCCACCGGGATCCGCGTGGCGCGGAACGGCGGCGGCCTCCAGCCGGTCAGCGTGGAGACCCAGCCTTTCCCCGGTTTCCCCACGGATTTGCAGGCCCAGCTCATCGCCCTGATGTGCATGGCGAGCGGCACCTCGACGGTGCGCGAGACCATCTTCGAGAACCGCTTCATGCACGTTCAGGAGTTGGGCCGACTGGGCGCCCGAATTGACCTCAAGGGGGATACCGCGCTCGTGACGGGGGTCAGCGGCCTGCGCGGCGCTCAGGTCATGGCAACAGATCTCCGCGCCTCTGTGTCGCTGATCATCGCGGGGCTTGCCGCCCAGGGCGAGACCGTCATCGGCAGGGTCTACCATCTCGACCGCGGCTTCGAGCGCATCGAGGATAAGCTCCGCCAATGCGGGGCCCATATCGAGCGGCTTTCGGCGTAACGGTCTCCGAAGTTGACAGTTTCATGTCGCGCCGGAGCATGCTAGGCCCATGCCGAAAGCAGCCCCTGCCGCCATGACCGAACTGAAACTCATCGCCCTCGACGAGGAGGACCTCGCCGTCGTGTCCTCCCTTCTCCAGGACGCGGTGGTGCGGGCCGCCGACATGACCTATCTGCCTCAGCAAAAGCGCTTCGCCGCGATCGTCAACCGCTTCGATTGGGAGCGGGCGGAAAAAGCGAGCGGCGGCAAGGACTATCGGCGGAGGCGGACGGCGCTCAGATTCGACCGCGTGTTCGGCGCAAAACTCAAGAACGTGAAGCCGTCGGGCAGCCGGGTCTTATCGCTGCTCGCCGTGAGCTTCGAGCCGGGCGATCCTCCGGGCGGGCGCGTGACGCTCACCTTCTCCGGCGATGCCTCCATCCAGCTTGACGTCGAATGCATCGAGGCCGAGCTCAAGGATCTCGGGCTGGTCTGGCGCACCCGCTCGCGACCTGAGCACCCCGGCGATGAGCCCGGCGCCGGCAGCGAGCCGGCCGGCGGCGGCTCTTAAGCGCCTTCCATGACCCTTAAGCTCAAGACCACCGACCCCGATTTCGAGGAGCGGTTCGCCACTCTGCTCGCGGTGAAGCGCGAGACGGCGTCAGACGTGAACCATGCGGTCACTGCCATCATTGCCAAGGTCCGCGCCGAGGGCGATTCCGCCCTGATCGAGCTCACCAAGCGCTTCGACGGGCTTGACCTGAAGCCCGCCGGCATCAGGGTCAAGGCTGCCGACATCGAAGCGGCGCGGGTCAAGATCGAGGCGAAGACGCTCGCAGCGCTCGAGCTCGCGCATGAGCGAATCCTCGACCACCACTCCCGTCAGTTTCCGCGCGACGACCGTTACACCGACGCGACGGGAGTTGAGCTCGGCAATCGCTGGACGCCGGTGGGCTCAGCCGGGCTCTATGTCCCCGGCGGCACGGCGAGCTATCCAAGCTCGGTGCTGATGAACGCCGTTCCCGCCAAGGTCGCGCGCGTGAAGCGCATCGTCATGGTGGTGCCGGCGCAAAAGGGCACGCTCAACCCGCTCGTTCTCGTTGCCGCCTCTCTTGCTGGCGTCGACGAGATCTATCGCATCGGCGGGGCGCAGGCGATCGCGGCCCTCGCTTATGGCACCGAGAGCATCGCACCGGTCGCCAAGATCGTGGGGCCCGGCAACGCCTATGTCGCCGCCGCCAAGCGCCAGGTCTATGGCCAAGTCGGGATCGACATGGTGGCGGGCCCGTCGGAGGTCGTGGTGATCGCCGACAGAGAGAACGATCCGGCGTGGATCGCCGCTGACCTGCTCGCCCAGGCCGAGCACGACGAGGCGGCGCAATCGATCCTCATCACCGACGATGCGTCCTTCGCCGAGGACGTGGTCGCGGCGGTCGAGAGCGCGCTTCTAACCTTGCCGCGCGAAGCGACGGCGCGGGCGAGCTGGCGCGACTATGGCGCGGTGATCGTGGTCAGGAACCTCGATGAGGCGCCCGCCCTTGCCGACCGTCTCGCGCCAGAGCATCTTGAGATCGCGACGTCGGATCCGGAGAGACTTGCCGCGCGGATCAACGATGCCGGCGCGATCTTCGTCGGGCGCTATACGCCGGAAGTGATTGGCGATTATGTTGCAGGAACCAACCACGTGCTCCCCACCGCGCGAAGCGCAAGATTCGCCTCGGGCCTCTCGGTTCTCGATTTCATGAAGCGCACCTCGATCCTCAAGCTCGACGCCGAAAGCTTGGCCGCGCTCGGCCCGGCTGCCATGACATTGGCCGAGGCCGAAGGGCTAGAGGCGCATCGCCGCTCCGTCGCCATCAGGCTCAATCCGAGAGAGTAGTATGGCCGAGCAAGAGGGGGTGGCGGTGGAGGATCGGTCGCGGCTGGTCGAGGTCACTCTTGACCAGGCTTCGATCGGCCGCAACAACGCCGAGGTCGAGCACGAGCGCGACGTGGCGATCTTCGATCTCCTCGAGAAGAACTCCTTCGCGCTCGAAGGCCACGACGGCGGCCCCTACACGCTCCACCTCTCGCTTGCCGATAACCGCCTCGTGTTCACCGTGGGCGACACCGACCGGGCACCGATCCAGCATGTGATGCTCTCGCTCTCGCCCTTCCGCCGTTTGGTGAAGGACTATTTTCTCATCTGCGAGAGCTACTACCAGGCGATCAAGACCCAGCCGGCCTCCAAGATCGAGGCGATCGACATGGGCAGGCGCGGCCTTCACGACGAGGGCAGCCAGCTCCTGCTCGAGCGGCTCAAGGGCAAGATCGCCATCGACCTCGCGACGGCGAGACGCCTGTTCACGCTGCTCTGCGCGCTTCACTGGAAGGGCTGATGCCTTGGGGCTTGCGGGCGATCTGCCGGGCGCGGTCCTCTTCGCCTGCAACCGCAACGCCGTGCGCTCGCCGATGGCGGCGGCGATCCTGCGCCATCTGGCGGGACGCCGCGTCTTCGTCGGCTCGGCCGGGGTGCGCCCGGGCGAGGCGACCGACCCCTTCGCCATCGCCGTGATGGACGAGCTCGGCATCGACATGTCGAAGCATAAGCCGGTATCGCTTGCCGGCGTGCACGATACCTCCTTCGATCTCATCGTCACGCTCGCGCCGGAAGCCCATCACAAGGCGCTTGAGATCGTGAGCGGTTTCGCCGTCGATGTCGAGTATTGGCCGACGCAAGACCCGAGTCTTGCGAGCGGCAATCGCGAGCAGATCCTCGCTGCCTACCGCGCCGTGCGCGACGGCCTGTTCGCCAAGATCAAGACGCGCTTCAAGCTAGGCGGCGGTCCGAGTGTGTGAGCGGGGCGTGCGGCCGTTACGACTCGATCAAGAAATTCTCGGCCGAGGCCGGGCCGGCCTTGGGCAGGGCCTCGGCCTCGTCCTTGAGATTGACGCCGGAGATGCCGCGCCGGCGCGCTTCGGTCATGAGATAACGCAGCTTGTACGCCGCCTGCTCGTAGGTGAGACCCTGAGGGCGGATGTTGGAGATGCAGTTCCGCGATTTATCGGTCAAACCGACGCGGGGGCCGAGTGTCATATAGATCCCCAAGCTGTCGGGGGAGCTCAAGCCCGGACGCTCGCCGATGAGCACGACAACCATCTTCGCGCCGAGCACCTCGCCGACCTCGTCGCCGACCGCGACCCGCGCCTCCTTCACGACGCAGAGCGGCGCGATGTGCCAGTCATCTCTCAGTGTCGGCAGTACGGCATCGAGAAAGGGGGCGGCGTTCTCCTCGATGGCCAGAGCCGAGAGCCCATCGCCAATCACGAACACCACGTCGCAGGGGTTGGACGGGCGCGGCAACTCCTCAAGAAGCTTTCGGGACTTCGCATCGAGCCGCCGCCCCTTGTCTGGCCTTTGCAGATACATGGGACGGCTGTCGGCGGCGCTGTGCAGCAAAATCGTCTCGAGCCCGCGCGAGCGGAGCGTCTCGGCGAAGGCAGGAGCATCGAGCTCGTGATGCACCGCATCGCGTGCGCGCGCATGCGCAAGTTGGAATTCCAAATGGGGCTTGGTGGGCAGGCTCGTCCCAGAGCGACCAAGGGCGATGCGCGCGGGCGTGTATTGCCGGAGCTTGGCCCAAGGATCGGTAACGACGATGTCTCGCTTTTCGCGTGACACGGGACCGCCTCAGTGGAGATGCTCAAGCGCGCGTTGGAAGGGTTTGGGCAAGCTGTCGGAGAGCCGCACCTCTTTTTTGTCCTGCTCGTAGATGCCCATGGTCTTCAGCCAGTCTTCGAATTCCGGCGCGGGCTTGAGGCCCAGCACCTTGCGTACATAGAGCGCATCGTGGAACGAGGTCGTCTGATAATTGAGCATGATGTCGTCAGACCCGGGAATGCCCATGATGTAGCTGACGCCGGCGACCGATAGCAGGGTGAGCAGCACGTCCATGTCGTTCTGATCAGCTTCGGCGTGATTGGTGTAGCAGATGTCGACGCCCATCGGCACGCCGAGCAACTTGCCGCAGAAATGGTCCTCGAGCCCCGCGCGGGTGATCTGCCGCCCGTCATAGAGATATTCGGGCCCGATGAAGCCGACCACGGTGTTGACCAGAAGCGGCTTGAACTTCCGCGCCACCGCATAAGCGCGCGCCTCCAGCGTCTGCTGATCGACGCCGTGATGGGCGTTGGCCGAGAGCGCGCTTCCCTGGCCGGTCTCGAAATACATGACGTTGTTACCAACCGTGCCGCGTTCAAGCCCGAGCGCGGCGTCGCGTCCTTCCTGGAGAATGGCGAGATTGATGCCGAAGCTCTTATTGGCGGCTTCGGTGCCGGCGATCGACTGGAACACGAGATCGATCGGCGCGCCGCGATTGATCGCCTCGATGCTCGTGGTGACATGGGTCAACACGCAAGACTGGGTCGGGATCTCATAGCGGCGGATGATCTCGTCCAACATCTCTAGCAGCGTGGTGACTTGCGCGATGCTGTCAGTCGCGGGATTGATGCCGATCACCGCGTCGCCATTGCCGTACATGAGACCATCGACGATGCTGGCGGCGATTCCCGTAGGATCGTCGGTCGGGTGGTTCGGCTGGAGGCGGGTCGCGAGACGTTTCTTCAATCCGATCGTGTTGCGGAATTTGGTCACCACGCAGCATTTCTGTCCGATCAAGATCAGGTCCTGAACGCGGCTGATCTTGGACACCGCGGCGACGATCTCGGGCGTGAGACCGGGAGCGAGGGCGGTAAGCGCGCTCTCGCTCGCCGCGTCAGACAAGAGCCAATCCCTGAAGCCCCCAACCGTCAGATGCGCGACGGGCTTAAAAGCCTTTGCGTCGTGCTCATCGACGATGAGGCGGGTCACCTCATCGTCTTCGTAGGGGATGATGGCGTCGGTGAGGAAGACTTTGAGAGGGACGTCGGCGAGCGCCATTTGCGCCGCAACGCGCTCTTCGTCATCGCCGGCGGCGATACCCGCCAAATAGTCGCCGGACCTGGCCGGCGTCGCCTTGGCAAGCAGTTCCTTGAGCGAGCCGAAGCTATAGGTATGACCGCCGACTGAGTGGGAATACCCCATGATGCCGTTTCCTCGTGCCTATGCGGCGGCTCGGCGCCGCCGGGAAACGATTATGCCACGGAATTGTATCCCATCCAGCCTCTCTCCCTAGAGGATCGGGTCGCGTCTCACTTCCTCGCCTGCTGGGCTTCCCAATCGGCTTCAGCCTTGACCAGCATCTTGTCGTAGCCGTCGTTGGTCGTGAGTTCCGTGATGCCTTGGCCGAACTTGCTGGCGAGAGAGCGGCAGGGCGATTTCTTGGAGAAGGCGACGAACATCTCTTGCGAGAGGAGCGCCTGGTTCAGCGCCACGATCCTATCCTTGAGCCCCGCTTTGGCCGCTTCGGCGATACCAGGATAATAGCCGGCGATGAGATAGTCGGCCTTTCCGTCCAACAGGGCTTGGAAGCCGGCGTCGATGCCGGCAGTGCGGGTGACATCGAGCTTGTCCTTCATGAAACCGTCGAAGTCGGTGCCGTAGCTCTCGCCCTGATTGGTGACGCCCTTCTTGCCGATCAGGTCGTTCTTGTCGGTGAAGGGGAAGTCCTTGCCCTTGGCCACGAACACCGCCACGTCGTCGAAGGTGAAAGACGGCTGGACGTAGTCGAGATATTTGGCCCTCTCGTCGTTGTAGTAGATGCCGAAGATCATATCGGCCTTGCCGTCGAACGCAGCTTGTTGCGCATCCTCCCAGGTCCCCATGTATTTCGACTCAAGCGGCACGTTGATTTGCTTGGCGATGGTTTCGACCAGCGTCGGCGCGGCGCCGACGATGTTGTCGCCGTCCTTATAGGCGATTGCCGGATATTGCGGATGGCCTGTCGCCGTGATCTTGGTGCACTCGTCTGCGGCGAAGGTGGCATTGCCCGTCAGCGTGAGAGCCACGAACACGCTCAAGCAGAGAAATCTTTTCATGATCAAGGATTCCTTGTTCCTCATCGGAGTAAGTAGGGGTGGCGAAGCGTCCGGCGCGTCAGGCGCCGAGGCTCGCTTATCGCCCTTTCATTTGTGCCTTGATGCGGTCTACCTCGGCTTGCGAGACCTTTCCGGCTTGGACCAACGCCTGCACGCAGGCTGGCGACAAGCTCGGACCCGCTTTTTTCATACAAAGGTTCAGAGCGTTGGATTGAAGCCCGTAATCGCCACAGAACTTCTTGTAGTCATTGGCGCAGTTGTTCTGCATGGCCGGGGTGATGGTCCCGGCCTGCGCGAAGGCCGCTGACGGTGCCGCGCAGATCCCAAGGATCACAACAAAGGCGGTGGGCAGTCTTGACCGTTGACGTTTCATCCGCTGACCCCTCTTGATGTGCAGACGCGGTTCTAGCACGCTTCGCGCGCCCCGCTACAAGCAATGCTCGAGATGGCGAAAATGCGGCGTTTCCACACTTCTGACCGCGTATCTAAGGCCGCTTCACAAGAGCGTCCCTGATCTCCTCCAGCAATTGCACCTCGCGCGACGGTGGCGGCTCGGAAGCAGGCTCCTCTTCCTGCTTGCGGCGCAACTGGTTCATCCCCTTGACCACCATGAACAGCACGAAGGCAACGATGGTGAAGCTGATCACGTTGTTGATGAAGATGCCGTAGTTGACCGTCGGCGCTCCGGCCTGCCTCGCCAGGGCGAGCGAATCGTAGTGCTCGCCGTTGAGCGGGATGAACATGTTGGAGAAATCGACACCCCCGGTGACCACGCCCATGGGCGGCATGATGATGTCGTCGACGAGCGACTTGACGATGGTGGAGAAGGCGGCACCGATGATGATGCCGACCGCCATGTCGACAACGTTGCCGCGCAGAGCAAATTCCTTGAATTCCTTGAGCATCGCCCCTCCTCCTCGTGCTGACTAGTCACCAGCATGCCACGTTTGAACGCCAATGGTGCGCGCGGAGTTTGCAACGGACCCGCTTGCTGCTAACGCTTGGCGGTCCTCGATGAGCGAGAGGGGAACAAAGTGACGACGGACGTTCCCGTTTCGGACAATCCCGCGCGCGACCGCCATCAGCTCGGCACGCTGATCCTTGCGATTGCGATCGTAATGGTAGCCTTGCTCGCCGTCTCTCTCGCCATCGCCGCATCGACCTTCCTCAACCAATATTGGTTCCTGCATTTTCCGCTCGGCTTCTATCTGCTCGCCCAAGGCGTTCTCATCTTCCTGATCGCGGCAGTCTTCTGGTTCACCCGCATGCAGGAGCACATCGATCACAAGCGAAGCGAGAGCGGGGAGCTCAGCTAGACGATGAGCGGTCACTCGCGTCTGCGCACGCCGAACCCGCATCTTGGCGCCTATTACGGCATCGTTACGAGCGCCGTGGTGTCGCTCGTGATCGTGCTCGCCATGCTCGAGCAGCTCGGTTGGAGCGAGGCCTTGATCGCGGAAGCCATGATCGCCGTTCCGCTCGTCCTCTATCTCATCATTGCCGCTGGCGCACACACGCTCAATGTCGAGGATTTCTTCACCTCGGGGCGCCGCGTTCCACCCGTGTTCAACGGTTTCGCGCTCGCGGCCACGGCGGTCGGCGGAGTCGGATTCTTCGCCTATACCGGAACGGTGTTCTTTCTCGGCTTCGATGCGCTCGCGATCGGGCTCGGGTGGACGGCGGGCTTGTTGCTCGCGGCGGTACTGTTCGTGCCTTATCTCCGCAAGGCCGGCTCTTACACCCTACCGAGCTTTCTCGGCCACCGCTTCCGCTCGCGTTACCTTCGCATGACCGCGAGCGTGCTTCAGCTTCCGCCTACGGCTCTCTTGCTTGCCGCTGAGCTCAAGATCGCGGCGATGGTCGCTTCTCTCTTCCTGCCGCTCTCCTTCTCTTTCGCCGTGATTTTCGTCGCAGTGGTGGTCGCGGCGTCGGTGCTGCTCGGCGGGATGCGGTCGCTCACCTGGACCGGAAGTGCAGAGTTCATCACCGGGGCGATCGGTCTCGCCGCGCCGCTCATCATCGCATCGATCTTGCTCACCAATCTTCCCGCCCCGCAATTCACCTACGGCGAGACGCTGTCGTCGCTGCACAACGCCGAGATCACCACGGGGCTCACGCCGGTCGCGCCTGACATTTCGGCATCTCCCCTCCCCGGGGCCGCACCGCTCCCAGTCACCAAGCCCTTTCTCGAGCCGTTCGGCAGCTTGAGCGAGGCGGAATTCGCGGTGCTCTTTTTCTCCCTTGCCCTCGGCACCGCCTCCTTGCCAAGCCTGCTCGTGAGAAGCGGCGTTACCGGTTCGGTCAACGACCAGCGCCGCTCGGTTGCGTGGGCCCTCCTCTTCGTGGCGCTCTTCGCCATGACGGCGCCGGCCATTGCCGCCTTCGCCAAGCTCGTCATGTTTCAAGACATCGCTCAGGCTCCGGCCTCCGCCCTGCCGGCCTGGTTGACCGAGCTTTCCGGACGGCATCTCTTGCAGGCCGGCGACGCCAATGGCGACGGAGCAATCGGGGCTTCCGAGCTTCATGTTGCGCGCGACGGCGTCGCCATCGCGCTGCCGATGGCGATGAAGCTTCCTTACGTGCTCACCGCGCTCATCGCGGCAAGCGGCATGGCGGTCGCTCTGGCTGCCGCGGGCTCGCATCTCTTCACGCTTTCAACGAGCCTCGCCGAGGATCTCTACCGCGTGCTCGACCGGCGCCCAACCGCGCTACCAAGACTGATCGCGGCTTGGGCCGCAATCGGGGCATCGGCACTCGCGGCCTGCGTCTTTCTTCTCATCGCCGATCTCGATCCGCTCCGCGCGGCGCTGACGGCTTTCGCTTTCGCGGGCTCAACCTTCTTCGCTCCCCTTCTGCTCGCCATCTGGTGGTCACGCTGCACGGCGCAGGGCGCCTTCGCCGCGCTTGGCGCGGGTTTCCTCGTCATAGCGGCGACGACGGTGATGAGCGCCTTCGGAGGCGGACATGCCGCAATCACCACGGCGATCGCGAGCTTGGGCGGATCGGCTCTTGGGCTTGCTGCCGGAATCGCTGCAAGCTTGTTCCGCTGGCGGCCATCGGAGGCCGAGATGATCTATTGCGAGGAGATGCGCGACCCGGAGGGCGAAGCGATTTACGATCGGGCGCAAGCGCGTGCGGCAGCAGTTGCCGCTGCCTCTGCCGCCGCATCAAGCCAGTGAGGCGCAAGAGTTGAAGCCGATGGACCAGCAGCAGACGCCACATCAACCCCGTCTCACGCTCTATCCCGAGATCGTGCCCTATCGCACGGGGAGACTTAAGGTCTCGGGCCTTCACGAGATCTATTTCGAGGAATGCGGCTCGCCGGCCGGTAAGCCCGCCGTGCTGCTGCATGGTGGCCCGGGAGGCGGGATCAATCCGGTCATGCGCCGCTATCACGACCCGCGCAGCTACCGCATCGTGCTGTTCGACCAGCGCGGCTGCGGCCGGTCGACTCCGCATGCCTCGCTCGAAGAGAACACGACCTGGGACCTGGTCGACGACCTCGAGCGCTTACGCGAGCATCTCGGCATCGAGCGCTGGCAGGTGTTCGGCGGCTCATGGGGCTCGACGCTCGGCCTCGCCTATGCCGAGACCTACCCCGAGAGGGTGACCGAGCTCGTGCTCCGCGGCATCTTCACTTTGCGGCGCTCAGAGCTCGAATGGTTCTATCAGGAAGGATCGAGCTGGATATTTCCCGACGCCTTCGAGGATTATCTCCGCGTCATCCCCGATGATGAGCGGTCCGACATGATCGCGGCCTATCATCGCCGCCTCACCAGCCCAGATCCCGACGTGCAGATCGAGGCGGCGCGCGCCTGGAGCGCGTGGGAGGGCAAGACCTTGTCGTTGCTTCCCGACGCCGACCGCGTGCGCCGCTTCTCGGAGGATCACTACGCGCTCGCCTTCGCCCGTATCGAGTGCCACTACTTCGTCAATCGCGGCTTCTTTGCGAGCGACGATCAACTGATCGCCGACGCCCATCGCCTCGCCGACATTCCCGGGATCATCGTGCACGGACGCTACGACGTGGTGACGCCGGTCAAGATCGCGTTCGACTTGGCGCGCAATTGGCCACGGGCGAAGCTCAGGGTCGTTCCCGACTCCGGTCACGCCATGACCGAACCCGGGATCGTGCACGAGCTCGTCGCCGCGACCAAGGCCTTCGCCGGCTAGGGTTTTCAGGCTTCGGCGACGTGGCCGATATAATTGAGCGCGACGGTGCGCCGATGCGGCGCCACGCGGTGCTCGATCACATAAACGCCCTGCCAAGTGCCGAGCACCATGCTCCCTCCGATCACCGGGATCGATAGGCTGACGGCCGTGAGCATGGCCTTGATGTGGCTCGGCATGTCGTCGGGCCCCTCCTCCTGATGGGCGTAAGCACGACTCTCGGGGGCCAACGCTTCAAGGGCGTCGAGAAGGTCGCGCCGCACATTCGGGTCGGCGTTCTCCTGGATAAGGAGCGACGCCGAAGTGTGGCAGATGAACGCCGTGAGGAGGCCGTTGTCGGCTGCGAGGCCGCCGAGCCAGCGCGATAGCTCCCGGGTGATCTCGGTGAAGCCCTTGCCCTTCGTCTCTACAGTGAGCCTATCGCTCGCCTGGACCATCTCAGCCATGGCTCTCCCCCACATCAGCCGTTTCGCATCGTCGTCTTGTCGCGACATGTTGACAAGCTCGGCGTGCGCCAGGCCGCGGGACGCGCCGATATCCGGCCCGTTTGTCCCACAATAGCGCGCCGCTTAACGCAAAATTTACTCGGTCTTGCCACGGTTAGTTTCGACCGCTCCGTCGCGTGTCTCTCTCGCCTTTGAGTCCCACGCCCGATCGGACGCGAACAGTTTCAGCGGCGTCACACTCATGGGGAACGGGATGGCTTCGGAAGCAACTTGGCAAACCGGCGGTGCGCACAGGACCGGCGAGGCGCCCGCCGACAGCCCCATGGACCAACGCACGGTTGAGAGCCTGCTCAGGAGGCTCGTCGAGCGGGTCGAGGAAAGCGAGCGCCGCTATAGCGAGGCGCTCGATGAGCTTCACGCAAGGCTCGACCAGCTCTCGCAGACCACTGACGCCGCGCGGGCGACCGGCGCGCCTGAGGATTCGGCGACGCTCGACCGGCTGCACGAGCAGGTGAGCAGCCTCGCCCGCCGCTTCGAGCCGCAAAGCACGAACCCGCTCGACGATTTCGAGCGGCTCGGCAAGGCGCTATCGGCAAATCTCGATTTCTCGACCGGAGGGTCCGACGGGCTGTCAGGCGCGGCCGACCTGCCGAGCGCCTTCCCGTCCGCCCCGATCCTGCCGAAGGCTGCCGAGACGCCGCCGCAGGGGCTCCCGGATTTCGGTTTCAAGGCGCCCGAGTTTCCTTTCTCAGCGTCCTCTCTCGATCTTCCTCCGCTCGCTAGCGAAGGCGTCTTCGACAAGCGCCTCTCCGACATGGCGCATCAGCTCGAGCACTCACTCGGCACGGTCATGCCGGCCGCTACGATCGAGGCGCTGAATACACGGCTCGACGAGATCGCAAGCCAGCTCAGCCAGGCGCTCCGGCAAGCGCCAAAGCTCGAGAATCTCGCTTCCGTCGAGAAGCAGCTTTCCGAGATGGGTCAACAGCTTAGCCGTGCCGAGGCGCAGCTCGCGCGTATGAACGGCATAGAGGATCAGCTGCGCACGCTGATTGAGCGTTTCGACGCGGCGCCCGATGTGCTCGAGGAGATCGCGACCAGGGCCGCGAGCGAAGCTGCCCGGCTGGTTGCCGAAAAGACCAAGCCCGGCGCGAGCGAGGATCGCCTCAATGCCATGCATCGCGACCTCGCGGCGATGAGCGACAAGAGCCGCGCGAGCGACGAACGCATCGCGGGATCGCTCCAGGCCGTGCACGAATCGCTGAAGCAGCTCGTGGCACAGGTCGAGAGGAGCGGTGCTTCAGCTCTCCAGCCCCCAAAGCCGCAAGCACCTTTTGCCGAGCGCATCCGTGCCCAGGCCGAGCAAGGTCTCCCGCCGCTTCCTCCCTTCCAGCCGCCCATGGCCCCCGGCGGCGTATCGCAGGCCCAGGGCGCGGCGGCGAAGGAGAAATCGCTCAAGAGCCGGCTTGCCGGCTCTATCGCCGACTTCCAGGAGGGCGAGGCTGCCCCTCATTTCGGACGGGGGAAACGCCGGGCTCTCGACGAGCAGGCGGTCGATCTCGACGCGTCGGCCCAGCACGGCAAACGTGCTCCGTCAGGGGCAGAAGCCGATTTCGCCCATGACGATCTCGTGGCTGCAGCCAGGCGCGCCGCCCAGGCCGCGGCCCTCAGGGCCGAGGAGAGAACGGGCGGCGGTAGGGCGCGGCGCACAGACAAGATCGCCGTAAACAACAGCGTCCCAGGCTCCGATGCGCCATTGAAGCGCAAGCGTTCTCTGCTCATGATCAGCGCGGCAGTTCTGCTCATAATCAGCGCCGCCCTGCTCTTCGGGCGTCTCCGCTCCAAGCCCGAGGTCGAGGCAACGCCGCCGGCCGCCGAGGAAAGCGTTCCCGGCCCAGCAGGCTCCGACGAGATCACGCCCTTGCCCGACGGCTCGCGCCACGGCACGGCGCTTCCCGACGCCTCGCAGAGCGCGCCAGTCCCCGTCGCGCCCGCTCCCGACGCTGCTCCTCCTGCGAGGTCCGGCGCCTCGGATGTTGATCCCGGAATGATGGAGGAAGACCCGGCCGACAGTGGCGCCACCGGCTTCAACCAAGACGCGGACCCGAGCCCTGACGACAGCGAGCCGAGCGCCACGAGCCAGGCCGGCGGCGTCACCGATGTCGCCAAATCATCCTACCGCCGGCCGATCCAGACCGAGGAGACCCCGCGGCCACAGCCCGCCTCCTTCACGCCAGAGGGGATTGCCGCCCTTCCGCCCGGCGTCTCGGTGAGCATCGAGGAGCCGGTGCTCGGCGCGCCGTCCCAGACGATGGCCGCCGCACAGTCGATGCCGGCCAAGCTCCCCCTTCCGCCAGAGGCGCTCGGTCCGCTCTCTTTGCGTCAGGCCGCCGCTTCCGGCGATTCCCGCGCGCAATACGCGATCGCGCTTCGTTACGCGCAAGGCCAGAACACCGCCCAGGACCTGACCGAGGCGGCGCACTGGCTCGAGCGTGCCGCCAGCGCCGGGCTTGCCCCTGCCCAATATCGTCTTGCCTCCATGTATGAGCGTGGCCAGGGCGTGGCCAGGGATCTCGGCAAGGCGCGCTCCTGGTATGCGGCAGCGGCGGAGAAGGGCAACGTCAAGGCCATGCACAATCTCGCGGTCAGCGTGAGCGGCGCGCAAGGCAACTCGGCCGATTATGGGCTCGCCGCCAAATGGTACGGCGAAGCCGCCTCTTATGGCCTCGCAGACAGCCAATACAATCTCGGCATCCTCGCCGAGCATCGGCTTGGCATGACGACGAATCTCGGCGCGGCCTATCAGTGGTTCGCGCTCGCCGCCAAGAATGGCGACACGGAAGCCGCCAAGCGTCGCGACCTGGTGATGGTCCAGCTTGATGCTGAGACGCTCGCCGCGGCCGAGCAGGTAGTGAAGGGCTGGAAGGCGAAGCCCGCCCTGGCTGAGGCCAACGAGGTCGCAGAGCCGGCAGGTTGGGGTATGCCAGGGGAGACGCCGACCGCCTCGCTCGTCACCCGCGCGCAGAATCTCCTCAACAAGCTCGGCTACGATGCCGGACCGCCCAACGGCCAGCTCGATGATCAGACTCGCAACGCGATCAAGAGCTTCGAGCGCCGCAACGGCCTCGAGGAGACGGGTGAGGTCAATATCCCGCTCGTCACCAAGCTCGAGCGCCTGACCAGCTAGACATAGACCCTTAGAAATTAGTCACTGTGACCCAGAAGTCGGTGGCCAGCGCCGCCGATTTCTGGTTTCTGGGCTTAGGTCTGCCAATCCCAGCTTTGACTGCGGCGCGCCCGATGCTCCAGGTTTATCTGCCCATTGCCGAAGTCTCGGTGAACCTTGTGGTCATGCTGGGGCTCGGAGCGGCGGTAGGCTTCCTGTCCGGCATGTTCGGGGTAGGCGGCGGCTTTCTGCTCACGCCGCTTCTGATGTTCTCCGGCGTCGCGGCCCCGATCGCGGTCGCTACCGGCGCCAATCAGATCGTCGCCACCTCGGTTTCAGGCGCGCTCGCCCAATGGCGCCGCGGCAATATCGACCTCCGCATGGCCAATGTGCTGATCGCTGGCGGCGTCGTCGGCGCGCTGGTCGGCGTCCTCTTGCTCAGACTGCTCCGCCAGATCGGCCAGGCGGGTCTTCTCATCTCGCTCACCTATGTCGTGTTTCTCGGCGCCATCGGCCTCTTGATGCTGATCGAGAGCTTACGTGTCATCCAGAAAGCGCGTGCCGGCAAACCGGTACCGGCGCGGCGCGCGAGCGCTCATAATTGGATCCACGGCCTGCCGCTCAAGATGCGCTTTCCGACCTCACGTCTTTATATCAGCGCCATCCCCCCGCTCGTGATCGGCGCAGTGGTCGGTCTGCTCGCGGCGTTTCTCGGCGCGGGCGGCGGCTTCATCATGGTGCCGGCCATGATCTATCTGTTGCGCATGCCGACCAACATCGTGATCGGCACCTCGATGTTCCAAATCATCTTCGTCACAGCGATCGTGACGTTGCTACATGCAACCTTCAACCACACGCTCGACGTGGTGCTCGCGCTCATTCTCGCCGCGGGCGGCGTCGTGGGCGGACAATTCGGCCTGCGTGCCGGGCAGAAGCTCAAGGGCGAGCAGCTGCGTCTTTTGCTCGCGCTGTTGGTGTTGGGGGTTGCGCTCAGACTGCTCCTCGACCTCGTTGTAAAGCCCGAGGATGTCTACAGCATCGTTCCCCTGCTGGTGGGTTCGTGATGGGGGATACGATTCGCCTCGTCACCCTCCTTCTCGCGCTCTGGTTGGCGCCGGCTGAGGCGGCGGAGCCCGGCGCGCAGGAGACGGTCCAGTCCGACATCTCAACGCGCGAGATCTCCATCCAATCGAATTTCGCCGGGATCGAGATCGTCATCTTCGGCAGCATCGATTTCAGTCATACGCCGTCACCGGACGAGGGCAACTATGACGTGATCACCGTCATTCGCAGCCCTGACGAGCCGCTCGTGGCGAGGCGCAAGGAGCACGTGGCCGGGATATGGGTCAATAGCGCGGGCCGGACCTTCCCAGGCGTACCTGGCTTCTATGCCGTGCTTGCCACGCGTCCTTTCAAGGCGATCGCCACCGAGGACGCGCTCAAAGCCCTCGGCATCGGCTTCGCCAATCTCGACCTCGGCAAGCGCGGCGAGGATGACTCCAAAGAGGCGGCCTACCGCTCGGCCGTGATCCGCCTCAAGCAGGACCAGAACCTCTTCCAGGAGCATGACGACGGGGTGAGCTTCATCGGACGCAGCCTGTTCAGGGCGAGCGTCGATTTGCCGGTGAACGTCCCGCTCGGACGTTACACGACCGCCGTCTATCTCTTCCGCGATGGCCAGTTGATCAGCAAGAGCGAGAGCACGCTCGAGGTGAGCCAGGTCGGCTTCGAGCGGGCGGTCTCACAGCTTGCCCGCAATCACCCCTTCGTCTATGGGCTCGCGGCGGTGGTGATCGCCGTGGTGGTCGGGCTGTTCGGCTGGGCTGCGTTCCGCCGCGAGTAGACCCTATCAGACGCATGATCTTATCGGAAAACCGGTTCCCACTTTTCCGGATCATGCTCTAGTCCGGCAGCAGCAGGCTTCCGAGCACGGGATAGACGTCGGCCCGCCCCATCATCCAGGCTTCGAGCCTGTGGCGCAGGAAGAGCTCGGCGAAGGCGCGATCGAGAACGTTCAAGCCGCCGGCATAAGCACCGAAAGCTGGCATTACGAGCCGGTTGCCGTCGGTGGCGAAGCAGCGGCGTCTGATCACGGCGCCTCGCCTCGCGATGCGCGCCACGGGGTGCAGATGGCCCGCGATCTCGCGCTCCGTTGCAGTCTGAGAGGGCTCGTGGCGAAGCGTGACGCCGCAAATCGTGAGCGTCGTGCAGATCGTGCCGCCGATCGAGGGCGGAAGATGCGGATCGTGATTGCCGCAGATCCAGTACCACTCGCGGTCCTTTTGCAGCCTGATCAAGAAAGCGAGGTCCTCGCTTGCAAGCCTTGCGGCCGACTCGCTCCGGTGGAAGCTGTCGCCGAGCGCGACCACCCTGCCCGGCTTGACCGCGTCGATCACCTTCTCGAGCCGTTGCAGCGTGGTGCGCGTGTCGTAAGGAGGAAGCAACATGCCGAGAGCGGCAAAGGCGGCGCCCTTCTCGAGATGAAGGTCGGCAACGAGAAGCGTGTCCTCGCCCTCCCAATAGAGCGCCCCCGCAGCGAGCGGCCGCATCGTGTGACCGCAGACGCGGATGCGCGAGCGTAGCGAGGGAGCGATGTCCGGCATGAGATCAGGCTTGGCGCGCAGCATGTCCGCTTAAGGCCTCCGCGATGAGCTCTTCGACTGTCTCACGCAACAAGGTCTCGCTCGCCTCCCCAGGAACGCTCTCGCGGCCGATCTCCAGCATGACGGGAACCGCGAGCGGCGAGACTTGGCTCAAGCCAATATGCCTGATTCGTCCGCTGATCCGTTCTAGGAAAAGGTTGAGACGGCCGACATCGATGAGACCGGTCGCCGCATCGGCAAACGCCGCATGCAACAGCACATGGTCCGGCTCGTGCTGGCGGAGCACGTCATAGATGAGGTCGGAGGAGACCGTCATCTGCCGTCCGGTCTTCTCCTGGCCGGGATGGCGGCGCTCGATGAGGCCGGAGATGATGGCGCAGATGCGGAAGGAGCGCTTCATCAGGCTCGATTCGGCAAGCCAAGCGTCGAGGTCGTCGCCGAGCATGTCGGCATCGAACAGCTTGGCGAGGTCGAGGCGGCCGTCCCGCACCATCTCGCCCATGTCGTTGAGCGCCCAGACGGCGAGCGCATATTCGTTGGCGACGAAGCCGAGCGGCCCGGCGCCAGCGCGCTCGAGCCGCCGCGTGAGCAGCATGCCGAGGCTCTGATGGGCGAGACGGCCCTCGAACGGATAGCAGACGAGATAGTGCCGCATGCCGCGCGGAAAGGTCTCGACCAGAACCTCATTGGGGCTCGGCACGACGGAGAAGTGGGCCTGCAAGCGGAGCCAGTCGGAGACCTGGTCGGGAAGCCGCTTCCAAGTTTCGGGCTCGGCCAAGAGCTTGCGTACGCGCTCGGCAAGATAGGTCGAGAGCGGGAACTTACCGCCGTCATAGGAGGGCACCATGGGGTCGGTCGCCTGCGCACGGGTGACGACGGCGTCATCCTCGCGGATGCCCTCGAAGCGGAGCACCTCGCCGGCGAACACGAAGGTGTCGCCAGGGGTGAGCTGCTCGATGAAATATTCTTCGACCTCGCCGAGCACGCGGCCGGCCGCGAGCACGCCGCCCCTTGAGCGCGCGATGCGCACGCGGATCATCGGCGCTTCGACGATGGTGCCGACATTCAGCCGGTATTGTTGCGCGATGCGGGGATGAGCGAGGCGATAGAGGCCTTCGAGGGTCTGCTTCAGCTTGGCATAACGGTCGTAATTGGCGAGCGCGTAGCCGCCGGTCGCGACGAAGGCAACGACCTTGTCGAAGCCTTCGCGCGTCAGGCCCTGATAGGGGGAAGCGCTCACGACCTCGCGATAGAGCTGATCGGGATCGAAGGGCGCGGCGCAGGCCGTGCCGAGCACGTGCTGGGCGAGCACGTCGAGCGCGCCCGGCCGCGAGGGCGGCGTGTCCTGCGCGCCCTCCTCGGCCGCCTCGAGCGCTGCCTGGCACTCGACCACCTCGAAGCGGTTGGCCGGCACGAGGAGGGCCTTGCTTGGCTCGTCGATCCGGTGATTGGCGCGGCCAATGCGCTGGGCGAGACGGCTCGCGCCCTTGGGCGCGCCGACATTGATGACGAGATCGACATCGCCCCAGTCGATGCCGAGATCGAGCGTCGAGGTGCAGACCACGGCACGGAGCTTGCCCGCGACCATCGCCGCCTCGACCTTGCGGCGCTGCGCCACATCGAGCGAGCCGTGATGCAGCGCGATGGGCAGGTTGTCGTCGTTGTAGCGCCAGAGTTCGTGGAACAGCATCTCAGCCTGCGAGCGCGTGTTGACAAACATCAGCGACAGGCGATGCGTCTTGATCGCCTCGTACATCTCGGGGAGGGCGTAACACGCGGAGTGCCCTGCCCAGGGGAGCTCGGCTTCGGACCTCAGGATGGAGATGTCGGATTTGGCGCCCTCACGCGCCACGACGATCTCGGCGAGCCGCGTGGCCGACTGTCCCTTATGCGGCCCGAGGTAGGCGGCAAGCTCGTAAGGGCGCGCGACCGTCGCCGATAGGCCGATTGCCGTGAGCTCTGGCGAATGGGTGCGAAGCCGCGCGAGGTCGAGCGCGAGCAGGTCGCCGCGCTTGCTCGAGGCGAGCGCGTGCAGCTCATCGAGGATCACATATTTGAGGGAGCCGAACAGCTCGGCGGCGCCTTTATGCGACAGCATGAGCGCGATCTGCTCGGGCGTCGTGAGCAGGATGTCGGGAGGGATCACGCGCTGGCGCGCGCGGCGCGCCGGCGGCGTATCGCCGGTGCGCGTTTCGAGCCTGATTGGCAAGCCCATCTCCTCGATCGGCGTGGCGAGGTTGCGCGCTATGTCGGTGGCGAGCGCTTTCAAGGGCGAGACATAGAGCGTGTGGAGGCTTGCTCCCGCCTTTCGTCCCCCCGGCTGGCTGGTCAAATCGACGAGGCTTGGCAGGAAGCCAGCGAGCGTCTTGCCGCCGCCGGTCGGGGCAATGAGGAGCGCGTCGCGGCTCTGCCGGCCCGCTTCGAGCAGCGCGAGCTGATGGGCATGGGGCTGCCAGCCGCGCCTTGCGAACCACGAGGCAAAGGGCTCGGGCAATCCCGTGTTGGGCGAGGCTCGTTGTGGCAGCGCCACTTGGGGCGTCACCGAAACGAGCTTCTTCTTCGCGCTTGCCGCCATGCGTCCTGCTTGACCTTCTTCCCCGCCCGCACCAATTCTGCTGCAATTCGAGTCGAAAGTTACGATCTCTTCAAGGCCGGGCTTTAGGCTTAGCGCGAAAGGGAGCTGATCGATGGAACGTTTTTTTGGCGGCAATCCGGCGCTCGTTCTGATCAGGCTCGCCATTCTGTCTCTCATCGTCGGAGTGGTGCTGGCTGCTCTCGGCTTCAGCCCGCTCGAGCTGATCGACAGCTTGCAGCGCCTCGTCCAGCGCATCTACGACATGGGCTTCACGGCAATCGAGAAGGCCGCACGCTACTTCCTGCTCGGCGCCGTCATCGTGTTCCCAGTGTGGTTGATCATGCGCCTCTTGAAATTCATGGGGCGCGGCTCGACCGAGGTGCTTGATCCCGGCTCGCGCAACCGCCAAGCCTAGGCTTTCGGCCTCAGAGAATCTCCAGGACTTTCTCGGGTGGACGGCCGATAGCCGCCTTGCTTCCGCTCACCACGATCGGGCGCTCGATGAGGATCGGGTTCTCAATCATCAGCTCGATCAGAGCATCATCCGAGAGCGCGCGCTCCTTCAATCCCAGTGCGGCATAGCGAGCCTCGCCTTGCCGCAAGAGATCGTGGGGCTTGATCCCGAGCTTCTTGAGGATCGCTTTCAGCTCGGCGGCAGAGGGGGGGTCGTTGAGATATTCCACGATCTCCGGCTTGAGCCCGCGCGCTTCCAGAAGCTGGAGCGTTTGGCGCGATTTCGAGCAGCGCGGGTTGTGATAGATCGTCACCATTTGGGGCTGCGTCATCCTCTCGGCCGAAAAGGGCAGCGAAAAGGGCGCCGGCCGAAGCCGACGCCCCCTTGCTATCATCTGTTCAGAGCGACCCTTACGGGCAGTACCAAAGGGGTCCGACCATCACACAGCCGCGCCCATACCAACCGATCGGACGGTGGTTATGGCGATGCCAGCCCTTAGGCGCATGCTTGTAGTGCTTGGCAACATGATGGTGATGGTGGCCCTTTGCGGCGAACGCTGCCGGCGCCAGCGCAAGAGCGACGGCAAGAATCATAAGCAAACAAAGATTGCGAAACATGAGGTGCTCCCCCCTAATGTCGGCATCCCAAGGATGTATATCGGTTGCCCTTGGTGAGGGATAGGAAAAACGGGGCTATGGAAGACCGGCTCCCGATCACTTTGGTGATGGCGACCGCCATCGCGCACTACAGCGTTCGTTCGGCCCACTTATCGGCACGGTCGCCGGTGAGCGGCTTCAAGTCTTGGCGCGCCTGCGACCTCGGAAAGCCGAAAGCTCCCATCTAGGGGGCTGTCCTTCGGGAGAGGTTCGGGTGTTCTGATTCGTCGTCCGCTTCAGCCGACGCCATAACTTCGGCGGCGACCTTGTTTTTGAAATAGACAAGCATCCGCTCGTAGCCTGGAATCCCGGCGTCCACCTCTGCAATCAGGTCGTCTACGCTTTTTCCACCGATATCCATCTCGCCGTCATTTCGATGCGCGACGAGCCTGAGATGCAGAGCCATCTTGGCGCGGATTATTCCTCAATGAGCTGTATTGGCGATTTCATGCTTCGAGGATTCCCTCGATGGTGTGGGGAAACAGCATGTTCCTTCCCGAAGGGATAACGGTCTCCTAATTCGCGTCACGGAACGGCCCTCGGCAAAGATTGCTCGGACCATTCAGCTGCGCGGCGGCCGATAAGCGGTGCAAGGCTGTCGCTGCCAGCTCCTTCCATCGCCGAGACGAGAGCCTGCTTGATGCGGCCGATCAGGCCGGGCCCTTCGAATACGAGGCCGGTATAGAGCTGGATCAGAGATGCGCCCGCCTCGATCTTGGCCAGAGCCGCTTCGCCTGAGTCGATTCCGCCCACCCCGAGCAGCGGGAGCTTCCCTTCCGTCAGCTTGTAGACGCGCGCGAGCATGCGGGTCGCGCGGGTGAAGAGCGGCCGTCCCGAAAGGCCACCGCTCTCGCGGGCAAAGGTCGTGTCTTTGAGCCCGTTGCGCGCGAGCGTCGTGTTCGACACGACGATGCCGTCGGCGCCGTTCGCAACGATGACGCCGACGACCTCGGGCAGGTCGGCATCGGCGAGGTCGGGCGCGAGCTTGACGAGAAGAGGCGGCTTGTTGGGAAGGGCGCGGCGCGCTTCCTGCACGCGTTTCAGCAACGCGTCGAGCGCCTCCGGCGCCTGGAGGTCGCGGAGACCCGGCGTGTTCGGCGACGAGATGTTGACGGTGAAGTAGCTCGCGACCGCGCCCATGCGCTCGATGCCGCACACATAATCGGCGATGCGATCCTTACTGTCGCGGCCTGCGCCGATATTGACGCCGACCACACCCGGCGGGCGCTGTTTCAGCCTCGCAAGCGCCGCCTCTTGCCCCTCATTGTTGAAGCCGAGCCGGTTGATGATGGCGCGGTCGATGACCGAGCGAAACACGCGGGGAGACGCGTTGCCGCTTTGCGCGCTGGGCGTCAGCGTGCCGACCTCGACGAAGCTGAAACCGATCGCGAGAAGCTCACGCGGCACCCGCGCGTTCTTGTCGAAGCCCGGCGCCATGCCGAGCGGATTGGGAAAGTCGAGGCCGAAGATGCGCTGCGCGAGCCGCTTGTCGTCAGGTTCGGTGGCGCGGGGGTAAAGGCCAAGCTCGAGCGACTTGACGGCGAGGTCGTGCGCCCGCTCGGGGTCGAGCGCAAGGAGGAGTGTCTGGCCTAGGCCAAATAGCGCATTCACGGCCGGACACGCCGCGGCAGGTGATGCCGCCCGTCATCCCCGAGCTTGAGCGGCTCCTCCCACAGAAGCGCGTCAAGCTCGAGCGGGCCATAGAGATGAGGGAAGAGCGCCCCTCCCCGCGACGCCTCCCATTGCAGCCGCTCGCCCAGGCTTTCGCTGTCCAGGGCGAGCAGAACGAGGTCCTTCTGACCGGCAAAATGCTTGGCAAGCGTGGCTTCGAGCTGATCGGCGGAGGACAGATGGATGAAGCCGTCGCGGGCGTCTGCTGCCGAGCGCTCGAAGCGGCCCTTGGCCTTCGCCTTGGCGAGGTCGTTGCAGCTCAGAACCTTGTAGATGGTGCCATCCATGGGTCTCCGGTACTTAATCCCCCAAGCCGTGGCCGAACAAGGCAGACCGTCCTCGGATTGCCATTGGACAAGTGCGGCAGAAATAAGTCATAATTCCTATTATTGGGTATAAATTCCGATTTGTTGGGGCAGAGGGCCCCGTGCCGTGAACAGGCTCACCCATGCGAAGGTCTGGTCAGCGATCGACGCGCTCGCGCGGCGCTACAACCTCTCGGCTTCGGGACTCGCCAAACGGGCGGGCCTCGACCCAACCTCCTTCAACAAGTCTAAGCGCGTGACCGGTGAGGGGCGGCCGCGCTGGCCGACCACCGAGAGCATCGCCAAGGTGCTCCAAGCGACCGGCGCCTCCTTCGAAGACTTCACCGCCCTCGTCACGGCCGAACCTCGCGGCGGACGGGAGCGGGCTCAGCCGATCCCGCTGATCGGTCTCACGCAAGCTGGCGCCGGTGGTTTCTTCGACGATGGCGGCTTCCCCGTGGGTCAGGGCTGGGACCAGATTCGCTTTCCACGCGTCGACGACGAGAATGCCTACGCGCTCGAAGTGACGGGCGACAGTATGCAGCCGCTCTACCGGGACGGGGATATCCTCATTGTCTCGCCGAACTCGGCGCCGCGCAAAGGCGATCGCGTGGTCCTGCGCACGACCGACGGCGAGGTGATGGCCAAGATCCTGGTGCGGCGCACGGCGAAGACGATAGAGCTGGCTTCCTTCAACCCCACGCATCGGAACTTGACCTTTCCGATCGACCGAATCGACTGGATGGCCCGCATCGTCTGGGCCTCGCAATAATCAGAAGCCGGGATGGCCCTAGAATAGCCCGATCTTTCGGGTTCGATGGGGCGAGTTCCGAATTCCGATTCCGGCCTCCGATTTCTGGTCTCGCGCATGGCACTTGCGTCCCGCATCCTCTCGATCCTGCTCGGGCTCGCGGTCATCGTTCTCCTGTTGTGGCCGATCAACATTCCGCTCGGTTTCGGGCAGGCGTGGTGGGCCAAGGAGATCGCCGCCAAGCGGCAAGGTGCAGCGCAGTCCGCCGCCGAGCCTGCCCCTGCTCCTGCGTCAACCGCCGCTCTGCCGGCACAGCAGGCCGCGCCGGCCCCGCAGGTCCACGCCGTTCCCGATCCGGCTGCCGCTCCGCCAAAGCCGAATATGCTTGCTTCCGAGAAGGCGGAAGCCGAGCGGCTCGCGGCCCTGCAAAAGGCGAAGGAGGCCGCGCCCCCGCCGACCAAGCTCTATTACAAGGTCCAAGTGATCGACGCCGGCACGATCCAATCCGGCGGCATCGTCATCACGCTCGACGGCATCAATGCGGGCGACGCCAAAGCGACTTGTAAGAATGCCAAGGGCAAGAGCTGGGGCTGCGGCGCTGCGGGCCGCATCGCGCTCGCCAGATTGATCCGCACCCGCGCCGTCAGTTGCGCCTTGCCTGCGGGCGGCGAGCAGAAGGCTTTCGCCGCGCGCTGCAGCGTGGCCGGGACCGATCTCTCGACCTGGGTCGTGCGCGAGGGTTGGGCCAATCCGAAAGGCACGTCCGAGAAGACGCTCGCCGATGCCGAGGATGCCGCCAAGAAGGAGAAGATCGGCCTTTGGCGCGGCTCCCAATAAAGTCTCCCCTTTTGTCATTCCCAGCGAAAGTCGCTAATCCAGGGGGTGCGGCTCGGCGATGACAGAGGTGTCGATATGAAGCGAAGCGCGACGGCTCTCGGCATTCTCCTCATCGCTTCATCGCCAGGCCTTGCCGAAGACCCGTTTCAGCCGACGGCTGCGGAACGCGGAGCCATCGACAAATGCCTGAAGCGCAGCGCCAACGACGATGCGCTCAAAATTGCAGCCGCCTGCGTCGGGCTGATCTCAGATCCCTGCATCGACAAGGACACGGCAACCGCCGTCGCCTGCCAGGAGCGCGAGACGCGTATCTGGGACGAGTTGCTCAACAGGGCTTTTCAGGATGCGCGCGCGCATCTCAACTCGGCGGCTGGCGGGGCGCTGAAGGACGCACAGCATGCCTGGATCGCATTCCGCGACGCGAAATGCACTGTCTCGGGGAAAGTCTATGGAGACGGCACCATGGCCACGATCATGGTCGCCGATTGCAAGCGCACCGAGACTGGACGGAGGGCCATCGAGATGCAGGCGATCGCGGCGGAAGCCGACGCCACCATCTTCGCACCTAGATGATGCGCCCGCTCGCGATCACGTTCCTGCTTCTTCTGCTCATGGCAGCGCCAGTGCGCGCCCAGGACGATGAGCCCACGGCGGCCGAGCGCAAGACGATCGCCGACTGCCTCGATAAGAACGCTGGCGATGATGAGCTCAAGCAAATGAGCGCGTGCATCGGGCTCGTCGCTGATCCCTGCCCCGACGCGCCGGGCGCCAACACCATGACCATCGTCGCTTGCCAAATTCGCGAGCAGAAAATCTGGGACGATGATCTCAACGACTGGTACGGCGAGGCCTTGAAGCAACTCTCCGCCGAGCCCGACGCAGCGGCCGCGTTGAAGGACGCACAGCGCGCCTGGATCGCCTTCCGCGACTCAAAATGCGATTATTGGGAGAAGCGCTACGAGGGCGGAACGTTCGCCTCGGTTGCGGCCGGGAACTGCATGCGCGCGACAACGGGACAGCGCGCAATCGAGATGCGCGCCATCCTCGATGATCTCGACCATTAGCACCGAAATAAAGACGCGGAGCGGACCGACGCCCGATCCGCGTCTTGCAAATGCGAACGCCGCCAAAGTCGGCGGCGCGTCGCAGCTTACGGATTCTCGCAGACGACCTTGAGGTCGATATTGGCCTCCTCGAAGCTCGGATAGGCCTGCTTGCCGACCTGCTGGGTGAGCTCGTCCTCGCTCACCACGTTCTTCGCGACCACGCGGCAGTTCTGGTTCTTGTCCTTGATGATCACAAACTGGCCCGCGTCGGCGGCGATGGCGGTGCCGGCAAAGCCGAGAACGACGGCGGCAGTCAGAACATATTTCAAGCTCATGGGGTCCTCCTCAGTTGGGATGCCCACGGAATAATCAAAAACCTCTAAAACGTGCTGAATTGGGTTCGCGCAAAATAGAATTAAGTTTCGCGATTTGCGCAACCTCTCTTACGAGAGTGCCGGCTCGGTCGCGACCACCTCGTCGGTGACGACCTCGAACGCAGCAAGCGTATGCGGGCCGAACGAGGTGGTGATGGCGACGTCGGTGGCATCGCGCCCGCGGGCAATCAGGATGCGGCCGATGCGCGGCATGTTGTGTCTTGCATCGAAGGTGTACCAGCGGTCGCCGATATAGGCCTCGAACCAGGCGCTGAAATCCATCGGACAGGGATCGGGCGGCACGCCTATGTCGCCGAGATAGCCGGTGCAGTAGCGGGCTGGAATGTTCATGCAGCGGCAGAGAGTGACGGCGAGGTGGGCGAAGTCGCGGCACACGCCCTTGCGCTCGATGAAGGTGTCGTAGGCGGTGCGGCTCACATTGGCATGCGGATAGCCGAAGGTGACATGGTCGTGCACGAACTCGACGATCGTCTGCACCATGGTCCAGCCTCGGGGAATTTTGCCGAAGGTCGACCAGGCGAAATTGGACAGCCGGTCGGTCTCGCAATAACGGCTGCCGAGCAGATAGACGAGCGTGTCGACGGGGAGCGTCTCGAGCGGCGCTTGCGTGGCGCCGGGAGCGACCTCGTCGGTCTCGCCGCTATCGCGGATCATGAAATCGGCCGAGAGGGTGATGCGGCCCGCCGGCGCGCGGATCACGTGGCAGATATTGCCGTAGCGATCGGTATATTCCGTCGCCGGCATGGGCGGGTCGGTGCGCATCTGATCCGGGGTGATGAGGTCTTGGCGCCGGCTCGGATGGACGCTCAAGGTGAGGATCATCGGCGTCGGCTGCGGGCAGTCATAAGCGATCCTGTAACCTGCCCGAATTTTAATCATTCACGTCCTCGTCCAGCGCAGTCCAGCCGTGGTGCGGCGCCGCCGGCCCCTGATTCTGGCCGGGATTCGACGCCTCTCACCGCAACGCACGCGTTGCACAGATTGTTTCCAGCAACACTCATGCCAAATCGTTTGATCCGCGACGGCATCTCTCCCCGTCAGCCCGCGGTGACGAGCTCGCCTTGAAGCGCCTTGGCGATGAGCGCGCGGGTCTCGGCGATACCGTAGAGTTCGACAAAGGAGCCGAAGCGTGGACCTTGCGTCTGGCCGAGCAGCACCTCGTAGAGCGCGGCGAACCAATCGCGCAACGGCTCGAAGTCGTGCTCCTTGCCGACCGCATAGACCTCGGCCTGAATTTCCTCGGCGAGCACGCCGTGCGGCAACTTGGCGAGCCGCGCGTCGAGATCGAGCAGAGCCGTGCGCTCCTTCTCGGACGGCGCCCGGTAATCCTTGTTCGGCTTCACGAAGTCGTGGAAGTAGCGGATCGCGTAACCGACGAGCTGATCGAGCAGTGGATGGGCCTCAGGCGTCGCGTCTTGCTTATAGCGGCGGATGAAGCCCCACAGCACCTCGCGATCCTCGGAGTTCGACGCGCTGGCGAGATTCAAAAGCAGCGCGAAGCTGATGGGAAGCTCCGCCACCGGCGGCCGACCGTCGTGGATATGCCAGACGGGGTTCATCAGTTTCGCCGCTTGCTCTTCCTTCGGGTATGCGGCGAGGTGCCCGACATATTCGTCGACCGCGCGCGGGATCACGTCGAAATAAAGACGCTTCGCCTTGCGCGGGCTCTGGAACATATAAAGCGAGAGGCTCTCGGGCGATGCGTAGGTCAGCCACTCCTCGATGGTGAGACCATTGCCGCGCGACTTCGAGATCTTCTCGCCGTTCTCGTCAAGAAACAGCTCGTAGTTGAAGCCCTCTGGCTGTTGCGCCCCGAGGATGCGGCAGATGTGCCCGGAGAGGCGGACCGAGTTCGATCAGGTCCTTGCCGGCCATCTCGTAATCGACACCGAGCGCCGCCCAGCGCATGGCCCAGTCCGCCTTCCATTGCAGCTTGCAATGGCCGCGCGTGACCGGAACCTGGGTGAGCTTACCAGAGTCGGGGTCCTTGTAGGCGATCGAGCCTGAGGAGAGATCGCGATCGACGACGGGCACCTGCAACACTCTGCCGGTGGTCGGAGAGATCGGCAGGAAGGGGCTGTAGCTGGCGCGGCGCTCGGGCCCGAGCGTCGGCAGGATCACGTCGCGGATCGCGTCGTAGTGCTCGAGCACCCTGAGGAGAAGTCTTGTCGAAGCGGCCGGTCGTGTAGCATTCGGTCGCCGCGAGGAATTCGTAATCGAAGCCGAACGTATCGAGGAAGGCCCTGAGCCGGGCATTGTTGTGGTGGCCGAAGCTTGGGTGGTCGCCGAAAGGGTCGGGCACCTGGGTGAGCGGCTTACCGAGATGCTCCGCCACCATCTCCTTGTTGGGGATGTTGTCGGGAACCTTGCGCAGGCCGTCCATGTCATCGGAAAACGCGATGAGCCGCGTCGGCACCTTGTCCTCGGTGAGAACGCGAAAGGCGTGGCGCACCATGGTCGTGCGCGCGACCTCGCCGAACGTGCCGATATGCGGAAGGCCGGACGGTCCATATCCCGTCTCGAAGATGATGGCACCGGTGGGCTTCGGGATGCGCTTCAGCCGGCTCAGGACCTTGCGCGCCTCCTCGAACGGCCAGGCCTTGCTCACATGGGCGTGGGCCAGGAGCTCTGAGTTCACCTCGATCTTGACGGTTCGTGGCGTAGTTTTCTTGTCTGGCACGGTCGTATTCTGAGACATCTTGCGGGGCCCGACCAATTTCACAGATTTGTGGGAGTCTAGCAATTCCAACGTTTTACGGTCGATTTGGCACCGGATTGGCACCGGAGCATCACCACGTCAGCCTCACCCCAGGCCGCCCGTTCGTGAACTCAACGCCTGCTCGCTCTAGCACCTTTCGTGACTGTGTGCCCGTTGAGTGGTAGGCCCGGGGCGTTTTTTGGGTGCGGGGCGCGCCCGAAAGCAACCTCATCAGGGGGCGTCGGGCTTCATGGGGGGTAACATGCACCACAATCGGGTCATTGTGGACGTCCGGGACGATTTCATCATTGTGACGATACCGGGTTCATCATTTCGAACGGCATTCTTCAAATCGCAAAACGAGCCAGGGATCTACCAATCTTCACTCATCCATATCGACAAAGAACGGCCCCTTACCCGCGACGAGTTCGAGAAGCTGGCTTGGGAGGCGGCAAGCGAGGAAGCGCGCAAGCTTGGCTGGATCGAATAAGCCTCATGTAGCCGCTTCACGCCACCACGAAGAGTTCACCGCTGAGGGCTATACCCACAGTCGAGTGCTGTTGCCCGCGAGTTGAGTGATTAGGCTGCGGCCAATGAGCTGGCTTCCCAGAAATCTTGATGGGACTACACTAGAGGCTCTAGCTCGCCGACTGCGCTGCGCCGAGTGCGGCGGCCTCGCCCTTAACGAAAGGAAACAGGGAACTTGGCGAGACCCATGTGGGTGCGTCCCCACATTGCAAACTTGCTCCGCCAATGTGGGGTTTTTTTGTTTATGTGCAGTGGCTCCCTCGGGGATATAGTCGCCTTGTTCCGAGCGGGAACGTTCACGGGGGAAACCACGCTATGCGCAGACTTTGTGTCTTTGTAGCAATGGCCGCTGCTCTATTCTTTTCGCCTGCCGCATTTGCCGGCCACGGTCATGGACATGGCCATTATTATCGCGGCCATGTCCAAAACGATTGGTACGATCGTATCAATTGGAATGCTCCGTTCCGCGGTCGTTGGTGGGGCGGTCGTTGGTACGGCTACGGCGAAGGTGCCTGCTGGCGGTGGACGCCCGGCGGTTACGTCTGGATTTGCCGCTAAGCATTGCAATTCAGGATGCAGGGGCGTCGGCATCGGCCGGCGGCCCTTTCGTATGCCCAAACAAATGAAAGAAGCCCCGGCGACGGGGGGCGCAACCGGGGCTTCCGGTTCCGTGTGGGGGAACCTGTGATGGGGAGGGATTACCCATCACACAGCTTATGTATGAGTTTGAATGGTATCAGCAACCCATCGCTTTGCCGTTAGCTGCAGTCTTGCCCCACTCCTGCCACTGTCGCCTATTCTTCTACCGCGACAAGATTCGCGCACCAGTGGGGGAAAGCGTAAGTAGGAAGAGCTCGGCACAAAGCCGGGCTTTTCTTTTGCGTGTTATCAGTCGCGGCACGGATTTCTACTGGCTGCCCTTCATCTGATTCACCGTTGAGGCATCAGGTTTTTGGATCCAGCCCTTGCTGCAGCCGGCCTGAAATTCAGCCTGGGAATCTTCCCGTCCTTGTCGGTATCTACCAGTTCGTAATTCACGACGAAGGGCGTGGCCTGGTCCTTGGAAAGCGTGTCACCATTCGGCGACGCCAGATGGAGGCGGATTTTGAGATCCTTCTGGCACGGGAGCCCCTGCACCAGCAATTGCGTAACCAGTACTCAAGACTAAAACCAGAGCAGCGATACTCCTAGGTTGTCGTCTGGGTACTCAACCGGGGGATCTCTATTAAGTTTCTGATGAACGACCGCTTTTGACTCGCAATCGCCGCTAGACCTCGACTTCAATGTCGTTTCCAACCACACGCACGTTGTAGGAACGAGCGTCCTCATAGGCTGGCGGACAGAGAACTTCTCCTGTGCGCACATCAAACTTTGCGCCGTGCCACGGGCAGGTGACCTCGTGACCCTCGATTTCTCCTTCGGCCAGTGGCCCTTCCTCATGCGTGCAGGCATTTTCGAGGGCAAAGAACGTCCCCTCGATGTTGAAGAGCGCTATTTGCTTGCCCTTTATGTTCACGAGCCGCGCCGTGCCCGGCGTGACCTCGCTCGTTTCAGCCACCTTCACAAATTCAGCCATGCACTCATTTTACATTCCGATTATGGCGGGCACCACGGCGCCTGAAGCGGTGGGCTCACGGGCTTCCCAGGCGGTGCACGCAACGGGACTCCAGCCTCTTTCCGTCCCCCACGGGGCGGGGGATAGGGGTGTCCGCAGCGTCAACATCACTCAGCATACTGGCAACGGATTTTGACGGCGTAGGGCTTGCAGAGAAGCACGCCTCCGCACTCTGCCGAGCGCAGCCGCCGAGCGAGCTGGTCGAGCGTGAGCCCCATCGAGATTTTGGGAAGCCAACTCATTGGTCGAAGCCGGATAGCGCGACACCGCGGGCGTCGCCTGCTTCTTTGCCGGTCGCGCGGATCACCACCAGACGATCCGCACCCGACTCAGCACCCCAGACTTCCCCAGCACGTTAAAGTCTAGCGTCACACTTTGGGTAGACGAAGACTACGCCGCCCTTCAGAATTGGGGGTCCACAACTGTTCGTGACGTCCGCTTTGGGCCATTAGCGGACATTGGAACGAGGGGTAATAGATGTCTGCTTTGCCCTCGAAAGCAGACATGCTTCAGCGTCGGCACTAATGTCCGCTAAGTGCCAAAAGCAGACATTGGCGATCGAAGGGTAACTGTACTCGTAATGCGGATAGTAGCCACAGCCGTACCCATAACCTGGCTCGGTGCGGGCATAACCATCCTCGCCGCCGTTTGTACACCGCAAAAACACCCTGCCAGCTATTGGCGATCGGCTTGCCATCTTGTTCGCTCCCTGCGACTTAAAATACTCTCGGAGCGTTCCTTTATTACCACCTAGTCCCGCTGCTCTCCGGTGGCGCTTTTTCTTGCACTCGCCGCCCGTGCTACTCTGGATTAGGCGCGGCTTTCAGCCCCCGCAAACAGGTTGAACATCCTCTGAGAGGCGTGCCCTCCAATGTTCCTCCGCTCACTCTTCTACGAAAGATCCGTGCTGATGCACCTAGAGAGAGTTCGGCAGCTTCCTGTTGAGGTCCAAATTGAGATAGCAATGCGGGTCAAAAACTTCATAGAGCTGGCGAGGCCTGTGAGCGACGAACTATTGGAGCGCTTTGCCCAAGTCGCGAGGGAAGAGCAGCAACGTGCCGTCGAGCTCGGTGCGAAGTCCGACGTGGACCCGCCATGGGCTGCACCAGCAATCTCCGAGGCATGGTGCAAGGCGAAGTTGGGATTGGCCACCGGCAATCTGAACCAACACAGCGCGATAGAGATTATCGTCGCCATCGAGACCTTCACGACGAAGCGGGCCTCGGACTATCAGCGCCCACCACAGGTTCCCTGACCCCACAGGACCCCTCTTTCTTTTTCTAAGGCGAGCGAATGTGGCTTCTGCCACAGCGTGAAATAGCAGCCTTCAATAATCTATTTTTGCAGCCAAGCTGCCATTCGGGTGTGCTGACACCCAAAGAGCTGAGAGCTGTGGGAAGCTCCGGGACCGACACCTCCTCGGAGCTTCCCTTTCCTAGGGCCCATTTCGTGCGCTCCCTTACGGGGAGAACGCGGCGTGAAGCCCTCGCTGTCCTGCTCGTACTTGATATCGAGCTCACAATTTCGATGCGATCTTCCACGACTAACGCACTCTTGGGCCGATGTCAGCATCCGGGAACCTGCGCCTATCACCAGCCGTTTGATACGTGAGCGCGGCACCTTCCCAATCCCCAGCTTTCCCCCGCGCTGTCATTTCGGTATGCCGCCTGAAACGACAGAAAATCAAGCAAGCGGTGGCATCCGGTGATAGGCCGTTACGGTCTGCTTAAAATTCCCAGTTTTCCGCGAAGCGCCAGTGTTTAGAGGCGCGCGGGGCGCCCGCGGAGCTCGCTTGGGACGGGATTTCCCCGCTTGCCCCTCCACCCGCAATTGCCTACGGTCGCGCCGCCTCAAGCTTCGGCCAAACAAGAGGGGGCCTTGCGCCATGACCGAACCGCTCGACCATCACGCCGCGCTAATCTATGCGATGGTCACGATGTCGGCCGTGGACCGCACGATGACCGACGCCGAGCTCGCCCGCATCGGCGAGATCGTCTCCAACCTGCCGGTGTTCGCCGATTTCGATCAGGAGAGGCTGGTCAAGACGGCCGAGGCCTGCGGCGGCGTGTTGAGCGAGGATGGCGGGCTCGACCGCGTGCTCATGCTGATCAAGGGCGGGCTGCCGAAGAAGCTGCGCGAGACGGCCTACGCCGTGGCGCTCGAGATCGCCGCAGCCGATCTCGACGTGAAGCCCGAGGAAACGCGCTTCCTCGACATGCTGAGCGAGAGCCTCGAGCTCGACAGACTGACCACGACCGCGATCGAGCGCGGCATCAGAGCGCGCAACCTCGTGCTCTAGCAGAACACCCGGGCATTCGACCTTAAGCCTGCCCCGTGGAACGCGACGTGGCGCATTGCGGTTTCTGCTATGATCGCGCTCCGGTCGGGGCGGCGCTTCGGTTCAGAGGAGGAAGTGGAAACATGCTGAGTTGGCCCAGGGCTGAGCGCAAGGTGTCGAGGCTCGTCAGTAGCGTCGACCTTGAGGATCTGCACGACCAGATCGACAGCCTACGATCCTATGTGAACGAGCTCGCCGGGAGCGCCGGCAAAAGCGCGAGCCGCGGTTACGGCCGCGCCCGCGACTATGCCACCGAGGCAGCCCACGAAGCCGAGGACCTCATGAAGGATAATTTCGCCGCCTCGCTCGTGCTCGCACTCGGGCTCGGCCTCGTCGTCGGCTATTTCATCCGCCGCGGCACCGAGTAGCCGATCACGCACCTAGTGGGCGAGCTTGATCGCCCCGGTATAGAGTGCGCCACCAATCACGCAGGGAATGGCGATTTCGGGTTGACCGAGAGCGGTCGCCGCAACGCAGCCGGTGGCGATGGCGATCGAGCCTGCGGTTGCGCCTTTGGTCATTCCGGCCTCGTTGGTCATCTGCGCTTTCTGCGCGTCGTCGATGGCGCCGAACTGGTCCTTGCGTATCGTCTCCGATTCGAACGACTCGGCGGCCGCAATCACATCCTTGAGCGGAGTTGCGATCGCCTCGGGCTGGCGCGCGACCTCGGCGCGGTAAAGATCGAGGAGCTCACGATCGCGCTCGGCATAAGAGGCGAGCGTCCATTTGGCAGTGCCGCCGGTCGTGATCTTCTCCACGGCTGAGGGGTCGCGCCCCCAGCCGGAGAAGATCTTCTTGAACGAGAAGCTGCTGTCGTCCTTCTTCCGCGACCATTGCAGCGCCTGCATGATGCGAACCACGGGCTCGTGCTGGCCGGTCGCGACGTAATAGCCCCACAGCGCGTAGATCCCCGAAGAGCCGCCATCGACGAGCGGCAGCTCCATCAGAGTCGGCCGCTTGCCTTGCAGGAAGTCGTCGATCAGCGGGCGCCTGAGCGGCATGCGCGCGGAATTCTTCTCGAGCAGATCACGCCAGTCGGGACGCTCGGAATAGGCGATCGCCCTGATGATCACCGCCTGCTCCTTGTCGGGCATCGGGAACATCCTGGGGATCAGCGCAGGTCCGTCCTTGGGGGTGGTGCCGAGCACGCCGGCGATGAAGCCGATGCAGAACCACTCCTTGTCCTCGTCGCCGAACAGGCCGAAGTCGCGCATGGCGTGAACGGCGGCGGGTACGCGTGACGGATTCGGATGTTTGCGATAGTTGGTGACCCAATCGAGCAGCTTCTCAGCCGAGGAAAAGGCGGCTTGCGGCTCGGGCGCAGCCTGCAGCTCGATCGGCGTCGTTGTCATGGGATGCGTCATGGGCTGCGGAATCGTGGCATAGACCTGCACGGGCACCGGCGCGGGGGCCGCGGCAGGATGCGGCGCGGGCGATGCTGCGGGCGCGGGCGCGGGCGAGGCTGCTGACGTAGGCGCGGTAGTTGCGACCTCAGCCTGGGGAGGAGCGAGACGTTCGGGCGCTGCTTGCTTCGCGATTGAGCTGGTTTGCGGCTGATATCCCGCCGTTCCGCTCTGCGCGGCGCAAGGGCTCACGCCGGCGATCACGCCTACGGCGAGCGCAAGAATGGCAAGACTACGCATCTCATCAGCTTCCTTCCCCCGGCCCCAGAAGTGCTGACGATACTCAAGCTATGGTTAACGCCCGCAAGGCTGGCGCCTCGCGGGAAACACATTGATTTTCAGGCGTTTCGTGGCTTTTTGAGGGCTGGAGGGGCGTTAACCATAATGAAAGTTTAACGCCCCTTCCGCCCTCGGCGGAAAGCGCAGCGTCAGGCGCGCAATGTGCCGCTCTTGCGGATGGGCACTTGCAGAGCGGCAAGGCTTACCGCCGCCGCGTCGGCTTGGCGCACGATCTCCGGCACGGCGGTGATCTCCCACAATGTCCCCTGGCAGAGCGGTCCAATGGCGAACAGGCCTCTGGTGACTTCAGAGCCGCGGCCAAACACCTGGCCATTCGGCTCGACGGCGAGCCCGAGACGATGGGCGTCGGGCCGCGCAAGCCCAGCCTCGATCATTCCCTTGATCAGAGGCTGGTCGAGATCGGGCTTGAAGCCCGAGCAATCAAAGGCGAGGTCCGCTTTCAGGATCTCCGGCGCGCTCGCGCCACGCCGCATGATCTCAATCCTGTAGCCATCGCCCGTCCGCGCGACGCTCGTCGCCGACCCCCGTAGAAGCACGGCGCGGCCCTTGTCGAAATCGGCGGTGAGGCGCGCATGGACCTCGCCCGGCAGGCGATGGCGGTGCGCGTCGAAGAACGGCCTGAGGTGCCGGAGGAAGCGGGCCTGCTCGGCGACGGGAAGCGCTTGCCAGATGTCCTGCAGCGTCGAGCGCACACCGTTGATGACCGCCTGCCAGGGTGTTCCGTTCTCCTCGGCCATCTCGCAGGCAATGCGAAGTGACGCTTCGAGCATCGACACGCGCTTTGAGCGCGGCAGAGCGAGGTGCTGGGGCACGACGCCCTTCGGCGCATGCGGCCGCGGCAATTGTCCGCGACGCGAGATCACCGTCGCAATGCCCTGGAAGCCGTCGCGGCGCGCGCCGATCAGAACGTCGACCATGGTAAGCCCCGATCCGATCAGGGCGATCGATTTCGCACGCGCGAGCTGATCGCCAGGGAGCGCCTCGAACGGGACGAGAGCGCCTTTGGTCGAGGCCCCTTGCACGCCATAGGCGGTAGCGAGGATCACGGCGTCGCAGAGCACCCTCCCACCACGATCAAGCTCGACGACATAGCCGCCATGCTCGGCACGAAGAGCGCGCGCGGTGGCCGGCACGACGGAAAACTCGACGTCGGGGCGCTGCTCGACCGTCTCGAACAGACGCTGGCGCACATATTCGCCGAACAGCTGGCGCGGCAGAAATGTGTGCGCGAGCGCCTCATGGAGGCCGGCATGATTTTCGCCCTGATCGAGCTGGCGGAAGGCCCAGTTCAAGAAATCGCCGGGTTGGCTTGCGCGAATCGAGAGATCGCGGGTGCGCACGTTGAGGAGGTGCAAGGGGTGGTGGCTACCATAGGCGACGCCGCGTCCGAGCACGGGCGAGGGCTCGATGATCAGCAGGCGAAACGGCTCGGAGAGGTGCGCAAGGCAAGCGATCGCGCTCGCTGCTCCTGTGAATCCTCCACCGATAACGCCGACGGTGAGTGGCGCTGCCCGCATCTCTCGCAAAGCTCCCTGGTCCTAAATCTCCCGGCTCAGAGCCTTACACAGGAATGGGGCGGCAATGAAGCCGTTCGCTACAGCACGACGATATCTCTCAGCGAGAATTTGTCGCGCGCACGTGCAGCGGTGTCATGCCGTTCCGCTTGCCAACGGCCGAAGAGAATTGGAGCGCTAAGACTCGAGCGCGCGACGAGACGCTCGTTGCTTGTTTTCGTTCCCCGCCCATCTCGCGGCGCCACGCGTTGAGCGCCGCGAGATGGAGATCCCCGCATCTCCCGCCCTAACTGGCTATTCGGCCTCCTGGACCGCCATTATGCGCCCATTGGTGGCGTGGTCCTTTCCAGGCTGACGGCGCGACATGACGAAAGCGACATCGCCTCGCCCGAGCGCAAGCTGCATTGTCAGCATGGCGAGCGGCTCGAGCAAGCGCGCGGCCTTGAGCTCGCCTGCATCGATCGGCTCGAAGCCGACATCGCCGACGAGGCGCATGACGATCGTCTTGTCCGGGCCAGGTGGCCCTGCGACGAACACGGCGGCCTTTCCTTCCGGGAAGTCGGGGCGCGCCAGAACGCCGACGCAAGTCGCATTGAAGGCTTTGAAGAACTTCGCCCGGCGCGCTTGGCTCTGCAGCAATTCGACACCAGAGGTGAGAAACCCAAGAGCGAGCCCACTCATGGCCGGGTTGAGCGGATTGGTCGCATCGATAACGATCTTGTCGGCAAGATCGGTCGCGTGCTCACAGACGAGCGCCTCGGTGAGCGCCCACGGGGTGGCGAGAATCACCGCCTCGGAGCCTTTCAGCGCCTCGCGCACCGATTTCGTGTTGCGCTCGTCGGATCGTTCGGGCTCGGGGATGCCATAGACGATGATGTGGCCCTTTGCCCTGAGGCTTGCGCCGAGCGCCCTGCCCACATCGTCCGCTCCAACAATGGCGATTCTCATGGCCCTTCTCCGCGCGCGCCCTCGCGTGTCGCGAGGCGGCTGACCAGCGGCCGATTTGCTGTTGCCTCAAACATGAGCGATCCAGTATCATCATTCCAATCGATGATATCGATGACCGCTATCGACCATGCCAATTTGAGCAGGCTCGACCTGAACCTGCTCGTTGCCTTCGATGCTCTGCTCACCGAGCGGAGCGTCACCCGCGCGGCTGCCCGCGTGGGCCTTGGTCAGTCGGCGATGAGCCACAATCTCGCGCGTCTTCGAACGCTGTTCGGTGACGAGCTTTTGACCCGCGGCGCAGAGGGCATGCGGCCGACGCCGCGCGCGCTTGCTCTTGCCGACCCCGTGCGCGTGACGCTCGCCCAGATTCAGGCTGCGGTGCTCCAGCGCGAGGATTTCGACCCATCAACGGCGGAGCGCGTTTTCCGCATCGGCCTCGCCGACTCGATCGAGGTGGCGGTGGTGCCAACGCTTCTCGCGCGGCTCAGGACGACGGCCCCCGGAGTCTCTTTGCGGCTCCGCCCGATCAGCCGCATCTCCGTGCTTGACGAGCTCGACGCCGGCAGCCTCGATCTCGGCATCGGCGTGTTCACCCAAGGCCAGAACCATCATAAGCGCCGCTCGCTTTACGCCGAGAATTTCCTCTGCCTGTTCAGCCCCAAGCAGCTCAAGCTTTCACCGCCCATCTCGCTCGAGGATTATCTGCGGGTCCCGCATGTGCTGACGAGCCTCAGCGACGACGCTCATGGCGCCGTGGACGAGGCACTCGCCAAACACAAGCTCAAGCGGACGATCGCGATGACGACGCCGGGCTTCCTCGCCGTGCCCTTCGTGCTCCGCCGCGCGCCGGTGATCACCACCATGCCGTCGCGGCTCGCACGCTACTTCGCCGAGGCCTTCGGGCTCGCCACGAGCGAGCCCCCCATCGAGCTTCCCGGCTTCACCATCTCGTTGCTTTGGCATGCGAGTTTCGACCAGGATCCGGGGCATCTCTGGCTCCGCCAGACGGTGTCGGGGCTTGCCTCGGAGGTGGGTTTGGAGCTCTGAAAGGGCGCGTTCGCGGGGTGTGGACAAGTTCGATATGAGCGCCACCCACAATTTGGATTGGCTTCATCATGGCGCCTGATCGATTCGCGTCCTCTGGGCGTTTGGTTACCTGATCAACCTGCTGATCTAAAAAGGAGAGTCCCATGGCAGCGAGCACATCTTCGAAAGGTCGCACCGGCGTGTCAGACCCGCGCTGCGACGCATTGAGCGAGGTCCTGGCCGACAATTGGTGGGCCGTGGGTCTGCGCGGCATTCTGGGCATCATCTTCGGCCTGATCTGCCTGCTCACGCCGGGCATCGCCGTCCAGGTGTTCGTCATCATGTTCGCCGCCTACATGCTCGTCGACGGCGTATTCGCCATCATCTCGGGCATCAAGGCGGCGCGGAACGGCGAGCGGTGGGGATTGTTGATCCTCGAGGGCGTGGTCGACCTCGCGGCCGGCGTCGTCGCAGTGCTGTGGCCCGCCATCACCCTCGTCGCGCTCATCTGGATCATCGCCGTGTGGGCGACCGTATCCGGCATCCTGATGCTGTCAGCGGCCTTCAACCTCAACATCGATCACGGACGCTGGTGGCTGGCGCTCGGCGGCATCGCCTCGATCATCTTCGGCATCCTCCTCGTCATCGAGCCGTTGATCGGTGCCGTGGTGTTGACCATGTGGATCGGCGCCTATGCGCTCGTGTTCGGCGCCTTCCTCCTGGTCCTCGCCTTCCAGCTCCATTCGCGCAAAGAGGAGCGGGAGCGCGCGGCGGCACCCGCTGCGGCGAAGAAGGCCTGAACCGTCAGGGACTAGCAGCGTTATCCTGCGAGGCGCGGCGTCACTCCGACGCCCGCGCTTCGCGCATTTTGGTTGCTCCCCAATGACTCACTCCGGTCTTCCCACGGTCACGCTCCACTCGGGCGATAAAGTGCCTCAGCTCGGCCAGGGCACCTGGCGGATGGGTGAGAGCAGGCGCGCGTTCGACGAGGAGGTCGCGGCTCTCCGATTGGGTCTCGATCTCGGCATGACGCTGATCGACACGGCCGAGCTTTACGCGGAGGGCGGTGCCGAGGAGGTCGTTGCCGCGGCGGTCAAAGGACGCCGCGACGACTGCTTCATCGTGAGCAAGGTCAAGCCGGAGAACTCGACGCGGGCCGGCACCATCTCCGCCTGCGAGCGAAGCCTGAAGCGGCTCAAGACCGACCGCATCGATCTCTATCTTCTGCATTGGCGCGGGAGCCCCAGGCTCGAGGAGATGCTTGCCGGCTTCGAGGCCCTGCTCGCCGAGGGCGCGATCCGCTATTTCGGCGTCAGCAATTTCGACGTCGACGACATGGAGGAGCTGCTCAGCTTTCCCGGCGGAGATGCCTGCGCCAGCAACCAAGTCGTCTACAACCTCAGACGGCGCGGCATCGAATCTGGACTCGTGCCCTGGTCGCGCGAACATGGCATCCCGATCATGGCCTATTCCCCGATCGAGCAGGGACGGCTCGGGCGCGACCGCACGCTTGCGGCAATCGCCGCCCGCCACGGTGTGACGCCGTCGCAGATCGCGCTCGCCTGGGTGCTCCGCCAAGGCGACATGATGGTGATCCCCAAGGCATCGAGCGAGGGGCATGTGCGCGAGAACCGGGCGGCGCTCGACATTGTCCTCACCAAGGCCGATCTCGCCGAGCTCGACCGTGCCTTCCCACGACCCAGAGGCACCCGCCCGCTCGAGATCTTGTGAGCACTGTCATCACCGCGTCATGCAATTTCGCTGTTGGATGCAGAGCTTGCCGTTTTCCTTGAGTCGGACATGCCCGAGAAGCTCATGCCCTGCATCCTGCTCTTCGCCGCCATCCTGCTCGAAGTCGCCGGCATTACCTCGATGAAGCTCTCGCGCGGCTTCTCCGAGCCGCTGCCTTCGCTCGCCGTTCCGGTCTTCTATGTGTGCTCGGCGGCGGCGGTGATCCTCGCGCTGAAGCGGCTCGATCTCTCGGTCACCTATGCCATCTGGTCGGGTGTCGGCACGGCGCTCGCAGCGATGATCGGCATCGCCTATTTCCGCGAGCCGCTGACTCTCTTCAAGATGGCCTCTCTCGCGCTCGTGGTCATCGGCGTCATCGGCCTTTCGCTCCCAGCGCGGCAGAGCAACTGACTTAACGCCAGCCTCGCGCTAACATTCGGTCATGGACGGTCTTCTCGGCCAAAGCGATGGCGCGATCCGCCTTGCCGTATTCGCCTCGGTGTTCCTGGTCATGGCGCTGATCGAGCTCGCCGCTCCCAAGCGCCGGTTGATTGCGCCCAAGGGACGGCGCTGGCTGACCAATCTCGGCATCAGCGTCACCGGCACGGTGCTGATCCGGCTTATGGCCATGCTCGCCGTGCCGCTCGCTGCCATCGCGGCTGCGTCCTACGCCGAAACACACGGCATCGGGCTCTTGAACCAGCTCGATTGGCCGGAGTGGCTCAAAATTACGGTCGCGCTGCTCGTGCTCGACCTCGCCATCTGGGCTCAGCATCTCGCCTCGCACAAGATCCCGCTCTTCTGGCGCCTGCATCGGGTTCATCACGCCGACCGCGACATCGACGTCACCACGGCGGTGCGGTTTCACCCGATCGAGATCGGACTCTCGATGCTGTGGAAGATCGCGGTGGTGATGGCGATCGGCGCGGCGCCGCTTGCCGTGTTCCTGTTCGAGGTGATCCTCAACGCCTGCGCCATGTTCAACCACGCCAATATCGCGCTTCCCGCATGGCTCGACCGGCCCTTACGTCTCCTCATCGTCACGCCGGATATGCACCGCGTGCATCATTCGGTGCTGTGGCGCGAGCATGATTCGAATTACGGCTTCAATCTCTCGGTGTGGGACCGGCTGTTTCGGACTTATACGGCTGAGCCGGAAGGCGGCCACCAAGGCATGACCATCGGGCTGACCCCCTACCAGAGCGAGGCTCCAACCCGCTTCGGCTGGTCTCTGCTCCTACCCTTCGCGCAACGAACGTCGGAGCCCGCTCAGAAGAAGCTCATGGGGAAGTAGCGGAGGAAGAGCTCTTCGTAGCGTCCCGAGGCATGCACTTGCTCGAGAGCGTAGTTGAGGATCTCGACCATCTGGCGGTTGCCCTTCTTCACCGCGATGCCGACGCCCTCTCCGAAATAGGTGGTGTCGAGATAGGGACCGCCGCGGAACTCGCAACACCCTTCGCTTGCCACTCCGTTGATCCAGAAGGTGAGACCGATGCCGTCGCCGAAGACAAGATCGATGGCCCCGTCCTTGAGCGCCTTCTGCGCATCGTCGGCGGTGTCGAAGCTCGCAATCGCCACATCGGGGAAGAATTTCTTGATGTAGGCCTCGTGGCCCGTGCCCTTGGAGACGCCGATCTTCTTGCCGGACAGCGTCTCGGGGCTGATGTCCTTGAGGTCGCTCGCCTTCTTCGCGACGAAGCGCGCGGGCGTCGCGTAATAGCGCGAGGTGAAGTCCGCCTTCTCGAGCGCTTCGGCGGTGATGCGGATCGAGGCGATGGCAGCGTCCGCGTCGCCCTTGTCGAGGCTCGGGATGAGATCTTCCCAAGCGACAGCATTCACCTCGCACTGAACTTCGAGCTGCTCGCAGATGGCCTTGGCGAGATCGACGTTGAAGCCGGTCAGCGCGCCGACCTCGTCGTAATAATGGAACGGCGGATAGTCGCTGTCGGTGACGAAGCGGAGCTTGGATAGTCCGCGGAGATCGGGCTTCGGTCTCAGCGCATCGCCCTGCCAGGTGTCGGGGACGATCTCGTTCTTGGCCTGAGCAGCCGCCTGATCGGGCTGAAGGGCGAGCAAAACGCAAAAAAGCGCGGCGAGCCAAAGAGGCGCCGAGCCGAAGCCTGTCAGCCGAGGGATGAAGCGTTGCTGCACGGCTCCCTCTTAACGCGGCTTTGCCATGGGTGCCAAGAGCCTCTACCCGTCCAAATTGTATGTTTTAAAATGTATTCAACTCTACAGTGAACAATCGAACGCAACTTGAGATTGGCTGCAATCAATATTGCGCCTCTTCTTGAAACCGCAAATTCGTCGGCCGCTTCATCGATTCAGCGACGCTCGCTCGCGCGACCGCAATCGCCGCGCGCTGGGGTGTGCATCCGCACGAGGTGATGATTGCCAATGGTTGGCTCGATGCAGAAGACTATTACCGCGCCCTCGCCGGAGCTTGCGGCACACCCTTCAGGGACGAGCTTCCGTCCGCGGAGGTAGCGCCCGCTGCGGGAGCGGGCCCACGGCGGAGCCTTGCGAGCGGCCTCTTGAAGGAGCGCGCTCGCGCCCGGCGTTTCGTGCTCGCGCCAGACCGGCTTCGCCCCAACGCGCTCCGCGCGATGCTCGATCGGCTTAGGCCCCACGCTTTCTCGCTCGCTTCTCCCCAATCGGTTCGCGACGCGATCTGTCACCAATTCGCCGAGACATTCGCCCGCGGGGCGGTCGAAGGTCTCGCCGCGCGGCATCCTGACAGAAGCGCGCGAGAGCGGCCGGCGCTGTGGCAGCGCCTCGCCCTCGCGTGCGGCCTCCTCGCGGTCCTCTCGGCAATGGTCAGCGCGCCGGCTGGCACGATCTGGCTGCTGACGCTCCTTCTCGTTGTCCTGTTCGTTCCGGTGATCGGCCTTCGCCTCGTGGCTGCCTATTGGCTGATGCGGGGCGAGGCGCGCGCGAAGGAGACCGTCTCGTCACGGGTGCCTGACGCCGAGCTTCCCATCTACACGATCCTCGTGCCTCTCTATCGCGAGGCGCATATGCTACCAGGGCTCGTCCATGGCCTCAGCCATCTCGACTGGCCGGCGGCCAAGCTCGACATCAAGCTGATCCTCGAGGCAGTTGACTTCGACACGATCGCTGCGGCGCGCGCGCTCAATCTTCCCGGCAATGTGGAAATCGTCGTGGTGCCCGAGCTTCATCCGCGCACCAAGCCGAAGGCGCTGAATTATGCGCTGCCGCTCGCCCGCGGAGAGTATCTCGTGATCTTCCATGCCGAGGATCGCCCCGATCGCGATCAGCTTCGCCGCGCGTACGCTTCGTTCCGCCGCGGGTCGCCGAACCTCGCTTGCGTTCAGGCCGCGCTGAATATCTACAACGCGCGCGACACTTGGCTCACGCGCCAATTCACGCTCGAATATTGCGCGCTGTTCGACGCGCTCTTGCCCGCTCTTGACAGGCTTCGCCTGCCGGTGCCGCTTGGGGGAACCTCGAACCATTTCCGCATGTCGGCGCTGAAATGGCTCATGGCGTGGGACCCGTTCAACGTCACTGAGGATGCCGATCTCGGCACGAGGCTTGCGCGGAGCGGCTATCGCTGCGCAATGCTGCCCTCGACCACTTACGAGGAGGCGCCGCCTCGCCTCTCGTCATGGCTCCGCCAACGCACGCGCTGGCTCAAGGGCTACGTGCAGACCTGGCTCGTGCATATGCGTTCCCCGCGCAGTCTCTGGCGTGAGCTCGGCCCTCTTGGCTTCCTCGGATTCCAGACAGTGGTCGGCGGCACAATTCTGTCGGCGCTGGTGCATCCCTGGTTTTACGTGCTCGCCGGGATCGACTTCGCGCAAGGGAGCCTGCTCGCGCGGCCAGAGACGGTACTCGGTTGGCCGTTCTGGGGACTCGCCTGGTTCGACCTTCTGACCGGCTATCTTGCCTCCATGGCGCTCGGTTTCTTGAGCGCGCGCGGGCGTGGCTATCGCCATCTCCTCAAGGACGTGCCGCTCATGCCGCTCTATTGGCTGCTGATCTCTGCCGCTGCCTACCGCGCAGTCTGGCAGTTCATGACCGCGCGCTTCGAATGGGAGAAGACCGAGCACGGGGTCGCCGCGCGGCGGGCGCGCTGCACACCATGATCTCGATTCCTAGGTCCGCGGCACCCACTAGAATTGCAGCGCCGATTCACCGCACCACTTTCCGATACAGGTGCCACGTGGCGTGTCCAAGCACGGGCATGACGACGATGAGACCGAGGAACGCTGGTATCGATCCGACCACGAGGCTGCCCGCGACGATCAGCCCCCAAACGGCCATCGGGCCCGGGTTCGCCGCCACGCTGCTGATCGACGTCGAAACCGCGGTGGGAAGCCCAACGTCGCGATCGAGCAACAACGGAAACGAAACCACGCTGATCGTGAGCACCAGCACGGCGAACAGGAAGCCGATGCCGACTCCCAAGACGATCATCGCCCAGCCAGCGCGTGTGGTGAACACATTGTGGACGAATGCGCCCGTCGAGACCGGCGGCTCTGGCCCGAGTGTAGCCTGGTAGATCAAATTGGCGGTCAGCAGCCAGAGCAGAAAGATTGCGATCAGCGCTAGTCCGAGCACGACGATCGCACCGAACCCGGGCGAGCGGACCACGCCGAACGCATCCATCCAGGTGATGCGGCTGCCCTGCTCACGCCGCCGGCTCATCTCGTAAAGGCCGACCGCCGCGACCGGGCCTATCAGCGCGAAGCCTGACGCGAGCGGAAAGATCAGCGGCAGCAAGTCGTAGCCGAAGGTGAGCCACAGCAACGCGATACCGGCGAGCGGGTAGATGAGGCAAAGGAAGATCACGTCGGTTCGATACGCCTCGAAATCGTCGAGGCCTTTGCTCAAGGCATCCTTGAGGTCGCCGACGCCGATCCGACGGACTGCGGGCAGTGGGGCATAGTCGCTCCCGCGCAGAGACCGGGGAAGCGATCCCACGGTCAGGGCCGCATGCGAGAGTTGACCCCATCCCCACTCGATGGGGTTTCGAATATGGTCTTGGCTGGCCATTCCTGGCTCCTCCAGAACTTCGAGTTGGAGGGCCGCGGCCACCCGGGGCTAAAGGTCGATTGGGCCGCTAGTCGCGAGCGAGCCGCGACCAATGGCGACATCATACTCCGATCCTGGGCCTGCGTCTCGTCGCTTCTCGATGCCGCAGCGAGGGTCACCGACCGAGACAAGAGCTGATTGGAGCGGGTGAAGGGAATCGAACCCTCGACACGTAGCTTGGGAAGATTGCGGTGCAGAGGTTCGAGCGCCAATTTCTGCGGTGTTTACGTCGAAAATCACCGGGAACACATCGAAAACATCACCGCATTACGCGGACATTCTGCGGACGCCTGCCGATGGTCTCGGCGGCCTCGCGCAGGTGGTCGGGATGGTGGTGCCCGTAGACGCGAATCAGCGTCGGCACCGACGTGGCGAAAAATCCGGCCGCTTGCCAAAGGTCGATGCGGTTCTGCATCGCCCACGTGATTGCCGTGTGCTTGAGCGCGTGAGGGGTCACGTCATTCAGGCCCGCTCTCACGCAAGCCGCCTCGAACCCCTTTTTGATGTCGCCGATGCGCTCGTCGTTGTTGTGCAGCACGTAGCCGAGCTCGGAACCGCGCCGCTGCGCCCGTATCAGGTGTGGCAACAGCCGCGGTGGGATAGGGATGCCGCCCTTCCGCTTCTTGGTGCGCCTCCCTTGTTCGAAATTGATGGTGCCAGTGTCGAGGTTTACCTGATGCCAGCGCAGCGCCAGAATTGCTTCCTTGCGCCGCCCGGTGTAGAGCGCGAGCAGGATGAACAGCGGCAGGTAAAGGCGAGCCTTGGGACTCCGAAGCGCGGCGCAAAGGAGGCGGGCAGCTTCCTTGCGCGTGAGCCAGCGGGTGCGCGGCTCGGGCGCTTCTGGCAATTCGACCGCTACGGGACGGGTGAGCCTGCCGTGCTTGTGCGCGTAGTTGATGGCTGTCCGTAAGACGTTAAGCTCGCGGCGTAGGGTGTTCGCCGAGCGGCGACGTGTCTCGGCGTAGAGCCCACATGTCTGCGGTGTCACGTCCGCAACCACCCTGCCCTGCCAGAAGCCCGTGAGTGCGTCGACGGCGCACCCAATGACCCTCGGCGCGGCGACCTTGGGACCCCGCTCGCTTGCGTAATCGTTAAGCACGTCGGTCACGAAAATTTCGGACGGATCACTCGGCGATGCCACCGACTACATCACGGCTGGTCTGAGGTTCAGGCCAACGGGGTCGTCTCGTGCTTCGATCGTCTCCCGATATGGGACGGACGTGATGACCAGTGGCGCTTCAGCGAAATCATCAAGGAGCTGTTCGACGATCTCAAGCGACGGTACGCCCAAGCGAGCCTCGTGCCCTGCTCGAAGTGCGGCTCGCGCCCGCGGGTGTTGATCCTTGATTATGAGGACGACGACCCTCGAAAACCCGTAGCTCTCTGCGATGCGTGTCAGCTCAGCGACATGGTTAGCATCACCCACTAGCTGCAACGCAGACTTCCGCGACCAAGACCGAGGAGGAGGCGACGAAAGCCTTCAAGCCTTACGCCGACAAGCTCGCGGCATGAAGCCCTAGCGTCCTTGCCGGCGGCCTCGCCAACCCGAAAGCGCTGAACCCACGAGAAGGACGGCTATGATGGTCAGTACGGTCGTCATGGGGTTTCCCTCCGAGAGGCCCCCTCCCTTTTTACAAACGCGCCGAACGAGTGCACGTTCCCGGCCAATTCAATAACGTAGAAACGCAGGAACGATAGCAACCTAGGGACATAAGCCAATGGCCGCTCAAAGGAAAATGATAGGACCCCTCGACACCGCAGGCTCGGTCGCTATCGAGAATGCCAAAGTCTACAAGGAACTCAGACGCGGCAGGATCGAGCCATCCTTAGCCTCACGCCTGAGCCAGATTCTGATCAACCAACGGGTAATCCTCGAGAACTTCGACGCCGAGAAACGGATCCAGCAACTTGAGGCTCTGCTCGAACAGGCTGGCCAGGTCGGTTGCTCACGCTGAAGGCCAATGGCTAGCAATCTCGCCAAGAGGCTCGATCGCCTCGAGCGCTTGGCCGCGGAGCTGCTCAACGAGAACCAAGGAACGGTCTATCTGCGTGAGGGAGACCACGTCCCAGAAGGCAGGAAGCCGGTCTTCGTCAGGCGGGTTTTCATCGATCCACCCGAACAGCCGCTAGAGGAATTGCCGGAAACCACGGAGCCTAGCCCCGCGATCGAGAGACCATCACCGCAGTCGTTCAATCGCCCGCTGCCTACGCCTCGGATGGGAATTGTCTAAGCGAGAAGCCCCGCAGTCCCGTTACGGGGCTTCTCCATCCACCGGCGCGGCTGGGTTGGCCTTCTGGAGGGAGGCTGGGGACACCGCGCCGTGTGGCTAACCGCTGGTGAGTGCGGGGGTTCCCCGTCGCGGCATCGTGTAAAGAAAGAAGCCCGGCTCTAGGGGTGTCTGGGCTGGGCTTCTCAGTAGTTGAGACATGGGCGCAGGCTGCTCGGGGAAGGGCTTGCCGCGCCGTATGCTTAAACCTGCGACGATGGCTGCAGTTCCCACGGCATCGTCTAAGAAAGAAGCCCAGCGGGGAGAGAGCTGGGCTTCTTCAAGTGCGGCCTCCTTCGAGAAGGTGTCCAGCGGCCGCGCTATGCCCAAAACTAAGACGATAGCCGCAGTTCCGTCTAGTATGTCCCGTTAGGGGGGCCTCTTGTGTAACTGCTCTCTTTTGTTCCACAGAAGGTATTTATTGCCTTTTGGCACATATAAGCCCATTATGCTTAAGACCTCATTGGAACAGGACCAGGCACATGAACATCGGCTACGCGAGAACCAGCACCATTGAGCAGGAAGCGTCATTCGAGGCTCAGCGAATGCAGCTCACTGTCGCTGGCTGTGACAAGGTATCTGCGAGCAGGTCTCTGCGGTCTCACCCGAGCGGGAGCAGTTGGAAGCTGCTCTCGACTACGCACGAGAGGGTGACGTGCTCGTGGTCACCAAGCTCGACCGACTGGCACGCAGCGTCCCGCATCTCTGCGAGATCGGGCAACGCCTCGACGCCAAGGGCGTGGGGCTGAAGGTTCTCGATCAGGCCATCGACACCACCACGCCGACCGGCAGGCTAATGTTCAACATGCTCGGCGCCATCGCCCAGTTCGAGCGGGAGCTGATTAAAGAGCGGATGCTGGTCGGCATCGCCAAGGCCAAGGCCGAAGGCAAATCAAGGGCCGAGCGCCAACCGCGCGGGCCAAGGCCGATAAAGTGAAGCAGCTCCGTGCTGCCGGCGTCGGTCCCTCCGAGATCGCCCGCCAACTCTCGATCACGCACGTCGGTACACAGGATCCTGACCGCCTAGCCGAGCTCGAAGTTCGCGGTCGTCGAGGCGACGGTCGGCACCATCATCGCTGAGGCCCCTCTTCGGAGGGGCTTTTTATTTGGAGAACGAGATGGCTTGGAGTGACGAACTACGGGGGTACTTGACCTGTCGCACCGAGT
>CAVVDW010000006.1:0-172504 GCA_963747175.1 uncultured Alphaproteobacteria bacterium | reverse complement strand
CCTCGACACGTAGCTTGGGAAGCTACTGCTCTACCACTGAGCTACACCCGCGTTCGGTAAATTCATAACACGGAAGGCGCATCTGCAACTAGGCGGGGGCCTCGCACCTTCGTAAAATCGGGATGGCGCTTCGTTACCGGCTTTCCCGGCATTCTTTCGTATAGTGGCGCCATGACCGAGCTCGCCTTTGCCCCTGCCCGCGCCAAGTTCGCCGATCCCGACTGGACGGCGAAGGGCGAGCGCCGCGCGCGCGTCAAGCTCGAAGCCTTGCGCACGCTGTGGATCAATACCGGGACGCTCTGCAATATTGAGTGCCGCAATTGCTACATCGAGTCGAGCCCCGGGAACGATAGGCTCGCCTATATCAGCCGGGCAGAGGTTGCGGCCTATCTCGACGAGATCACGCAGGACGGCTGGCCGGTCGCCGAGATCGGCTTCACCGGCGGTGAGCCCTTCATGAACCCAGAGATCATCGAGATGCTTGGCGACGCCTTGGCGCGCGGTCATCGGGCGCTCGTGCTGACCAATGCCATGCAGCCGATGCTGCGCCCGCGCATCCGCGAGGGACTCCTTGCGCTACACCAGACCTATGGCGACCGTTTGGTGATGCGCGTCAGCCTCGATCACTATACGCGCGAGCTGCACGATACCGAGCGCGGCGAAGGCTCGTTCGCCAAGACGGTCGAGGGGATCGAGTGGCTCGCGCACGAAGGCTTCGCGCTCGCTCTCGCCGGACGCACCTGCTGGGGCGAGAGCGAGGAGGATGCGCGCGCCGGCTACGCGGCGGTGATCGCCGCGCGTCGCTGGCCGATCGATGCATATGACCCTGCTGCGCTCGTGCTGTTCCCCGAGATGGACGAGACGGCCGAGGTGCCTGAGATCACCGAGGCCTGTTGGGGCATCTTGCACAAGAGCCCCTCGGAGGTGATGTGCTTCTCAAGCCGCATGGTGGTGAAGCGGAAGGGCGCTGCTCGTCCGGTCGTGCTGCCCTGCACGCTGCTCGCCTACGATGCTGCCTTCGAGATGGGTGCGACGCTTGCCGAAGCGGCACACGCCGAGGGCGGCATGTTCGAGCAGGGCGCGGTCAAGCTCTGCCATCCGCACTGCGCCAAGTTCTGCGTGCTCGGCGGCGGAAGCTGCTCCGGCTAGCCCTGCTTGAAATGCTTCGACAGCTTCAGGCCTTGCGCCTGGTAATGCGAGCCGATGCCCTGGCCGTAAATCATGTCGGGGATGTCGGTGAGCCTGTCATAGACCAGCCGCCCGACGATCTGCCCGTCCTCCAGGATGAAGGGGATGTCGAGACTGCGCACTTCGAGCACCGCCTTGGCACCGGGGGCCTTGCCTTCGGCGTAACCGAAGCCCGGATCGAAGAAGCCCGCGTAATGCACGCGGTATTCGCCGATCAGAGGATCGAACGGCGCCATCTCGGCGACATAGGCCGGCGGCACCGAGACGCTCTCCTTGGAGGCGAGGATGTAGAACTCATGCGGGTCGAGCACGAGGCGGCGGTCCTCGCCGAGCTGCACAGCCTCCCAATACTGGCCGACCTCGTAGGCGCCCACCGCATCGACATCGATCACGCCAGCGTAGCGGCGCGCGCGATAGCCCACGAGGCCTGATGGCGGGATCGGTGCGAGGCTGATGCTGAGGTTCAGCCCTTCGCGGATCGAGGCCTCGCCCTCCACCAGGCCGACATCGGAATGGATCTCGCGCAAGGTCCGATCGCGCACGCGGCCCGGCCGCTCGTCGGCGTCGAGCTGCTGGCCAACCCGGCGGCGGAACCTGATCTGATTGAGGCGCGAGCCGTAGCGGACCTTGATGGAGAAAGTGCGCGGGCAAATCTCGGCGAAGAGCGGGCCGGTATAGCCTTCCTCAACGGCGTCGAAGCCGTCCTGACGGTCGGCGATCAGGCGGGTGAACACGTCGAGGCGCCCCGTCGAGCTTTTCGGGTTGGCGAAGCCAGCGATGGTCGAGCGAAGCTTGAGCTGCTCGATCAGCGGAACGAGATAGACGCAGCCAGCCTCGAGCACAGCGCCCTTGGTCAGGTCGATCTCATGGAACTTGAGCTCGCCAAGCTTGTCGCGCACCGTCGCGTTCGCCCCCGGAAGGAAGCTCGCGCGGATGCGGTAAGCGACCTTGCCGAGCCTGAGATCGAGGCTCGCGGGCTGCACCTGAGAGGCTTCGATCTCGGGCGCGCCAAAAATCTCGCCGCTGGCGATGAGCGCGCGGATACCCTGGCAGGGCAGGATGCCGGTGCGGGCGAAAGCGCTGCGGGGCGCCTCGGCCGGCGGATCGGCGCGCGGGTCCTCCGGCAGGGCCTCGAACAGAACGTTGCTTGGGCTGACAGGCTGCATGGACCTTGGTCTTGGCATTTTCGTAAGGTTCGGTCACCTAAAGCTCGGCCTTCTCCCCTCAATTCACAAGAGGGGCCGGCAATCGAGATGGATCGAGACGGCTTGACGGGAGGGCCTCTGAAGCGCGATGAATGCCCCTCGTGGTGATTTGGCCGGCCGGCTTGCAGCCACGTTAAACAACTCGCTAAAAGGCCGTGCGAGGCGATTATCTGCCGATCCCGGTCTTTTGGCGGTAGCCAAAACCCGGGTTTTTTTGTGCCCGGACCTTTGGCTCCAGTCAAAGGAGTGACGCCCATGGGGGCAACAAAGGACGATAAGAGCGGGGCGAGCGCCTGGCGCCCGGCGACGCGGCTCGTGCATGAGGGAACGCTCAGGAGCCAATTCGGCGAGACCTCGGAGGCCATCTTCCTCAACTCGGGCTATGTCTACAGTAGCGCCGAGCAGGCTGAGGCACGCTTCAAGGGCGACGAGGAGGGCTATGTCTATAGCCGCTACGCCAACCCGACTGTCTCGATGTTCGAAGCGCGCATGTGCGCGCTCGAGGGCGCTCCCGCCGCGCGCGGCACCTCGAGCGGCATGGCCGCCGTTGCCGCCTCCCTCCTCTGCCATCTCAAGACCGGCGATCATGTAGTCTCGGCGCGGGCCCTGTTCGGGAGCTGCCGCTATATCGTCGAGGATCTCTTGCCCCGTTACGGCATCCAGACGACGCTCGTCGATGGGCGCGATCTCGATGCCTGGGCCAAGGCCTTGCGGCCGAACACGCGCGCCTTCTTCTTCGAGACGCCGACCAACCCCGTGCTCGAGCTCGTGGACATCGCCGGCGTCTCTGTGATTGCCAAGAAGGCCGGCGCGCTCGTCGTGGTGGACAATGTGTTCGCGACTCCGCTGTTGCAGCGGCCGATGCAGCTCGGCGCCGACATCGTCGTCTATTCGGCGACCAAGCATATCGACGGCCAGGGGCGGTGCCTTGGCGGCGTGGTGCTCGGGCCAAAGGAGTTCATCGAGGAGAAGCTGCACAATTTCCTGAAGCACACCGGCCCCTCGCTCAGCCCGTTCAATGCCTGGGTGATGTTGAAGGGACTCGAGACGCTGACGGTGCGCGTCGACCGCCAATGCGCGTCGGCGGCCGCCATCGCCGATTTCCTTGCCGGCCGTAAGGGGGTCGCGCGCGTCTTCTATCCGGGCCGCGCCGATCACCCGCAGGCCGCTCTCGCCAAGAAGCAGATGGGAGGCGGCGGTCCGATGGTCGCCTTCGAGGTCAGGGGCGCCAAGGAGGCTGCGTTCCGCTTCACCAACGCGCTTCGCATTTTCAAGATCAGCAACAATCTCGGCGACGCCAAGAGCCTGATCACTCACCCCGCCACCACGACGCATCAGCGGCTGACGCCGGAGGTCCGCGCCGAGCTCGGCATTTTCGACAACAGCCTCAGGCTGTCTATTGGTCTAGAGGATGTGGAGGATCTCAAAACCGATCTCGACCAGGCGCTCGCTGCCGCCAAGTGAAGCTGGCCGCGCCTTGCTTGGGTCCGACCCCTGTGCCACCCTTTTTGCAAGGATCCGCCCAATGCGCGAGGACGATCATGTGCCGAAACATCAAGATGCTGCATAATTTCGACCCGCCCGCCACCGACGAGGAGATCTACCTCTCCTCCCTGCAATTCGTGCGCAAGCTGTCAGGCTGCACGCGGCCATCAAAGGCGAACGCAGCCGCTTTCGACCGTGCCGTCGACAAGGTGACACGCGCCGCGCGCGAGCTGATCGACTCGCTGGTCACCGACGCGCCGCCCCGCAATCGCAAGGACGAGGCGCTGAAAGCCCGCGCCCGGTCTGCCGAGCGTTTCCGCAATCAAGCTACGATCGTGTCGCGCTAATTGACCCTCGCGAAGGAAACCAAGCCCACACCAAGGGCTAAAGGAGCTCCCGAGCCTGTGTCTCTGACGAAGGCGACGGAGCTCTTGAAGATGCTTGTCGCCTTCGACACGACGAGCGCCAAGTCCAATCTCGAGCTGATCGCCTTCATCGAGGATTATCTCAAGCACCATCGCATCGGCTCGCTGCGCGTCCCGTCCCCTGACGGCACCAAGGCCGATCTCTTTGCCACCATCGGCGGGAGCGGAAACAGCGGCGTCGGTCTTTCCGGTCACAGCGATTGCGTGCCGGTCGAAGGCCAGCGCTGGACGAGCGACCCCTTCACCCTCACGGAGCGCGACGGAAAGCTCTACGCCAGAGGCGCTTGCGACATGAAGGGGTTCATCGCCTGCGTGCTCGCCTCGGTGCCTCTGTTCAAGGCGAGCAAGCTGAAAGAGCCGGTGCATCTCATCGTCTCTTACGACGAGGAGATCGGCTGCACCGGGGTGCGGCCGCTCATCGCGCGCCTGGGGCGAGACCTGCCGCGCCCCCGCGCCATCATCGTCGGCGAGCCGACCAGCATGGCGGTGATCGATGCGCATAAGCGGATCGACGCCTACCGCACGACTGTGCACGGCCGCGAGGCGCATTCGAGCTTGCCTGCGCTCGGCGTCAACGCCATCTCGGCGGCGGCTTCGCTGATCGGCGAGCTCGACCGTATCGGGTCGACCATTGCCAAGACGGAGAACGATCCCCGCTTCGAGCCGCCCTATTCGACGATCAGCGTCGGCACCATCAAAGGCGGCACGGCGCCGAACATCGTGCCCAAGACCTGCGACTTCCACTGGCAGGTGCGGAGCCTCCCCTCAGCTTCGCCAGAAACCGCGCCGCGCGACCTTGCGCGCTTCGCCGAGGCCGAGCTCCTGCCGAAGATGAAGCGGGTTACTGACGAGGCCGGAATCGAGACGAAGAACGTGCACTCCGTCCCGGCCTTCGCCGCTGGCAGCGCATCAGAGGCCGTGGCGCTCGCGCTCAAGCTCACCGGCACAACCGGCACGCGGGCCGTGTCCTACACGACGGAGGCCGGACTGTTCGAGCGGGCAGGATGCCCCGCTGTGATCTGCGGGCCAGGCGACATCGCGCAGGCGCATGCTGCGGACGAATATGTGAGCATCGAGCAGATCGAGGCCTGCCTCGCCTTCCTCGCTGGCCTCGCTGACGAGCTCAGCAAGTAGGCTTCCTTACGCGTCGGCGAAGCTGGCGGGGTCGAAGCTGTAGCGGCTGTTGCAGAACTCGCACGTCACCCACACCTCGCCGTCGACCACCATCTCGGCGAGATCCTCCGCCGAGAAGCGCTTGAGCAGGTCCTCGACGCGGCCTCGCGAGCAGCTGCAATAGGTCTCGAGCGGAATGGCGCGATAGGCGCGCACCTGCTCCTCGTGGAACAGGCGATAGAGCAGCCGGTCGGGGGGAAGCATCGGGTCGAGCAGCTCGTGATCCTCGACGGTCTCGGCGAGAGCCTTGGCGCGCGTCCAATCCTCCTCTTCGAAGGCCGCTTCGCGTGCGCCGGCACGTCCACCCTCACGCGTGAGCTTCTGCAAGAGAAGCCCGCCGGCGCGCCAGGTCCAGGGGTGCGCGGTTCCCTTGCCCGGACGGTAATGGCGCGCAACGGCAAGGCGGATGAAGGTCGGCAGCTGCTCGGACTGTCGGAAATAGGTGTCGGCCGCCTCGGTCAGGCTCTCGCCTTCGAGCGGCACCACGCCCTGATAGCGCTCGGTCTCCACGCCGCGGTCGATGGTCATGGCAAGATGGCCTTCGCCAAGAAGGCGCCCGTCGGGAGGAAGCTCGGCCAGCCGCTCCGCCGACAAACGGGCATAGCCGCGCAAGCCCCCCGGTACCTGATAATCGGCGACGAGAAGATCGACAGGGCCGTCCGTCGAGGCCTGGAGGATGAACTTGCCTTCGGACTTGAGCGAAGCGCCGAGCAGCGCCGTGAGTGCGACCGCCTCGCCGAGGAGCCGCGACACCGCTTCCGGATAATCGTGGCGCGAGAGGATCGTATCGACCGTCGGCCCGAGCTTGACGAGGCGTCCCACCACGTCCGCCTTATCGGCCTGGAAGGGCAGGATCAGATCGTCATCCGGGATGCTGAGCTCGACGCGATGTTCTTCCGAGTGCTCCGTCATCGCCGGCCCTTGCGCGCCTTGACACGCTTGACGCCCTGACGCTTAGCGCCGAGGCACCAAGCGAGGATGGCCTTCTGCACATGCAGGCGGTTCTCGGCCTCGTCCCAGACCGCCGATTGCGGTCCGTCGATCACCTCTCCCGTCACCTCGTCGCCCCGATGGGCCGGGAGGCAATGCATGAAGATCGCATCCTTGTCAGCCGCCGCCATCACCGCGCCATCGACTTGAAAGGGCCGCAACGCCTCGTTCCGCCGCTTCGCGTCATTGTCGCCCATCGAAACCCAGACATCGGTCACCACGCAATCGGTGCGGTGCGCCGCTTGCAGTCTATCGTCGCTCACCTCGATCTTGGCCCCTTGCGCGTTGGCCCAGCCGAGGAGCTCGGGCGAAGGCGCGAAGTCCTTGGGCGCAGCGATCTTAAGCTTGAAGCCGAACCGCGCCGCAGCATGGACCCACGAGGTGGCGACATTATTGGCGTCTCCGATCCAGGCAATTGTGCGACCTTTGATCGGACCCTTCAGCTCCTCGAAGGTCATGACATCGGCCATGACCTGGCAAGGATGGGAGCGGCAGGTGAGCCCGTTGATCACCGGCACGCTCGCATGCGCGGCAAGCTCGGTCAGCGTCGCATGCGGTCCGGTGCGCAGCATGATCACATCCACATAGCGCGACAGCACGCGGGCGGTATCGGCGATGGTCTCGCCCCGCCCAAGCTGCATATCCTGCGGATCGAGCACGACCGAGCTCCCGCCGAGCTCATGCATGGCGACCTCGAAGGAGACGCGCGTCCTGGTCGATGGCTTCTCGAAGATCATGGCGAGAACGGCACCCTCGCCCACGCCAAGGCCCTTCGGAGCCTTCCGATTCTTGCGTTTGCGCTTGATGGCCGCCGCGTCATCGATGATCGCGCGTAAGGTCTTTGCGTCCAATGCGTTGATGTCGAGGAAATGCTTGGGTGGCATGGATGGGAGCTTGTCGGGTTAGGCGGGGGCCGAGACCTTGCCCAAGGCGGCGCAAGCGGCCTCGAGCTTCTCGGCGGCGAGCTCGATCTCGGCCTCGCCGATGATGAGCGGCGGCAGGAGGCGGACGACATTGTCACCGGCCTGAACGGTCAGCATCTTCTCGGCGCGCAGGGCCTCGAGCAGCTTCTGGTTCGGCACCTTGCATTTCAGCCCGAGCATGAGGCCTTGCCCGCGCACCTCCTCGATGATGTCTGGATGCTCGTCCTTCAGAGCGGCAAGGCGCTGCTTCAGCCTGAGGCCCATCTGGGCGGCGTGGTCGAGGAAGCCGTCAGCGAGCATGACATCGAGCACGGCATTGCCGACCGCCATGGCGAGAGGATTGCCGCCGAATGTCGAACCGTGGCTGCCCGCCGTCATCGCTGCGCCCACCGCCTCGGTGGTGAGGCAGGCGCCCACGGGAAAACCGCCGCCGAGACCCTTCGCGCTCGCCATGATGTCGGGCGTGATCCCGGCCCATTCGTGGGCGAACAGACGCCCGGTGCGGCCCATGCCGGTCTGCACCTCATCCAGCAGGAGCAGAATGCCCTTCTCGTCGGCGAGCGCGCGCAGATCCTGAAGGAAACGCCAGGAGACCTCGCGCATGCCGCCCTCGCCCATGATCGGCTCGATGAGGATGCCCGCCGTCTCATCGCCGATCGCGGCCTCGACCGCGCCGATATCGAGCGCCGCGACCTGATCGAAGCCATCGACCGGAGGGCCAAAGCCCTCGAGATGCTTCGCCTGGCCGCCGGCGGCGATGGTCGCGAGCGTCCTGCCGTGAAAGGCGCCTTCGAAGGTGACGAGCCGATACCGCTCGGGCGCGCCGTTCCTGAAATGATAGCGCCGCGCGGCCTTGACCGAGCATTCGACGGCCTCGGCGCCCGAATTGGCGAAGAACACCATGTCGGCGAAGGTCGCAGCGCAAAGCCGCGTCGCGAGGCGCTCCTGCTCGGGAATGCGGTGCAGGTTCGATACGTGCCAGAGCTCGTTCGCCTGGTCGGTCAGCGCCTTGACGAGATGAGGATGGGCGTGGCCGAGCGCAGTGACCGCGACGCCGCTCGCGAAATCGAGATAGCGGTCACCTGACGCCGTGAAGAGATAGGCGCCTTCTCCCCGCGCGAAGGAAAGATCGCTGCGGGCGTAAGTCGGAAAGAGGGCCGACATGAAACTGCGCTGTCCCTGAAACAAAATTGCCGCCGGTGGGCGGCAGCAAGGAAACTCAGAGCATTAGGTCTCGCGCTTTCGCCTGTCAATCGGCGCTCGAAGGGGGTTATCCAATGCTTCTCCACTCTTCTATCAACCGTCATGTTTGTGTTCTTTCTGAAGAAGTGGCAGAATCCCCTCGTTCCGGTGGAAAACGGAGAGGACAAGCGTGGCGGACGCTTGCCGGATTCTCCCGGATATAGTAGCGTAACAACCGCTCGGCTACCAGATGTCGTGGGTGCTGCGTTGCGCCCGGGCGGTCATTCTCACCAGTAATTCCGAGTGTTCATAGCACCGTCTCCTGGCGGGACGGGGGGATTCTGAGTCCAAACGAGGAGGCCATACCATGGGTTGGACCGATGAGAGGGTTGAACTGCTTAAGAAACTCTGGGCGGAAGGCTTGAGCGCTAGTCAGATTGCGGGACGGCTTGGCGGAGTGACCCGCAACGCAGTGATCGGCAAGGTGCATCGACTTGGGCTCTCGGGGCGCGCGACAAGCTCGCGCTCGTCGAGCCCGAGGCCGCGCCGCGCCACGCATGTGCCGCGGCAACATCGCGCGACGTCGCTGATGTTCGGGACGCGCGGCAATCTCGCGCTGAAACCGCAATTCGAGGCCGACGCCGAGCCCGAGCTTCTACCGCTCGAGGAGCTCGTCATCCCGCTCGCCGAGCGGGCGAGCATTCTCACGCTGAAGGAAACGATGTGCCGCTGGCCGATCGGCGATCCCGGCGAGCCCGAGTTCCATTTTTGCGGCCGCAAGAAATGCGGCTCGCTACCCTATTGCGAGCACCATGCACGCATGGCCTATCAGCCGGTGCAGCTGAGACGGCGCGAGCGGCGCCTCGCCAACGGCTAAGCCTCAGGCGGCAGGAGCGAACAAGAAGGGGCGCCCGTTCGGCGCCCCTTTTGGTTTCGGGATAAGCGGGAACCTTAGGCCGGCTCTTCGAGCTTGTCGGAGAAGGCGTAACCGGCACCACGCACGGTGCGCACGGGGTCGTGCTCGTTGCCGCGCATCATCGCCTTGCGCAACCGGCCGATATGTACATCGACGGTGCGCTCATCGACATAGACGTTGCGGCCCCACACCCCATCCAGGAGCTGCGCGCGGCTGAACACGCGGCCGGGGCTCTGCATGAGGAACTCGAGCAGACGGAACTCGGTCGGCCCAAGATGCACCTGGCGGCCGTTGCGGGTCACCCGATGCGACTCCCGGTCGAGCTCGATGTCGCCGACGCTGAGCACCGAGGCGATGCGCTCGGGGTTGGTGCGGCGCAGGATAGCGCGCACCCGCGCCATCAGCTCGGGCAGCGAGAACGGCTTGACCACATAATCGTCGGCGCCGGTGGTGAGCCCCCTGATGCGATCGCTCTCCTCGCTCCGCGCGGTCAACAGGATGATGGGGATGTGACGGCTGTCCTTGCCAGTGCGCAAGCGGCGGCACAGCTCGAGCCCCGACAGACCGGGCAGCATCCAGTCGAGCACGATCAAGTCGGGAGAGCCTTCGGCAATGGCCATCTCGGCCTCGTCGCCCCGATGCACGACATCGACCGCATAACCTTCAGCCTCGAGGTTATAGCGAAGCAGGAGGGCGAGCGGCTCCTCGTCCTCCACGACCAAGACTTTGGCTCCTGCGCTCATGGCGTTCGTCTCAAGCATTGGCTAGCCCGCCGACCGTTTCAGCGCGACCGGCGTCGTGCTTGTCGTGTCGCCCTTCGGACGCTGATCGGTGATGGCGGTTCCGTGCACCAGGTAATAGACGTTCTCGGCGATGTTGGTGGCGTGGTCGCCGATGCGCTCGATGTTCTTGGCGCCGAACAGAAGATGCGTGCACAGCCCGATATTCCGCGGGTCCTCCATCATGTAGGTGAGCAACTCGCGGAACAGCGAGTTGTACATCGCATCGATCTCTTCGTCCTTGTACCAGACCTTGAGCGCGCGGTCGGCGTCGCGCTCGATGAAGGCGTCGAGCACCTCTTTGAGCTGGCCGAGGGCGAGCTCTCCCATATGCTTCAAGCCCAGCATCAGCTGCTTAGGCTGCTGCTCGCTCACCACCGCCACGGCGCGCTTGGCGATGTTCTTGCCGAGGTCGCCGATGCGCTCGAGGTCGTTGGCGATCCTGAGCGCCGCCATGATCTGGCGAAGGTCGTAGGCCATCGGCTGGCGGCGGGCGATCATCGCCACCGTCTGCTCCTCGATCTCGCGCTCGAGCGCGTCGATCGACTCGTCCTCGCTGATGGTGGCGGCGGCAAGCTCGGGGTCGCGGCGCTCCAGCGCCTCGATGGATTGCCCGAGAACCTGCTCGGCCAAGCCTCCCATCTTCGCGATCTTATTGTTGAGGAGCGAAAGCTCCTCCTCATAAGACCTGACGATGTGTTCGTGCTGCTTCTCCATTCGATCCGTCTCCTTAGAGCGCAACGGGCTTAGCCGAAGCGGCCAGTGATGTAGTCTTGCGTGCGCTGCTGTTTGGGATTGGTGAAAATCCTGGTGGTTTCGTCGAATTCGACAAGCTCGCCGAGATACATGAAGGCCGTGAAGTCGGAAGTGCGCGCCGCCTGCTGCATGTTGTGGGTAACGATGGCGATGGTGTAATCCTGTTTCAAGACGTCGATCAGCTCCTCGATCTTGGCGGTGGAGATCGGGTCGAGCGCCGAGCAGGGCTCATCGAGCAGGATCACCTCCGGGCGGATGGCCACGGTGCGGGCGATGCACAGCCGCTGCTGCTGGCCGCCTGACAGGCTGAGGCCGCTCGCGTCGAGCTTGTCCTTGACCTCCTCCCACAAGGCGCCGCGTCTGAGCGAATCCTCGACACGGGCGTCGAGCTCCGACTTGGGCAGCTGCTCGTAAAGACGCACGCCGAAGGCGATGTTGTCGTAGATGGTCATAGGAAACGGCGTGGGCTTCTGGAACACCATGCCCACCTTGGCGCGGAGCATGTTGAGGTCCTGCTTCGGGCTCAAGATGTTCTCGCCATCGAGAAGCACCTCGCCCTCCGCCCGCTGATTGGGATAGAGGTCATAGATGCGGTTCAAGATGCGCAACAGCGTGGACTTGCCGCAGCCCGACGGGCCGATGAAGGCGGTGACCTTGTTCTTGTACAATTCGACGTTGTTGTCGGCGAGGGCGCGGTAAGCCCCGTAGTAGAAGTTCAGGCGGCGCACCGAGACTTTCGCCACTAGCGCCGCGATCTCAGCCGGCGTCTCGGGCGCCTCTTTCACGTCGGTTTGAATGGCAAGACTCATAGCTGCACCTTCTTGGCTGACAGGGCTCGCGCCAAGATGCTCAAGCCGAGCACCGCGGCGGTGATGAGGAGCGCCCCAGTCCAGGCGAGCTGCTGCCAGTCCTCGTAGGGGCTCAAGGCAAATTGGAAGATGATGACGGGTAGGCTCGCCATCGGCGCGTTCAGGTTCCAGCTGAAGAACTGGTTGTTGAGCGCGGTGAACAGGAGCGGCGCCGTTTCACCGGTGATGCGGGCGATGGCAAGCAGAACGCCGGTGATGATCCCGGCGCGCGCCGCGCGATAGGCGACGTGACGGATCACCAGCCATTGCGGAAGCCCAAGCGCAGAGGAGGCCTCGCGCAGCGTGTTAGGTACAAGCAGAAGCATGTCCTCGGTGGTACGCACCACGACGGGGATGACGATGATGGCGAGCGCCACGGCGCCAGCCCAGGCGGAGAAATGCCCCATCTGCGCGACCATGATCTCGTAGACGAACAGGCCGACCACGATCGAGGGCGCGCTCAAGAGGATGTCGTTGATGAAGCGGACCACCATGGTGAGCTTGGAGTAGCGCCCATACTCCGCCATGTAGGTTCCGGCCAGCATGCCGAGCGGCGTGCCGAACAGAACCGCGAGCGCGGTAAGGATCAGGCTGCCGACGATCGGGTTCAGGAGGCCGCCCGCGCTCCCAGGAGGCGGCGTCATCTCGGTGAAGACTGCGAGCGAGAGCCCACCCACGCCTTTCACCACCAGCACCAGCAGGATGAGCACGAGCCAGGTCAGGCCGAATCCGGCCGCGCCGATCGAGAGCGCAGTCGCCAGATGATCCTGCCAGCGTCTTCGGTGATAGCGCGGAGCCACTGCTACGCTTGCCATCTTACCTGCCCTCTTTTTGCGCCATGCGCATCAGCATGAGTCTTGCTGCCGCGAGCACCACGAAGGTGATGAAGAACAGGATGAGGCCAAGGGCGATGAGCGAAGCGGTATAGAGGTCGCCAGTGGCCTCGGTGAACTCGTTGGCGATGGCAGCGGAGATGGTCGTCCCCGGTGCCAGGATGGAGGGAAAGATCTTGTGCGCGTTGCCGATGACAAAAGTCACGGCCATCGTCTCGCCGAGCGCGCGGCCCAGGCCCAGCATGACGCCGCCGATGATGCCTACGCGGGTAAAGGGAATGACCACCCGGCGGATCACCTCCCAGCGAGTGCAGCCGATACCGTAGGCCGCTTCCTTGAGGACGGGCGGAACGGTGTCGAAAACCTCGCGGGTGATCGAGGTTATGAAGGGGAGCACCATGATGGCGAGGATGAGACCGGCGGTCAGCATGCCGATGCCGTAAGGCGGGCCGGCGAAGAGCTGGTTGAGCACCGGGATGTCGGCGAAAGTGTCGATCAAGAAGGGTTGCACGTGCGCCTGAAACCAGGGTGCAAACACGAACAAGCCCCAGATGCCATAGATGATGCTGGGGATGCCGGCCAGCAGCTCAATGGCGGTGCCGATGGTGCGCTTCAAGCGCTCAGGACAAATCTCGGTGAGAAAGACTGCGATGCCGAGGCTGATGGGAACCCCGATAAGCATGGCGATAGCCGAGGTGACGATCGTCCCGTAGATCGGCGCCAAGGCACCGAACTTCTCAGTGACCGGGTTCCATTTTTCTGTGATCAGGAAGTCGAGGCCGAAGGCGCGCCAGGCTGGCAGCGAGCCATGCACCAGAGCGGCGATGACGCCGGCGAGTAACGCGAGAACCGTGATCGCCGAGATTTGGGTAACTGTCTTGAAGGCGCGGTCGCCGAGACGGAAGCGGCGCAAGGTCTTCGCGCGTCCTTCGTCGGCGCGGACCAGCGAAAACTCTTTCCCCGCGATGGCCGCGTCCATCATCTTCCTATCTCTCTACCCTACGGTGGCTCGGCGTCTGGCCATAAGGAGGAGAATAGGAGCGGTCACGTCCGCCCCTATTCTCGACCAAACGCACTTAGTTCATGGCGAAGACGGGCTTGCCAGCCGAGTCCTTGATGTCCGCCGCCCACATTTTCTGCACGTCGGCGACCACTTTGTCGGGCATCGGGATGTAGTCGAGTTCCTCAGCCATCTTGTCGCCGTTCTTGTAGGCCCAGTCGAAGAATTTGAGCGCCTCGGCGGACGCTGCCGTATCCTTCGGCTGTTTGTACATCAGGATCCAGGTTGCCGCCGTCATCGGCCAGGTGGCGGCTCCCGGCTGGTTTGCCAGAATAACGCCGAAGCCGGGCTTCGACTTCCAGTCGGCGCCTGCAGCCGCGGCCTGGAAGGCCTCGGAAGTCGGCGCGACGGTCTTGCCGTCCTTGTTGACCATCTTGGTGTAGGTCAGCTTGTTCTGCAGGGCGTAGGCGTATTCGACATAGCCGATCGAGCCCTTGGTCTGCGCCACGTTGTTGGCCACGCCCTCGTTGCCCTTGGCACCGATTCCGGTCGGCCACTCGACCGAGGCGTCAGAGCCGACCTTGGACTTCCAGTCGGGGCTGACGTCAGACAGATAGTACGTAAAGTTGAAGGTCGTGCCCGATCCATCGGAACGGTGCACCACGGCAATCGCCGATGAAGGAAGCTTGGCTCCGCCGTTCAACTTCTTGATCAGGGGATCATCCCATTTGGTGATCTCGCCCATGAAGATCTTGGCGAGGGTCGGGCCGTCGATCACGATCTCGCCGGGCTTCACACCCTCGATATTGATGACCGGAACGATACCGCCCATGACCATTGGGAACTGGGCGAGGCCAAATTTGTCGAGCTCCTCGCCGGGCAGCGGCTTATCGCTAGCCCCGAAGGTCACGGTGCTGGCCTCGATCTGCTTGATGCCGCCGCCAGAGCCGATTGACTGATAGTTGAGCCCGTTGCCCGTCTCTTTCTTATAGGCATCGGCCCATTTGGCGTAGATCGGATAGGGGAAGGTCGCGCCGGCGCCCGAAATGTCGGCCGCCTGGGCCGTGGTGATGGTGAACGCCGCGGCCAAGGTCGCAGCCGCCGCATAAGACATGAACCTCATATTCGCTCTCCCTTGAGGGTGGAGAATGGTGGCCCGCTCCAAACGGACCCGGCGATGGAGGACCCCTCCCCCACCGTTGGCGCGAGCGATAGCGCCGCGTAATAAAGCTACTATGTCAGTTATATGTCAGTTGGGTGACAGCGACCAAAGCCGCGGAAAGCCCGGCTCAAGCGGCTGTGGAAAGCCTCGAAGGCGCTAGCTCGCAGCGGCGCCGCGCTCTGGCAGCGCGGTCTTAACTTCGCTCAGCATCACGGTAAAGGTCGAGCCCTTGCCCCGGGTCGAGGCGATTGCGAGCTCCCCCCGATGGCGGTTCAAGATGTGCTTGACGATGGCAAGCCCAAGACCAGTTCCGCCCTTCTCGCGGCTCGAGGCCACATCGACACGATAGAAGCGCTCGGTCAACCGGGGCAGATGCTCCGGCGCGATGCCGGGTCCCTTGTCGATGACGGCGATGGCGTAGCGGCCGGCCTGACGGCCGAGCGAGGGAATGTGCTTCGCCTCGATGCGGACGACGCCTCCCTTCTCGCCATATTTGAGCGCGTTCTGCACGAGGTTTTGCAGCACCTGGACAAGCTCGTCGCGGTCGCCGCGCACGATGGCAGGCCGCGGAAAGCGCCCAAACTCGAAGCGGAAGCCCATCTCGCGGGCGAGCGGCTCGAGCGTGTCCTTGGCGGCATTGATGACATCGTTCAGGTCGACGAGATCAGACGGCGGCACGTGCGCATTCATCTCGACCCGGCTCAACGACAGCAGCGCATCGATGAGCCGCGTCATGCGCGAGGCCTGCTCGGCCATGATCGGAAGGAAACGCTCGCGCGCGCCGGGATCCTGCTTCGCCGAGCTTTGCAGGGTCTCGATGAAGCCACGCAACGAGGCGAGCGGTGTCCTGAGCTCATGGCTCGCATTGGCGATGAAGTCGGCGCGCATCTGGTTGATGCGCTCGACCTCGGTCAGATCGCGCAGGAGCACGAGGATATTGCCCGCCCGCTCGCCGCCTCGCGTGAGCGGAGCAACGGTGGCGGCCATGCGCCGCCCGACCGGGACGCGCTCGGCATACGTGACGGTGACGGCGCGCCCGCGCTCCGGCGCCGCGCTCACGGCGTCGAGGAATTCCGGCGTGCGGATCACCGAGGAGATGTGGCTGCCCTGGCGTAAGGAGGCGAACAGGCCGCGAGCGGGCGCATTGCAGAAGAGAACATGCCCCGCCGGGTTGAGGAGGATGACGGGGTCAGGCAAGGCCTCGGCCATGACATGCATCGCGGCCTTCCGTCCCGCAGGTGGCGGTTGAACCTCGCCCTCCTGGGCGGGTTCGGCGTCATGACGCGGCAGGAGCAGGACCGAGGCGACGAAACTCACAAAGCCGATCAGCGCGAAGGCCTTGGAAAGGCCCGCGATCAGGACGAGAGAGACCATGATCACGGCGACGGCGACGATTTGCCAGAGCGAGGTCCAAAGCCGCGTTCCCAACTCGCGGAAGCCGCGAATGACGGTCTGAATGGCCCGGCCGAGAAGCCCTCCCGGCAGCGCCGGAACGCGGTGCTCCACCTGATCGCTCAACCGCTTCTCCCCGCGACCTCGACGAATCGCCAAGATCCTTTGCTACATGATTGCGCCGGGAATATCACGCATTTGCGACATTGTTCCGCAGTCTCTGTGACACTGCCGTGACGCTAGCCATGGCCCAGCGTCTTGTTGTTATAATCCTCCCACAAGGGGGATGCTCGCTGCCGAGGGGAGCAGGCGGGCTTACGCAGGCCGGCAACTTCCTTACCACGGTTCTTATCACTCAACCCGCATTCAAACGGGGGGATAAGCATGCGTCTAGCCGGACTGCTACGTGCCGTTTCTGCGTTTCTGATCACCCTACTTTTCCTGTCAGCTTCGTGGGCGTGTCCGCCTTCGCCGAGCTGGACCGCGCCAGAGGAGGGGGCTGGGCTCGTTCTTGCTGGCGGCATGGATCTCGTGGCGGAGCGCATCGCGGGCCCGTTCGAGATGCCGTGGTCCGTCGGACTGCTGCCTGACGGCTCGTTTCTCGTCACCGAGCGACCGGGCCGATTGCAGCATGTGACGCAAACCGCTGGCACCTACGCCGTCGATGGCGTGCCGCCGGTGCTTTACTCGGGGCACGGCGGGCTCCTCGACGTCGCGGTCGATCCGAATTTCGAGGAGAACGGCCTGATCTACCTCTCCTATCTGCAAGGCGAGGAGACGGCTTCGATCATCAAGGTCATGCGGGCGCGCTTCGACGCGGACCAAGAGGCTCTCACCGAGCAGCAGGTCATCTTCGAAGGAAGCCCGGGAACTAGACCTGAGCTTCTCGGCGGGCGGATCGCGCTCACCGGCGACGGATATCTCTTCCTCTCTCTTGGCGATCGCTGGGACGCTGCCAAAGCACAGGACCTGTCCGGTACGGCGGGGACCATCGTGCGCATAAGGAGCGACGGATCAATTCCCGAGGACAACCCGTTCCGCACCGTGGAGGGGGCGCGCCCGGAGATCTGGAGCTACGGCCATCGCAATCCGCAGGGGCTTGCCATCGACAAGGTCACGGGCGAGCTCTGGTCCGACGAGCATGGCCCGCAAGGCGGCGACGAGCTCAATCTCATTCACCGGGGCGGGAATTACGGCTGGCCGATCGCAACGTTCGGGGTCGACTATTCCGGTCGCCCGATCGCGATCAACAGCGAGGAACCGGGCACCGAGCTGCCAATACGCTATTGGGTGCCGTTTTCGATCGCTCCAAGCTCATTGAGCGTCGAGACCCTGCCGTCGGGAACGGAAATCTGGATCGGAGCGCTCGCCGGCGAGATGGTCTTGCAGCTGACACTCAACGACAACTGCGTTCTAACCGAGGAGCGCCTCTTCCGTAATCAGCTCGGACGCATCCGCGATGTGCGCGTCGACGACAGCGGGGTGCTGTATATCCTGACTGACGGTGAGGACGGGAAGCTCTACCGGGTCGAGCGCCCGCATGTCAGTGAGGACGACAAGACGCATCTCTAGCAGACGCGCGGAATTGCGGCTACTGAGAGGGGGCGTATGCTTCACGGCTCATTGGTTTGACAGCAAGGACCGGGGTGCGCGGCCGTTTGGCAAGGACTAAGTCCAGGCCAACAGCATTCACCTCAGGACCAAGATCATGCGCCATACTCATCCAGCCCAAACCGTGCCCCGCTCCTCGGCGTCCCTCCTCGACGATGCGCGATGGGCGGCCTTTGTCGCGCGCGATCCCGCATTCGACGGACATTTTTTCGCTTCGGTGAAAACGACCGGCATCTATTGCCGACCGTCTTGCCCCGCCAGGCGGGCAAAGCGCGAGCATGTCCGCTTCTACGAAACGGCTGCAGACGCCGAGGCGGCAGGTTTCAGGCCTTGCAAGCGCTGCAAGCCGAACCAACCCTCTCTCTTCCAACAGCATGCCGAGAAGGTCGCCGAGGCCTGTCGCCTGATCGAGACGGCCGAGGACGAGCCCAAGCTCGACGCGCTGGCGCGCTCCGTTGGCTTGAGCCCTTACCACTTCCATCGCATCTTCAAATCCGCCCTCGGCGTGACACCAAAGGCCTACGCCGTCGCCAACCGCAACAAGCGCATGCGCGATGCGCTGACCCGCAGCGCCTCGGTGACCGAGGCGATCTATGATGCCGGCTTCAACTCGAACGGCCGTTTCTATGCCGCATCGGGCGAGGTGCTCGGCATGACCCCAAGCGAGTTCCGATCGGGCGCGCCGAACGCCGAGATCAAATTCGCGATCGGCGACAGCTCGCTCGGCCTGGTTCTAGTCGCGGCAAGCGACAAGGGCGTCTGCGCCATCTTCTTCGGCGACGACCCCGATGGGCTCGCGAGCGATCTCAGCAAGTGGTTTCCGAAAGCGCAGCTCGTCTCCGGCGATCGCGCCTTCGAGCAGCTGACCGCTAGGGTCATCTCGCTTGTCGAGGATCCGACCATAGGGCTCGACCTTCCGTTGGACATTCGCGGAACCGCGTTTCAACACCGCGTCTGGGAGGCGTTGCGGCGCATCCCTGTGGGCTCGACGGCGAGCTATGCGGACATTGCCAAAGCGATTGGCGCTCCGAAATCGACGCGCGCCGTTGCACGAGCCTGCGGATCTAACAAGATCGCTGTGGCCATCCCGTGTCACCGCGTGATCGGATCCGACGGATCGCTGACCGGCTATCGCGGCGGCATCGAGCGCAAGCGCGCTCTGCTTGCCAAGGAAGCGAAGGCGAAAGGCGATTAGCGGGTGAGGCGCTTGGCGGCGAGCTCTTGCAGATAGGCGCCCCAACGCTCGTCCTTGTGCTCGCCGAGCTCGTGCAGATACGACCACACATAGAGGCCGGTATCGTGGCCGTCGTCGAAGACGATGCGCACGGCATAATTGCCGACCGGCTCGACCCGCACGATGCTGACATTCTTCTTGCCGGGGACTGTCACCCGCTGCTCCGGCGAATGGCCCTGCACCTCGGCGCTCGGGGAGAGCACGCGCAGGAGTTCGGCCGGAAGCTCGGCGCGCCGCCCATCGTCGAAGGCGACGGTGAGCAGGCGGCGGTCCTTGCTGAGCTTAAGCTCGGTCGGCCAGGGCTCGGCCATGATCGCGCCCATCCTAACCGTCACTAACCGAGGTCGATCTCGCCTTCGACCACATGGTTCAGTCCGGTGCCCTTGGCGGTGAGCACCATCTTCATCTTGAGCTTACCCTTGCCTTCGAGGTGCTCGTCACGCACCACCTTCTCGATCTCCTGCTGCGAGGTCACGCCCACCTCCTTCAGATATTTCCTGAGCGACATGTTGAAGCGGTGCTCGTCCACTGGCGGCCTCCTTGGGGTTGTAGTCGCGCCGGCGCCGGCCATCCCTGATATGGAACCCGGAAGAGACTTATATTAGAGACGAAAGCACCTCGATGCTAAGGGTGGCAAGCGCGGTGGCCAAGAAGAGTAGCGGACGCAAGGTGAAGGTGACGGCGAAGAACCCTGTCAAGCGCAGGAGCGCGGCTGCCGCGGCCCTTGCCGGCGCGCGCTACCGGAAACGCGTAGTGAAGAGCGCCAAGGCCTATCGGCGGAAGGTCAAGACCCCGCTTGCGCAAGAGGACGACGAGCAGAATGGTTAGCAACGCGGCACCTCTGATCGACCGGTTCGCCCGGCGCGTCACTTATCTCCGCGTCTCGGTCACCGACCGGTGCGACTTCCGCTGCGTCTACTGCATGTCCGACGCCATGACCTTCTTGCCGCGCCAGGAGCTCCTCACGCTCGAGGAGATCGACCGGCTGGCGAGCGCCTTCGTGGCGCGCGGCGTGAGGAAGCTCAGGCTAACCGGGGGCGAACCGCTCGTCCGCCGCAACATCATGTGGCTGATCAAGGCGCTGTCGCGCCATCTCGGCAACGGGCTCGACGATCTCACCCTCACCACCAATGGCAGCCAGCTCGAGCGCCATGCGGCGGCGCTTGCGGATTGCGGCATCAAGCGCATCAACGTCTCGCTCGATACGCTCGACACCGGCAAGTTCCGCGCCATCACACGCTACGGCGATTTCGCTCAGGTGATGCGCGGCATCGACGCGGTCGACCGCGTCGGGCTCAAGATCAAGATCAATACGGTTGCGCTCCGCGAAGTGAACGAGGAGGAAATCTCGGGGCTGATCGAATGGAGCCATGGCAGAGGGTTCGACCTCACCCTGATCGAGACCATGCCGCTCGGCGAGATCGACGGCGACAGGACCGACCAATATCTGCCGCTGTCGCTCGTCAGGGCGCGTCTCAACCAGCGCTTCACCCTTCAGGACATCGATTACCGCTCGGGCGGACCCGCACGCTACGTCCACGTGGCGGAGACCGGAGGCAGGCTCGGCTTCATCACTCCGCTCACTCACAATTTCTGCGAGTCTTGCAATCGGGTGCGGGTCACCTGCACCGGTACGCTCTACATGTGCCTTGGCCAGGAGGATGCGGCCGATCTCCGCGCACCGATGCGCGCGGGCGCGTCCGACGACCTGTTGCATGCCGCGATCGACGAGGCCATCGCGCGCAAGCCCAAGGGCCATGACTTCATCATCGGACGGGGAGAAAAGCCCTCGATTTCCCGCCATATGTCGATGACAGGCGGGTGAAGCTTCGGCGCAGGGCTAACGAACTCTTGCCACGGCGGGCAAAAACCCCCGTAAGCTCAAGCCTTCAGCAGGCGGATGAATCTCCCATCTGGCTGTTCCCGGCCCGGGGCTTAGGCGTTCTTAACGCATCATTCGATAAATTGCCGCTCCTAATCAGCGAACTAGCCGGGAATCGGCAAGCAGCGGCGGCGATCAATGGCGGTTTTTGAATCGCTCAAGAAGCAATGGCATTGGACGGGATTGGCGCTGCTTTGCGCGCTGATCGCGGTCACCGCCTTTTTGGCGCCGGGCAAGATCAGCACCTTGGAATTGCGGCGCGAGGCCGTGACCGCGGCCGATCGCATCCGCGCGCAAATGCTGAAAGAGCCGGACGCCGTGTTCGACGCGCTGACGCGCCCGGGGCTAGCGCCGCAACTTGCCAATATTCTCGATCATGCGGGCTACTCCCACCGCGTGCTCCGCTTCGAGCTCTACGATGAAGCCGAGCGGCTCAGATTCACGAGCGGGCTTTCCGGATTGAACCTGTCGGATGCTCCAGCAACGGCCACGGCAGGCCCGACGTCGGAGACGCCGGAGGTTGCCCTGTACGAGGCCTCGGTCAAAGGCGCTTCTCCCACCCACTTCGCCGTACTCACGCTCCCGCTGCAAATGAACGGAGAGCCGCGCGGCACGCTGTTCGTCTATCTCAACCAGACCGATCAGGCGAACGTGCTGTCCGACTATTTCGGCATCATTGCCGCCATCACGTTGCTCCTGCTCGGGGTTGGCATCGCTACCCCCGTCGCCTTCGCCTGGATGCGCGGCCAAGAGCGCCGGCAGGCTGAGGAGCAGGTGCGTTATCTCGAGAGCCACGATGCGCTTACAGGACTCGCCAACCGCCGCGCCTTCGTCGAGGGGCTGAGCGAGGCCATGCAGCGCATGACCCGCGACCGGACGCAGATCGCGGTGCTCGGTCTCGACATCGACAAGTTCAAGGAGATCAACGACGCGGCAGACCATGCCGGCGGCGACCAAGTGCTGCGCGAGATCGGCGCGCGCATCAAGCTCACCTTGCGCGACCGCGATCTCCTGGCCCGGCTGAGCGGCGACGAATTCGCCATCGCGCTCGTCGACATCACCAATCTCGGCGACGTCATGGCCTTCATGAACCGGCTGGTCGACGCCTTGCGCCGGCCGTTCCAGGTCGGCGACAAGGACCTACTACTGACGACGAGCGTCGGCATCGCCATGGCCCCTGCCGACGGCGACAAGCCCACCACGATACTGCGCCACGCGGCCATCGCTCTTGCGCGCGCCAAGGGCGACGGCGGCCAGCGCATGTGCTTCTTCGAGCCGAGCATGGACAAGGCGCTGCAGCGCCGGCGCCTGGTCGAGCACGAGCTCAGGCTTGCGCTCGGACGCAACGAGTTCGACGTCGTCTACCAGCCGCAATACGACCTCGCCACGGAGCGGCAATGCGGGTCGGAGGCTCTGATCCGCTGGCATCATCCGGTGCATGGCAAGATCGCGCCTGGACACTTCATCTCGGTTGCCGAGGACACCGGCCTCATCGTGCCGATCGGGGAATGGGTGCTCCGGCGTGCTTGCAGCGACGCCGCGACGTGGTCGGAGCCGCTGACGGTCGCGGTCAATCTGTCGCCCGCGCAGTTCCGCGACGGCGACATCGCCGAGACGGTGGCGCAGGTCCTGAAGGAGACGAAACTAGCCCCTTCGCGGCTCGAGCTAGAGATCACCGAGAGCCTCCTCATCAACGACACCGAGGAGGTGCTGAGCAAGCTCAACCGCCTGCGCGATCTGGGCGTCGCCATCGCCATGGACGATTTCGGCACGGGCTATTCGAGCTTGAGCTACCTTGCCCGCTTCCCCTTCTCCAAGATCAAGATCGACCGCCAGTTCATCCGCAACATGACGCGCGACCCGGCCATGCGGGCCATCGTCAAGACCATCATCGCACTCGGCAAGTCGCTCGACGTGACCATCACCGCAGAAGGCGTCGAGACGGAAGAGCAAGCAGCGATGCTGCGCGAGTTCGGCTGCCCGCAAGTGCAGGGCTTCCTGTACGGCTATCCGGGCGCGGCCGAGCAGCCCTCGAAGTCCAACACCGAAAAAGTCACGCCGCTCAAGACGCGAAGCAGCGCCGCCTGATCACCCATTCAGGAATGCCGCGCGGTGCGCAGGCTCGTCTCAGCTGTGCGCTAGCGGTTGGCGTCGCCGGCTGAGGGCGCCGCATTGAGGAGAGCGCTCCACGACGGTCCCTGCGACGTGGAGCGCGTCGTGCCGCCGCCGAACAGCGGCTTGGAGGGCCTGCCCCGCGTAAACAACGGTTTTCTCTGAGGCGACGCCCTCACCACCTTGGGCGCGGGCTTGGCGGCCTTCGCCTGGATTTTCGGCTTCGCCTTCGGTGCCGTCACCGACTTGGCCACGGGTTTGGCCTTTACCGGCGCGGCTTCCGTCTCAGCCTCGGAGGAGGGTTTGGCATCGACCGACATCGGCAAGCGCATCGGGCGTTTCGCCCTCAGCTTCGGATGCTGCGGGGAGCGCCGAGGTCTGTTCGGCAGGAGCAGGGCGGCTCGATGAGACGTCCGGCACGATCGGCGCGGGATCCGCACGGGAACCGAGATCGACCTCGACATTGACGGGCTTGGGAGGGGCGTCGCTGCCAGGTCCCGGCAGAGTGATCAGGAGCGGCAGAAGGAGGGCGAGAGCGATCAGATGAACGGCGCCAGCGCCAATCGCAAAAACCGGGAGACTTGGTCGCTCGAGCTTGATCACTGCGGCGGATAGCGAGCCTTGGTCGGTGAACTCCTCTCACGCCAGAATTGAGTTAGCTGAGTTGCCCCGCTTTGTACAACCGTCTAGCTCTCCATCACGATCTGCGGCGCGGGCCGCGCCGCGCCCTTCTCGCGCCCAAGCTCGGCGAGAGCGCGGGCGGCGATCTCGCGATAGGCGGCCGCGGCGGGAGATTTCGGCTCGGTCGCCACCACGGGCCGCCCGGCATCGGAGGTCTCGCGGATCTCGATCGTCAGAGGCACCTCGCCCAAGAACGGAACGCCGAGTCTCTCTGCGTCTGCACGCGCGCCGCCATGCCCGAAAATATCGGAGCGCTCCCCGCAATGGGGGCAGATGAAGGTGCTCATGTTCTCGACGATGCCGAGCACCGGCACGTTCACCTTGCGGAACATGGCAAGACCTTTGCGCGCGTCGATGAGAGCGAGATCCTGCGGGGTGGAGACGATGACGGCGCCGGCGAGCGGCACTTGCTGCGCCATGGTGAGCTGAGCGTCGCCAGTGCCCGGCGGCATGTCGACCACGAGCACGTCGAGCTCGCCCCAGGCGACGTCCTTCAGCATCTGCGACAGAGCTGACATCACCATCGGTCCGCGCCAGATCATCGGCGTCTCCTCATCGACGAGGAAGCCCATAGACATCACCTTGAGCCCATAAGCCTCCATGGGCTGAAGCTTGTTGCCGGCGACCTGTTGCGGCTGGCCCTTGAGCCCAAGCAGGCGCGGCATCGAGGGACCATAGATGTCCGCGTCGAGCAGGCCGACCTTGAGCCCGTGCTCCTTCAGCCCGAGCGCGAGATTGACCGCCGTGGTCGACTTGCCGACGCCGCCTTTGCCCGAGGCGACGGCGATGATGTTGGCGACACCCGGAAGGCCGCCTGGGCGATGGCGCGCATCGCGCGCGGCTCCTGGCCTCGCGAACGATTGCGACGGCGCGGCACCTCCGCCATTGCCGCCGCCGCTTCGCGGAGCGTTTGGCGCGCGGTCGGCGGTCAGCGTCACGGCGACACCCTCCACCCCAGCCACTGCGGAAACAGCCTTTTCGGCGGCCTCGCGCAAAGCTTCGAGCTCCTTCGCGCGCGCCGGGTCGACGGAGATCGCGAAATAGACCTTACCCTTGTGGATCACGACTTCCGAGACGAGGCCGAGCGAAACGATGTCGTCGCGCGAGTTCGGGGCCCTTGACGCGCTTAAGGGCCTCGAGAATGCGCTCTTTGGTGAGGTGTTCGGTCATCAGCAGATATTTAGGACTGCTTGGCGCGAACACCAACTGTCTCTTTCGCCCGGCTGGACTGGTCCGACGAGCCTCAAGGCACGAAGCAGCTCGCCCCGGTGCAGCTCTTGAGCGCCTCGTTAAGGCTCCTGAGCGACGCAAGGTCGCGTGCGTGGGACGCCTTGCCGGCCTCGTTCCTGAGCTCATAGGGGTCGGTCCTGAGGTCGAAGAGCTGCTCGAAGCCGCGATCGTATCTCACATATTTCAGCGTCGCGGTGCGCACCCCGGTGAAGCGGCTGTCAGACCTCTGGAAGCGGCTGACCGGGCTCTCGATGAGAAGGGCGCTCCTCCAGGGCGCATTCGCATCGGCGAAGAGCGGGGCGAGCGTGTGTCCGTCGAGCGCGTAGTCGGGAGAGACTCCCGCAAGCTCGGCGATGGTCGCGACCACATCCAGATTGTTCACGAGCTCGGCTCTTGTCTCGTCTTTCGGGATACCGGGACCGCGCATTACGAGCGGAACCTTGATCGACTCCTCGTAAGGCGCCGACTTCCCGATCAGCCGATGCTGGCCGTACAGGAACCCGTTGTCGGCGGTGTAGACGATCAGAGTGTCGTCGAGCTTGCCCGCTCTGTTCAGCGCATCGACCACCGCCTCGACGAGATCGTCGACCGATTGCAGCGACTGGAGCTCGGCGCGATAGGCCTTGGCCAGCTTGGCCTTAGAGACTCCTTGGACGAAGCGCGTCTTCGGCGCCTTGTGGCTCGCATCCTTGCGATTGAACGAGGGGCCGATGGGGAGCTTCACCTCCTCGAGGTCCTGCGCGTCGCGCGGCGCCGGAATCGCGCGGCTTCCTTGCGCATGGACCGCCTTGGTGGCGATCAGCATGAAGAAGGGGTCGGGCTTTGACGCCTGGTCGGCGATAAAGCGGGTTGCGCGCTCCTTCAGTACGTCGGTCGAATAGTCGTCAGGCCGATAGCCGAAATGGAGAATGGTGCCGTTCTCGTTGACGGCATAGTCGAAATACCGGGCGCGCCATTCGGTGAACGCGTACCAAAGATCCCAGCCGGGTGGCACCCAATCGCGCGGATTGCCGATGGTCGCGCCCTTGAGCTCGACATTGACGAGATTGCCGGCCCAGGCGAGCAGAGCGCCGAAATTGCTCTGCTGGCCGTAGCGATTGACATATTTGCCCAGCAGCGCGGTCTTGTAGCCGGCGCGGTCGAGCCAGACGGGAAGAGCGTTCGCCTCCTTGTCCTTGAAGGCCTCCCAGCCGCCGCCGTCAGCGGGGTTGTTGGCCTTGATGCCGGTGTTGTGTGCCGAGAGCCCGGTGAGGAAGGAGGCGCGGCTTGGGGCGCAGAGCGGCAAATTGACGAAGCTGTTGGTGAAGGTCACGCCCTGCTCGGCGAGAAGCGCGTGCAGCTTCGGCATATAGGCCATCGAGCCCGTGTCCTCCTGATCGTCGGTCATGATGACGACGATGTTGGGGGCGGCCTCAGAAGCCGTCACCGAGGCGAGCAGAAGGACGAGGGCAGCGAAGAGACGCATGGGGGTCGACCGCGGAGCTATTTTGCGGGCACCGGCTTAGCTCCGGATTGGGGAAACATGCTGACCGTCAAATGCGGTACCGCGCCGCATTCGAAATCCCCCTACCACCACGACGCGCCTTGCAGGATGTCACGCGGCCCCTCCACGCTAAACCCCGTCTGCGCCAACCAAAATGCCGATCCGAGACAGGCGACGGCGCCAATCAAACAGGCGACGCCAAGCCCGAGCATCCACTTGCTCTTGGTGCCGAGCTCCGCCGCGCGGGCCTCCTCCGAGTTGACGCTGATGAGGAAGCGCTGGCCCTTGGCTCCGGCTGGCGGCGCTCCGATGCAACGGTTCTCGCCGACGACACCAAGCACATAAACCTCGACGTCGAGCGGCAGGTGCATCTCCTTGTAGCGGAAGCCGAGCGTCCGATCGGTATTCTTGTTGACGTTCCCGAGCGCGGCCTGCATCACGCTCTCGTTCCCACCTTCAAGTTGATGACCATGTTCGCGGGCGACCGATTTCGATTCCTTCGATGATCGCGTCCGCCGGTGAGACGGCAGCCCTGCCGCTTTCGTCCTCAATCTCGAAGGGGGCAAAGAGCGTGTTCGACTGCACGATCTCCGTCTTGCGCGCGCGGTATGAGGTCCCGCGCTTGGCGTCGTATTCCACGACCTCATAGTCACGCTCGACGGTGGTTACGAAATGGGCGCACGGGGCTTTCGACAGCTCCCCGGTCACGGGAGAGGCGCAGCGGAGTTTGCCCTTGACCTCGACCAAGCTTCCGGCCGGGAGCCTGGCCACGTCAGCCGCCCGGGTCGTCTCCGTCGCACGCATCAGCGCCATGTCGTTGCGCGAGCTTCGCCAGCTCCACAGGAGGAAGCCCGCAGTGGGGACCAGCACGATCCCGATCAGCACCAGCCAAGGCACCATGCGCCCCTCCCCTCCGGCAGCCCCCTTTTCCGTATTCGGGGCACGATATTCTCTTGCTGCTTTTGGGGGGAGAGCCGCTTTGGGCAATGCGTCTGGCCGTAACGCGATCCGGCATCAGGTTGGCGGAAAACAAGAAGAAGCCCGGTCTACGGGGTCAGGCCGGGCTTCTCCGTACTCCCAAACGCCGGAACCGGCGCTAGCCGACTTTGATGACAGGGGGAGCAGCGCCAGAACCGATGGTTAAATCTGCCGGGCCCGCTTTGGTTCCGGCCACGCAACTTTTCGTCGCTGGGCGTGGCTCCCCAAAAAAACATGACAGGGGTGTGAACTGAGTTCGCAGGTTCGGCGTTCGGATTCGGGGCGCGAGCGCCCGGGGCTTGCATGACGGGGGTTGAGCCCGGGCCTAACCCAAGGAAGCCGTGGCCGAAAACGGCCGTTTCGGCAGAGGCCTGAAGCGTTTGGCGTATCGAAAAAGGGCTTCGATCAAGCCTTCCTTAACCCTGTTCTTGCTATTCATAGCAGGCCACGGCCAAGCGCCATAGCGTCTCTGCCCGGCAAGCCACTTCCACAATAATGCGAGGGGGAAAATGCGCGTTGTGGCCGGTTCGGGAGTTGCGAGGGATTTGAGCGAGGCCGAGATCGATCGGCATATCGAGATGGTGTCGCGCTTCGTCGAGCGCGCCAAGGAGCGTGGGCAAGCGCCCCTCGCCGTCACTCTGATCCTGCGCTCGGCAAGCTCAGGCCCGGCGCGAGCGCTCATCTACAAGAAGGATGAGCTGACCGGCGCCGGCATAAGCGCCAAGGCGATCCTCGCCAAGCTCGAGCCTGCGGACGAGCTCCGCGAGCTGTTCGCGAGCCTCACCGAATTGGCGCCGAAGGAGAAAGCCTCCGACCTCATTCGCTGGGCGCGCAATCCCCGCCTGCTCGATGCCCATGAACAGGCGACCTATGGCAACGCCATGTGCTGGTCGGGAGACCCCATGCGCCGCGACGCCGACAAGCGTAACGCGCTCGCTCTCTTCGACGATGCGGCGTCAGACCGCGTGAGGCTCGGACGACTCGCTTTCGCGGCGCTGTGGTCGGCATCATCCCTTGTGCCGGAACGGCTCCTGCTCGGTCTCAAGACATCAAAGCCCTCGGGTGCCTATCAGGCGTCGCCAGACGCGCCCGTCACGGCGCTTCGCCCGAGCCTTCAGGGCTGGCCGCTCGTCAGGCACTAGCCGAGCAGCCCTCCCCCGACCTTCCTGTTGGGGCGAGCTATTCTTGCTTCCCTTTAACGTGACGCCCTGGCGGTTTCGCTATAGGCTCCCGGCCGTCGTTCAAGCGTCGCCGGCCGAAACCATGACCCCAGCAACGTTCCTTGCCCCGGTCTTGCGCGCCGGCATCTCGACTTCCACCATTCTCCACCATCGTCGATAGGAAGGATGGCAATGAATCGGCGCGAATTCATGACATGCGCAGTCTGCGCTGGGCTCGCGAGCACGGTCGCAAGTGTGGGCGCCTTCGCGGCCGACAACGATGCGCCGATCAAGGTGGGCGGCACCGAATATGCGAACCGCAAGGCCTTCGTCTCGAGCGGCCGGCGTTGCGGGACGCCTCTGCCCACGCTCTACGACATCCGGCGCACACAGCGCGTTCGCTCGGCGCTCCGCAGCAACAACATCGAGTTCAACGCCAAGACCGTCATTCCGGTCCACTACCACATCATTCATGACGGGGCGGCGGGCAATCTGCCCGACCGTCAGCTCGAGGCGCAGATCGCGCTGCTCAATCAGGTCTACGCGCCTACTCTGCTCGAGTTCCAGATGGCCGGCGTCGATCGCACCAAGAATGCCAAATGGTATCGCGTCGGCATCTCGACGCCTGAGGAGGCCTCGATGAAGGCGGAGCTCGGGCGGGCGACCGACCGCTCGCTCAATTTCTATACCGCCGACCTGCCGGACGGGCTGCTCGGCTGGGCGACCTTCCCCTGGTATCTCGGGGCCTATCCGGTAATGGACGGGGTCGTCATCAACCAGATGTCGCTGCCCGAGTTCGAACCAGGACTCGCCCTACAATCTCGGCATGACGGCGGTGCATGAGATCGGCCATTGGTGCGGTCTGTTCCACACTTTCGAAAACGGCTGCGACGACCCCGGCGACGAGATCTCCGACACGGCCTACGAGGCCAACTCGGCCGCTGGTTGCCCGCTCGGGCAGAAATCCTCCTGCCAGAACGAGACCCGCTATAACCCGGTCGAGAACTACATGGACTATTCCGACGATGCGTGCATGAAGCAGTTCACGCCGCTCCAGTTCCAGCGCATCAAGGACATGGTCGGCTATTACCGCTACCAATTGCAGCCGGCCGTGCACCGCTCGGCGCTGCTCGAGCGCTTGCGCGAAGAATTGGAGTGAGAGCGCTCCGCGCGACCCTCGCCGCGCTCGCCGTCCTTGCGTGGTCAGGGCCAGCGCTTGCCTTCAAGAATCTCGAGGCTTGCGACATCGTCATGGCGGCATCGGGGCAAGCGCCGCTCGAGATCGAGCCCGAGACCTGGCAGTCCTATCGCGATGAGGTCTCGACCATTCTCCACGACACAGCCGGCAAGGATTTGAGCGAGGCAGCCGATCGGCTGATCGAGGCGCAGGAGAGCCTTCTCGCGCCGGTGGCGGGCTCGGATGCCTACAAGGATTATCTCGCGAGCGACAGCTGCCTCCTGCTCAAGAGCCTGAACGCTAACGGCGTCGATGCCGCGCTCGCGGCAGCGGACCCTGCGACGCCGTCCTCGGTGTTAGCGAACGCGCGCGCGATCGCGAATTCGGCGCGGGCGCAGATGGAAATGATCTCGCGCTCGGCCAGGTTCCGCTCGGGCCGGGATCAGACGCTGCTCGCCGCGCGTTATTATTGCTTCGCCGCCGGTACGATCGAGGCGCTCGTCGCCCCCGACAAGCAGACAGGCATCAGCCTCGGCACTTACGGGACGACCATAGGCTGCAAGGACGCTGGCAGAGTAGAATAGACGCGCGGTGAACCATGGAGGTCACGATGATCATCAGACGTCTCGTTCTTGCCGTACTGCTCCTTGCCGCGCCCGCGGCCAACGCGCTGGATAAAGACCCCTATCTCTTCGACATGCTGAAGGAGCCCGCCTATCTCGCCGCATGGAAGGCGATGCTTGCGGGCGAGCACGTGCCCTCCTGGGTCGCCAGCTACGCCAAGACCTTCGACGGTCCGTCCAACCCGGCGAAGATGGTCCAGCTTGGCGGCAAAGCCTATCTCCTCGGTTATGTGTGCAAGGCGCATGACTGCGGCGACAATCAGCTCTTCGTTCTGTTCGCCCCTGCCGGCAAGCAGGCTTGGGGCTTGCTCCTCACCGGCGGCTCCAACGAGCAATGGCTCGGCAAGCCCGACGCCTCGATCCAGGCCGCGATCAAGAGCAACAAGGACTAGCTTAGGTCGAGAGGACTGCTCGTGGATGAGATCGAACAGCTCGCCCCGCTCTGCTTCGTGCTGATGCCGTTCGGCAAGAAGCTCGACGCGGCGGGCCGCGTGACCAATTTCGATGCCGTCTACGAGAAGGTCATCGCGCCGGCGGTGGCGTGCGCAGGGCTCGAGCCGATCCGTGCCGACGAGGAGAAGATCGGCGGCACCATCCACAAGCCGATGTTCGAGCGGCTGATGCTCTGCCATTACGCCGTGGCCGACATCACCGGCGCCAATCCAAACGTGTTCTACGAGCTCGGCATCCGCCACGCGATGCGGCCGCGCTCGACGGTGATCGTGTTCGGCGAGGGAACGGTGCTCCCCTTCGACATCGCTCTCGTGCGCGGCATCGCCTACAAAACCGACGGCTTAGGCGAGCCGGTCGGCGCGGAAGCCGTCATTGCCGCGATCGCCGACCAGCTCATCGCCGCGCGCGGCAACCCGCATGACGACAGCCCGATCTTCCAGCTCATCGAGGACATGCCGCGCACGGAAGTCGACCACAGCAAGACCAACTCCTTCCGCTCGCAATACGACTACTCGAAGAAATACAAGGACCGCTTGCGTGCGGCGGTGAAGCAGGGCGCCGACGCGGTGCAAGCGGTCGCGCGTGAGCCTGCGCTCGCCAATCTGCTCGAGGTCGAGTCGGGCGTCGTGGTCGATCTCTTTCTCTCGCTGCGCGATGTGAAGGCGCACAAGGCGATGATCGATCTCTATGAACGCATGCCGCTGCCGCTCAAGCGCGCGAGGATGATGCGCGAGCAGCTCGGCTTTGCGCTCAACCGCGAGGGCCGCTTCCAAGATGCCGAGAAGGTGCTGATTGAGGTGATCGCCGAGTTCGGCCCATCGAGCGAGACGAACGCGCTCTTGGGCCGCATCTACAAGGACCGCTGGGACCTCGCCAAGAAGGAGGGGCTGCCGGAGGCGCGCGCCCTGCTCAAGAACGCGATCGACGCTTACCTCGCCGGCTTCGAGGCCGACTGGCGCGACGCCTATCCCGGCATCAACGCGGTGACGCTGATGGAGATGATGCCGAAGCCAGATCCGCGCCAAGCGGAGATTTTGCCCGTGGTGCGCTACTCGGCCTCGCGCAAGGCAGCGCGGGCGCCTGATTATTGGGACCACGCGACGCTGCTCGAGCTTGCCGTGCTCGCGCGCGACGCCGACGATGCCGAGGAGAAGCTCGGCGAGGCGCTTTCCGTCGCGCGCGCCTCGTGGGAGCTCGAGACGACGGCGCGCAATCTCAAACTGATCCGCGAGATGCGCGAGGGACGCGGCGAGGACATGGCCTGGCTGAAGCGCATTGAGGATACGCTGAAAGACCGCGCGCAGCGCCTCGAAGCCGCCAAGGCCGCGGGATAGGTTATGCCTCCGCAAACGATGCAGGCGATGGTGCTGGACCGGGCGGGGACGCCGCTTCAGGCGGTGGAGCTGAAGGTACCTGCGCCAGGACCGCATCAGGTGCTCATCAAGGTCGCAGCCTGCGGGGTGTGCCGCACCGACCTCCATGTCTTCGACGGCGAACTTAATCAGCCGAAGCTCCCGCTCGTGCTCGGGCACGAGATTATCGGTCATGTCGAGGCACTCGGCAACGATGTCGAGGGCTTTGCCGTAGGCGAACGGGTAGGCGTGCCGTGGCTCGGGTTCACCGACGGCACCTGCTTCTATTGCCGCGCCGGCCGCGAGAATCTCTGTGACCATCCGCGCTTCACCGGCTATCAGATCGACGGCGGCTACGCCCAATACACGGTGGCCGATGCGCGCTACGTCTTTCCCATTCCCGAAGGTTATAGCGACGCGGAGGCCGCGCCGCTCCTCTGCGCCGGGCTGATCGGCTATCGCTCGCTGAAGATGACGGGCAACCCGGTTCTCGGAACACCGTCGCGCCTCGGCATCTACGGTTTCGGCGCGGCCGCCCATATTGTCGCGCAGGTCGCGCGCCATCAGGGACGCGAGATCTATGCCTTCACGAGGGCCGGCGACACGAAGGCGCAAGAGTTCGCGAGGCTGCTCGGCGCGGTCTGGGTCGGAGGATCTGACGAGATGCCGCCTGAGCCGCTCGACGCTGCCATCATCTTCGCCCCGGTCGGCGCGCTCGTGCCGGCGGCGCTGAAGGCGGTGCGCAAAGGCGGCGTGGTCGTGTGCGGCGGCATCCATATGAGCGACATCCCGGGCTTCCCTTACGAGATCCTGTGGGAGGAGCGCGTCGTCCGCTCGGTCGCCAATCTCACGCGGGACGATGCGCGCGAGTTTCTGGCGCTCGCGCCCAAGGTGCCGGTCAAGACCACGGTCGTGCCGATGAAGCTTGCACAGGCCAACGAAGCGCTCAAACGCCTGCGCGAGGGCGAGCTGACCGGCGCCGCGGTGCTGATCCCTTAGGGTTGGGTAAAGCTCTGGCAAATCTTGCGCTGGGTGTCTTGCGACAGCTCAGGGCCCGGCATCTTCTTGTACCGCGAGCGCGCGACGCTCAGCAACGCGCCGATATCCTGCCTCTTCCCGATGGTGCCGCCGTTGAAGACGAGGACCGACCATTCATTGGGTGTGCCCTTCAACGCGCCAAACTTCCCGTCGTCGTTGACGTCCCGCCGGCGGGGAGCGGAGTCGATCCGTCCGTTCTGGTCCCAATCAATCGGTCCAGCGCCCGGCACCGGCTGGGCCTTGTCATGGGTCAACCAGAAAGCTGTGGTGTAGCCGCGGAGAACAGGGCTCCCGCCCAAGCCTTTGCCTTCGCGAAGCTGATACTCCTTCAGCATCGGCAGAGCGAAGCGCTGATAGTCGTAAACGCGCTTGCCGTCGCGCAGCACGCCGTCGGTCTGGAAGAAATAGTTCATGATGCTGAGGTGGTTCGGCTTGAAGTTGGTCTCGTCGGAGCCGCCGTGCTTCAGACCGAGATTGTGGCCGAGCTCGTGCGCGAAGGTGCCGATCTTCTCGCCGTCGGTGCCGCCGTTGCCGTTGTTCCAGCCGCCGAGCGTGACGATGAAGTCGGAGCCCGGGACCTCGAACGAGTATCCGCTCGAATCGTCGTCCTCGTAGCGATTGGCCCAGATCATGTAGTGATAGACGGGAGCGCGCCGGCTAGCGAAATTCGCGCTTTTCAGCTTGACGAACTCCTCTTCGGTGGGGTCGAGGACCTCGTCGTAAGGCACCTCGTTGCCGAGCTCGAGATGGAGCGCGATGCCGTCGCGGCCGTCAGGATTGGGCACGGGCGCGTTGGCAAAGATCGCCTCGATTGCGCTGATGACCGCATCGTTAGGGCCGAGACCGTTGGCGGCGCTCGCGCGGACCATGTAGTCCATCTCGACGAAGATATCCTTGTGCAGCGGAGAGGCGCCCTTGCCCGGCAGGTCGATGCCATTCACGCCGTAAACTTCCCAGCCATCGAGGAGGCCGTCGCCATCGGTGTCGGGATTTCTCGGATTGGTCCCGAGCCGCTTCTCGACCTCGTTGGTCAGCCCGTCGCCGTCGCGATCGTCGATGGTGTTGCCGACCGGCGCGTCTGAGTAGAGCTCGACATGCGGCAGGTCGGGCGGCACGGCGAAAGGCTGAAGCGCCTGGTGCAGCCGCCGGTTCTCCTTCTCGGTGATGCCGTTTGGGCTTTGAGCGAAAGCGTACGGGACGGCGAGGACGCAGAGGAGAAGCGAGCAGAACGCGGCAAGACGCATGGAGGGAACCGGGCAGGATGCGTGCGGGCCGGACCGTAGCACAACCGCTACGTTCGCTTCAGTTACATTCTCTCCATTTTGGCTTGCCGTGCCCACACACTATGCGGGGAATCAACGGTCCTTGCCGACCTCGATGTCGATACCCTTGTCCTTGGAGATCTCGCCCTGGAAGCCGGGCACGTCGATCTTCACCACGTCGCGGTGGGTGCGCTGGTAATAGACGTAGCCCGCCACGATGAGCGCGACCACGACCGCCCCCAGCACGAAGGCCATCACCGGATTGATGCCACTTTGGTTTGCCATCGCGTTCCTCCTCAGCCTCTGTTTTCAAGCGCCGAACGCCCAGGCGCGGGCAGCGTTCCCGCTTCGGCCTTCCGCCTAACAGCGCAACTCTCAGGTTCCCCTTGACGCGGGTCAAGGTGGAGGCTCAGGATTGCTCAGAAAAATCAAAAAGCGGCTTTCGTCCAAGGGAGGACATCATGCTTCACGAGGTCATCCAGACCCTAAACGCGCGCGTCGCGCTCAGGTCACGCTACGACAATTACATCGGCGGCAAGTGGGTTGCACCGGTCGCCGGCGCCTATTTCGACAATATCAGCCCGATCACCGGGAAGCCGGTCTGTCAGATCGCCCGCTCGCAAGCGGCCGACATCGAGCTTGCGCTCGACGCGGCGCATAAGGCGAAGGACGCCTGGGGCAAGATGGCGCCGGCCAAGCGCGCCGAGATCCTGAACAAGATCGCCGACCGCATGCAGGAGAATTTGTCGGTGCTCGCCGCGGTCGAGACCATCGACAACGGCAAGCCGATCCGCGAGACGAGCTTCGCCGACATCCCGCTCGCCATCGACCATTTCCGCTATTTCGCCGCCTGCATCCGCGCCCAGGAAGGCTCCCTGTCGGAGATCGATCACGAGACCATCGCCTATCACTATCACGAGCCTCTCGGCGTGGTCGGCCAGATCATCCCGTGGAACTTCCCCATCCTGATGGCGACCTGGAAGCTCGCGCCCGCGCTCGCCGCCGGCAATTGCATCGTGCTGAAGCCGGCCGAGCAGACGCCGATGTCGATCATGGTGATGATGGATCTCGTCGGCGACCTGCTGCCCCCGGGCGTGCTCAACGTCGTCAACGGCTTCGGCGTCGAGGCCGGCAAGCCGCTCGCCCAGAACAAGCGCATCTCCAAGGTGGCGTTCACCGGCGAGACCACGACCGGCCGGCTCATCATGCAATATGCGAGCGAGAACCTGATCCCGGTCACGCTCGAGCTCGGCGGCAAGTCGCCCAACATCTTCTTCGCCGACGTGATGGCCGAGAACGACGACTTCTTCGACAAGACGCTCGAAGGCTTCACCATGTTCGCGCTGAACCAGGGCGAGGTGTGCACCTGCCCGTCGCGCGCGCTGGTGCAGCGCTCGATCTACGACAAGTTCATGGAGAAGGCGATCGCCCGGGTGAAGAAGGTCAAGCAGGGCAACCCGCTCGACGCCGACACCATGATGGGCGCGCAGGCGTCGAACGACCAGCTCGAGAAGATCCTCTCCTACATCGACATCGGCAAGAAGGAGGGCGCCAAGCTGCTAACCGGTGGCGAGCGCACCAAGCTCAAGGGCGAGCTGGCCGGTGGCTATTACGTCGAGCCCACGGTGTTCGAGGGCAACAACAAGATGCGCATCTTCCAGGAGGAGATCTTCGGCCCCGTGCTCTCGGTCACCCCGTTCGACGACGAGGAGGAGGCGCTTTCGATCGCCAACGACACGCTGTACGGGCTGGGCGCCGGCGTGTGGACGCGCGACATCAACCGCGCCTACAATTTCGGCCGCGCGATCCAGGCGGGACGGGTGTGGACCAATTGCTACCACCTCTACCCGGCGCACGCGGCGTTCGGCGGCTACAAGAAGTCGGGCATCGGGCGCGAGACGCACAAGATGATGCTCGACCATTACCAGCAGACCAAGAACGTGCTGGTGAGCTATAGCCCGAAGGCGCTCGGCTTCTTCTAGGAGGCGAGAGTCCCGTCTGACGGTCTTGAGGGGCCGCGCGAAAAGCGCGACCCCCCAAGGTGCCCCCATTATGCGGCGCGTCGATTGTGCTGAAGGCCAATAGTGCGCGGCAGCCTTGAACGTTGTCCGCCCCTCGTTTCATATCGAGCTCGAAGATGCCCGGAACCATGACGACGGCTTGCGGCCGATTGCCATTCTCATACATCGCAAACCGGAGCGCGGTGGCGTGATCGGCGAAGAGTTCCGCCACACATGCCGCGCTGTTCTTGAACAACCCAGTTTCCGTGGGCATCCTGGCCCATCAGAAAGAGCGAAGATCTCGAACATTCGCGGACCTCTGCTCGTCCCATGACAGTTCTCCTTCGAAAATGATCCGCCGGCAAATGTGCCCATGACGGCATATAAATTCGAGACGGAAGGGCCTCGCCCGTCATAAGGACGCTATAATAGGAACGGCACCGGCGGCGGCCGGCGATCGCGAGTTGGAGAGGCCATTGCCATGGTCGAACGAGTCCTTGCCACTGACGCCACGCTCGAGCTCATCGAGCGGCTGAAGCAGAAGCACGGCCCGCTGATGTTCCATCAGTCCGGGGGCTGCTGCGACGGCTCGGCGCCGATGTGCTTTCCGAAGGGCGAGTTCCGCGTCGGCGGCAACGACGTCTATCTCGGCGAGATCGGCGGCTGTGAGGTGTTCATGGACGCCGACCAGTTCGAGTATTGGAAGCACACCCAGCTCACCATCGACGTCGTGCCGGGCCGGGGTCACGGCTTCACGCTGGAGGCGCCTGAAGGCTTGCGCTTCCTCACCCGCAGTCGCGTGTTCACCGATGACGAGGCCGATGCGTTGGCAAAGGCTAGCGCTTAGTTAACGCTCCTCTAAGGAACCCGTTAGGATTTAGCCCATATGCTCTGGCTCGCCGCCAAAGCCAGAGCAAACGCCCGTGTCAGATCGGCATCATCCCCAAGCAGTCCGCCAAAAGCAGCCCGACAGCAGCACGTTGTCGGCGGCGCAAACCCGGCCGAGCCTCGAGGGCAAGACCGTCGTCATCGCCGACGACGATCCGAACATCGTCGAATATCTCGAGCTCAGGTGCCGGCATCTCGGCATGCAGGTGGAAACCGCCTATGACGGGCTCAAGGCCGTGCTGAAGGTCGGCAAAACGAGGCCCGACCTGCTCATCCTCGATCTCAATCTGCCAGACGTCGAGGGCTTCAGGGTGATGGAGCGGCTGTCGGATCGAAAATTCGCACCGGTCCCCGTCATCGTGCTGACGGCGCGGGCCGACGACGCCGCGATACAGCGCTGCAAGGACCTCCACGCATATTACGTCCATAAGAGCGAGGAGACCTGGAACGACCTCGAGCCGCTCATCTTCGAGATTCTCCGCAACGAGCGATCGGAGCCAAAGGCCGAGCCCGTCGCGCATCACGCGAGCACCCCGCGCATCCTCCTCGTCGATGACGATCCGGCGAGGCTGAGAACCCTGACGCAAGGGTTGCAGAAATATCCGGTCGAAATCATCCACGGTTCGAGCGGCATGGATGGATTCCTGATCGCGCTCAAGAGCCAGCCCGATCTCATCGTCACCAATTACGACATGGAGCAGGGCAGCGGCCATTATCTGCTGAGCCGCATCAAGATCACACGCTCCACTCAGCATATTCCGGTGATCGTCTATAGCGGCACGCGGCTCGACAAGGGTCTCGAGCATGCGATCAACAGGGACTTGATCGGCAGGGGCCAGGCTGCGGCTTTCATTCCAAAACCGCTCGACCCCGCAGGCCTCATCGCCGAAGTCCGCAAGCATATCGCGCTCCCCGTTTAAGGCTGAGCGCCGGGCGCCTCGGCCCGCGAGCGATCAGCGCAGATCGCTCACGATTTTTGATCGTGGACACGCCTACTCAGGGGCTGGCGAGCCTCACGCGCTAGATGGCATAGTTCGCTCCCCTCACCCAAAGCCCCTAGGATCGGCCACGTCCTCCCGCAACCGTCCATATCTCTCACGCCGTGACGCGCTCAAGCTCGGCGCCGCGTTTCCCCTCGCGCTCGCGCTGCCTGGGCTCGGCCTCTTGCCGCGCAACGCATGCGCCGACGAGCGCGAATTCCTCAAGGTGCGCGACAAGGTACCGGACCCCGAGAACGTCTTCTTCGAGGTGAATTTCCCCGACAAGCCGCCGATCAGACTCGCAGGCCATTTCTGGTACAACGCCGAGACCGCCAAGGCTGGGATCAAATGCCCGGCGATCGTCGAGTTCAATCCGTACCGGCGGCGCGACGGCACGATGATCGGCGACGCCAAGATGTATCCCTGGTTCGCCTATAACGACTATCTCTGCTTCCGTGTTGATTTGCAGGGCTCGGGCGACTCCGAAGGCGTGCTCACCGATGAGTACAGCGAGGAGGAGCTGCTCGCTTGCGTACAGGTGATCAACCAGATCGCTTCGCACCCGGCCTGCAACGGCAATGTCGGCATGATGGGGAAGTCGTGGAGCGCCATCAATTCGCTGATGGTCGCCGCGCGCAAGGACCGGCCGCCGGCACTCAAGGCCGTTATCGTCTGCGACGGCTCGGACGACCGCTACAACGATGACGTCCACTACATGGGCGGCGCCATGATGTTCGACAACATCAGCTGGCCTTCCTCGATGTGGGGGTGGATCGCGCAACCGCCCGACCCAGCGGTGGTCGGCGATGCGTGGAAGGAGATGTGGAAGGCGCGCATCGACAACGCCGATTTCTGGTTCAAGCAATGGGCCGGCCACCAGGCGCGCGACGATTATTGGAGTACCTCCGCCGTGCGCGACCATTACGGCGATGTCGGCGTGCCCGTGTTCATCATGTCGGGCTGGCAGGACGGCTACAAGAATCCGGTCGAGCATGTGGTGACCGGACTCACGGCGCTCGGCAAGCCGGTCGCCGGACTGATCGGCGCCTGGGGCCACAAATATCCGTTCAACGGCTATCCGGGCCCGCGCGTCGATTGGCTGAACTATATCCTCGTCTATTGGTGGGACCGCTGGCTCAAGGGCAAGACGCCGCCGCCAGACGGTCAATGGCCGCAGCTCCCGGTGTGGATGGGCGCCTCAAAGGAGCCGAGCAAGTCGACCTGCGACGACGAGGCGGGGAAATGGGTCGCCGAGGACGGGTTCTGGCAGCAGCGGATCAAGGAGACGGTACTTTATTTCCGGCCGAACACGCGCCTCGGCAAGAAACCTTCCTCCCACGCGACGCTTCTGAGCTCGGGCAAGCCGGTGCTCGACACCGAGATGCTCGAGACGAGCTCGTGGGGCGAATGCGGCAATGACGATCTCCCCGGCAATCAGGCCAGCTTCGACAAGCAATCGCTCTATTTCGACAGCGATCCCCTGCGCGAGGATCTCGACGTGTTCGGCGCGCCGGTCGTGACGCTCACGCTTTCCGCGGATCGGCCGATCGCAGCGCTCGCCCTCAGGCTGAACGAGGTGAGCCCGAAGACGGGCGCCTCGCATCTCGTCTGCTATCGCTTCTGCAATCTCGCCGATCGTGGCGGCAACCTCGCCTCGCCCGAACCTGTCGAGTCAGGGGAGGTCTTCACCTTTCGCGTGACCCTCAACATGATGGGCCACAGCTTCAAGAAGGGCTGGCGCATCAGGCTCGCGCTATCTCCCTCCTTCTATCCCACCCTGTGGGAGTCGCCCGAGGCCGTGACCATCACCTTACATACGGGCGAAAGCGACGGGAGAGCCGCAAGCTCGATCACGCTGCCTGGCCGGCCAGCGCGCGAGGAAGACAAGAAGGCCGAGGCCCTGCTGCCGCTGAAGTCGGCCGGGGTCTACGTCAACCCCGACGACTATCTGCCGACGCTCGCCGAGGCGCGGCCTGCTGTCACCACGCGCAAGGCCGAGCCGGTGACCATCAACGGTAAGCCCGGCATGCTGACCCGCAAGGTGTTCGACAGCGGGCGCTATCAATATGGCGGCCCGCTTCAGGGGCTGTGGGTCGATCAAGTCTCCGAGGAGAATTTCGAGATGGTGATCGGCGACCCTCTATCCCTCACGGGCTACACCGCCTCGACCACGATCATGGAGCGTCCCGACCAGGGATTCAGGGCGCGCTCCGAGACCACGACCAGTGTCTGGAGCGAGGCGAGCGACAGCGGCTACGTCTTCCGCTACCGCGCCACGATCAAGGCCTTCATTGGCGGCCAAGCAGCGTCAGAAGATCAGCCCTTCCAAACCAAGACCGTCGAGGGTGTGATCGCGCGAACCTGGATTTGATCGGCTTCTGCGGGGTTGCCGCGTCCGCCTTGTCAGCGGCTGCAGTATTCTCAGGTGAGGCAGTCTTCGAATCTTGGATGGTGCCGGCGTCAGCCGTGGACTTGCTGCCGTTATTGGCCTTGGTCTCGATGCAGCCAGGGGCTTTGCCCTCCGGCACGCCAGCCTTCACGGCTGACGTGCCGGCGCCACAAAAGGGTTTGTTTCGACCGCCCTCTCGTTCTTGCTGACGCATTGATCGAGCCGATCGAATGCGGCGGTGCTCTTGTCGAGGGGAACGCGAATAGTGGCTCCGGCGCCGACGACACTCAGCGCGCTCGCGCTGCGGAGAGCATCGGTGAACTTCTCGTCCTTGACGGCAAACGACACCGAGCTTGCTTGCGCCGCGACCTGCTCGTCGAAGCTCTTGGGCCCGAGCGTCATCTTGACCGGATAGAGCTTGCCGTGATCGAGCTTCCAATTCGGCGAGGACAGCTCGAGCGTGAGGTCATCGCCGGTCTTCACGAAGGTCGCGACGATATCGTCGTCGAGCTTCCGCGTAATCGTGCAGCGGTCGAACTTGTCGCCCTTGAACGTGGCCTCGATCTGCCACGGACCGATGGTGTCGGTCTTGACCTCCTCGGCGGCGTAAGCAGCCGGCGCAGCTAAAGCCATGGCGGCGCAGGAAGAATAGAGAGAAAGCGTTGAAATCAGACCAGTCTTGCGCATGGTTCATACCCCGTCGCGACTGATGATACCGGTAAAAACGCCATTTACCCTCTAAGAGTTCCGGAAACGATAGTTCGCTTTATTGTTCCGACGCTTAAGGTGCAGCTCAAGCAGTCGCGCGTTCTTCCGGTTGGCCTTGAAGGCAACATCGAAAAGATCGCCGACGAAGGGGATGGACCCGATCAGGAAATCGGCGGCGACATTGCCGACCATGCGCGCAAGTGTGAAGGTCGAGGCGCCGGTCTGCCAAGCGTGATGCACGATCAGAAGCGAGATGATGCTGGTCAGCACGTCGCCGATGCCCGGGAAAAGACCAAGGATCGAGTCCCAGCCGAAGCGGATCGGCGTGCCCGGCACCACGTAGCGATCGTCCATCACGCTCGCGAGCCAGCGAACCTGCGCGAGCCGCTCCTCATGGCTCATGCGCGACGTGAGTCCGCTCAAAAACTCCGTGGCGCTCTCGCCGGGAATCCTCGTGCCGGGCGGGAATATCTCAACGCGGCTGTTCATCGGCTAACCGTCTCCTTTGCGCGCCGCATATGGGGAGCGGACGCGCACATCAAGTGCAACGCCGCGCTCCGGCATTTGTTCGGAATGCCGCGGCGCCACAGCCTCTCCATCACGGTCTGTCACGCGACCTCTCCCCTTTGTGTCTGGCTTTCCCCCTTCCCTGCCCCGACAATTGGCACACCGAGACCTTGAGGGGCGATCAAGATGGCGAGCGAAGCCTATGACGTGGCGATCATCGGCGGCGGCAATGCCGCGTTCGGCGTCACCGTGCCGACGCGGAAAGCGGGACTTGAAGGTGGCCCTGATCGAGGAACGCGATCTCGGCGGCACCTGCCCCAATCGCGGCTGCACGCCGAAGAAGGTGCTCGTGGCTGCGGCGCATGCTCTGCACGAGATCGGGCAGGCCCATGTCCATTGCATCAAGGTCGGCAAGCCCTCACTCGATTGGGCGGCGCTCATCGACCGCGAGAAGGAGATGATCGAGGGCATCCCGGATTCGCTCGAAGAGACGCTCAAGGAGCGCGGCGTCGACCTGATCCGCGCCCCAGCAAAGTTCTTCGGGCCCAACACGGTCGAGGCGGCCGGGAGAACTTTCGAGGCGAAGACCATCGTCATCGCCACGGGCTCTTACCCACGGCCGCTGCCGATCCCTGGCGCCGAGCTGATGATCACCTCTGACGAGGTGTTGAGCGAGCGGAAGCTGCCGGAGAGCGTGCTCTTCATCGGCGGTGGCGTAATCGCGCTCGAGTTCGGCCATGTCTACGCGCGCGCCGGCGCCAAGGTCACCATCCTCGAAGTGCTGCCGCAGCTTCTGCCTGCGCTTGAACTCGGACGCAGTGGAGCAAGTGCGGAAGGAGAGCGAGCGGATCGGCATCGACATCCATACCGGCGTCAAGGTGAAGCGTGTAGAGAAGACGAGCAAACGCCTGCGCACTGTGTTCGAGGTCGACGGCAAGGAAATGAGCGTCAAGAGCGACCGCGTGGTGAACGGCGCCGGGCGCATCGCCAATGTCGATCACCTCGACCTCGACGCCGGCAAGATCGCCCATGAGGGATTCCGCGTCACGGTCGATGCGACGATGCGCTCGATCTCAAACCCGAGCGTTTATCTCTGTGGCGACGTGCTGTCAGGCCCGCCCCAGCTCTCGCCGGTCGCCACTTATGAAGGGCGGCTCGTCGGACGGAACATCGTCGAGGGACCTAAGTACAAGCCCGATTATTCCAGCCTTCCGACCGCCGTCTATACGGTGCCCGCGCTCGCCACCGTCGGGCTGTCGGAGGCCAAGGCGAAGGAAAAGGGGCTGCAAGTCCGCGTCCAGGTCAACGACATGGAATATTGGTTCTCGACGCGGCAATTTGCCGAGACGGTCGCCTGGTCGAAGGTTATCGTCGATGAAGGAAGCGACGTAATCGTTGGCGCCCATTTCGTCGGTCACGCCGGCGAGGAGCTGATCAATATCTTCGGGCTCGCCATGAAACACGGGATAAAGGCAAGCGCGATCCGCGATTTCATCTACGCCTATCCGACCTTCTCCGCCGACATCAAGTCGATGCTGTAGGAGCGCGCTCGGCGCCCAAGGCGATGTTCTCGATCATCGCCTTGGCGATCTCGTGCTCGCCCATAACCACGAGGCTCGCGCCGTGCTTCAGGAGGTGCTCGATCTCGGCCTCTGAATGGGCGCGGGCGATGATGGGAAGAGCGGCGTTGATGGCGCGCGCCTGCTGCACCACCTGACCGCCCTCGAAGGCGTCGGGGATGGCGACGAGCAGGCAGCGCGCCGCGCCGAGATTGGCGGCCTGGAGGACCTCAGGGTCCGCGGCATTGCCGGACAGGGCCTCGATCCCTTCAGCCTTGAGATCGGCCACCATGTCGTCGTCGTCCTCGATGACGAAGAGCGGGGTCGAGCGCTGGCGCAGCACGCCACTGATGAAGCTCCCCACCCGGCCATGGCCGATTAGCACGACGTGGCCCTTGAGGGTCGTCGGGCGGATCGGCTCGCGCGCTGCCTCGGCCTCGGCCTCCTTCTTCGCCTCGGACTTCTCGCGCCTGGCGAGGATCACATCGAGGGCTGCGAACAAGAGAGGATTGATGAGGATGGTGATGATGGCGCCGGCGAGGATGAGGTCGCGGCCCTGCTCGGGGAGAAGCTTCAGGTTCAAGCCCAGCCCAGCCAGGATGAAGGAGAACTCGCCGATCTGGGCGAGAGAGGCGGCGATGATCAGCGACGTGGTGGACGAATGGTCGTAGAGGCGCACCACGAGATAGGCGGCGACCGACTTGGCGATCAGGATGATGAAGACCGTGGCGAGCAGCGCCAACGGCGCCTCGACTATGATGCCCGGATTGAACAACATGCCGACTGAGACGAAGAACAGCACGGCGAAGGCGTCGCGCAAGGGAAGCGACTCGGTGGCGGCCTGCTGGGAGAGCCGCGACTCGCTCAGCATCATGCCGGCGAAGAAAGCGCCGAGCGCGAGTGAGATGCCGAACAGCGCCGCTGCGATGTAAGCCACGCCGAGCGCGATGGCGAGCACGGCGAGGCGAAACAGCTCGCGGCTGCCGGTATGGGCGACATGATGCAGGATCGCTGGGATGAGCTTCTTGCCGACGAGCAGCATGATGGCGACGAAGACGGCGAACTTGCCGAGCACGATGGCGACCTCGATGAACACCTCGGCGAGATCGGGTGCCACGTCGACGCCGCGAAAGAGCCCCGCGAGCCCGGGCAGCAGCACGAGCACCACGACCATGGCGAGGTCCTGCACCACGAGCCAACCGACGGTGATCCGCCCGCGCTCGGTCTCTACCAGGCGTCGCTCTTGCAAGAGGCGCAGCAGAACCACGGTGCTCGCCACCGAAAGCGCCACCCCGAAGACGAGGCCGCCGCCCAAGGTCCAATCGAGCCACCAGCCGACGGCGATGCCGAGCGGCGTGGCGACGAGCGCCTGCGCGAGCGCGCCCGGAATGGCAATGGCGCGCACCGAGAGGAGGTCCTCAAGCGAGAAATGGAGCCCGACGCCGAACATCAAGAGGATGACGCCCACCTCGGCGAGCTGGTTGGCGATGTTCTGATCGGCGACATAGCCCGGGGTGAAGGGACCGATGAGGATTCCCGCGATCAGATAGCCGACGAGCGGGGGGAGCTTGAAGCGGTTGGCGAGCAACCCCAGGCCAAAGGCGAGCCCAAGAGCGATGGCAAGCGTCGAGACGAGAGGAGGCACATGCGGCATTGGGCGAGCTTTCAGCCAGAACAAGCTTCGGCCTTTAGCCTGACAACGATTGGCGGCGCCGACAACCCTTTGACGCAAGGATGCATTAGCTATTGGCCGCCCAGGAGCCCGATGTGGCCCGGCCGAGGCTGGTCTTGACCCCTCTCTCCATGCTTTAATGGATGTGTGAGTGCGTTCAATTACAAAGCTCCTGCCGAGCTTTACGCAAGCTCGAGCAAGACCGGCAAGCGGCCGATGCGCTACACGCGCTTCAAGACTGCCGCCGAAGCGATCAAATACGCCGTCGAGGTCCTGCCGCCCGAGCTCTTGCTCGGCAGCACGCTCGAGGTCAACGAGGAACGATTCGACGGCTTCGGCATCCGCGCCCTCTACGAGAGCGTCAAATATCCCTTGCGAAGGCGGAAAGCCGGTTAGGACAGCATTCCTCGACGGGGCAAAGACAACCTGAGCGCGGAAACCATTGAGAATCCTCACTCCTTAACGCTCGTTGACGCTTCTTTGCTTGACATGGCGGCGCGCCGTCTCCATGTTCCGGCTACATCGATTGCTCGCGATCGCGCGTAGCTGCCGCCCTTGCGGCGCCTCGTCCCGAGACAATTCCTCTCTTCTTCGTCTGCCCTCAGATAGCGCGTGGGGTGAGGCGTTAAAGCCCCCGCTTCGAGCCGCGCATGTCATGCGTCCGGCGGGTGCGGGCACATAAGGAAACGTAGTGACACCATCTTCTTTCGACGGCCTCGGCCTCGCCGAGCCCTTGCAGCTTGCGTTGAAGGCCGAAAAATATCTCAAGCCGACGCCGATCCAGGCGCAAGCGATCCCGCTCCTCACCGAGGGACGGGATCTGCTCGGTATCGCCCAGACGGGGACCGGCAAGACCGCCGCCTTCGCTCTTCCCATCCTGCATCGCCTCTCGCTCGAGCATACGCAGCGGACGCCGGGTGCGCCGCGGGCGCTGATCCTCGCGCCGACGCGCGAGCTCGCGCGCCAGATCGGCGAGCGCTTCACCGCCTACGGGCGGAAGCTGCCGCTCACCTCCACCGTGATTTTCGGCGGCGTCAACCAGCACCACCAGGTGAAGGCGCTCAAGGCTGGCATCGACATTCTCATCGCGACGCCCGGACGCCTGCTCGACCTTTGCAACCAGCGCCATGTCAGACTCGACAAGGTCTCGATCCTCGTGCTCGACGAGGCCGACCGCATGCTCGACATGGGCTTCATCCATGACGTGCGTAAGGTCGTCGCCGCCTGTCGCAGCAAGCGCCAGACGCTGCTCTTCTCGGCGACCATGCCGCCGGCCATCGCCAAGCTCGCCAACGACATTCTGCACAACCCCGAGCGCATCGACGTGTCGCCCAAGACCGTCGCCGTCGATCGCATCGATCAGCGCGTGTACTTCATCGGCGCCAAGGACAAGCGGGCGCTGCTCAACGAGCTCCTCGCCAATCCCGCCAAGGACCGTGTGCTGGTCTTCACCCGCACCAAGCGCGGCGCCGACCGGGTGTGCAAGCAGCTCAAACAGGCCGGTATCGACGCCGACGCACTGCACGGTAACAAGGCGCAGAATGCACGCGTGCGCGCGCTCGAGGCCTTCCGCGCCGGCAAGGTGCGCGTTCTGGTCGCGACCGACATCGCCGCGCGCGGCATCGACGTGCCCAACATCTCCCACGTCATCAACTACGAACTGCCGAACGAACCGGAGAGCTATGTGCACCGTATCGGCCGCACGGCCCGGGCCGGGGCCGACGGTGCCGCGCTGTCATTCTGCGATCAAAGCGAGCGGCCATATCTTCGGGCGATCGAAGCGTTGATGAAGCGCAAGGTGACCGTGGTCGAGCATCGTCTGGTCGAGACGCCGTCCGAGGCGGAAGTCGAGGCGCCGCGGCGCGGACGGCCTTCGCCTGCTCCCAAAGGGCGGCGGCGTGGGCGCACGCGCAGCCCGCGCATTTCGGAAATACCGATGTTGGCGGGCCCGGCACCCAAGCGGAACCGGGTCTCCCACCATTCAGGAGGAGGACATAGATGAGCAAGCCAACTTCCGGAGTCTCCGCCGCAAGGCGCAATGCCGAGGCGCTCCTCAACAAGACCAAGAAGCGCGAATCTGACTTCAAGCTCGAGCAGCAGCGCGAGAATGAGGCGCTGGCGCTGAAGACGGCGCGGCTTCGCGAGCTTCGTCTCGCCAAGGAGGCCGCCGACCGGAGCGCGGTGGCCACAAACCCTCCCCCGGCGCGGCGCCCGAAGCCACGGCGATCCAAGCAGACCTGACCTCGACGAGAGGAAGGACGAGAAATGGCATTCAAGCCCAACTACAACCAGCAGCGCGCCGACCGTAACCGAGCCAAAGCGCAAAAGAAGCAGGAAAAGCAGAAGCGTCTCGAAGAGGAGACGGCCAAGCGCAAGGCGGCACGCGGCGAGCCGGCCGACCCCGACAAGGGTCCGAGCGACGCCTAAATAAGAGGAATTGACGACATGGCCAGGAGACAGCAACCGCAACCGAGCGGCTTCGTGCTGTTCGACGTCCTCTATGAGGACGGCACGCAGAGCTCGAACCGCAAAGTCCCGGCCACGGAGCTCGGCGGGCTCGACGGCGACGATCCGGCCCGCACCTTCGTCGAGATCCAGGACCGCAAGATCGGCGAGGTCTCCGGCAGGCCGCGGGGGCGCATCAAATCGATCGCCCGGTCGCGCAAGGGCTGAGTGTACGGCTTCCAGGTCAGCAAGAGCCCGCGATTTGCTGCGGCACGCACCGTTGCGGGATGGTAATTTCCTCCCTGCCGGACCGTTCGGTCAGGGCTCAAGCTGGAACCAGTCTGGGAGGTCGTTCATGAAGGTGCTTTTCACCTCGGCAAGAGGCATGCTCGCAACTGCTCTTGCCCTTTCTCTTTCCGTCATCCTCGGTGGCGTCGCGGCCAAGGCCGAGACCGAGGTCGCCGCCATGGGCGGCGTCATCACTGCCGTCGCCACGGTCGAGGCGATCGATGTCACGAACCGGCTGCTGACCGTCGCCGTGCCGGAAGGCAACGTCATGGTGGTCAAGCTCGGCCCCGACGTGCAGAACATCGAGGCGATCAAGGTGAGGGATAAGATCACCATCACCTATTCCGAGGAGGTCGCGACCTCGCTACAGAAGCTCGCCGGCCCTCCCATCAACCGGGATAACGCCATTTCGCGCGAAGAAGAGTCCGGCATGAACATGAATGCCCCGACCATGGCCGAGCAGGACTGGGTCGAGGTCAATCCGAGCGGCGATACTGACTTCTCCACCGTCGAGGTCACCGACACCGTCGCAGCCATAAACTACAACAAGCGGCTCATCACCTTCGCAGGGACCGACGGCAAGACGCGCACCATCGCCGTCGATCCGAGCGTCCCGGGTCTCAATCAGATCCAGGTCGGCGACAGCGTGGTGCTGCTGGTGACGCGCGCGGTCGCGGTCAATGTGAAGCCGGTGTAGCGCCAATCGCCACGAAATAGGAACTCCTCTCGATGCGCGACGTTTCTTCCGTCGCATTCAAGAGGAGTTCCCCCATGGCACGCAAATATTCCAAGTCAGCTTCCAAGGACGTCGAGCGCGCGATGCATAAAGAGAAGCGCGGTCAGCTCAAGAGCGGGCGGAGCGGCAAGACCGTGACGAGCCGCAAGCAGGCCATCGCCATCGGCCTTTCCGAAGCTCGCAAGAAGGGCAAGAAAGTCCCGAGCAAGAAGGCGAGCTGAGTCGGTCGTATGCAGCGGGCGCCCAGCGGCGCCCCGCTTTCACTCCAAGCTGCAGCTTTCGGGGAACCAACTGTTTACTAAGGTCGTTGACCGAAAAGAGACGGGCGACGGGCACAATGTGTCGACATGAGTATCAAGCTCATCGCCAAAGACGATTTCCCGCGTCCTGCCGTCGCGGCGTGGTTGATACGCCAAGAAGCGCATGAGACGATCACCGCATCGTGTCATAGCGAGGCCGTAAGGAGCAGGCTCGCGCGCTTGATCCGTGCCATCGGCGCGCCGGCAAATTCGAACGCGCCCTCGCGTCAGGCGCGGTCGGGCACGACCTCATAGCCATATTCGGCGGCAGACGCCGTAAGCCAGCTCCAGAAGCTCTCCGACAGGCTGCGGAAGATGGCGATGTCGTAGCTCCGCGTATCGTCGAGTTGCCAAAGCTGCACGCCCATATGCGAGATCACGCTCGTAATCGCGCTGCCGAGAGGGAAGACGCGCGGGTCGAGATCGATTGGAAGGCCCTTGCCGAGAACGTCGCGGACATGCGGTCCGCTCAGCCTCAGCACCGTCCTGCCACCGCTCTGGTCCGAGATCGACGCGAGGCCTGCGAGCTTCGCTGAGAGCTCGCGCGCGAGCTCTTCGTTGGCGAGGCTTTCAGAAACAGCGAGCCATTGGCCCGGTCCATAGCCGATGAAACTCACCGCAGACCCTTGGGCGATGCGCGAGCTTCCCAGCAGATCGACGCCATAGGCCGCCGCCACAGCCTGCTTCACGACGTCGGTCTTGCCCTTGCGCGCAGCGACGGTGGCGAGGCCAAGGCCAATGCGCTCGGTGATGACGACGCCCGCCTCGCCATGGGTCCTGCCATAGCGGCCGGGGACGGCGACGCCGGCGAGCGCCGACTTGGCTTTGAGAGGGCTAGACACGGAGGCGCGCCCCTTCTTTGTCGATGAAGCAGGGCGGCCGAACCTCGGCGAGGAGATCACCGCCACGCACGGGATCATAGACGCGCACGATCTCGCCGTGACGCTCAGGCCCTCGCGCAAGGAGACCTAAGCCGAGCCAATGGCCGAGAGAGGGCGAGAAGGCGATCGAGGTGACAAAGCCCTGATCGTTGGCGGCGGTGGGCTCGGCGCCCTGCGGCAGGAGATGGGAGCCCGCGCGAATCCGCGCTCCCGGCTCGACTGGCTTGAGCCCGACCAGAGTCGGACGCGCGGGATCGGTGAGAGCGGGGCGCGAGGCCATGAAGCGGCCGATGAAGTCCTTCTTGGTCGAGAGCATCTTGCCCATGCCGATATCGTGCGCCGTGGTCTGGCCGTTCAGCTCGCCGCCGGCCGGGTGACCCTTCTCGATGCGGAGCACGCCGAGCGCCTCGGTGCCGTAGGGCGCGATGCCGAACGGCGCGCCAGCCTCCATGATCGCGCGCACCAGCGAATTGCCGAAGCGAGCCGGGACCGCGATCTCGTAAGCCAGCTCGCCAGAGAAGGAGAGGCGGAAGAGGCGCGCCGGCGTCCCGCAGCACACGCTCACCTCGCCCACGCCAAGATAAGGGAAGGCCTCGTTCGAGATATCTTGCCCGGGGTCGACCACGCGTTGCAGCACCTCGCGCGCTTGTGGACCCGCGACAGCGAACTGCGCCCATTGCTCGGTCACCGACACCATCTCGACGTCGAGCTCGGGCCAGAGGCATTGCTGGCAGAATTCGAGATGCTGCATGACCTTGACCGCGTTCACCGTGGTCGTGGTCACGAAATAATGGTCGTCGCGGAGCCGCGCGGTCGTGCCGTCGTCGAGAACGAAGCCATCCTCCCGCAGCATCAGCCCATAGCGGGCCTTGCCGACCGGGAGCGTCGAGAAGGTGTTGGCGTAGACGCGATCGAGGAAAGTGCCGGCATCGCTCCCCTGCACGTCGATCTTGCCGAGGGTCGAGACGTCGCAGATCCCGACCTGCTCGCGGACATTCGCCACCTCGCGGTTGACTGCGTCCTGCGGCTCCTCGCCCGCCTTAGGGTAATAGAGCGCGCGGAGCCAAGGGCCGGTCTCGACGAAGACCGCGCCCTGCTCCTTGGCCCATCGATGGGAGGGCGCGAGCCGCGCCGGGCGGAAGTCCGGCCCGCGATGGTGACCTGCGAAGGCCGAGATGGCGACGGGCGTGTAGGGCGGGCGAAAGGTGGTAGTGCCGACGGCGCCGATATAGCGGCCGGTGACGTTGGCGAGCACGGCCGAGCCGCTCAAACCCGCCGACTTGCCCTGGTCGGTCGCCATGCCGAGCGTGGTGTAGCGCTTGAGATGTTCTGGGATGCGGAAGCCTTCGCGCACGGCGAGCTTCACATCCGAGACGGCGACGTCGTTCTGGAAGTCGACGAAAGCCTTGCCGCGGCTGTTAGCCACGTGCCAGACAGGGCTCGCCGTAAGCGCTTGATCCTTGGCGCTGGGAGCAGGCCGCGGGGATACCGTGAAGCCGCAAGCCTTGGCGGCTTCACTCCCGGCTTCGTCGCCGCCGGCTAGGCACGAGGCGAGGCCGAATTGCCCTGCGGCAGCGCCTGCAACGCTCATGCCGGGAGGAAGCTTGCCGGGAACGAGCGCCGAGAGGGACTCGCTCCACACCGGCCTGCCGTTGAGATGGGTGGTGAGATGCACTGACGGGTTCCACCCGCCCGACACAGCGACGAGATCGCAATCAATGCGGGCGATCTTGCCGTTAGCATCGGTGATCTCGACTCCTTTGACGCTCTGACGACCCCGCACTCGCGTGATGGTGGCACCCGCGAGATAGCGTGCTCTTGCGCTCTCTGCCGCGGCCAGCGCGCTCGGCGATGAAATTCTTCGCGCGTCGACAAGCGCCGCCACCTCGACGCCGGCGTCCGCCAAGTCGGCGGCGGTGCGAAAGGCGTGAACATTGTCGGCGAAAACGACGGCACGCCTTCCCGGCGTCACGCCGAAACGGTTCACATAGCTGCGCACGGCGCCGGCAAGCATGATGCCGGGGCGATCGTTGTCGCCGAACACGATGGGCCGCTCGATCGCGCCGGCGGCGAGCACGGCGCGCTTCGCCACGATGCGCCACAGGCGCTGGCGCGGCTCATGCTCCGGTGGCACCGGCACATGGTCGTTGACCCGCTCGAGCGCGGCATAGGTCCCGCCATCAAAGACGCCGACCACGGTGGTCCGCCGCATGATGTGGCAATCGGGCAAGCTTTCGAGCTCGGTCTTGGCGGCCGTCACCCATTCGAGCGCGGGACGGCCGTCGATCTCGCAGCGTTCGGCAAGGAGCCGGCCGCCGAGACGGAAATCCTCCTCGCACAGGATCACCCGCGCGCCGGACCGGGCGGCAGCGAGTGCCGCAGCAAGCCCTGCCGCGCCGCCACCGATGACGAGCACGTCGCAGAAGGCGTTCGCCTTCTCGTAATGGTCGGGGTCGGGGGCAGTCGCGGCGCGACCGAGGCCAGCGGCGCGGCGGATGGCGGGCTCATAGACCTTCTCCCAGAACGAGGCCGGCCACATGAAGGTCTTGTAGTAGAAGCCCGCGCCGAAGATGGGCGTGAAGAGCTGGTTCACCGCGAGCAGATCGAGCTTGAGCGACGGCCAGCGATTCTGGCTCGTGGCGTCGAGGCCCTCGTAAAGCTCGATCGTGGTGGCGCGGGTGTTGGGCTCGCGGCGCGCGCCCGATCTGAGCTCGACGAGAGCATTCGGCTCCTCGGAGCCAGCCGTGAGGATGCCACGCGGGCGGTGATATTTGAAGGAGCGCCCGACAAGTCGCACGCCGTTGGCGAGTAGCGCGGAGGCGAGCGTGTCGCCCGGATGGCCAGTCATCTCATCGCCGTCGAAGGTGAAAGAGAGCGTGCGGGTGCGGTCGATGAGGCCGCCGGTCCCGATGCGATGAGCCTGCGAGGGGGATGGCGCCATGCTTCAGGCCCCCTTCCCCGCGAACTCGACGGCTGTGATCTCATGCGTGGTCATATCGCGCGTTACCACGAGCCAGGCATGACAGCCTTGGCTGTGGTGCCAATGCTCGCGGTGGAGACCAGCGGGATTGTCGCGGAAATAGACGTAATCGACCCAGGCTTGCTCGGTGCCAGGCTCAAGGCTCTCGGGCCTCGTGACGGTGGCGTCGCCGCGATAGGTGAACTCCTCCAGAGCCCGCTCACCGCAATACGGACATTTGATGCGCATGGACTGGCCTCAATGCAGATTGGGCTGGGCGCCCATGCCCTTCTCGTCGATGACGCGACCTTCAGCGAAGCGGTTGAGGCGAAAGGCTGTTGCGACGGGATGAGGCTCGTCGTTGGCGATCAGATGGGCGAAGCACCAGCCCGCGGCGGGCGTCGCCTTGAAGCCGCCATAGCACCAGCCGGCATTGAGATAGAGACCCTTGACCGGCGTGAAATCGATGATGGGCGAGCCGTCCATGGTCATGTCGATGAGGCCGCCCCAGGAGCGCAGGATGCGCAGGCGCCCGATCACGGGCATGAGCGCCATGCCGCCCTCGCACACATCCTCGATGACGGGCAGATTGCCGCGCTGGGCGTAGGAGTTGTAGCCCTCGATGTCGCCGCCGAAGACGAGCCCGCCTTTGTCGGACTGGCTCACATAGAAATGGCCGGCGCCGAAGGTCATCACCACGTCGATCACGGGCTTGACGCCCTCAGTGACGAAGGCCTGGATCGCGTGACTCTCGATGGGGAGCCTGAGGCCCGCAAGCGAAGCGACCCGCGTCGAGTTTCCGGCGCAGGAGAGCGCGACCTTCTTCGCGGCAATGAAGCCCTTCTCGGTCTCGACGCCCGTGATGCGGCCATTCTCGATGCGAAAGCCGGTCGCGGCGCAATTCTGGATGATGTCGACGCCGCGGCTGGTCGGCGCCGCGCGCATAGCCCCAGGCGACCGCGTCATGGCGCACCGTGCCGCCGCGCTTCTGCAACAGGCCGCCGCGGATGGGGAAGCGGGCGTTGTCGAAATCGACGAAGGGCACGAGCGTCTTCACCTGCTCGCGGTCGAGCAGCTCGGCATCGACGCCGTGCAGCCGCATGGCATTGCCGCGCCGCGCATAGGCGTCGCGCTGGGGATCCGAGTGGAAGACGTTGAGCACGCCACGCTGGCTGACCATGGCGTTGTAGTTGAAGTCCTGCTCGAGCCCCTCCCAGAGCTTCATCGACCATTCGTAGAACGGGAGATTGCCAGGGAGCAGGTAGTTCGAGCGCACGATCGTCGTGTTGCGCCCGACATTGCCGGAGCCGAGATAGGACTTCTCGACCACGGCGACATTGGTGATGCCGTGCTCCTTGGCGAGGTAATAGGCAGTGGCGAGACCGTGCCCACCGCCGCCCACGATCACCACGTCGTATGCGGGCTTGGGCTCGGGCTCGCGCCAGAGCGGCTTCCAGCCTTTGTTGCCGGTCACGGCATTGGCGAGAAGGCTTCCGAGCGAATAGCGCATGGCGCCATCTTGCGCTGAGCCATCCGCCCTGATTGACATTCCGCGACGCTTGCTTGACCTTTTGCGACATGGCCAAGAACGAGGCTCCCACACAGACGGTCGGCTTCCTGCTGGTGCCGGGCTTTGCGCTGATGTCCTACGCCGCGGCGATCGAGCCGCTTCGCGCCGCCAATCTCATCGCCGGCAAGGAGCTTTATCGCTGGTGGCACGCGGCACCCGGCGGCAAGCCGGTCATGGCATCGAACGGCCTAGCCATCATCCCCGATTGCGGCACCGATCGCGATCGGGCGGCCGACATGGTCTTCGTCTGCGCCGGAGGCAACCCGGCGATCTTCGAGGACAGATCGGTGTTCGCATGGCTCCGGCGGCTTGCGCGGAAAGGCGTCACCATCGGCGGCATCTCGGGAGGGCCTTATATCCTCGCCAAAGCGGGGCTGCTCGCAGAGCGCCGCGCGACGCTTCATTGGGAGCATCTGCCGGCCTTCCGCGAGGCCTTCCCCGATGTCGAGGTCGTGCCGTCCCTGTTCGAGATCGACTGGTAACCGCATCACCTGCTCCGGCGGCATCTCCGCGCTCGACATGATGGTGGCGCTGATCGAGCGCGACCACGGGCGCCAGCTTGCTGCTTCCGTCGGCGACTGGTTCCTGCACACCCATATCCGCGAAGGCATGGGGCCGCAGCGCATGGATTTGCGCTACCGGCTTGGCGTCGCCGACGAGAAGCTGATCGGCGTGTTGCGCAGCATGGAGACGAGCCTGGAAACGCCGCAGCCCTCGCGCGGCGCTCGCTCGCGAGGCCGGCATCTCGCTCCGCCAGCTCGAGCGGCTGTTCCGCCACCATATCGGCCGCGGCATCCACGGCCACTACCGTTTCTTGCGGCTCGAGCGGGCGCGCCAGCTCTTGCGCGAGACCACCCTCCCCGTGCTCGACGTGGCGCTCGCCACCGGATTTGCCTCGTCGAGCCAGTTCGCCCGCGCCTATAGACGGGCCTTCGGCGAGCCGCCGAGCGAGACAAGGATGAGCGGTGAAACCTTTCGTTGAGGCGAGCAACGCCCGGCCGGAACATGCTAGGGTCTGCTCGATTCCGGCGAAAATGCCTGCGAAGGAGGCGGGATGGCGACGAGATCCATAGCGCGCAAAGCGCCGAAGGCGGCTGCGAGCACGAAGCGTAGCGCTGCCCCCGCAACCCCTCTTCGCGCGAAGGAAGAGGAGGAGCGGCCTTACGTCACCGGCTCCAACGCGCCGACCACAGGCGAGCTCAAGCTCGAAGTCTCGATCGGGCGCAGGGTCAGGGTGCTCCGCCAGCGCCTTCAGCTCACGGCAACCGAATTGGCCACCGAGGCGGGGCTCTCACCCGGGATGCTGTCGAAGATCGAGAATGGCGGGACCTCGCCTTCGCTCTCGACGCTCCAGGCGCTGGCGCGGGCGCTCAACGTCCCGATGACGAGCTTCTTCGCCGATTTCGAGGAGCGGCGCGATTGCTCCTATGTCCGCGCCGGCCAGGGCGTGCTCATCGAGCGGCGCGGCACGAAGTCGGGCCACCGCTACGAGTTGCTCGGCCATTCGCTCTCCGGCGACATCGTGGTCGAGCCCTACCTCATCACCTTGAGCGAGGACGCCGAGCCCTACGTGCTGTTCCAGCATGACGGGGTCGAGTTCATCTACATGCTCACGGGCAAAGTGGTTTACCGCCACGCCGACAAGCTCTATCCCATGTCGCCCGGGGACGCGCTGTTCTTCGATTCCGGCGCGCCGCACGGCCCGGAAGAGCTGATCGAGCGGCCGATGACCTACCTCTCGATTATCATCTATCCCCGCAGCTAGGCCTGCTCTGGCGCTTTACCCCCAGGAAATTTTATTTCATGTGGGTTGACGAGCGCCGCATGGCCGTAGCATGGTGAAGGCCCAGTTTACGCGGAGCTTTCCTGCCATGTGCGGCATTGTCGGCCTCTTCCTCAAAGACCCCACGCTTGAGCCCCATCTCGGCAGCCTGACCGAAACCATGCTCGCCACCCTGTCCGACCGCGGACCCGACAGCGCGGGCTTTGCGGTCTATGGCGAGGGACGAAGCGGCGAGACCAAACTCACGCTCCGCGGCTGCTCGGCCGCGGCGATGGCGGACACCGCGGACCACATCGGCCGCGCCTTCACCGACGCCAATATCATGCTGTACGACACCCACGCCGTGGTCGGCATCGACGATCACGCGGTGAGCGAGGCTCGAAGAGTGGCTCGCTCAGCATGCGCCGACGGTTGATGTGGTCGGGCGCGGCAAGCGCATGGCGCTGTTCAAGGAGGTGGGACTGCCGGAGAAAGTCGCCGAGCGCTTCGGGCTCGGGGCGATGCGCGGCACCCACGCCATCGGCCACACGCGCATGGCGACCGAGTCGGCGGTGACGACCGACGGCGCGCATCCCTACTCGACCGGCTCGGATCAGTGCCTCGTCCATAACGGCTCGCTCTCCAACCACAACAATCTCCGCCGCATCCTTAAGCGCGAGGGGCTCAGCTTCGAGACCGAGAACGACACCGAGGTCGCCGCCGGCTATCTCACTTGGCGCATGCGCGAGGGTCTTTCGCTCGGCGAGGCGCTGAAAGTGAGCCTCGATGATCTCGACGGCTTCTATACGTTCGTGGTCGGCACCGAGAACGGCTTCGGGGTGCTTGCGCGACGGCATCGCCTGCAAGCCGGCGATCATGGCTGAGACCGACCGCTATGTGGCGTTCGGCTCCGAATATCGCGCGCTTGCCGGGCTTCCCGGCATCGAGCATGCCCGCGTGTGGGAGCCCGAGCCCGCCACGGTCTATTTCTGGGAACGCTAGACGATGCCCGAAGTCGATCTCGCCACGACACCCTTGCGCACGCTGAACGCGGCGCTGCACGGGCTTAGGCAAGATACCAACGAGCGGCACTGGATCATCGATAATCCGGCCGGACGGCACGCGATCGCCGCTGGCCTCAATGCGCCGATCACCGTCGAGATCAAGGGCCCGGTCGGCTATTACTGCGCCGGCATGAACAAGCACGCGACCGTGCTGATCCATGGCAGCGCGGGCACCGGGGTCGCCGAGAACATGATGTCGGGCTTCGTGCATGTCACGGGCGACGCGAGCCAGTCGGCCGGCGCCACGGGACGCGGCGGGCTGCTTCGCATCGACGGCAATGCCTCCTCGCGCTGCGGCATCTCGATGAAGGGCATCGACATCGTAGTGCGCGGCTCGGTCGGGCATATGAGCGCGTTCATGGCGCAGGCCGGCAATCTCATCGTGTTCGGCGACGCCGGCGATGCGCTCGGCGATTCGATCTACGAGGCGCGGCTCTTCGTGCGCGGCAGCGTCAAGAGTCTCGGCGCCGACTGCATCGAGAAGCCGATGGAGGACAAGCACAAGCAGGCGCTGAACGAGGTGCTCGGTCGCGCCGGAATGAACGGGCAGATCGACGTCTCCGATTTCAGGCGTTACGGCTCCGCCCGCAAGCTCTACAATTTCCACGTCGACCACGCTGGAGCCTACTGATGGACGCAACGCCAAGGACCGCCCCTCGCCCGTCGGCGACGTTCGACGAGGTCTCGCTCTCGGAGATCAGGCGCGCAGCGGCGACCGGCCTCTATGACATTCGCGGCTTCGGCGCGAAGCGGAAGGTGCCGCATTTCGACGATCTGCTCTTCCTCGGCGCCTCGATGAGCCGCTATCCGCTCGAAGGCTATCGCGAGAAATGCGGCACCGACGTCTGGCTCGGCACCCGCTTCGCCGAGAAACCGATCCACATCAAGATCCCGATCACCATCGCCGGCATGAGCTTCGGCTCGCTTTCGGCGCAGGCCAAGGAGGCGCTCGGGCGAGGCGCGTCGAAAGTCGGCACCTCGACGACGACCGGAGACGGCGGCATGACCGAGGAGGAGCGCGGGCACTCGAGCATCCTCGTCTACCAGCTCCTCCCCTCGCGCTACGGCATGAACCCTGACGATCTCAGGCGATGCGACGCGATCGAGATCGTGGTCGGCCAGGGCGCCAAGCCCGGCGGAGGCGGCATGCTGCTCGGCCAGAAGATCTCCGACCGCGTGGCGGAGATGCGCACGCTGCCGAAGGGCATCGACCAGCGCTCGGCCTGCCGCCATCCCGACTGGACCGGCCCAGACGATCTCGAGATCAAGATCGAGGAGCTGCGCGAGATCACCGACTGGCAGAAGCCGATCTATATCAAGGTCGGCGCCTCGCGGCCCTATTACGACACGGCGCTCGCGGTGAAGGCGGGCGCCGACGTGATCGTGCTCGACGGCATGCAAGGCGGCACGGCCGCTACGCAAGAAGTCTTCATCGAGCATGTCGGACTGCCGATCCTGGGAGCCATCAGGCCGGCAGTGCAGGCGCTCCAGGATCTCGGCATGCACCGCAAGGTGCAGCTCATCGTCTCGGGTGGCGTCAGGAACGGCGCCGACGTGGCCAAGGCTCTCGCGCTCGGCGCCGATGCCGTCTCGATCGGCACCGCGGCGCTGATCGCGCTCGGCGACAACGACCCCGCGCTCGAAACCGAGTACCATGCTCTCGGCACGACGGCAGGCTGCTACGACGATTGGCACGAGGGACGCGATCCCGCAGGCATCACCACGCAAGACCCGGTGCTTTCGGCGCGGCTCGATCCAATTCTCGCCGGACGGCGCCTCGCCAATTATCTCACCGTGCTCACGCTCGAGGCGCAAACCATCGCGCGCGCCTGCGGCAAGAGCCACGTGCATAATCTTGAGCCCGAGGACCTGGTCGCGCTTACCGTGGAGGCGGCAGCCATGGCGAAGGTGCCGCTCGCCGGCACTGATTGGATTCCAGGCAAAGAGGGGTAGTTCATTGTGAAAGGGGTATCATCATGGCAACAGATTTAGCGAAGGCCGCGAAAGAGCGCGGGATCAAATATTTCCTGATTTCCTATGTCGATCTGTTCGGCACACTGAGAGCGAAGCTCGCCCCTGCTGCCGCGATCGGCGACATGGCGAAGGAGGGCGCGGGCTTCGCCGGGTTTGCGAGCTGGCTCGACATGACGCCGGCAGACCCCGACGTGCTCGCCATTCCGGACCCTTCGAGCTTGATCCAGCTCCCGTGGAAACGCGAGGTCGGCTGGCTTGCGGCAGACCCCTATATGAACGGCAAGCTGGTCGAGCAGGCGCCACGCGTCATCCTCAAGCGGATGAAGGAAAAGGCTGCCAAAGCCGGCTACCAGCTCAAGACCGGCGTCGAATGCGAGTACTTTCTCGTCAGCCCCGACGGTTCGGCGATCAGCGATCCAGCCGATACCCAATCGAAGCCCTGCTACGACCAGTCGGCGCTGATGCGCCGCTACGACGTGATCAGCGAGATCTGCGATTCGATGCTCGAACTCGGCTGGGCGCCCTACCAGAACGACCACGAAGACGCCAACGGCCAGTTCGAGATGAACTGGCTCTATGACGATTGCCTCGTCACGGCCGACCGCATGGCCTTCTTCAAATATATGGTGAAGGCAATCGCCGAGAAGCACGGCCTCCGCGCGACCTTCATGCCGAAGCCGTTTGCCAACCTGACCGGCAGCGGCTGCCACGTCCATTGCTCGCTGTGGAAGGACGGCAAGAACCTGTTCGAGGACGGCAATGATGGGTTGGGGCTGTCACGCACGGCTTACAATTTCATCGGCGGGGTGATGAACGCGGCGCAAGAGCTGTGCTCGATCACCAATCCTACGGTGAATTCCTACAAGCGCATCAACGCGCCGGTCACGCTCTCGGGCGCCACCTGGTCGCCCAACACGGTGACCTATGCCGGCAACAACCGCACCCACATGATCCGCATCCCTGGAGGCGGTCGCTTCGAGTTCCGCCTGGCCGATGGCGCGGCCAATCCTTATCTCCTCCCCGCGGCGCTGCTCGTCGCCGGTCTCGACGGAATTGCGAAGGGTACCGATCCCGGCAAGCCGCTCGACATCAACATGTATGAAGAGGGCCACAAGGCTCCGGCAGACACCAAGAAGCTCCCGCTCAACCTGCTCGATGCGCTGCGGCTCACGCAAAAGTCGGCACTGCTCCGTCGCGAGCTCGGCGGCGAGTTCGTCGACTCCTACGTCAAGCTCAAGAACAAAGAGTGGGATGAATATTCGCGCCAGCTCACCCCGTGGGAGCGCGCGAACACGATGGACTGCTAGGCGGCGCGGGCGTCGTCAGACGACGGGCGGCCTCACGGTAGATGGCTAGAGTGATTGCCCAATAGAAGGGCAGATAAGTGGGTTACTCGCATAGATGTTGGACTGGTGGGAAAATTTATTTCCTGGTAGTGTAATCGAGGATTAGAGCGGACGCGAGCTGGTGCGTCGCGTCGAGGGGAGATGTCATGGCAGATCCTAAGCAGACGACTGCTTCGCATGAGCTGAAATACGCTTCGGCTAACCTCAAGCGAGAGACGGGATGGTGGGGCGCCTTCGTGATCGGCCTCGCCGGTACGATCTTGGTGACCGGTATCGCCCCGGTCATGGTGACGGCACTCGGCGCCTCGTCGATTCCGATCACGATTTTCATCACCCTTACCGGCTGGCTGCTCTGCCTCTTCCTGGCTGAGTTGGCCGCGATGATGCCGGAGCGCACCGGCGGATCGCCATCCTACGCGTATCCCGCCTTCAAGGACCGCTGGCCAAGGTTCGCAAAACACATTAACGGCTTTACCGCATGGGCCTATTGGCTCGGTTGGTTCCCGGTGGCGCCACTCAACATGATCCTGGCGTCGTTCTATCTGGCTGATCGCTTCCACCTCAATACGACAGCCGGGTTCACGCCGATTCACACTTTCATCGCCTGGTCGACGCTGGTCATTTCGATCCTTGGCATCCTTCTCTTCTTCATCCCGGCCTATCGCGGTATCCGCTTCGGCGCGACCTTTGCGACGGTCCTCGCGCTCTTGTCGATGATCCCGCTGACCTTCATCGCGGTTGCCTGGATCTTCAATCCGAGCGTGGTGAACCTCGGCGAGCTCTCGGGATTCCCGCGTGTCGACGGATCGAGCTTCTTCGCCGATTTGGGCGGGTTTAAGTGGTGGCAGGTCTATATCGCTTACGGCTTCCTGCTAACGTGGAACGTGATCGCCATGGAGGCGGCCGCCTGCTACATCGGCGAATGCGCCAATCCCGATCACGATGCCAAGATCGCGATGAACCTCGAAGGCGCTTACGGCGTGTTCATCTACACGCTGATTCCGATCGCTTTCATCGTGGTGCTCGGGGCCAAGGCTCTCGCCGATCCCGCGCTAGCCGACCCGAAGACGATCTTCGTGACCTTCGCCGGCAAGGTGTTCCCCGGCATTGGCGGCGAGTTCCTCAACTGGGTCATCGCCTTCATGCTGATCATCGCACTCGCGCTGTCGGCCCTTAACGCCATTTTGGGGTCGGGCCGAGCCCTTTATCAGATGGCGCTCGACGGCGAGTTTCCGACCTGGTTCTCCAAGGTCAACGAGCACGGCGTGCCGGCGCGAGCGATGGCCTTCAACGTCGTCTGCTCCCTCATTATCGTCTTCCTGGGCGGCGCCGTGGAGATCTACAGTTTCTCCAACGTCGGCTACACGGTGTCCTTCCTGCCGGTGCTGATCGGCTATTTCCTGCTGCGTCAGGACAAGCCCCATCTCCGGCGACCCTTCAAGCTCCCGGAGTTCATGAAATACGTCGCTCTGCTCCTGGCGGCGATCTACTTCGTCTTCTGGCTGTTCGGCGGCCTGTGGTACTCGAAGCTGGGCAATGTCCAGATCTATTACTGGCTCGGCTGGGCGACGCTGCTCGCCTACCTGCCGCTCTATTGGTACCGGGTCTACGTCGAAGACAAGCGCAGCCCTGCCGTCGAAGCCAAGCGCAAAGCGGCCTGAACCAACACCAACTTAATGGGTGGACGGGCGCCGCCATCGGCGCCCGTCCTTTTTTGGCGACGCGTCGGCGTGGCTCAACTCTTGATGCGGCACGTACCGCACGCTACGCGGACTTATGGAATTCCTATATCGCCGCGGCAGCTGACCTCTCGCTTTTTTATGACCATTTGGCCCCGTTTTTGATGGCACGTCGCAGCTTTTGTCACTGGCGAGCACGAGATGGCTATTATTTCCAAGGTTCGGTGCGATGCTCGAAATCTTGCACCCGCGAGGACCGCTCCGCGCAGCACTCTCTTGACGCTCTCTTTGCACACCTCCACGATCGGCACCGTGGAAGAGATCGCCGATTTCCTCGCCCAATTTCCCCCATACGAGACGCTCTCCCGGGACGAATTGCTTCACGTCGCGGCAGCCGTAGCGGTGCGATCCTATCCCGCCGGCACCGACATTCTGGTTGAGGATGGCCCCCCGGCGAGCGAGCTTTACGTCATCCGGAGCGGCTCGATCGAGCTGCGTCACCAAGACGAGGTCGTAGACATCCTCGAGCCCGGGGAAAGTGTTGGCCACCCGTCGCTGCTGACGGGCATGGCGTCGGCCTTCACAGTCCGGGCGCATGAAGACTCCACTTGCTACACCATCGCGCGAGAGGTCGCGATGGAAATTCTCGGCCGGCCGGCCGGAGCCGTGTTCGTTGCGCGCACCATGCGCGAGCGGCTCACGCGCACTGGACACACCGTTCACGGCTTGCCGGAGGTTCGTACGGTGCGCATCGGCAATCTCGTTAAAGGGGCGCCAGTGTTCTGCCCGCCGGAGCGGTCTATCAGCGATGCTGCGACCTTGATGAGCACTGAGAGCGTCTCGGGGCTGCTTATCCCTGCCGACGGCGAGCTCGGTATCGTGACCGACACTGATTTCCGTCGCAAGGTGGTGGCGGGCAATGTTTGCGCCCGATGCGCCTGTCACCACGATCATGAGTCGCCCGCTCATCACCGTCAGCGCCGATCGCTATGTGATGGATGCCGCGCTCGACATGCTCTACATGGGAGTGCAGCACCTGGGGTAACCGACTCCCGCGGAACTGTCGACCGGGCTCTTGTCCGCGGGCGACCTGTTGGGACTTGCCTATCGCAGCCCATTTGCTCTTCGCGCCTCCATCTTCAATGCTTCCGGGGAAGCGGCCCTCGAGGCGGCGACCAAAGAACTTCCAGAGCTGTTCGTGACTTTGGTGCAGGCCGGGCTCAAAGCGCCTGATATCGGGCGCGTGCTTGCGCTCAATTGCGACGCCGTCACCTCGCGCCTTATCGATTTTGCCATATCGCGCCACGGACCGGCCCCTCGCGCTTGGGCTTGGCTTGCGCTCGGAAGCGTGGCCCGCCGGGAGCTAACGCTTGCCTCGGATCAGGATAACGCGCTCGCTTATGCCGATCCGCCCGACCCCGAAGTGGATGCCTATTTCGAACGAATTGCCCAGGACGTGAATGCGGGTCTCGTCGGTACCGGGTTCGGGGCCGACATCTCAGGTGTGGTGGCCGGAAACCGTCTGTGGCGTATGTCCGAATCGCAATGGGTACAAACCTTCAGGGACTGCCTCGATATTGCCGGACCTCTCTCATCTTGTGCGGGCGGTGGTCTCCTTCGACTTCCGCCATGTCGCGGGCGGATTGGAGGTCACGCCGCCACTGGTGGCGGTGCTCAGGAATGCGCGCGCCGTATCGAGGCTTCCTGACGCAGCTCGCGCGCACCGCCACCGATGCACCTCCGGCGCTACCGCACCGGTTCTTCGCGTCGCGCTGGCAGCATCAGGAGATCAACCTCAAGAAAGGCGGGGCTGTGCCGATCGCCAACCTGGCACGTTATCACGCGCTCGCGAACGGCATCACCATCTCCTCCACACTCGACCGGTTGATGGCCGCCGAGGGGCTCGGAGCTATCAGCAAAGAAACGGCGCGATCCCTGCGGGAGGCCTTTGAGGTCATCTATCAGGTTCAGGCTCGACCATCAGGCAGAGCAAGTTCGTGCCGGCCTCAAGCCCGACAACCTGATTCGTCCAGAGGAGCTGCAACCGGCGGCGCGGGCTGAACTGCGCGAAGCGTTCCACGCCATCGGCCGCGCCCAGCAGGAGCTCTACCGATTCGTCCCCCCTGGGATATGAGTGCCTAGGCGACCAGGATCTCAAGCGCCCCCAAGAACTCGTGCGCGGCCGACCTCCTGCGACTTGTGCAGATGGCCGCAGATCACCGGCGGACGCCCGAGGAGCTGCCATGCCTGCCCCACCGCCAATGCCGAGGGGTCTGGAGAAAAGCCAAAGTAGTGATAAACGAAAGTCGGTGGCGTGTGGCACACGAGGAGATCCACCGGGCCAACCCGCTCGAAGCGGGCGGCATCGGCCAGAGTCACCCGCTCTTCCGGCCACCAGTCCACGCCATCTCGCCGTACGTGCCGGTCGATGACGGAATCGCCGCCCCCGAGGAAGGCGATTCGTCGCCCGTCCAGCTCGAGCACCGTTCCCCTCGGAACGAACACCAGGTTGGGCGCCATCTCGGTCGGCCGCGTGAGCCCGCGGTAGGATGGCTCGTAGTCGTGATTTCCGGTGACGTAATAAACGGGGCGGTCAAACCGCGGCATTCCTCTTCCGGTCGGGCCCAGGTCGTCACCATGAAGGCCGAGATCGCCGACTTGAATCGCCACCTTCACATCGGCCGGAAGCCGCGAAACCGCTCCGGCAAGATGGTCGAATTCGCGATGCACGTCGCCGATGAACGCGATCATGGATGATGGCCCCGTTCTCGCCGGCCGACGGCTTGCTGGTCATCAATCACCAGATAGACGGGGACGGGCGCCATGCGGCGCACGCGGTAGGGCTCTTGCGACCAGACCATGTTGGAGAGGAACCAGTGCAGTGGCGGGTCGGCCGCCATCACGATCGCATCGGCACGGCGGCGACGAGCCTCGGCCAGGATGCGCTTGGCGGCGTTGCGCGTGCCGGATACTTGGCCGCTGGCAACGACGTGGCGGCGCTTGAGCGAGCTAAGCGCGGCCTCCACGCTCTCGTAGCGTTCCTGCATCTCTCGCTTATTGGGCAGCAGCCCGGGATGGGTCAGCCCGAAGCTTGAGCCCCAAATACGGGCGATCGACAGCACATGCACCTCGGCGCCCGCCTTTTCGGCCAAGCGCCCGGCGAGCTTTATCGCGGCAGGCGGGATGGGCCGCCCCTCGGAGGCAAGCAGGATCGATTTGCCCGCGAAGGCATCGGGCGGTGGCGGATCGGGCGGCGTGCCCCAGAGCCAGCGCCCGGGGAGGAATGCGGCGACGTCAATGGCCATGACCCTACTTTCAACTCCCGCGCGCTACTGACGCCGTGTCTCAGCGGTGATCGCGTGCCTGCTGGTCTTCAAGCCTCTTTTCTCCGCTTCTTTTCGCACCGCCGCTCTCAGTTGGAGTAGCTCGGCATCCTTGAGCTGAGAGATGGCTCGTAAGATTCTACCGAGCGTGATTTCGGCGTCTTCAATCATGTCAGTTTCCGCCATGAATAGCAGTAAACTGCATCCCCGCAGGTACCGCCCCGCTCCCGTCAAAAATGCTAAGTAACAGCACGAAATTCGTCAACCCACACGAAATAATTTTTCCTAGTAGGAAATAGTGCGCAAGCCTATCATGGCGACAAAGACTTCCACCTCTTCATTCCGCGACGATTTCCTTGGCTGGCAGTGCCGGATCAGGCAGATCGCCATGCGGGCCGACGGCGGACGCCCCTCGCCCGGCATGCGGCCGCGCGTGCTCCGCGCATCAGGAGTGGAGATCGCGCGCGCCTTGACGGTCCTGCTCGTGCCGAAGGAGCCGGACGAGTCGACGTCGTTCTTCCGCTTCCAAGTGATGCGCACGCAGGATCCGCGCGACCTCTATCAGCGCGGCCTCGCTTATCTCCAGGCCGATTATTTTCATCAGCCGGAAAAATTCAGCGATCGCCTGACCGCGGTGCTCGATAACGCCTCGGCGCTGGCGGCGACGCTTCTCGCCGAGAAGACCTGCGTGCTCGAGTTCGAGCAGTTCTCACAAGTCTTCCGGCTTCCCTGCGCGGTACGACGGCTCGGCCAACGCGACGAGGCTCGCGCGGCGAGCCTCTGGCATAACCGCATCTTCAATCCGGCCCTGCCCGACGATGTGCTCGTGCTCGAGCTCAAGCCCGATTGGGCCAAGGCCGTGGCGAGCGTCTGACCGGCACTCTACCCTAGAATTTGCGGTAGGCTTTGTTCAGATCGTTGAGCGGGTGCTTCGGCGAGGTCTGGAATCTCACCAGCAACTCGCGCGCGAGCATGTCGCGATCCTGCTGATTGTCGGGCAGCTTCATCTCCTTGGGGATGCGCACCCAGCCATTGATGTTGCGGTCGAAGATCGCGGGCTGGCCGGCCTCGTAGCCCATATGCACGTCCTCGAGCCAGTTGAGGTCGTCCCAGCCCATGAACTCCATATAGGCCTTGAGATAGGGCGTGAGCCGCTCGTAGTCGGGGACGAGATTGACGTCGTAGCGATAGCCGATGTGCTGGCCGATCAGCTGCTCGCGTGCGGTGTCGAGGCCAGCGGCGTCCTTCAGATATTTGTCAACGTCGCTGCTAGGTTTCGCCTTCTTGGCGCTCTTGACGCTTTTGACGACCTTGCCGTTCTTTCCGGTCTTGCTCATTCGCTTTAGCCCCACTCATCCGATCTTATGATAGTCCGCGACGCCGACGGTGTAGTCGGTGCCGGCCAGCGGAACCTGGGCCATGGCGGACGCCTCCATGGTCAGCGCGGCGAGGTCCTCGGGCTCGAGGCTATGCACGCTCGTCTTGCCGCAGGCGCGCGCGAGCATCTGCGCCTCGAGCGTAAGAGTGTGCAGGAAATTGTAGACGCGCTCGGCCGCCTCGTCGGGATCAAGCCGCTTCCTTAGCTCTGGATCTTGCGTGGCGACGCCGACTGGGCAGCGGCCGGTGTGGCAGTGATAGCAACGCCCGGCCGGGACGCCGATCTCGTTCTCGAAGTCGGCTTCCGGAATGTCCTTGTTGCAGTTGAGCGCCATCAGCACAGAATGGCCGATGGCCACCGCGTCGGCGCCGAGCGCCATCGCCTTGGCAACGTCACCGCCGTTCCTGATGCCGCCGGCATAGACGAGTGAAATCTCACCGCGCTTGCCGAGCTCGTCGATGGCGCGGCGAGCCTGGCGGATGGCGGCGATGCCGGGAACGCCGGTGTCTTCCGTGGCGATGTGAGGACCAGCACCGGTGCCGCCCTCCATGGCGTCGATATAGATCGAGTCGGGCCCACATTTCACCGCCATGCGCACGTCGTCATAGACGCGCGCGGCGCCGAGCTTGAGCTGGATCGGAATCTCCCAGTTGGTGGCTTCCCGGATCTCCTCGATCTTGAGCGCGAGGTCGTCGGGGCCGAGCCAGTCGGGGTGGCGCGCGGGAGACCGCTGGTCGATGCCGGCGGGAAGCGAGCGCATCTCGGCCACCTGGTCGGTGACCTTCTGGCCCATCAGATGGCCGCCGAGGCCCACCTTGCAGCCCTGGCCGATGAAGAACTCGCAGGCGTCGGCAAGCCGCAAATGATGCGGATTGAAGCCGTAGCGCGACTGGATGCACTGATAGAACCACTTGATCGAGTAGCGGCGCTCGTCGGGGATCATGCCGCCCTCGCCAGAGCAGGTGGCGGAGCCGGCCATTGTCGCACCGCGGGCGAGCGCAATCTTCGCCTCGTAGGACAGCGCGCCGAAGCTCATGCCCGTAACATAGACCGGGATGTCGAGCACCATCGGCCGCTTGGCGCGCGGGCCGATCACGGTCTTGGTCTCGCATTTCTCGCGATAGCCCTCGATGACGAAGCGCGTCAGCGTGCCCGGCAGGAAGGTGAGGTCGTCCCAATGGGGAATCTTCTTGAACAGGGAGAAGCCGCGCATGCGGTAGCGGCCAAGCTCGGACTTCACGTGGATGTCGTTGATGACCTCCGGCGTGAAGATTTGGCTATGGCCCAGGATGAAGCGCTGCGACTCGGCCGGCACTTTGGCCGCGCCGTTCCCGCCCTTCTTGTTCTTCTTCATGTGTTGCCCAGCCCCTTGCCTTACAGCACCAGTTTCTTCTCGGTCGGCTCGAGATTGTCGTAGTTCCACAATTGCTTGCCGGCGACGATCTTGCGGAAGGCGCCGAGGCCACCCTTCGGCATGACGTCGTACATGCGGAGCTTCCGCTCGAGCCATTTGCGGTCGAGATCGTTCATCTCGCTCCACACTGCATCGACCCCGAGGCTCGCCGGCTCTCCGCCGATATAGATCGTGCCATCATACATCGAATCCCCGAGATTCTTGCCGGCATTGCCGCAGATCACCATGCGCCCGCGCTGCATCATGAAGCCGGTGAAGGCGCCAGTGTCGCCACCGACGATGATGGTCCCGCCCTTCATGTCGATGCCGGTGCGCGAGCCGACATTGCCCTTGCATACGAGATCGCCGCCTCTGATCGCCGCGCCGAATTGCGAGCCGGCATTCTTCTCGATGAGCACCGTTCCGCTCATCATGTTCTCGGCGCACGACCAGCCGACGCGGCCGGAGATGCGGACATTCGGGCCGTCGATCAGGCCGAGGCCGAAATAGCCGAGCGAGCCCTCGATGATCAGATTGAGCCGATTGAGGATGCCGACGGCGATCGCGTGCTTGGCACCGGGATTCTTGATGACGACAGTGCCGTAGCCGTCCTTCATCAGGCTCCGCAGGCGGAGATTGACGGCATTGGAGGAGAGAGCAGACGCATCGATCTCGGCCCGCTTATTGAAATCGACATCGAAGGCGCCGGGCAAGCTGAAGCCGTGGCTCGTCTCATGCAGATCGATATCGAAGAACTTTTGCAGCGAGCGCCCGGTAAGCTTCTCGGTATGCATGCCCATCTCATGGGACATGCGCTCCTGCTCGGAAGGGGCCGATCGCGTCAGCGCTGCCATACGCGCACCTCCTCATCGTAAGGATCCGACGTGTCGATCTCGCGCGGCAGAAGCGTGCGGATGGCAACCTCCTCGGAGGCGAGCGCGACGAGGTTGTCGCTCTCGAACAGCACCATGGGCTTAGCCGCCATGGTGTCCTTGGCCATGCCGAGCTCAGAGGCGGTGGCGACGAGATAGGTGAACACGCCGTCGATGTCCTTGATCGAGGATTTGAGCGAATCCTCCAGCGTAGCGCCCTGCTCGAGATTATTGGCGGTATAGACCGCGAGCAGCTCGGAATCGCAGTTCGACATGAAGCGGTGGCCGAGGCGTTCCATCTCGCGGCGCATGATCCAGTAATTGGTGATCTGGCCGTTATGGACGACGGCGATGTCGTTATAGGGATAGGCCCAATAAGGATGGGCCGAGCGGATATCGACATCTGACTCAGTCGCCATGCGGGTGTGGCCGATGCCGTGCGTGCCCTTGAAGCTCCCGAGCCCATATTGCTCGGAGACCCGGGTCGCATCGCCGAGATCCTTGATCAGCTCGAGCGCGCTGCCGAAGGAGAGGACTTCGGCGCCGTCGATCTGCTCGATCTCGGTGGTCAGGCGCCGCGTATCGCCGGAATAGCGCAAGCGGTAACGGAAGGCATAAGGCGTGGCCTCGGCGACCTCGATGGTCTCGGCGCCAAGCTCGGCAAGGCGGTTGTCGACCTCGGCCTGGCGCTCCCTAATCTTCTGCCGGATGTGGTGGTCCTTAGACAGGTCCTCCTGCTCCGCCAGTTTCAGGCGCATGACATATTCATCGGGGGTTGAAGTGCCGTAGATAGCGAACCCGGTGGAGTCCGGACCGCGGTGCCGCAAGCTCAACAGCATCGCCGTCATCTCCTTGCCGACGCTGGTCGCGCCGTCGCGGTGGATGAGCCCAGCAATTCCGCACATTGTTCTTATCCTCCCTTAATCTCTTCGCGCTACCGCTTCGCTACTTGAGCGCGGCTTGCTCGCTTCCTGCCTTAGGGCAGGCAGTCGAGATACATCTTGAGGTCCCATTCGGTCGAGGTGTGCAGGAAGCGCTCCCACTCATCGCGCTTATATTCGTCGTAGAGGCGATACATCTCGCCCGGCAGCGCGGAGCGGATGACGTCGTCCTTCTCGAGCGCCGCGAGTGCATCGCCGAGAGTCATGGGCAGCTTGCGCACCTGCTTCCCTGCTTCCATCGCCTGATAGATGTTGCGCTCCTCGGGCGGGCCTGGATCGAGATTCCGCTTCAGGCCGTCGTCCATCGCCTTGATAAGCGCGGCGGCCATCAGATGCGGGTTCACCATGGCGTCGACCGCGCGATATTCGAAGCGGCCGGGCGCCGAGACGCGAAGGCCGGTGGTGCGGTTCTGGAAGCCCCAATCGGCGAAGACTGGCGCCCAGAAACCGGTGTCCCAAAGGCGACGATAGGAGTTGACGGTCGAGCAGCCGATAGCGGTGAGCCCACCGAGATGGGCGACGATGCCGCCGATCGCCTTGAGCCCGACCTTGCCCGGGAGCTGGATGTCGTCGGTGTCGGGCATGAAGGTGTTGTCGCCGCCCTTCCGATACACGTAGTTCTGCTTCAGGCCGGGCAGCTTGCTCAGATCGTTGCCGAGCGGCTTCACCTCGTCATCGCCGCCGCGCCACAGCGAAATATTGTGGTGGCAGCCATTGGCGGACACGCCCATGAAGGGCTTGCACATGAAGCAGGCGATGATGCCGAATTCGCGCGCCACCTGCGCGCAGATCTGCCGGTAGGTGGCCAGCCGGTCCGCGGTCCGGAGCGCATCGTCATAGGTGAAATTGAGCTCGAGCTGGCCGGGCGAATCCTCGTGATCGCCCTGGATCATGTCGAGGCCCATCTTGCGGCAATAGTCGATGACGCGGAGATAGACGGGGCGCAGGCTCTCGAACTGGTCGATATGGTAGCAGTAGGGATTGGAGTAGCCGCCTGCAGGCTTGCCGTTCTCGTCCTTCTTGAGCCACATCATCTCGGGCTCGGTGCCGTGGCGAAGCTCTAGCCCGTGCTCCTTCTTGAACGTGTCGTGGATGCGGCGGAGATTGCCGCGCGCGTCGGCGGTGAGGAAGGCGCCAGGCTGCTCGCGCTCCTCGCGGTTCCTGAACAGCGTGCACCACATGCGCGCTACCCGCTTGTCCCAGGGGAGCTGCATGAAGGTCTCGGGCTCGGGGATGCCGACCAACTCGGCGGCCTCGGGCCCATAGCCGAGATATTCGCCGCGGCGATTGATGAAGAGGTTCATGGTGGCGCCGTAGACGAGCTGGAAGCCCTTCTTCGCCACGCTCTCCCAATGGTCGGCCGGGATGCCCTTGCCCATGATGCGGCCGGTCACCGACACGAACTGTAAATAGAGATAGTCGATGCCGAGCTCGTCGATCTTCTTGCGGACCTCCTTAACCAGCTCCTGCCGCTTAGGGTCCTCGACGAAACGCTCGATTTCAGTCTCCCCAGCTCGACTCATGTCATACCCCTCCGACACTCAACTCCACGGGAACGGGCTGTTTGATACAGGATGAAGCTCGCCCTTGGCAAAGCGCCCGAACCGGAACGGCTCGAGCAGAGCGCTCTTCTCGCCTATCAACTCCTGCGCGACAAGCTTGCCGACGCCGATCATCTTGTAGCCGTGATTGGAATCGGCAATCACATATACATTCTCGCGAAACACATCAAAGACTGGGAAATTGTCCGGCGTGAAGCAGCCAAGCCCGCCTGACTTCTCGTGGTGCTTATAGAGCGAGATCTTGCCCTCGAAACGCTTCTGGCAGTGCGCCAGCATCGAGCACCACATGTGGATGAAGTCGTCGCCGACGATGAAGTCGGGTGAGTCGGGACCATAGGGGTCGACGGCGACCGCGTCGGGGTCCTGGTCCACCTTGTAGGGCGAGGAGCCGCCCTGCACGCCGCCAAAATTGAAGTCGGGCTTGTAATAGAGCCCCCACAGCTTGTCGGTGATCAGAGATCCGTCGACATCGGAATAGAGCGGCGCGTCGGTATCGACATGGATGACAGGCGGCATCCTTCCGTCATTGGTCTTGTGCATCTCCGGATCGACGCCGAGAGTGCCCTCCTCGAGGCACCAATAGGTCCACATGCGCACGTCGTCGTGGATCTTGCCGTCGCGGCCCTTGATGGTGATGCGCTTCGGCAGCTCGAGCATGTTCCAGAAGCGCGAGACCCAGGGGCCCGCGCCGATGATGACACAGTCGCAGGCGATCTTGCCGCGGTTGGTCAAGAGTGCCGTCACGGCGCCCGAGTTCGATCCAAACTCGAAGCCCTGGACTTCGACGCCGGTCAGGATGCGCACCCCTTCCGCCTCGGCCTTGTCGGCTAATCCGTACATCGAAGCGGTGTTGTTGGCGTAGCCGCCCCGCTTCTCGTGGAGGACCGAGGTGATGCCCTTGGCCTGCCAATCGTCGAACAGGCCGGTCATATATTTCTGGCAGTCGGCGGCGCCCTCGATGAACGTCGATTCGTAGCCGATCGCCTGCTGCTGCTCGTAGATCGTGCCGACCTGCTCGTGCATCACCTCGGGGCTGATCTGCATGTAGCCGACCGGATGATAGCTGTAAGCCTTGGGATCGCTCTCCCAGACCGAGACCGAATGGGCCATCAGCTCGCGCATCGCCGGCTGATAGTAGTTGTTGCGCACCACCCCGCAGGCAATGCCGGAGGCGCCACCGGCGATCGAGGTCTTGTCGATGACGAGAATGTCGGCTCCGGAGCCCCTGCCGCTCGCGCGCAGCATCTCGGCAAGGTGGTACGCCGTGCTCAAGCCGTGAACGCCTGCGCCGATAATTGCGTATTTGGTGGAGGTTGGAAGGCTCACCTCGCCCTCCCTTTGGGCAGGTTGTGGATGTTAGTGGACCATATTGTTGCAAAGGGCCACATTGGTATGCGAAACCTTGATCTGCAAACCCCGATTGGCGCCCTCATTAGCGCATAACCGCGGACCGATTGTAAACCAATTTCTTGATTCGGGTCCAAAGTGGGCCTAGTTTGGCCATATTGCTCCCACAAGGAGAAGCTTATGACCGATCCCCACAGCAGAGCGTCAGACGCCGTTCTTGTATCCCTCGTCAAGCCCCATCACGGCGTGGGAACCATCTCGGCCTATCTCAGGCGCGCCATCGAGACGGGCGCCTATAGCGAGGGCGACCGGCTACCGCCCGAGCGCCAATTGGCGGCCACCTTCCAAGCGGCTCGCAGCACGGTCCGCCGCGCGCTAGACCAACTCGAAAGGGCTGGGCTCGTGTCGCGCCGTCTCGGCAGCGGGACTTTCGTCGGCGCCACGGCAGCAGCCAACCGCCGCAGCGCCGACCTTGCCGATCAGGTGAGCCCGATCCAACTGATCGAGGCGCGGCTCGCGGTCGAACCCTTCACCACGCGGCTTGCCGTGCTGCACGCGACGCGGCGGAATCTCGACGACATGGAACAAGTGCTTGCGCATGGCGAGGAGTTGGTCAACGACAAGGACTCCTTCTCCAAGTGGGACGGCGAGTTCCATCTCCTCATCGCGCATGCCTCAGGCAATCCCCTTCTCATCAATGTCTATCGGCAGATCAACCACGTTCGGCTGCACGCGCAGTGGGACGCGATGAAGGAGAAGATCCTGACACCCGAAGTCGTCGCCGATTACAATCGTCAACATCGCGCCATCTTCAACGCGCTCAACGAGCGCGACGCGCAACGCGCGCAAGCGCTGATCACCGAGCATCTCGAGAAGGCCCGCGAGGACCTCGTCAAGGCAAACAGCCCGTAACCGCCAAGTCGGCTACGCTTAAGCCCTCCCATTGCTATCCTTCGTCGAGCGGGACGGGGTAGCGCGACACATCCGTTCAGGCTAGAACTCCAGCGACTTCTCGGGGGAAGAAGGGCGGGGCAATGGCTTGGGGGGCTTTGCAGGACTGCGGTCGGGCACCGGGCGACGGTGCGAAACGACGTTCAAAACAAGCGCCGATTACCTGACATGGCAGGCCTCGTTCCGCCAAATCTGCGGCAGGCCTAAGCGATGGCGCTCTCTTTCATTTTAGCGATCGCCGCCGCATTGATCGCCCTTTCGGCGCCGGCTGTCCTGCTTCATAGCACCGCCTTGGGGCGCATTCTCGTCTATGGAGGATCGCTTGTCCTCGCCGCAGCGGCGCTGGTCGTCGCGCTCGTCGTGCTTCTCGGCGCGGCGCCGACCGAGACTCTGGTCCTGCCGCTCGGGCTGCCGTGGCTCGGCGCGCATTTCCGGCTCGACGCGCTGTCGGCCTTCTTCCTCGCCGTGGTCAATCTCGGCGGCGCGGCGGCGAGCCTCTATGCGCCTCGGCTACGGCCGTCACGAGACCGCGCCGCAGCGCGTGCTGCCGTTCTATCCGGCCTTCCTCGCCGGCATGAACCTCGTGGTGCTCGCCGACGACGCCTTCACCTTCCTGCTTCACCTGGGAGTTCATGTCGCTCGCCTCCTGGGCGCTGGTCATGGCGCACCACCGCGAGCCGGAGAACGTGCGCGCCGGCTACGTCTATCTCGTGATGGCGAGCTTCGGCACGCTCGCGCTGCTGCTCGCCTTCGGCCTGCTCGCCGGCCCCGACGGCGGCTACGCCTTCGACGCGATCCGCGCCGCGCCAGCCGTCGCCAGCGCTCGCCGCGCTCGTGCTCGATTCTCGCTCTGCTCGGCGCCGGCTCGAAGGCGGGCCTCGTGCCGCTGCATGTCTGGCTGCCGCTCGCCCATCCGGCGGCGCCGAGCCACGTCTCCGGCGCTGATGAGCGGCGTGATGACCAAGGTCGCGGTCTACGGCTTCGTGCGCATCGTGTTCGACCTGCTCGGCGCCGCCGGCCTGGTGGTGGAGCATGGTGGTGCTCGCGCTCGGCGGCATCACCTGCGTCATGGGCGTGCTCTACGCGCTGATGCAGCACGATCTGAAGCGGCTGCTCGCCTATCACACGGTCGAGAATATCGGCATCATCTTCATCGGGCTCGGGCTCGCGCTCGCCTTCCAGGCCAACGGCATGGCGCTCGCCGGCCGCGCTCGCGTTCACCGCGGCGCTGCTCCACGTCTTCAACCATTCGCTGTTCAAGAGCCTGCTGTTCTTCGGCGCCGGCGCCGTGCTCGACGCGACCGGCGAGCGCGACATGGAGCATCTCGGCGGGCTGATCCATCGCATGCCGCTCACCGCCTTCGCTTTCCTGGTCGGCTGCGTCGCCATCTCGGCGCTGCCGCCGCTCAACGGCTTCGTCTCCGAATGGCTGACCTTCCAGGCGATCCTGCTCAGCCCGGAGCTGCCGCACTGGGGGCTGAAGTTCCTCGTGCCGGCGGTCGGCGCGCTGCTCGCGCTGTCGGCGGCGCTCGCCGCCGCCTGCTTCGTCAAGGCCTTCGGCGTCACCTTCCTCGGCCGCCCGCGCACGCGCGGCGGCCGAGCGCGCGCAGCGAGGCCGACCGCTTCTCGCTCGCCGCCATGTTCATCCTGGCCGGCCTCTGCCTCGTCGCCGGCATCCTGCCCGGCTTCTTCATCGACGCGCTCGCGCCGGTCGTCGAGCGCCTGGTCGGCGGCCGCATGCCGCTCCAGAGCGACGTGCCGCTGGCTCTCGATCGTGCCGATCGCCGAGAGCCGCAGCTCCTATAACGGCCTGCTCGTCTTCCTGTTCATGGCGATCTCGGCGCTCGCCGCGGCCTGCGTCATCCACCGCTTCGCCTCGCGACGCGCTGCGCCGCGCGCCCGCCTGGGACTGCGGCTATCCCGACCCGAGCCCGGCGCACGCAATACACCGCCGGCGAGCTTCGCCCAGCCGATCCGCCGCGTGTTCGGCACGCTCGTGTTCCGCGCGCGCGAGCAGGTCGAGATGCCGCCGCCGGGCGACACGCGCGCCGGCGCGGCTTCAGCGTCAAGCTGCGCGATCTCGATCTGGGACGCGCTCTACGCGCCGGTCGCCAGCGCGTCGTCGAGTTCGTCGCCGACCGGCTCAACCACCTGCAGTTCCTGACCATCCGGCACTATCTCAGCCTCGTCTTCGTCGCGCTGGTCGCTCCTGCTGCTGGTGCTCGCGATATGGCCCTGATCCTCGATCTCGCCGTGCAGGGCGCGCAGATGCTGCTGGTGCTGCTGCTGGCGCCGCTGCTCACCGGCTTCGTGCGCAAGGTCAAGGCGCGGCTCCTGCGCCGGCAGGGACCGCCGCTGCTCCAGCCCTACCGCGACCTCGTGCGGCTGATGCGCAAGGAGGTGGTGCTCGCCGAGAACGCCTCCTGGCTGTTCCGCGTCGCCCCCTATCTCATCTTCGCCGCGACCTGGGTCGCGGCCGCGCTGGTGCCGACCTTCGCCACCGGCCTGCATGTTCACCTGGTCGGCCGACCTCATCGCCATCATCGCGCTGCTCGGCAGCGCGCGCTTCTTCCTGGCGCTCGCCGGCCTGGATGTCGGCACCAGCTTCGGCGGCATCGGCTCGAGCCGCGAGGTGATGATCGCCTCGCTCGCCGAGCCGGCGATGATCATGATCGTCTTCACGCTCGCGCTGCTCGCCGGCTCGACCCAGCTCTCGACCATCGCCGACTTCATGCTGACCCGCGACGTCGGCCTGCGCGTCTCGCTCGGCCTGGCGCTGGTCGCGCTGATCATGGTGGCGCATCGCCGAGAACGCGCGCATCCCGGTCGACAATCCGGCGACGCATCTCGAGCTCACCATGGTGCACGAGGCGATGGTGCTCGAATATTCCGGCCGGCACCTCGCGCTGATCGAGCTCGCCGCGGCGCTGAAGCTGCTGCTCTACGTCTCGCTGATCGCCTGCGTCTTCGTGCCCTGGGGCATGGCGCCCGCCGGCGCGCCGGCTCGCGGCCTATCGCGTCGGCGTCGTCACCTATCTCGCCAAGCTCGCGGTCGGCGGCTTCCTGCTCGCGGTGTTCGAGACCTCGATCGCCAAGATGCGGGTGTTCCGCGTGCCGGACTTCCTCGGCGCCGCGCTGATGCTCGGCCTGCTCGGCACGCTGCTGCTCTTCGTGTCGCGGAGCTTGTGATGCACGGCCTCGCCTTCGACGTCGCGCATCTGCTCGCCGGCGGCGCTGGTGCTGGTCAGCTTCATGCTGCTCTACCAGGACCGGCTCTTCGGCGCTGCTCAACGTCTTCGCGCTGCACGCGCTGCGTGCTCGCCGCTGTCGGTCGCCTGGCAGGCCTACATCCAGGACGCGCCGCACCTCTACGTCACCGCGGCGATCGCGCTCGTGTTCAAGGCGATCGTCATCCCGGTCGCGCTGCACCGCATCGATCGTGCGGCTCGGCATCCACCGCGAGATCGAGACGGTGGTCGGCATCGGCCCGACCATGCTCGCTCGGCATGGGGCTCGTCGCGCTGTCGATGGTGGTGATGCTGCGGGTGACCGCGCGGCGCCGATCCGCTGGCGCGCGAGGACCTCGCCTTCGCGCTCTCGGTCGTGCTGCTCGGGCTCCTGATGATGGTGACGCGGCGCAACGCCGTCAGCCAGGTGGTCGGCTTCATGTCGCTCGAGAACGGCCTCATCCTCGCCGCGACCGGCGCCAAGGGCATGCCGCTCGTGGTCGAGATCAGCGTCGCCTTCTCGGTCCTGATCGCCTTCATCGTGATCGGCATCTTCCTGTTCCGCATCCGCGAGCGCTTCGACACGGTCGACGTGCAGGCGCTCGACCGCTTCCGCGGGGAGCGACGGATGAGCCGTTCGAGCCCCGATCGCCGTCATGCCGTGCTCGTGATCCCGCCGCTGCGCGGCCGCGCTGCTCGCGCTGCTGCCCGGCTACCGGCGTCGGCCGCCGACTCAACGTCGCTCGCGGCGCTGCTGACGCTTCCTCGCCGCGCTGTCGCTGCTGCTTCGCGCGCCCGCGCGCCGGGCCGCTATCTCCTCGTCGACGACCTCAACATCGTCTTCATCGTGCTCACCACCTTCGTCGGCTTCACCACCAGCGTGTTCAGCGCGAGCTATATCGGCCACGAGCTCGAGACCGGCCGGCTCGACGCCGGCTCTATCTGCGCTTCTACCACGCCATGTACCAGGTGCTGATGTTCGCCATGAACCTCGCGCTCGCTCGCCAACAATATCGGCCTGATGTGGGTGGCGATCGAGCTTGCGACGCTGACCACCGTGCTGATGGTCGGCATCTACCGCACCCACGAGGCGCTCGAGGCGGCGTGGAAATATTTCATCCTCGGCAGCGTCGGCATCGCGCTCGCGCTGTTCGGCACCATCCTCGTCTACATGGCGGCCGCAGCCGGTGATCGGCGAGGGCCTCGACGCCATGGTGTGGACCGATGCTCGTCGCGCACGCCGCCGGCTTCGACCCGGCGCTGCTCAATCGTCGCCTTCGTCTTCCTGCTGCTCGGCTACGGCACCAAGGTCGGCCTCGCGCCGCTGCACGCCTGGCTGCCCGACGCCCACGCCGAAGGCCCGACGCCGATCTCGGCCGTGCTGTCCGGCCTGCTGCTCAATGTCGCGCTCTATGCGGTGCTGCGCTTCAAGATGCTGCTGGCCGCCAATCCCGGCGCGCTCGCGCCCGGACCGCTGATGGTGACGCATGGGCCTCGTCTCGCTGCTCTTCGCCGGCTTCATGCTCTACCGGCGGCGCGACATCAAACGGCATGTTCGCCTATTCCTCGATCGAGCACATGGGCATCATCACCTTCGCCTTCGGCATGGGCGGCCCGCTCGCCAATTTCGCCGGGCTGCTGCACATGACGCATGCACTCGCTGACCAAGTCGGCGATCTTCTTCGCCGTCGGCCATATCGCGCAGGTCAAGGGCACGCAGAAGATCGCCGACATCCGCGGGCTCACCGAGACCCATCCGGTGCTCGGCTGGGGCCTGGTGCTCGGCGTCGTCGCCATCGCCGGCCTGCCGCCGCTCGGCATCTTCATGAGCGAGTTCCTGGTCGTCAGCTCGACCTTCGCGCGCGCAGCCGCTGCTCGCCATCCCGCTGGTGCTCGGCCTGCTCGTCGCCTTCGGCGCGCTGTTCCTGCGGCTGAACGGCATCGCCTTCGGCGAGCCGACGGGCAGCACCGCGCCGGCGCGAGGCCTCCTATGTGCCGATGTTCGCCCATCTCGCGCTGGTGCTCGCCGCCGGCATCTATCTGCCGCCGCCGCTGGTCGCCTGGTTCCAGCACGTCGCGAGGCTGCTTGGATGAGCGACGACCATGACGCCTGATCGACATCGCCAACGGTGGCACGCCGATCGAGCGCGCATCGCCCGTGGCCGCGCGTCATCGTCGACGAGCGATGGCTGGCGCCGCGCGATCGAGGCGCTGGTCGACGGCGCGCTGCGACGCTGCTCGGGCTGTGGGGCGACGCCGGCGCCGTGCATATGGCGCTGCTCGAGGAGCCGTCGGCGAAATCGTCGTCGCTCAGGCTCGCCTGCCCGGAGCGGCAGGTTCCCTTCGGTCGGCGCGCTGCATCCGCCCGGCGATCCGGCTCGAGCGCGCGATCCGCGACCTCTACGGGCTCGAGCCGACGGCGCTGCCCGACACGCGGCCCTGGCTCGATCACGGCCGCTGGGGCGTCACGCAGCCGCTCGGCGCCGACCGAGCGCCGGCAGGCCCAGAGCGCCTATCGCTTCCTGCCCGTCGAGGGCGAGGGCCTGCATCAGATCCCGGTCGGGCCGGTGCATGCCGGCATCATCGAGCCCGGCCATTTCCGCTTCACCGCCAATGGCGAGACCGTGGTGCGGCTCGAGGAGCGGCTCGGCTATGTGCACAAGGGCATCGAGGCGCTGATGGCGGGCGCCAGCATCGACGCAGGCGGCGCAGCTCGCCGGGCGCACCTCGGGCGACAGCACCGTCGCCTATGCCTTCGCCTTCGCGCGCGCCGTCGAAGCCGCGCTCGGCGTCGAGGTGCCGCCGCGCGCGGTCTGGCTGCGCGCGCTGATGGCCGAGCTCGAGCGGCTCGCCAATCATTTCGGCGACATCGGCGCGATCTGCAACGACGCCTCGTTCTCGCTCATGCACGCCGCACTGCGGCATCCTGCGCGAGCGCGTGCTGCGCGCGGCGCAGCGCCTGCTTCGGCCATCGCCTGATGATGGATCGCATCGTGCCGGGCGGCGTCGCGCACGACCTCGCACCGAGGCGGCATCGCGCAGCTCCGCGCTCTGATCGACGACGTCCGCGCGGCTTCCCCGAGCTGGTCGAGCTCTACGACAACACCGCCTCGCTGCAGGACCGCACCGTCGACCACCGGCATCTCAGCGCCGACCTTGCCCGCGCAGTTCGGCGCCGGCGGCTATGTCGGCCGCGCCTCGGGCCGCGCCTTCGATGCGCGCAAGCGCGCTCGCCTATCCGCCCTACGACGCGCTGCGAGTTCGAGGTGCCGGTGCTGCGACGACGGCGACGTCAATGCGCGCGTCTGGATCCGCATCCGCGAGGTCGAGCAGAGCCTCGCGCTGATCGAGCAGATCCTGACGCGCCTGCCGGCGGGTCCGATCGCGCATCGACGCTGCCGACGGCCGGCGAGGCCGCGAGGGCCTGGCGCTGGTCGAGGGCTTCCGCGGCGACGTGCTCGTCTGGGTGCGCATCGGCGCCGACGGCCGGATCGAGCGCTGCCATCTGCGCGATCCGTCCTGGTTCCAGTGGCCGCTGCTCGAGGCGGCGATCGAGGGCAACATCGTCGCCGACTTCCCGCTCTGCAACAAATCGTTCAACTGCTCCTATTCGGGCCACGATCTCTGAGGCGACATCATGCGCAGCTGCTGTTCAAGAACCTCTGAGCCGGCGCCGCTGACCGAGGCGCCGCCGCCGGCCGACGACGCGAGCTCGCGGAGCTGGCCGGCGACGCTCGACCGCGCCGCGCGGCGGAGGCTCGGCCGCAGCCTCGTCGATCCGCGAGGTCGATGCCGGCTCCTGCAACGGCTGCGAGCTCGAGATCCATGCGCTCAACAACGCCTTCTACGATCTCGAGCGCTTCGGCCTGCGCTTCGTCGCCTCGCCGCGCCACGCCGACGTGCTGCTGGTCACCGGCCCGGTCACCAAGAACATGCGCGAGGCGCTGATGCGCACCTATAACGCGACGCCCGACCCGAAATGGGTGGTGGCGGTCGGCGATTGCGCCGCAGATGGCGGCATCTTCGCCGGCAGCTACGCCGTCGAAGGCGGGGTGACGAATGTGGTGCCGGTCGATCTGCACATCCCCGGCTGCCCGCCGACGCCGACCGCGCTGCTCAAAGGCCTCATCGCGCTGGTCGAACGTGCCTGAGCGCTCACCGCCGTCGGCCAGCACATGGCTCACGATCGAGCCCCGACGCGGCATTCTGTTCGTCATCAATATCGGGGTGCCGATCCTTGTCGGGGTTCTGCTCGGTGAGACGAGCGCGGCGCTGATCGGCGGCATCACCGGTCTTTTGCTGTCGCTCGCCGACACCGAGGGACCGCTTGACGGACGGCTCAAGCTGACCTTGATGGTGGCGGGGGGAATCGTCGTCGGCGGCGCGCTTGGGCAGTGGCTGAACCTCGTTCGGCCCGTCTTTTGGGTCGCCTTCTTTGTTGCCGTCTTCGCCGCCGGGCTCCTCAACCAGCTGGGCAAAGGACCGCATTTCGCGCTCCGATTCGGCGCCATCTCGCTCGCCGTGGTGGCGAGCCTGCCCGAGATCGTTCCGCAGGAATACGCGTATTTCGCGGGCACGGTCCTGCTGTGCCTCTTGTCGAGAACCGCCGATCATCTCGTCAACGGGCCTCTCCACTTTGCCGGACCGTGGCTCGGCAACGCCACATTCGACCGGTGGGGTTGGACTCGCTTCGCGCTCGCTTACGCCCTGTCGGCGACCGTGGGGCTGTGGATCGGGATCGCATCGGGAAACGTGCGCGCGGTGTGGACCTCGGCGATCACGCTCGTACTCATGGTCCCCGAAGTCCGCATGACCTATCGGCGCGTGTTCGGCGGACTGGCAGGAACCGCGCTCGCCGTCTGCACGGTGTGGCTGGTCACGAGCATCAGCCATTCGCCCGGCCTGCTCTGCGCGACGATTTTGCTGGTCGCCTTCCTGCTGCCGTCTCAGGTCATGCGCTTCTGGGCGTTCAGCGGCATGATCGCAATCATCGTGCTGCTCGCCTGGGACCTGGCAAGCGATGATCCGCGGCTTCAGCCGGCGCTTCTCGTCGAGCGGATGGAGGACATGGCGATCGGTGCGGCGCTGGTGCTGATGTTCACCGCGGCGCTGTTTCCGCGCGTGACGGCGGATTTGCTTCAATCCCAATGGCGGAAGGCGAGCTGATCAAAGCCGCGAGGCCATCAGGGTGAGCTTGGCAACCGTATTCATGTTGCGCGCCGTGCCGGATTTGGCGGCAGGGATCCTGAGCTTCGACTTCCCCATCCCGCTTGCGTAATAAACGTAGATCTCGCGCGCGCCGAGCCGCATCTCCTCGTGCTTCACGCCGACCGCATGTTCGAGCGCGTCCGACGGCGGAGGCTCATCGAGAAAGATCGCGTAAGTGTAATTGGGCGGCGCCTTGGGGAACGGGTTCGCCTCGAGCACGGCTTGCATCTCCGACGCCGTGCGCACGACCACACCCACACACTTGCCGGCATAGTCGAGAAGGCGCGCCTCGAGATCGGCCTTAACCCTTGCCGCCGACGATTTGCTCGTGAAGACGACGTTGCCGCTCGCGATGTAAGTCTCGACGCTCGCAAAGCCCAACTTCGAGCACATGGACCTGAGATCGGCCATCGGCAGCTTGCCGGTGCCGCCGACATTCACCGCGCGCAGAAGGGCGACATAACTTGTCATGCGCGCGAGCCTATCGCATGCGAAATGCTCGCCAAAGCCGTTGCGTTCGGAGTAGCGATAGCCGCATGAGATCGAGCCCGACCTACGCATCGGAACAACCATGACCACATCAGGCGTCACCACGCCGGCTCCCATGGAGGGACACGGGGCCTATAACCGCAGCTCGCGCGTGCAGGCCGCTGGGCTAGCGCCGGCGGTTTCTCTGTTCGAGCGTGCGGCTAGGGCGGTCGCGCTCGCGCCCTCCCCGCAGCCGATCGTCATTGCCGATTACGGCTCATCGGAGGGGCACAACTCCCTGGCGCCGATCTCGGTGGCGATCGAGGTGCTGAGAGGGCGCGTCGGCGCGGACCGGGCGATCTCGGTGGTGCACACCGATCTCCCCGGCAACGATTTCGCCGCGCTGTTTCAGGCGCTTGCGGACGATCAAGACAGCTATATGCGCGGCGATCCGGCCGTCTTTCCCTCGGCGGTCGGCCGGTCGTTCTACCAGCAGATCCTGCCGGCGAACAGCGTCACGCTCGGATGGAGCTCATGGGCAGTGCAATGGCTGAGCCGTGTGCCCGGGTCGATCCCCGATCAGGTGCAGGTCGCTTATTCGAAGGACCCGTCCGCGCGCGCAGCGTTCACGCGGCAGGCCGCCGAGGACTGGCGAGCGTTCCTCGACTCGCGCGGCCGCGAGCTTGCCCCTGGCGGACGTCTCGTGGTGATGACCATGGCGTTCGACGACACTGGCGATTTCGGTTACCGGTCCCTCGTCGAGGCTGTCTATGCAGCGCTCATGGACCTGGTCGACGAGGGCTTGGTCCGAGCCGAAGAGGCGCGGCGCATGGTCATTCCCACGGTCGGGCGGAGCAGGACCGATCTTGCTGCGCCATTTGCCGGCGGAAAATCCTATGCCGGTCTCGCGCTCGAGCATTTGGAGGTTTTTCACGGAGAGGATCGCATCTTCGCCGAATTCGAGGCCAACGGCGACGCCAAGGCGTTCGGCGCGGCGTGGGCCGCGTTCACGCGGGCATCGGTGTTTCCGACGCTCGCTGCCGGTCTCGACGGCGGCGGAGACACGCCCCGCGCGGCGGAGTTCATGGACCAGCTCGAGGCAAACGTCGCCGCGCGACTTGCAGCGGCGCCCGAGCCAACGGTCATCCCCCTCGCTCAGATGCTGTTCGTCAAGGATGCGGCGGCGAGGCGCTAGGCCCTACGCATATTCTGGCGGCGCCATGAACTCGGGCCCCACGGGATTCTCGATCGTCTCGGCGAGGATGCGGTCGATATCGGTCTTGGAGGCCGCGTCGAGCGACCAGCCCATCGCCGCCTCGACGGGAAGAAGCTGATCGGGATGGCGCGCACCCCACAGAGCCGTGGTGATGCCCTGATCGAGCACCCAGCGCACGGCGAGATCGATCACACGCGTGCCGTAGCGCTCGCGCGCGAACTGATCGAGTCGCTCGACGGCCGCGAGATATTGCGGGAAGCGGTCGGGCTGGAATTTCGGGTCGTGCAGGCGGAGATCGTCGCCCGAGAACTTGGTGTCGGCGCGCATGCGCCCCGACAACAGCCCGCGGCAAAGAGCGCCATAGCCGAGCGTGGCGATGGCGTGCTTGCGGCAATAGGGCAGGATCTCTTTCTCGATTCCGCGCTCGAACAGATTGTATGGCGGCTGGAGCACGTGGAGCGGGCTTGACCCGCGGAACTCATCCATCTGCTTCACGGAGAAATTGCTGACGCCGATGGCGCGGATCGTGCCCTGCTCGTAAAGCTCGCGCATCGCCCCCGCCGTCTCGGCGATGGGACGGCTCGGGTCGGGCCAATGAACCTGATAGATGTCGATCCTGTCGGTGCGGAGCCGCCTCAGCGAATCCTCGACCTCGCGCAGGATGCGCTCGCGACTGCCGTTCCGCGTGATCTTGCCATCATGCCATTCGAGCCCGACCTTGGTGGCGATCAGCACAGTCTCGCGCAGGCCATCGGCAAGCGCCTTGCCCACGATCTCCTCGGAGCGGCCGAAGCCGTAGACCGGCGCGGTATCGACCACATTGATGCCGTGGGCGAACGCGGCCCTGATGGTTCACGATCGACTCGGCCTCGTCGGTCCCGCCCCACATCCAGCCGCCGATCGCCCAGGTGCCGAGCGTGATGCGCGAGACCCTGAGCTCAGTCCCCGGAATGTCGACGAACTCCATATAATTGCCTGCCGAACGGCTGTTGCGATTGGTGGCTTCTTGAACGGACATTGCACTCTGCTCCTGCCTGAAAGAATGCCGCTCTAATGCGGCTTTCGAGTGACAGGTTGCGACCCCGCGTCGGGATGACGCTGATCAGGGCGGAAGCGCCGTTAAGACAGTGCTAAGCAAATGAGTGCCAGTGGCGCGCAGGAGGGAAACTGGAGTCCGTTGGAATGAGCGAGCGAAACACGGATCCGTCACTCACGACGCGCTATAATTTCCCTGTTGCCGAAGCGAGAGGCTCTAGAAGGGGAGGCTCTCATGCGCAATATCGCGACGCGCAATGTGCTCTTGCTCATTGGGATGAGCGCCTTCGTTTTGATGGCGGCGACTGGGCTTGCACTCGTTAAGGAAGCGTCCGCGCGGGCACGCGTTGAGATCACCAAGTCTGGTCGCTACTACTATGCGCGCGATTGGAAGCGACCCCACAGGGCTTATAGGGTTTCGCGTCGACTCGGTTGGCCGCGAGGCCACGCGCGTGTCTACATTCCGGGCAGCTATCCTAGACCTCCGATTAGCTACGAAAGTGAGCTGCTGCTCGACTGTCTCATGACCCAACCCTTCGTGATCTGCCCCTGAGTTGCGATCAGTGCCGCGACCATACCAGCTCCTTACCGGGATTGATTTGATTAGAGTCGGGATTGGCGAAGCAGGTCTCTCAGCTTCGGCAACTCGGTCCGCACATGCTCGTCCTTGTCGGCGGCAAAGCGTGGGGGAAAGAACAGGCGTAACAAAGGATCGAGGAAGGCGCCCGATGCTAAATAGCCGACCTCGATCGAATGCTCGACCTGAACCCCGGTTCCATCATCTTGCAGGCTGAAGATCAGCTTGACCGGCAGCCGGAACAGAGGACGCCTCAGTTGCCAGACGAGCTTGCGTCCCGGCTGCAGTTCGACCAGCTCGCACTTCACTTTCACGCGCTTGGGGCCGATCATCTCGTCCATGAAAATGATGCTCCCCAGTGTCCCGGGCGTGCCCTTGACGGTATGAAGGTGGAAATGGGTACCGGGCCACCAGCGCCTAAACGCCTCATCGTCACAAGTTGCGAGAAAATCCGTAATCTCTAGGCCGGACAGTTCCGCAACATGGGTGCGGGTGGCGAGCGAGAACATTTTCGACTTGGTCCTAAGGCCTGGGTTGCAAACTCTCATTGGAGAGGATCATTTCTGGTCCAACTTCGCACGGATTGGCAAGAACAAGGAGCGAGCCATGCCGAACAAGACCGCCTTCGTCACAGGTGGCACGGGCTTCATCGGCGTCAACCTCGTCGAGCACCTGTCTCGGTCGGGCTGGGATGTGATCGCGCTCCACCGGTCCAACTCCCGGCTCACGCAGCTGAAGAAACATCCCGTCCGCCTTGTCCAGGGGGAGATCGAAGACGCCGCCTCTCTCGAGCGCGTCATGCCCGACGACCTCGATGCCATCTTTCACGTCGCTGGTGACGTCAGCCTTTGGTCAGGTCATAGGGAACGGCAATGGCGAACCAATGTCGAGGGCACCCGCAACATGGTATCGACCGCGCTGGCGAAGCGAGCCAGGAAATTCATTCACACCTCCACCATCTCCGTCTACGGCATGCAAACGGAGCCGTTCGACGAGGCCGCGCCGAAGCTCGGAAGAGACAGCTTCAATTATCAGAGGTCGAAGACCGCTGCCGAAGACGAAGTCGCCAAAGGAATCGAGCAGGGGTTGGACGCGGTCTTTCTCAATCCCGCCAATGTCATCGGCCCTCACGACTGGAGCACGTGGTCAAAGTTCATACGCTTGGCCGCAAACCGGCAACTGTTCCGCATTCCTCCGGGACGCGCCTGCTACGCCCATGTCGGGGCGGTGGTGCGGGCGCATGTTGCTGCGGTCGAGAAGGGGCAGACCGGGCACAACTATCTGCTCGGTGGGCCTGACGCGTCCTATGCCGAGATCGTGCGGATCGTGTGCGAGCTGCTCGGCACACCGCCCAATACAATGGTCGGTCGACCGAGGGTTTTGAGCCTTGCCGGCCGCGTCTCGGAATGGATGTCGAAGATCACGGGCAAGGAGCCGAGGATCTCGGAGGAAGCGGCTGTAATGCTGAGTGCCAATATTGTCTGCAGGAGCGATAAGGCAATACGCGAACTTGGCTATCAGGTCGCGCCGGTCGAGACCACGTTGAGGGACTGCATCGATTGGATGATCGCTGAGAATCTCATCTCCCAGCGGCCGGAACCCCGTTAGCCCCGGTTGCGGTCCGTTGCCGCGTCCTAGCGGCGCGCGATGGCGAAGCGGCTGAACAGCCGGGCCATCACGCGATCGTACAAGCGCGGCGGCATCAGCCGACTAAGGCAAACGCTGAGCCAAAGCGGCGTCGGAAACGAAACGTACGATCTTTGCCGCTCGAGACCGGTCATGATCCTGGCCGCGGCCGCTGTCGAGGTGAACGCCTTTCCGCCCGACATGTCCGCACCCATCATGCCATTGATCTCATCGAGCAGAGGGGTCTGCACATAGCCGGGGAAGACGGTCGTGACGGTGATGCCCCGCGGCCTGAGCTCACAGCGGAGGCTCTCGAGATACGCAGCCACCGCGGCCTTGCTCGCGGAATAGCCCGGTTCGAACGGGATGCCACGCACGCCTGCCATGCTCGAGATGCCGACGATGTGGCCGCTGTTGCGCTCCAGCATCGAAGGCAGAACCGCTTCGATCGCATAGACCATCCCCAGGAAATTGACCTGAACGATTTCCTCCAAGTGTGAAATCCGGAGGTCATCGACCGTCGAGGCGCGACAGATTCCAGCACTCGCAATCAGCACATCGATGGGGCCCAGCGCGCCGACGATGTGACGAATGGCATCGTGCAGCCGCTCCCGCTCGCGCACATCTACCGCTGCGACCGCGCACGAGGTGCCCGATTGGCGCAGCGTTTCGGCGAAGGTCGCCAATTTGGCCTTGTCTCGATCTATGAGACCAATCCTTGCGCCACGACGAGCAAATAGCTCGCAGAGGTCTTGGCCGATACCGCTTGCGCCTCCCGTGACGAGAACGACTTGCTCCTCAAGCCGCTTGGCTGACGTGCCCCCAACTCCCGTCTCGGCCTTCGACGCGCGTGGTGTGAGTTTAAGCATGCCTCGCCCCCGTCGATGACGTCATAGGCCTATCTTAGCAGAGGGACCGGTGGGCTAGGCGTCACGGCGCCCCAAAAAGAAGGGCGCCCCCAAGAAGGAGTGGCGCGCCCGAAGAGATTCGAACTCCTGACCCCCAGGCAACTCGACAGCTTAACCATCGCGTTGCCCGTCACCATCCAGTGGCGTCGGCTGCTAGGACTCTACTGTGCGGATTTGGTCTGCGTATTGCCCGTCTGCGGTTCGACGCCGATGGATTTTGGCGGCGCCATGGTGGCCCCGCCAGAATTGGCCGCCTCGACGCAATTGCTCCAATGCGTGACCTTCTGACAGTTGCTCACCGTACCGCCGCTCGTATCGCATTTCGAAAATACGCTTTGTCGCAGGTGTAAGTCTTACCTTTGATATCATGCTTCGCACCGGTTTCGCTTGAATCGCATTTTTCGCCGTTCGGGCCCTTGGGTTCCGCCATGACGAGAACCGAGAGCGAGAGGACCAACGTGCCACACAACAGCAGGACTTTGACTGCGCGCATGGCGACCTCTTTTCTTGGGTTGCAGAAAACGCACCAGAATAGCACGATTTTCTCATCTATCCGCCTGGCTCAGAACGTCGCGAGGGAGCCCTTTCCTACCCCAACTCCGGCGAAAGACGTCGAGGGGGTCTTGCGGGGTGGAGGCAAGATGCAAGCCCACTCCCCCGCATGATGTCCGCTTTGGGTCAAAAGCGGACGTTCCGTCGATCAATGCGAATGTCCGTTAAGTGCCAATAGCGGACCTAACTACAGGCGAAAGACTCTCGCGGCTCGATTTCCGACATCCGCGTCGGCCGAATCCGACGACCAAGGACTAGTCGCTAAATCGCGCGGGAGAAGCTAAACTGAACTTTCAAGCCCACCAGCCGGGCTCAAAGGGGGGAACATGCCGCTCGATCTTTCAGCGCCCAAGGTCATCACTTTCAGTGTCGCGGTCGTTATTGCCTTGATCGCCGCAATTATTCACTACGCTCATCTCGCCGTCCCGTATGTCCACAGCGGGTTCACGCTCCTGTTGGTCGGCTTTTTGGTCCTGGCTGCCGGCAACCTGCTTCGCGGATTGTAGGCAAAGCGGAGCAGATAATGAAAGGGCGCCGGCGAAGCCGACGCCCTCGCCGCGAGGGGATCGCCTAGCTGTAAAATCCGGATGGATCCAAATCTGTGGCGCTGGAGGCGGGAAATGAAATACGGGGCCATGCTCCTTTTTTTTGGATTTGTCTCGATTTCCGGGATGGAAGCATCGGCTCAGGAATATGCCGGTCCGCTTCTGCCCCACGTTGGAGGTCAGATAACAACTGCCTTTGCCAACCGATACGGTCCCGATGCGGAGGCCTATTTAACGTTCACGGCAGTGACACCGCAACTGCTGAGCTTAAATTACTCAAGCACGCGCGGATTGAACACTCGGCGCAATATCCGCATTGCCGACCGGCAGAATTCCCAAACGTTCGTATTGGGCTACGCCGCGAACATGCCGCTCATCATGCCGAACACTACGTCACTCGGTATCTCGGGAACGTCGCTGGTGGAACTGCGCAACACGGGCAAAACTGCGCTCTCACTGATCTACGACGCAAAGCTTTCCCAAATCCACGGACAACTCACGCTCATCGAAAAGGGCATTAAGGTACCACTGATCATTGATGATCAAGTGGTTCAGGTCCCGGTCGTACATGCCTCCGGCACGTTCATGGGGGCCGGCAACGGAAGCGGAACCGGCGACTTCTATTTTCTCGATAATAAGAACAACCCAATGATGATCCAAAGCACGATCCGGTTCAGCTTCGAAAAGAATCCGCGTACAGAGAGAATTGTGAGAGTTGCTGCGGGTGTCTCGATGCGGTCTGCAATGGAGCAGTCGTTAAGTACGCTGCGCAAATATGACCTTTACGGCATACACTTCGACTTCGATAAAGCCACGATGCGACCTGAGTCGGCTGCGTTGATCAAAGACATCGCGCTTACGCTGACGCACAATCCAACTTGGACCCTGCAAATCAACGGTCATACCAACTCGATCGGAGATCAGGCCTACAATCAAAAACTTTCCGCAGCGCGCGCCAAGGCTGTGGCCAATGCTTTGATTAAGCGAGGCATTGCTGCGGGCCGCCTGCAGACAGCAGGTCTCGGCTCCGCCCAACCGAAGGGCGATAACTCGACCCTACAGGGCCGCGCGCTCAACCGCCGCGTCGAACTGGTGCGCACTGATCGGTAGGTAGTTAGCGGCCATTCTCGGGCGCATAATCGCCGCTCTCGTCTTCCAATTCCAGACGTCGATCGGACGTTTTAGGGAAGAAACCCACTGACTGTTGTTAGCGCCAAAAGCCTAAGCGGCTCACTTCTTGTAGCCGACAAAATAAACACCGATGATTGCACCCGATGCGTCTTTGATCGGCTCATAGCCGCTGATATAGGGCGTGCCAAGAACCGGCGCCTTGCCGTAGTATGCATTGCCCGCTTTGATCGAACTCGAGGGGCGGGCCGGTCAGAATAGTTCCAATCCCACGTCCACTTCCTATCCGCGTCGACACGTTCGTCGCGACGCGGATGTATTGATCGCCGCTTTTCACGAACAGCGTTGCCACCGTCCCCCGTCCGCCTTCCTCCGCAACCGCATCCACCACGGAAAAGTTGTTGTTCATTTTGGTCGAGCCGAAATACAGAGCAGGAGCATCCCGGCCGCCAACCGCATCTTTTCCATCAATCTTTGGCGCTCCTAATTTCGCAGTTTGGTCTTTCAACGCCGCCATCGATTTCGCAACTCTTTCATCCTGAGCATTACCAGCGCTTGGCGTCACCGGATTTGCAAGAAAGCCAACCGCAAGGACGAACATGACAATGACAAGCGCTTTTTTAAATGACCCAAGGACTATGGATCTCATTGGTTCGTCCCAGATTGAGCGGGCGGCTTCATCCGTGTGCTCTAGCCATGAAACAACGGCTCGCGTTTGGAAAGAATATCACTGGACGCGCATCAACGACTAGATGGCGGGCTCAAGGGCCAGCCGCAGCGGCGAGGGATCGCCTTGCCGTAATGGAGCAATTTTGCCTCATTCTGTAACTTGATCAACCGTTGACCGGACTGATGATAATCCGAAGTGAAACTCTTCTAAACGCGTTGCCTCCCCTCGCCCCGTAGTGATGTCCGTCGCACCTAAAGCGCCTGCAACAAATCGGGTCCGCTTCTGACCCTATAGCGGACATTTGTAGAGCCTTTTCGGCCTCTCGCTGTGACTCGCGGGTAATTCACAGGCAGGAAAGATTCTCGAAAATGAGAAAGAGGGTCCTCATTTGCGCGCGAGAAAATTCTCTCCGGGACCACGCCCTAGGAGTTTCCTGCAAGCCTCATTGGCCCTCTCTCGAAGGTCTCCCGCCATCCTTATCGGAGAAAAGAGAAGGGCTTCAGCGGCATCTCCGCTCACCGAGTATGCGCGCTTACTCTTTGGGGTTTCTGCGTCTTCGCGACCGCCTATGGTTTGCTCAGTCCCCAATCTGGCAAGGATGCGAAGGACGTTCGCCCTGCGGGCCACCAGCATCCTTAGCTCCCGCACAGCGGTCTGATCATCCGCTACTTTCTCGTAGACGGCGAGCCTCTCGTCTGCCGAGAGAGACGCTTCAACGATTTCTAGACAACGTTCAATGGACTTGCCTACGAGGGTACGAGCATAACTTGCAGGCCGTGGGCAATACTTAACTTCAGCGCAGGCTTCTTGCTCATCCGCGACTTCTTGCAGAGCGCGAAGCGTTCTCACAGCCGATCGGTCCATCGCAAGAGAATCTGCTCATGCCCGTTGATCGAACGTAAAGATCAGCAGGTATTTTTCTCTCGCTCAAGAATTTGAGGAGCTTGCCCGCGTCCGGGATCAAGGGGTGATCGAAACGGCGCCGTCGCCTCCTGAACCTGAGCGATGCACCACAATATTGCTCACTCGACCCTCGAAAAACATTTATCGACAGCATCGACCCAACATCTGCACGACCACTGTGATGGTCTCATAGTATGATTGAAATTCTAAAGGAGGAGACACGGTGACCGCCACAGCGATGGGCTCACAAGTCGAAACCAAGAAAGCGGCAAGTCCCCTTACGGTGTCGACATATACCATTAGGCAAGTACCTTTCGATGCCCCCTACAACTGGCTTGCGGCAGGCTGGCGTGACATGTGGCGTGTGCCACGCGTCAGCCTCGCTTATGGAGCGATCTTCGCCATTGTGGGTTTACTGCTAGTCGTTGGGCTGACGCAGGTCGGGCTGCTTTCGCTCATTCTGGTGCTTGCGGGTGGCTTCATTCTGATCGGTCCCATGCTCGCGGCCGGTCTCTACGAAATCAGTTGTCGGTTGGAACGGGGTGAACCTGTGAGCTTGGCCAGTACATTGCGTGCGGGCTTCTACGGTAACGGCCAGCTCGCCTTCATGGGGCTTGTACTAATGCTGGTCTACCTTGCGTGGGTTGAGATCGCGTTCCTGCTTTTCATGCTGTTCTTTGGTCCGCAGGCCATGCCACCGCTTGATGTGTTTGCATCGAACCTGCTGCTGACGCCGCGGGGAGTAGGTCTTTTGATCATAGGTGCAGGGGTCGGGATGGTCTTGGCGGCGATAGTTTTCGCCATTTCAGCGATCGCGGTGCCGCTGCTCATGACAGAGCCTATCGATGTCGTGACCGCGGCGACGATGAGCGTGGGAGCCTGCCGCAAGAATCCAAAGGCGATGGCATTATGGGCGGCCTTGATTGTTGGTGGAATGGTGCTCGGCTTTGTCACGTTCTTTTTCGGCCTCGTAATCACGTTTCCACTATTGGGGTATGCGACCTGGCATGCCTTCCGCGATCTGTTAGTGCGCGGCGGCTAGAGGCGTCGAGGAACCTAGCTTAGGCACAGTTAGCAGTCATTTCTCGATTGGTTTCTGCTTAGAGACGAAAAGCGAACTTTCGCGCTTAGCGACCACATGTCCACTTTTGACCCCGCAGCGGACCCAGACTCGGTCGACTTGTAGCCCAACAGCGGCTCCCATCTCTTGACTCGCTATTCGCCTCAGAAAGGCGCACACTGCGCTATCGCCGGTAAGAGCAGTAACAGGCACCGACGGCTGAGAGCCTAAGACTTCCCGCCTGCAAAGCATGGGGGGAGTAATGTGCCCCCAAATCGATCCTTACAACTCGAAGACGCTTGAGGCGCTGACACAGGCATTCGACGCCACGTGGGTAGTCGTGCAGGCTCGCGATCCCTTTCGTGATTTCGAAAGGGATTTCGAACTCAAGACTGCCCTCAGTCAGAAGCTCATGACGCTCGCTGCGGATGGCGTGACCGATCCAATTGAGCTTCGAGAGTGGGCCCTTGAGGGCCTGCTGCTGAGATAACGCCAAAAAGCGTCTCAGCCAGAATGCCCAGCCTCAAGGCTACGGGCTCACTGCGACTTAATCCCAAGAGGACTACCATGAACGAGTCTTTCACCCCCCAGGCACTCCAGTATTGGAGCGCCAAAATGAAACGATCCCTCGCTTGGTCGTGGCGGATTGGTGCCGTTACCGTTGCCTTTTTCGGGCTGGCGCTCGGCGCTGCGCTGGCTGCTGAGCCTGCATCGCTTTCAGGTGACGAGCTCCGCGAGACAATCAGCGGCAAGACCGTCTATCTCAACATCTCGGGGTTTGAGCTGCCCATCCGCTATGCCGCCAGCGGCCGAATGTCGGGCAAGATGAGCACGATCGCCGCGAGCCTCGCGCGCGGCGACGGCTCCTCAGATACCGGCAAGTGGTGGGTAGGAAAAGATCAGCTCTGCCAGCGATGGTCGAGCTGGATGGACGGCAAGACCTATTGCTACAAGCTCACGCGCAACGGCTCGACCGTGCGGTGGGTCAGGAACGACGGCCACTCCGGCACTGCGCGCATCGGCGGCTGATCGCAATTCTCGCCAGGCGCGTCTCAGTGGTAATGAGTGCAAAAGCCTTCACTCCAGCCCGCACACCTGCGGGGGGTTCGGCGGACACAAGCAGACGCCATTAAATTCCGGGTCGATCTTGGGTCGGCCGCCTGGATATGATTTTCGGAAAGGACACCGAATTGACGAGGTGCGGGGAGGCAAAAGTGGCGTTCAAGCTGCTCTTAGCCTCCCCGCTCCCTTTCAGGCGCATTTTAATCCTTCACGCATTTGCCGCCCAGCGTATGCATTCCAACCGCACACCTGGCGGCATTCCTGCGGGCGGAAGTACGCACGCAGGAGCCATTGACCATGTGATAACCGGCCCCGCATTCTTCACGGACTTGCGTGATCATACCGCCCGGTTGTTGAACCGGCGCGCGCGGCATGGCCTGCGCCGATGTTGCGAGGACCAAGGCAAAAACAGCAAAAGCGATCGATCTGATCATTTCGTTTCTCCTTGTGAAGGTTCAGATCTTAGAAAAGGAGAAGCCCGGCCTCGAGGCCGGGACTCGGGTTTGCGATGGTGCTTACTTCGACTTGCAAGCCTTGGCCGTGGCATCCCACATGCCGCCAGCCTTATGGCACTCGGCTTTGGTCTTGGCGGTTGATGCATCAGCAGCAAGGGTGGGCGCAGTGAAAGCAACTGCAAGGCCCAGAGCGACAATCGCCGATAAGAGCTTTTTCATAGCTATATCTCCTCCGTTTGTGGGACTACCCGTTTGGGGCAGCGCTTTCATACTAAATGTGCAGAGGTCAAACGGGGCTGAGGCCAAACGGCGCTGCGGCAAAACTGCCCATCATCTCCATCGCGACGGTTGTCCCTGTCGGAAACCCGATCCGCTGACAAATGAAGCCGAATCGGACGATGCTGCCGCCCTATGCGGGATATTTGCAGCCTTGTCCTTTCCGAAAATTCCATCCGGCGTAGATTCGCATACAGGGCAGAATCATCGCATCCTTTTCAGCGATGTTGCGATTCTGCATGCACTCGGAATATTCGTTGCCGACCTGTTCAAGTCGCGCAGTCGACTTGAAGCCGAGAATGTGTTTCTCCGTCACCAGCTGAACGTCGCATTGCGGCGGGCATCTCGCCTTTTGCTACGCGGCAGTGACCGGGCTTGTTGGTTTTTGGATCGTTCGGCTCTGGCCCTCCCTTCTTGGTGCGGTCCAGGTGGTTCAACCAGAGACGATTTTGCATTGGCAACGCGCGGGCTTTCGCGCCTTGCAGGCACGGCGGCGTGCGGCGCCTAGAAGTTTCCCTTGGCCGCCTCTTGTAGGATCAGCTTATCCAGCGTCAGGTCGGAGACTGCCTTGCGCAGCCGCGTATTCTCAGTCTCCAGATCCTTCAGCCGCTTCACCTGGTCCGACTTCAAACCACCGTACTCCTGACGCGAGCGGTAGTACGTGACCTCGGTGACGCCAATCGACCGGATCGCCTCTGCAACAGGCGTCCCCTGCACCGTCAGCACATCAACCTGTCGCAGCTTGGCGATGATCTCTTCGGGCTTGTGTCTCTTCCTTCCCATTCCTGGTCCTCCTTAGGCCAAAAGCCATACTCCGAGTTCGGACCACTTCAATGGGGGCGGATCACCTTGATCCACGTCAAGTGCTGACATTCCTCGGAATTGCTCCGAAGACATCCGACGAAGCAACTGTTGAACCGGCTCAACGAGCAGGCTCACGTTCGGATATGATTTTCGAAAAGGACACCCGTCATCAAAGTGTAACGAGTGCGAGGTTGATAGTTTCATACAAGCGGCCACATCGCACATCGGTAGCGCCCCCCGTCTAGCCGAAGATGTGGCCAGCTTTGTGCCGGTATTCGCTGTCCGGCACCCCCCGCGCGAAAGCGCATCTAGCGTCCCAACCTCGCACATTGGGGTTGGGACGCTTTTTTGGCGGCCAGCACCGTGTTGAAACTTGGTCCACGTTTGCTGAGTTTATGCATCCTCGTAGGACTTCAATGGCCGCTTCAAACAGGAGGTTCACATGAGCACACGTATTGCGTTCACTAGCTCTCTTTTTATCGCCGCCATGTTCTTGCTGCCATCTTCAATGGCGTCGTCGGCGGAGTTAACTGGCGCTTGCTTGAAAGATGCCAAGGCGCAGTGCCCAGGGGTGCAACCTGGAGGAGGCCAGATCAAGGACTGCCTCAAGACGCACATCAAGGACCTGTCCGACGACTGCAAGGCTGTGTTGCTCAAGGTGGCAAACGCCAAGGCCTGTGCGGATGACGCGAAAAAATATTGCGCGGACACCCAGGCTGGCGGGGGCGCCCTTGAGGCCTGCATGAAATCTCACATCGCCGAGGTTAGCGATGCCTGCAAAGTAGCGATGGTGAACGCTGCAGCTGGCGAGTAGATCAAAAACCAAGGTTACGGCGCATTAGAGCGCCGTAGCCTTTGTCACATGGTATTCTTTCACTTCGAGATAATTTGATGGTCCTATCAAGGAGGAGAATGTGATGAAAAAGATAAGCGTGATTGGAGCCACTCTAGTGGCAGCAGCAGTGCTGTGCGCAGCGCCTATATCGCTGCATCAATCCCAAGACAAAGGTTTGACATTGTCCGTAGACAAGGCGCGAGCCCGTATCGGGCGACCGCTAACACCCGGCAGCATTGCTGGCGTCCACCGCAGATATGAGAGGCGCGCGGATATTATGGCCAAGGATATTATGGCCGCGGATATTATGGCCACAGCGGTCACGTCGCGTCGCAGGCGGCAGCGCCAGCGTCACTCACCTGTAAGGAGGCGGCCAAGCTCGAATTCCCGACGGATAGGAAGGCCCGCCACGCCTACAGGCGCGAGTGCAAGCAAGCCTGGAAGGCTCAGAAGGCCCCCAAAGCATAATCAGCAGACTAAGATTGAGATTGCAAAGAAGGGGACCCGCTTCGGTCCCTTTCTCATTTATTGCAAGGGAAGTTGGTTGCAGTGAGGCGGGGTGAGGGTGTAATTTGCAGGTTGCATCAAAGCCTCCTTGACGGCCCGTACTGCGGGCCGTTTTTTTGCCTATGACCGCGGCCTATGGTGGGATTTCTCGATGAGCTCGAGAGCCTACAAACCGAGGTGCGGTCTGCCTGTTTACGCGAGCTACCCGCTGCTAATCATAACGTCAACGCGGGGCAACTCTACCCTGGCTGTAGGGGCACGTTGCGGAAGCGAGGCTGCCCGCGCAATCCAGCCGCCCTCTCCCGCCTTCGCGGCAACGTCAGACCTCATACATTTTGAGCGAACCGACAGGCATGATGGTCGAGATCGCGTGCTTGTAGACGAGTTGCGAAAAATCGTCCCTGACAAGGGTCACGGTAAAGCCGTCGAACGAGGTGATGACGCCCTGAAGCTTCACGCCATTTATCAGGAATATCGTCAGCGGCATCTTTTGCTCGCGCACTTGCGCAAGGAAGGTGTTTTGTAGACTAGGAGAACGTTCCTTTGCTGTCGGCATGCCGTGCTTTCCGTTAGTGGGGCTTCCGGCGCGCACAACCATCGGTACTATCGGTCATACTACGGGTACGGTTATTATCCCCGCTATCGGTATTATGGACACCACTACCGGCACTGGCGACATGTCCATCACTACCGACATCATTGGTAGTTGACTGTTTAGGCGTCTCTCGTCTGGAGCAGGATGCGCGACATTCCCGTTTTGACATTGCAGCAGCGCGCCCCGCCTTGTTCGAGCAAACCAAGCCGCTCTGGATCGGAGGGGCGTTCGAGCGTCAGGGCGAGGAACTCGTTACGCATTTCACGCAACGGCGAGGCCTCGAATGGCTGAAGCGGGTCGGCCGCGCCCGGCGAAGCGTTGCTGGCCGATTGAGACGCAGCGTGTCAGCTCCGGGAGCGGCGTCTGACCAACATGCTTCCTCAGCGCGGTTCGTGCGGTGCACGATCACGGCCAATCGACGCGCGCAAGACCACAATCGCCTTTTTCAGCCCGCGGCGCCTGGCGATCTTCATCGCGCGGTGAGTCAAAGCATGCGCAGTTCTGGCTACGCAATGTCTTCACATGCACCGGACGATAAAGCCCCGCTCGCATCATCTGCGCGATGCCGCGCGCATCGTTGCGATCGGTCTTGTTGATCTGTGCCTTCAATGCCGCCCGCATGGGCCGCGTCTCGAGTCCCGAAGTGGAACCGGATGGTCCGTTGTCACTTTCGAAAACCTTATCCGGGGAGGATTCGCCTGAGTTATAGAATCGGGGCATGCTCGCGGGCGATGGTTGCGGTCCTCAGGCTGCTGATCGGGGCGCTACGCAATTGTATTATGTCGCGCGGGCGGCTGAAGCGGAGGTGATTGTTCTCCGCCATCAGCTCAACATATTGCGCCGCCAGTCGCCGAAGCGGGTCCGGCCCAACGCATTTGATCGGGCGATCTTCGTCTGCCTCTATCGGTATTTCCCGGATACAGGGTGCCCAGGCATTGCGGAAGAGCCTACTCCCGCATCGCACGTGCTGGCTTACAGCTCTAACGCCGGGCAGCAACGGCATAGTCTCGAAGGACGTCTGCTTCTTCTTGCAGCTCTCCAAGACGGTGCTTGAGAACATCGCCGATACTGATAATCCCGACGAGTCGGTCGCGATCTTTGACGGGCACATGGCGAGTGCGGTGCTGGGTCATCAGCTTCATCACGTCGGTCACGCTGTCCTCAGGGGAGCAGACAATGACGGCCCTGGTCATTAGCTCGGAAATGCGGATCGTCGGCAATCTCTCGCAGTGAGTCGCAAGGCCATAAGCGAGATCGCGTTCCGAAATAATCCCATCGATCGAGTTGCCGTCGGTGCTCACGACCAGAGCACCAATCTGCTCAGCACGTAGATGTCCTGAGGCGAGAAGCGCTGTTTCGTGTGGTGGCACTGTTTTCACGAACGAACCTTTGATCCGCAAAATCTCAGCAACTTTCATAATGGCTCCAATCTGCCCAACAAGCGCTCAAGGGCGTTGAACATTAAGTGAAATTGGCCCAATTTGGACGATTCAACCAACAGGCTAAGTATTTGAAATCCCTTGCGTCAACATTGGCGACTGTCGGCAAATTCGGCTCAGTCTGACTTAATGCGACAACACCCTTTCAGCAACTCGCTGACGATGCTTCTCGCGCAGGAGTAACGGTTCTAAAGCGGGTGATAATGATGTTGATACGTTCCGCTTGGACGACGAGCCGCACCCCCTTAGAATTTGTCGCAATTTGAGTCTCCACCGAGATAATGCGACTACTTGAAGGAACGCCGAGTTTTCGAAAGTGTTACCTTCTATGAAGGGAGCTTCGAAATGAAAAAAATGGCTGGCTTTGTGAGCGCTGTGGCTCTCGCCTTGATGATGTTTGCACCCTCGAAAGCATCCGCACAGCAGGTTAATATCTACGTCGGCCACGGCCAGGGATACGGTTACGGGTATCCCCATTACGGCTATGGTTACGGGTATCCCCATTACGGGTATAGTTACGGCTACGGGTATCCCCGTTACGGGTATGGTTACGGCTACTCAAGTTACGGTTATGGCTCGTATCCAGGTTACTCTGGCTACGGCTATGGGCGTCCGTATTATGGCACCTATTGGGGTCACGGTCGGCGTGTTGCTCGACGGGTCTATCGGCGAAGGGCTCGGTGGTATTAAGCGTCGTAGCTCAATGAACATTGAGCCGCGCAGTTAGGCAGCACCCACACTCCGCCACGTGCTCGAAGCCGCTGCTTTAGAATTTACGGATGGGCGAAAGCCGGGAGTTCGACTACGCAAGATCCGCGCCCTAGTGTTGCAAGGCCTCAAAGGCAACTAAACCAGACGCGCTCATGACAGTTCGCCCGCCTGAACTGCGGCCCCTGCACTCTTGTCACGCGGGCCGGTGTAGCGATGTAGGAGGGCGCGTAATGCCCGACCTAAAAGTGGAAGTGCGTGGCCGAGACATCATCGTCTCAGCGCCACGCGACGGGCTTTCAATCACCTAAACGGTTCGGCATTTAGACAAGGAGAAGCCCCACCTCAGCGGGGCTCCCCCCGTGACTGGATCCTGCTCAACGAGGAGATGGAAATCCCATAGAGAACGATCCGTCACCAATTCGGCATAGCACCGCCGCGATGCAAACGATGAGCAGTTTTGCCGCAGCGCCGTTTGGCCTCAGCCCCGTTTGGCCTCTGCACATTTAGTGTGAAAGCGCTGCCCCTGCGGGTAGTCCCACAAACGGAGGAGATATATCTATGAAAAAGCTCGTATCGGCGATTGTCGCTCTGGGCCTCGCAGTTGCTTTCACTGCGCCCACCCTTGCAGCTGATGCATCAACCGCCAAGACCAAAGCTGAGTGCCATAAGGCTGGCGGCATGTGGGATGCCACGGCCAAGGCTTGCAAGCCGAAGTAAGCACCATCGCAAACCAGAGCCCCGGCCTCGAGGCCGGGGCTTCTTTTTTCGGCCCGACTCAGTGTCATGCTGCTAAATGGCAGCATGTCGTGCGTCCTTACTTTTATTCCGCCCCAGCTTGCTTCCTCGGTCGGCGTGCCAGCTAGTCGAAGGCTATCGACAATCTTCATGCTCCAACGTCGGATATCGGGTGAGGTGATCATGAATAAGGTGATATTGGCATGTGCGGTCACCGCTCTAGCGGGTACAGCATTTTCTCCGCTCGACGCGAGAGAGTTTAAACATAGCGGGTGCGCGAAGGCCGCGGAGATAAAGTTTCCAACTGATCGAATTGCACGCAAGGAGTTCAAGCACTGGTGCAAGGATCAGTGGAAAATATACAAGGCTACGCATCCCTGAGATGCTTTGAGCCTGTCGCACGCCGATAGCGGGACTGAACGATGCCGGGGCGGCGTTCGTTGCTCTGCGTGACGGTGCTCGGAGAGAGTTTCTGTCTGAAGTGGAGCGGTTCACCACGACCGATGCGCTGTTCAAGTTCACGCGGATGATCGATGTTAAGTGGGCCTCGCCTACACCAGCGATGCCGAACGGACGCTGCCGCCTGCACGGCGGAAGGCACTGTCACGGTAACACACTGGCTTGGAACGCATGGGCCGAGCGACCATCGTGACCGACGCTCTGCGCTGCGCGCTCCAAGGAACACCATGTCCATATTTGCAAGCGACCCGACAGTGCGCGATAGCAGAATGACAGCCGTGCCGACGAGGAAAACGGGCACAAGCCAAACGGCCGCCCTCATGACCCGCCGCTCACTACGTATCGCTGGATGGGCAACTACGGCTCTGACCTGATCTCGCCGAAGCCAACAACCAACTACAAAGAGAAAGATCGGAAGGCAGAAGCCAACAACCAAAAACGCCGCATCAATTCCGCGGAATATCTCTTCAACAAACAGAGAGAAAACTGCGGCGTAGACCGCAATCAGACTCGCGAAGGCGATTGGGAACAGACGGCCTGCAGGGAACAGTGCTCGAATGACGACGATGACAAGGCCGGCCGATAACGCCATCGCGAAAAAAACGGAGTTGTGATCCCGGCCACTGCCGCTGCTACAAGGGAAACGAAGGCCAAGGGTACCCCCACCCTGGCCAGTTCTGACACCCAAACCGGTGGTTTCGTCATCTTCGTCTTGGCCTTAATTGGCCAACCCATTGCCGCGCGCGGCTTGGGCTCTACGCTTCACAGCAAGTTAAAGATATTTCCTGACAGGACACGGCGCGAGCGCGTTGTCAGCCGGTAACGATGTCACCCTTTGTACTTTGCACGATCGCAAAGAGTTCTTTCCTTTCGGCGTCGGGAACGCCAAACTTGGCCATGGTGTCATCGAAATCCTTGCAGAAAAGTGCCCACTCCGCCTCCGTGATTTTGAGTTGCTCATGGGACTCGCGCATAGCACGCCCACTATATCGCTGCGGTCCACCCGAGGCCCAGCAGACCATCTCCGTAACCAGGTACTTGAAGCCAGCCGGACTGACGCGGTGATGTGCCTCGTCCACAGCAGGATTCGCATTCAAAATAGGATTGCTCATCACCCGATCGATGAAGTCATCGACGACGGTTGCGATAGCGTAGACCCCGCCAAGGCGATCATAAAGGGTGGGCTTGTCGGAATTCATCGCCGCCTTCCTCCTCCAAGAGTGTAGACCCGATTATTATAACTTAGCCGGAGAAAGGGGCCCGGGTATCGGTCAGGCTGCTATGCTTAGCGGGTAGATCGATTTTCGATATCGTGAAGGAAGTACCATCAACTTAGCCGAAAGAGAGAAGCCTCTGAACTCGTCCTGCGTCGGCTTCGCCCTTATGACTTCAATAAGCGCCGTTTGTTCGATCTGACATGCGTTCGATAGCGTCGTATGACCCTCCCAGCTGAGCCCCCGCGGGCCAGCGTCAACCCTGCTTCCGCCAGCGCGGCGGTTTTTTCCGAAACCATGCGCAATGCCTCTGCCTGGGCTGCAGGGCCCCCGCCCGATAACTTGATTAATCGCAAACCGATGACGCGCTGCGCCTCCAAGCCCAGCATGACCGCATCGTGAGTCAGTCGCATCCAGTTCCTAGACATATTTTCTCCAAGAGAACGAGGTCCGAGTTAGTCGGCTGAACGAGCGACAACTCGGGCGTGGTCTGTCCGTTCCTGACCAGCCGGGCAGCCTATTTTGTGCGCCGCAATAATATGTGTTGAAATTTTGTGCATTGCAGCGTATATGCGGACACACATGCAACACATTCCGCTATGGCGGAGCGATATTGAGGTGATGAAATGTCAGACGTTCAAAGATACGGTGAAGAGTTCCAGCGGGCCACCAAGGATGGCTTCGATGCGTCCGTTCGGTCGTTCGGTGAGGTGAGCAAGGGTTTCCAGGCGATTGCCGCCACAGTTGTCGATTACTCCAAAAAGTCCTTCGAGGACAGCACCCGTGCCTTCGAGCAGTTGGCAGGCGCGAAATCCTTCGAACAGGCGTGGGAGATTCAGTCTCAGTACGCCAAGAAGGCTTTCGACGCATACGTTGCCCAGGCGTCAAAGATCGGCGAGATGTATGTCGATCTGGCCCGCACTGCCTATCGGCCTGTGGAGCAAGTCGTTGCCAAGACGGCCAGGAAGGTCGCGTAGCGCTTAGTCGAGTTGGAGACCCGTGGGTAACCTCCGCGGGTCTCATCTTTAGCTTCAGTTCATGCGTAATCTATGAGGCCAATAATGACCAAGCCCGCTCGCAAAGTTGCCGCGCGGAAGGCGCGCAATGCAAATCCCAAGACGACCTCAAAAGTCGGCAAGGCGCATAAGAAACTTCCCGCTAAGATGCTCCGGAAGACACTCCGAAAAACAGACACTCAATTCGAGCAATTGCGCGGTGCTCAAGTGCCAGACACTTTGCAAGTCCTCGCCGAAAAGAATCTGGCTCAGACGCGCGACCAATATGAGCGCTCCAAGAACACGCTCAAAGCCGTTTTAGAAAGCTGGCAGAAATCCTTCGGTGCGGCTGGCGAGGGTGCCGTGGCGCTCAATCGTAAGATCGTCGATATCACCGAGCGCAATATCAATACCGGTTTCGATCTCGCAACCGGGCTAGTTCGCGCAAAAAATCTGGCTGACGTTGTGGAATTGCACGCCGCTTATTGGCGCAAGCTGCTCGGTGGTCTGCAGACGCAGGCCGAAGAAGGACGCGCAGCATCATCCAGAACTCGCGCTCGAGATTGAATTGACTAACCCATTAGAAAAAAGAACTCCCTGTCGGCGTGCTTAGCGTGGGTACCTGTATCGCCGTTAGGCCGCGCACCCGCTTCTCGCAACGGGCGTTTTAAGATCACCGTTTCTATCCAGCCTGCCAGCGCATCCAGCATTTCCGCTCTCACCTCTGAATCCTGACGCCCGGTGCGCGAGGGCAGATGAAATGAATGATCGGCATCTTGAAACAGCTTAAGGGTTGCCCGAGTACCGAGTTGTTGCACGAGCGGCTGCATAAGTTGAGTGTCCGCGAGAACATCTCGAGTTCCCTGCAACAGCATCGGAATATCGACCTGGAATAAATGAGCTGCGCGCTCGTCCGACGGTCGCCCAGGGGGATGAAGGGGAAATCCTAGGAACACTAAGCCTCGAACTCTGGGCAATGGTGACGCGGCTTGCGCTTGAGACGTCATGCGGCCACCAAACGATTTGCCGCCTGCGATCAGGGCAAGCTCTCGTACCAAACGAGAGGCTTCAACGACCGCCGCGCGGACGGCTGCCTGGGCAAGCTTGGGCGAATCCGGTAGGGTAACTGATAACGCAGCGTGGCGACGCCGCGCCTCGGCAAGTCCGTTTGCTACGGCTGCCATAAACGGGTGTGGCATCATGCGCCAGCACGTAGCAGACGCTCGCTCCATGTGGCACTTGCGGCAGACCGGATACCTGTCGTGCATCATCGACGCGTATGCTCACTGCCTGTGGCTTTGTCATTTGGTAAATGTAAAAAGCCGAGTTCCAGCGGTCGTAGTGGGACGTCTCTGACTGCGCCTTCAAAGCCGAGATCGGTACCTGAGTCTCTGCAAGTCGCAGGTGAGCCATTCGTAGACATTCTAATCTATCCAACCAAGCTCGCGTGCTTTGCTAACCGCGGCCTGAAGTGCTTGGGCTCGAAATTCGCCTATCGAAGGGGAAGGACTGGTTGGCTTCACACAGCTGCGCGTTAGAACGAGTTCGTGCTTCCTCAACGGATCTTCTGTAGCCAAGCAGAAGCGTGGTTCCCGGCTTCCTCACCACTATCTCATCACCTTCGAGCTCCACACGCAGATGACTGCTTCCGTGCTTCTCGTCCCGCTGCATGTAAAGTTCCTCAATAAGGATGGACGCGCACAGCGCGTTCGACCACTTCATGATCCGTCACTCCAAAAGAGCCCTCCACTCGCTTGCTGAAACCGAGGCGAGGCGCTGGATTCGGCAATCTAGGTGAGGCCCATACAGACGTTCTATGTCACTACGATCACGTCGATTGGTTAAGCAGCGGGGCCTTCTTGCCGCGCATAGCCTTCCGCGTCTGCTGATAGGCGGACTGCAAAGTGGCACCCGTAACCTATCCGTCTTAGTTCAGTAGCCGACGAGGTGGCCATCGTTGAATGACCTATCAATGGTCATTTCCGTGCCAACTTTCCGTCTTCTTTTTCCTTAGCTTAGCGCTGCGCTGAAGCGCCAACCCGACCGAATCTTCGTCGGGCCCTGCCAATCCTCCACCAGACAGACGGAGAAGATCACGATGAAACGCATCGCATCGATTACGTTGATTCTGACTTTCTTAGCGACGCCGGCTTTTGCCCAAGTGGTCCGTGCTACGTGGTACGGCGACGAACTTCGGGGACATCGCACAGCGTCTGGCGAAGCGTTCAATCCCGAAGGTATGACCGCCGCACACAAGTCGCTGCCCTTGGGAACCTGTCTCGTGATTGGCAATCCTAAGACCGGGCGCAACGTTGTGGTCCGAGTGAATGACCGCGGACCTTTCACGCCAGGTGTCGCGCTGGACCTTTCATCAGGAGCTGCGGCGGCTATCGGTATGCGATCGACGCAAGACGTGACCATGGACCGCTGTTAGGCAGAACGAGTTCGCTGAACTCGCCACTTTAGCCCCACGATTCCGAGACTTCGCTGAACGCGATGACGCTGCGGACGATATGGAACCGCAGAGGTGCGGGGGCTCATCGTTCTCCGGCTTGTGTCACCGGTGTGCTCGACGCTGGCGACGAGAGCATGACAGACACGCCTGCGGCGCAACAAGACGCTGCAGTTTTGTGTTATCGCGCGTTCGCTTGCACCCAAGCTTTTTTGTCGAGGAAGAAGCTGGGCGCGGGTCGATGGGTAGGCTTCTGTGGCTGCCATCGCACCCAATCATCCACCTCTTTTTTCACGTGGTCCGAGGCAAAGCCGTAACGTTCCTGAATTTTTCCTTCGAGCTTGTCTCGTTGGCCTGAGATGAAGTCAAGGTCCTCCTCACTCAACTCACTCCACTTTTCTTGGGCCTTGCGTTTCATCGTTTTCCAATTGCGTCGGATGGAATCCCAGTCCATGGCCTTGGCTCCCTTATGAAAAAAGGGTTAGGTCTGCGATCCAAAGCTGTCTACAAGTCTATGGCGGCAGTCTGGTGAAAATCAGGTTTTGCTGAGGAGCTGACGAGTAAAGATTCCCGTAAACATGTTTCCTCAATCACGTCCAAACGAGTTGAAAACAATTGCGTTGAAGCCGATATAGGTGCGGGGGCCGGAAGGAGACCGGCCATGAAGGGCTTCTTGTTCTTATGTGTGGTGGGCGTTGGCCTTTATGCCGCTTTGGTCATCACACATGATCGCATTTCGAGTGACGCAGTCAGCCAAAATCCGAATAGTGCAACGGTTAGGCATTTACGCTCGTGGGGTTCTGATCTTCCCGCGTTAGCTGTCAACCAACGATTATCGCAGCCCCACCTCAATGCTGTCGAGGTGCCACGATCAGATGAGAGTGACCGCAGCCGGGCTTTGGAGACGGCTTCTGGCGTATCACGGGAATATCCAAGCTCTCCGACGGGCACGCCTTACGAGCCGATTGAATGGGCCAAGGTGATATTCGCCGCGAGGATGCATAGTGAAGCCTCTGTTTCCTCCCCGACCGCAAGATTCTATCAGCCTGGCACCGTGTTGCAGGTCGTTAGCAGAGAAGACGGCTTTGTTGAGGTAGTCGATCCGACTTCACGAGAGAGCGGCTGGGTATTTGAAAAATACCTCGGCGCTGCCGACAGTCCGAACGTCACTCAAACCGCAATGCAGGCGACCACTGGAAATGGCTTGGCGGAGCCAAAACCTACAAAGAAAACCCTAATTGCAAAGAAAAGAAGCCGAGCGTCTAGGCCAGCAGTTCAAGTGCCAGGCCACCCCAGCTTCGCTCAATACAACGTACCGAATGACACATGGAATCGGCGTGCTGAGCGGCGGGGTCGAGGTTTCTTTTTCTTCCGCCGCTTCGCAGGAACTGAGCAATAGGTGAGAAAGTTTGGCGCGAGCTTTTCGCGCTAAATCCCGCTTGCTCTCGCGACGCAAATTTGAAATCAAATCGAAATCTCTTGCCTAACCATCGCCAATCCAGCCCCGAGGCGTGCAAGTGCGATGCGATGAAGAAGGCTCTCACACGCGTCGAACTTTCGCTCAAGAGCCTCGTATGTCCGCCAGCCACTTCGGCTTAGGGGGCAGAACCCATTCGTCGGGATCGAGCGTACCGATCAACTTTGCTTTGATCCTGGCAAACAAGTCGCCGGATGTCCTATCGGTTTGTGATCCGTCACATCCGCTCCGTGCCACGAGGAGGACATGCCAGTTAGGGATTCACCATGCCCTTTTCCGTTGAGAGACCTAGTCAGCTGTTAGAGCTTCCTCGCTAGAGCAGCCCCAATTTGACCAGCGCCGATCCTGCCGCCACTCTATCGTTATGATCAGGGGTGTTCTCCTCGACCTCGCCGGCGTTATCTACGAAGGCGAAAGAGCGCTACCCGGTGCTCTCAACGCCGTCGATCGGTTGCGGCATGCAGGTTTGTCATTGCGCTTCGTGACTAACACCACTCGCATGACGAAGAGCATGGTTTTGCAACGACTCTCAAGACTCGGCTTAGACATCACCGAGAGCGAGCTCTTCACGCCCGCTCAGGCTGTGCGAGAATGGTTGGCAAGAAACGATTGCTCTCCCTCGCTTCTCGTCCATCCAGATTTGGTTCAGGAATTCGAAGATGTTCCAATTCGCGCTCATCGTGCAGTCGTGGTCGGCGATGCCGGAGAGGCTTTCTGCTATGCGAGTCTCAATCGCGCATTTCGTGAGCTGATCGACGGTGCCCAATTAATTGCGCTCGCGAAAAACCGCTCCTTCAAGGATGCCGACGGCCTACTGAGTTTGGATGCAGGAGCATTCGTCGCGGCGCTGGAATTTGCGAGCCAACATAAGGCACTTGTCTTCGGAAAGCCTGCGCCAGAGTTTTTTGAAGCCGCGCTTACGAGCATGGACTGCGCGCCGAAACACGCCGTAATGGTCGGTGATGACGCTGAGGCCGACGTCGCAGGCGCCTTGCGCGCAGGGCTCAGCAGTGCCGTGCTTGTCCGCACAGGCAAATATCGCCCCGGCGATGAAGAACGGTTCGACCCACCACCGACCGTGACGGTTGAAAGCCTTTCTGCGGCAGCAGATTGGATCGTTGCGCACAGCCCAACATCGCTTTCGTGCTGATTTGTCTCGGCTTGAAAGATGGGACACGGGAACACCCTATCGGCTAGGGCCAGTTCCGCAACGCGTTTCTATCGCCAGAAGCTGAGGCCAAAAGGGATGCAAGGCAGGGTTTGCACCCCACTCACCTAGCCTCCTCTCGCCTGTCTGATAGTCGCCGAGTCCATTTCTCTGCTTCCTTCGATGCCTTGGATGATAGGAGCATCTCCTCGTTCGATGCTCGACTTTCGCCGCAAGTAACGTTCGAGAATCCGAAGCAGTGACTGTCTGTGCGGGATTTTGCAGTCCTTCAAGAAATCATACACCGCCGCGAGTGCTTTCGCCTCTGCCCTCGCGTCGGTGTCACTTTTAGTATCTTCGCCAGCAAGCTCGTCGTGATGCTCCCGCTCGATCGCAGCGAGCCTTGTCTCCAAAACCTTAACGGCTTCCAGTTTATTCATCACACCCGCCCAGTCGCGATCAACTTCGCCGTTGAGCGACGAACTGTGGCTTGGCAAACGTTTGTTCCGCCTTCAGCTGTTCGTAGCTCAGTGCACCCGATGGACAGCGTTTGACCTGTTCAATGATAGCATCAACAGCCGCACCGTTCACATCGATCCACGGTTTCTTCGAGACGTCGAAGACCGAAGGCAGGCCACGCACGCAATCCCCTGCGTGGATGCAAACCTTAGGGTCATAGCGGACGACGATTTTGTCGTTCTTATATCCTGCATGCACTCCTCCGCTTGCGCCGCTTCCGTTGCTGTTTCAATCCACTTCGAGATGCTCTGACACGTTAGTAACCCTCGTGTTCAAGAATAGTTTGGGTTCGCTCGAAGGTCTTCCCGCACTTGGCACAGCGCTGCCTCCGTACACCCGGGCCACACAGCGGGCCTTCCGAGTTTGTAGACGCCGTGCTCAATGGGCTTCCTAAGCTGATGAGGGAGAAGTAAATTCTCGGCCTCAAGCCGGCACCGCGACTTGAATAGGTCGGTGACGAACCTTCCGAGCGCACGCACGCTCGCAAACATCGCTCTCGATGCGATGATTCTGCCAGCGTTCTTGATTATCGCACTCTATTTTTATGGCGTTCGTTTTTAGCCGGTCCGAACGTCGCAAAGTGCGAGTGAAGCATCTGGCAAGACACCACAAGCGATAACCAAGAACGCGATGATAACCCCGGCCAGTCCAAAGGCGAGAACGTAGCGCACGTATTGCCCCGTGACGCCGAGCACCGTGCGCCTTCTTCACGCTGTTACGCCGCCGAGCTGCGTTGGGTTCCCTCGGACTCTCGCCCGCTCTGGAAGTCTTGGCGGGCCATGAGAATCGCTCCATCCAGAGGGTCACTTTGCGGCGCGGATAGAAAGCTGCGCAGCCGGGAAGGCATCCAGGGCCTCAATGGCTCGGCGAGTCCGCCGATCAGACTGATCGCGGAAGCACCTCCAACTATGAGTCTGTCGATGATGCGTACCGCGGCATCTGCCGCCTCTCGTACCAGCTCGACGGCCAACGGGTCTCGGCGCGATGCATACTCGAAGACAAGCGGTGCTAATTCGGCGTACTGAGCCGGCGTCGCACTTGCTGCAAACGAAATGATTCTGGATGGGTCGCGGCGATAACGGTCGAGAATGAGCTCGGAAAGCTTTGTTCGCTGGGCTCGTCCGTCGAAGGTCCAGAGAGATCGGCGCAGCGCCTCTCGACCCATCCTCTGACCGCCGGCCTCGTCAGAGATTTCGGCGCCCCACCCAGCGACATCGATGCGGCGATCGCCGACGATGGCGAGTCCACTCGACCCTGTTCCAAGTATCACAATCCCGCCATTGCCGCCTTGATGAGCACCAAGCCAGGCGACATAGGCATCAGTTGCGACCACCGTCGATGCGAAGCAATTCAGCCCCGCGCGCAGCTGCTCGCATGGGCTTTTCAAACCCGCGCCCGCTAAGCCCAACCCCGCGTGCGCGCGGTGAAGAATGCGCTCGTCGAGACCCGCAGCACGTACAGCTGCCCTGCTTGCGGCACGAACCGACTCTTTGGCCAGATCCAAATCCAGGTGGATATTGGCTGGGCCGCTACAGCCTTCGCCAAGTAAATTGCCTTCCATATCGCGGAGGCGGGCCCGGCAAGACGAGGCGCCCCCATCTATCCCGATGAAGAAATACTCAGTCATTGATCGGTGGTTGAAGGACCACAGCAGGGAAGCTGGATGCGGTTACCAGGCTTGATTCTAAATGTCGAGACCTAAGGAATCACGAATGACAGCGAATCCGGCTTGGAGGAGCAATCTCAGTACTTTTTGACGCAGTTGTGGCGGGACGGCGAAAGTTTGTCAGTAGCCACTACATCCCTGGGAATGGACTACCCGGATCAAGATGCTAGCTGATCGCAAAGTGCCTCCGCCCTCGGCGCCGGAGGGACCTCCCACTGGCTTCGGACGTTAGAACGAGCAGCCGGGCCCACACCAAGCCCTATACGTAAAAGGGCAGGACGACGATAATGGACCACCGACCGGCGCCCGGTGGCGAGGGAAGGAAATCCATGGACCGCATCCGCATTGTCGGCGGCCAGCGCTTGAACGGCACCATTCCGATCAGTGGCGCCAAGAACGCTGCGCTGCCCTTGATGATTGCCAGTCTTTTGACCCGCGAGACGCTGACGTTGCACAACGTCCCGCGCCTTGCCGACGTGAACTTGCTTGCCCGTATCCTGGGCAATCACGGTGTTGACGTCACCATTGCCGGCAAGAAGTCGGGCCAGCGCACGACCGACGGCCAGACCTTCCGGCTGACCGCGCCAGAGATCGTCGACACGACCGCGCCCTACGAGATGGTTGCGCGCATGCGCGCGAGCTTCTGGGTGCTTGCGCCGCTCGTCGCCCGCTGCGGCAAGGCCAGGGTCTCCTTGCCGGGCGGTTGCGCCATCGGCACGCGACCGGTCGATCTCCACCTGACCGCGCTGGAGGCGCTCGGCGCCGAGATCGAGCTCGAAGGCGGCTACGTGATCGCCAAGGCCCCGCGGGGCCTCACCGGCAACCGCATTCAGCTCTCAAAGGTCTCGGTGGGCGCTACCCACAATGCCCTGATGGCGGCGGTGCTCGCGCGAGGCGAGTCGCTGATCGAAGACGTCGCGCGCGAGCCCGAGGTCGTCGATCTCGGCAATTGCCTGATCAGCATGGGGGCGCGGATCGAGGGCCTCGGCACTCCCACGCTATGGATCCAGGGACGGGAGACGCTGCATAGCGCCGAGCACACCGTCCTTCCCGACCGCATCGAGACCGGCACCTATGCCATGGCCGCTGCCATGACCGGCGGAGACGTGATGCTCGATGGCGCCCGCGCTGACCTGCTGCAAGAAGTGCTTCAGATCTTGCGCTCCTCGGGAATAGAGGTTGAAGAGCTGCCGGCTGGCATCCGTGTCGCGCGCAACGGCGGGAGCCTGAAACCGGTTTCGGTCGAGACCCAGCCCTTCCCCGGCTTCCCCACGGATTTGCAGGCCCAGCTCATCGCGCTCATGTGCATGGCGAACGGCACCTCGACGGTGCGCGAGACCATCTTCGAGAATCGCTTCATGCACGTCCAGGAATTGGCTCGGCTTGGCGCCCGCATCGAGCTCAAGGGCGATACCGCGCTCGTGACCGGCGTCAACGGCTTGCTCGGCGCCCAAGTAATGGCGACCGACCTGCGCGCCTCGGTGTCGCTCATCATTGCCGGGCTAGCGGCCCAAGGGGAGACCGTCATCGGCAGGGTTTATCATCTCGACCGCGGCTTCGAGCGCATCGAGGATAAGCTTCGCCAATGCGGGGCCCATATCGAGCGGCTTTCGGCCTGAGCTATCGGATGCCAATTCTCGTGATCAGACGGTAAGTCTCCTTTTGGCACGACATTCCACTTCGCGCCGAGCCTAGCGGCTGCCTAATGTCTATTCTTAGAGGGTAAGGGACCTGCCGACCCGCACTCTTAGATATCAGCGAGTATATCAGCGAGCGGCCATCTCATCGAACATCCAGTCAGTTTCCAGTTGAGTGTTGCGACGTTTCTCCTCCATGTGTTCACATGACAGGGGATTTACTAACGAGCTCACAGAAAGAGTGGGTTGCTCGGGCTCGGCACCACCTTCACTAGGGGAGTAGAACGTATGGCGGCCGATGGGCTTTCCATCGCCGCGCGCCCACAATGGCAGCGAACCGCCGCGCCTCTGCCGGACAACTACAGGATTGAGGAAATGCGTCGCGCCTGCCGTAGGATCCGGCATTTGGCCACTAAGAACAGTGTCCGCAATGATTGCTGCACTCTCATAGCGAGGATCGTCGGGGGAGAGTTTCTCCATTTCATTGCGCCTGGTCATCCATGGCTCGAACTGCCACGCTTGCGTCACAACCTCCTCAATATTGTCGCCCCATCTACCGCTCCGTTCGCGGTTGAGAATGACAAAGGCAACTGCGGCTTTACCCTCTTCGGGCTCACCCGAAGCCTCAAAGACAATCGTCCTGATCAGATAGTCGCGCTCCTTCGAGTCATAGTTAGGAATCGCCGGACCGAGTTCGGAGATAGGCAGTGTGACGCCAAGGGTGTCCGCCGTCGCTTGCAAAGCCGCCGGCGGAAGGCATCGGGAGGCAGGGCCGAACGCGGCATGAAGAGATGTGTCGCCCAATACGACAGCCGCGAGAAAGAACAGTAGACGTCGAATCCGCACTGGCGACTCCTTCAATCATTGGGACGTTTTTAGGATGAAGGACGTCGATTCGACGCAGCAAGGTGCTTATTTCATGGCGAGAAAGGAGCGATCTTGGGATCTATTGAGGCAATAAATGGCTGCAAAATCGCATCTCGAGGATCGTCATGTCCGGCGTCTGTTCGACCAGACCGAGCAGGAAGTCGCGCTGCGGATCGAGCTTGGAGCGCCGCGGCGGCCCTGACGGCGCGCCGTCCGCTCACCGCTCGCGCGCGCCCGACGTACCCACACAATCGCCGTGGCGATCCCGATCTCGAATTGGGCTGCCGGCCGCCTGGCTGGCATTCCCCCGAGCGCCGCATTCAATCACACGATCACGCAGATCCTGGCTTTAAGCCCGCGCCATGCTCCCCTCCATCCCAAAAACGGAGGACTCGCACTGTTCGCGCGAGTTGGGAATCCCTTCAGGAATCGGAAAAGCCTGAATGTGCTCTAATGCTCGCTTCACAGCCGACCACTTAGACTAAGTAATCTAAAATTTGACTGTCGTCGTGAATGTCGTGACGTTTCCCTCGAACCGATTCTCTGCGTCGAACTCTTGATAGTTACGAAAATTGAAAAGCACGGGTCGGTGCATCAACACCGTGTTGTAAACGAGATGAGGGCCTACGCCAAAAACACGGCCCTTGAATGGACCAAGCTTGGCACCTGAGCCTGAGTCCGGGGTTAGCTGTTGATAGGCATAACCGGCAGCTCCGATTTCTAGTCCGTTGGCGAATTTCTTACCGACGGCCCACTCCCAAATGAAGTCATCACCGTTTTTGTAGTCAGTCGCGGGATTAGGAGCGCTGAAGGTCACGCCGATCGCAGAATCGAACTCAAGTTTGGTGTTGGGCTCGGTGTACGTGACCCCCCATCCTAAATTCACACCATAGCGATTCTTACCCGTATTGGGCTCAAACCCGCGTTCGTAGTTTCCGGTTGGAAGCCAACCCGTCAGGTAAAACGTGTTTGACCAAGCCCCCGATGTCCAACCGATCTGCGCACGCGGGATAGTGTCGCCCGATCCCCATCCTTCGACTGTTTTTTCGGCGTTGATTAGCCCCGTGACCTCTCCATGGGCCCATGCGAAACTGTACGACGAGGCGAGCGACAGTCCGATCTGGCCACCCAAGATTTTCGTCTCAGGAACCCATAGGGCTCCGAATCCCGTGGAGAAGGGTCGCTTATCGACATTAAGCACAATTTTCCCACCCTCGATGTAAACTTTGATAGAGCCGTCGTAGTAGATGAATCCTGAGCTAAGATAGAGGCCTGGGTCAGGCGTTACGCCAGCGCCAAAGCCGAAGTTACCTGGGACATAGAGACCCGAAGCCCCTTCGTCCGCGAGCGCTGGGAATGCGCTCATGATCAAAAGGAGCGGGGTCGCAACTTTCGTAAAGCGGGCCATATCCTTCTCCTACCCGCAATTCCCTCTGACTCCATCTCCGCTAGGTGTGGCGGGGCATAACCAAATTGGGGTGTCGTAGTTCTGGGCAAATTTTTAGGATGTGTTCGCGCAGTGCGTTGTCGGTCACTTGATCAAGCAATTGCTTCGCAACGTGAAGGTCGCCGCGTCTCCTGCAAAGCCCCACAACGTGATCAACGGCGAAATGCCGGCACGGTCCATTCTCGATAGACAGGGCCATACCGATGGCCTGACCCCTCGTGATCTCATAATTCCCTTTGTCAGGTAGAAGGCCAGCCAGATCGCACACCACCTTCACGTTGAGAGCCGTCACCGCCTCTTGATTTATTTTGCTGTCGGGATTGGGCGTGCTCGGAGGTTTGGCTCCGCCCCCTACAGCGAACGGCGTATGACCGTTTCCAGGAAGTTGCGTCTTCTGGTTTGTCTCGGCCTGCGGAGCGGCCTCAATGAGAGCCTTGGCGAGGTCGTCGCGGGCACTGGTTTCGTCTGATCGATTGTCCTCAGCGATGGCATTTTTCTGCGATTGGAAGATACCAAACATTTCGCACTCCACTTGAACATGGGTTCAGGATGGGCGGAGCGCGACGCGCGACGGACTACTCAATACCTATGACGTCCTCCGATCCGACTAGCTAAAGTGTCACCGCGCGACTGGCTGATTCAAGAGCCAAGTCAATCGGTCCGGGAAATTTTGCACAAGTTAATTTGAACTTATGTTGAGCGCGGTTTCGAGGTTCCGCTTTGGGTCAGAAGCGGACGCCGTGCTTCTCGAAGGCTCTCACCGTGGGCAGCGACTGGCTGCTAGTCCGCTTAGGGTCATAAGCTGACATCGCGGCAATCGTTAAAAGGCCCATCTATGGCCCCCTCCCAGCCGACTTTCCGTCTCCTTCTTCCTTAGCTTAGCGCTGCGCTGAAGCGCGGTACCGACGTCGTCGGTGAGCTGAATCACCAAGACGACGAAGTTTCGCTTGGCATCCAAAACTCGCAGCACAATCAGCTTGTAATCAAGTGCGGTATTGTTCGTCGCTGACATGCTCCAACCAGTCGACGACTTTGCCATTCAACGCTTCCTGAATGGCGATGTGTGTCATCGCGTTTGTGGGTGTTGCTCCATGCCAATGCTTCTCGCCAGGAGGAAACCAGATTACGTCCCCTGGGCGAATTTCCTCTAGGGGACCGCCCCAACACTGCACCCACCCAACTCCGGACGTGATGATCAAGGTCTGACCGAGTGGGTGCGTATGAACAGTGGATCAATGCGAACCGCGCCCGTGAAATAGTCCGCTGTTCCCTTGCCGGACGGCTGAGAACCGCATCGCTTGATCTCCATTGCTTCAGTCCTTGGTTTTGTCGGGACTCTCGCTCCTTCACTTTGGAGCGAGTTCGCCGAACCAGTAGGCTGCCGTTACTCCCCCATCAATTAGAAAGTCGCACCCAGTCCGCCAAGACTGCTGACAGAGAGAAAGAGCAAGTTCCGGTCCACCGGGGAGCTGACCGCGCCCACCGGAACTGACCCCAAGCAGGTCAGCGACTGCGGTGGCAGCGGTTCGACATACAGCGCACTCCCGGAGGAGTCTTTATAGACGGTGGCGACGATGTCGCCGCCCGGCGCAGGACCGGCCGTCGCGATAGAGAGCGATTCGAGGGTATCGATCATAGTCTGGCGCTAAGCTTGGCGATCAATTAGACGGGCGCTGTCTCAGTATCCACGGATTTGTTTGAGCTGCTCCGAGCTTAGGCCATCAATGTCCGCTTGGGTGAGCGCGTCAACTCCGGCTCGTTTTGCTTTTGCTTGAGCCGCCTTGAACCTAGCGTCGTTTTTTTGCTGCGAGCTGGTGAGGCCACTTGTTTTTGAAGTCTGCGGAGTAGCCGAGGATGATGGCGATTTGAGATGTGGCTTGGGTGTGCGAGTGGCATGCCAACTCGACGGCCCGGGCGGCGGGCCGTAGGGTGGTTCGTAGTCCGGGGGTCCGTAATAGTAGTCCTCGTAATCGGCAGGTCCGTACGAGTAATAATAATCAGGGGGCGGCGGCCCAACATAGGCTGGGGCTAATGCGCTTCCAACCATCGCCCCAACACCGAAGCCGGCCAAGGCAGCGCCCCACCCACATCCCCATCCGCATCCCCAACCAGCCACGGCTGGCGACGACATTGAGAGCGCGCTAACCCCAAGGAAAGCCGTAGCGGTGATTGCCTTTAGAAATTTCATGATGAGCTATCCCCCTCCAGCTTCCGGCAAAGTCGCTAACAAATCTTTGAGGTGGATTTTTGTGACTCAAGAAGGCAGGCTCTACTTAGGTCGTCTTTAGCCCGCTAAGGCACGTAACGGACCTGGGGGCAATGTCACGGTAACTCGGATCGCTTTGCGGTTCGTCGCCGATTAGCATCATCGGATGAGACTGATATCGTTTAAGCGCCACCGCTTCCCGTCAGAAATCACTTCGGCAAGGACGACCTCGCTCAATCCGCGCTCGAGATTTAGCCAGCCAAGATAGGCTCGATGACGCCACTTGGAAGAATTCCGCTTCTTGCCTGCTGTCCGATAAAACGTCCCCCGGTTCTTCTTACGCAGTTCAGTCTCCTTCTTTACCAGCGTGGCGCAGAGGGCCAACCCTTCTTGGAAGGCGGTCGGTTCGGAGGTTCGGGAAAATCGGGGACCTATTCGCGGACAGCTTTGGGCCCAGACCTATCTGGAAATTGAATTAAGGGCACCACTCATTGGTTGGCACGGCACGGCAGATTTGTTGATCGTAGGGCTGTGAAATTATCGATTTCAAAACGGGCCGACCAAATGATGCTTATCGCTTCCAGCTTTTGGTTTACACCCTGCTTTGGAGTCGAGACCGTGAACTGAACCCCGCTGGTCTCCTATTTAGCAAGCTCATTTTGTCTTATCGCGATAAAGACGTGTTCGTGCCTCCTCCCAAACCTGAGGACTTAGATACGCTGGAGCAGGAGCTAATTTTGAGGCGTCAGACGGCAATGACGGTTCTAAGCGAGCGGCCTCCGCAAGCGCGACCAACCTTGGATAACTGCCAGTATTGCGGTGTGCGTCAATTGTGTGATCAATACTGGTGTGCGGGGACACTGAAAGCGCTCACTGCGACTGGCCACGATCCCACGTATTTGGATTTGCAAGTCTTGCTTTTGGCTCCTCACGGGCCGTCGAGTTGGGATGGCCTGGTGGAGCTTTCGGGGACAATTAAGTCGGGGAAACCGATCGTGCTTCGAACTCCCCCCAGCTTGTGGGCTTGGTCGTCCGAAAGCTGCTTAACTGACGAGCCGTTGAATTAGATTGACGATCAGAAGCAGGACCACCGCGCCAAGTGTGGACGTAACAATGGCGCCAACAATGCCTCCGCCGAGGGTCAAACCGAGCCCTAGTCTCGGGAACAACAGAGCTGCCATAAAGGCACCTGCGATACCGATCAGAATGTTCCAGAGCAGTCCGAACCCCGCTCCATGAACCAAAAGCCCTGCGAGCCACCCAGCTATGGCGCCAATGCCTAAGGCCACGAGCACGCCGACGATATCCATGAAATCCCCCCATATTCTGATTCTGAGGGACAGAGCGTAGCTCAACCGCGTAAATCAAGCTAGCAACAGTCAGGAGCATCCAGAGCTTGTCGCCAAACGCGAGGCGACCGGGCCGCTCGTCTAACTCCCGCCAAACGTCAAACGGGACGCCTTTCCGAGAGGGCTCGCCACACGGATGTATCGTATGGGGATGAGATAGGCGTGATTCACCGGTGAACTCCCTCGTGGCAACTCGAATCCTTCCGGCATTTAAGGTTCTCCGCGTTCTCTTTCAGATTTGGCCTTTAAATTAAATCTGATTTCACGCCAAGCCTCGGCGAGAATCCAGACGAAGATGCAGGAGAAGATTAGCCAAACCAGTATGCTCTCCAGCGTGTCGTACATCTCTCGGGCTTTGGACGGCGCATCGTGGCCGGAATACCACTCTGCCACGCCGAGCGGGATTAGTGCCGCGAGGCAGAGCAGAAACAGCGCTTTCACGATACCAGACAGCTTTTCAGGAATTGTCTTGTTCTCACCCATCGAATTTCTGACGATGCCCTCAAGGCTGCCGTCACAATACCCGATATCCGCTTTCGGGGGCCAAGCAGACATAAATGGTGCTGGAGTCAGCTATGACCCAAAGGGGACATCACCGCCACCGGAAACCTCTCGGAACGACAGGAGAGTAATCGGTAATAACTGGATCCTAAAGGGCTCCATGCAAGGGATCGCTAAGGACGGGAACATAAGCACCAGTTCCGATGCCTGACTCGCGATGGTCCATTTCAAGGCGGACTACCAATCCGTTTGGAGCCTGCAAGCGCGTGTAATCGTGTACCCACGTGGAGCCCGGGTAGTAGACCTTATGCAGCTTCATCAATCCGGCATCCGCAAGGATCATTAAGTAACTCGTTCCGTTGAAGGTCTGATCTAGACAGTCTTGCAAATAGGGATCGTGAGAGGCATTTGTGACCATGTAGGCATGGATTTCAGAGCTGCTCATTTTGTCCAACTTGTGCCGGAATTGAACTTCCATGATGGTCATAGCGCGTTGCAGTCCCTTGAGTTCGCATCTGGCGGATTGTGGATCGCAACGATCCATGGCGTTACCCATTGTCGCCGCAACTTGATCCAACATCGGCTTGGTCCAGATCACGGGAATGCGATATTGGCAGCCAGTTCCCGTGCAGATCATCGTCAGATACCCGGTAGCTCTGTCCTTCATAAGAAGCCAACTAGGAAGCCTTCCATTGGCGTCCACGAAATGAGGTAGTTCCAGTCGATTTACAGGTAAAAGGGGCCCTCCGTTGGCGCTCTTAGCCAACGGATCACCGTACGTTGGAGCGTGATGGCGAGTCAGATCAACGACATGATAGCCGCGGTCATCGGCGAACCGTGTCAACAGGGCACGGTTATAAAGGGTGCTGTTTTGGCCGCCGAACTCATAGGACAGCGGCGTTGCGTGAGCTGGCGTGGGCCGAAAAGCTATTGATGCGAGCAGCACAAATGCCAAGATTCTCATTTCTCGATAGATCACGAGCAGCCCTCAAACTCGAGGTCCAGCGCCATCCAACCGCTCTAACGGTGGGTGAATGGTGTTGCCACGCTTCTCTTGTTGCTTATGCATGTTGTGGTGGTGAGCGCACAGGCTTTGGGTATTCTCGTATTTGAAAAAGAGCAACCACTGACCGAGGTGAGGAGTGATGTGATCGACGTGGCTTGCAACTACGGTTCGACCCTCAATTGCACACTGCCGGCACCGCGGTTCCTCAGTGAGCCTATGCCTTCTGATCGACTTCCAAATTGGTGACTTACACCACGAGCGCCAGAGCGGCTCCGCTCTGCCAGTGGCGTGATGCCATGAACCAGCGCCAATTGTGAATGTAGGGTTGTAATGCGGCATGACCTGTGCCCCCGGTCCGCCAATGTGCCGCCTGACGGACGACAGCGCATCCTGCACTGCTAACGTTTACGGTATCTTCTTTATGAGTGATTCTAGCCATCTAGCGTGGCAGTTTTTGGTCGCGCGCCTGTAGGTAACAAATAAACCTAGTGAGTGATCAAAGCGCCACAGATTTGGATCTACGTGGCCACTGGGCTCGGGAAGGGGAGAGAGAGGCAGACGCGACGGTTCGGGATGAAACTGATTTCGGGCCATCTTCGCCCGGTAAGACGCAAGCGACGCCCGTGCGCAGCGCGATGTCGCCGTCGCCTTCAACAATCTAGGCGATTTGAATCTGCAGAAAGGCCGAGGGCATTGTCACGTTAAATCGGAAATTTGCAGGCCAAATGACCATGGCCGCAAACGGTTCACGCTGCGACTGTCGCGTGGCGCCATATCAGCATAGCCTGATCGCGAAACACGCGCAGGGTTCGGCGAGAGGTCAGATGGCGTTGGATGTTGAACACATTGTAGACGGCGGCGTGGATTGAGAGAAAGCGCTGTGCCGATCCGGGTGACTTGAAGCGCTTCATGCGTCGTTCGCGTTGTCGCAATGGCTGATGGGAATTCTCTGCCCGGTTATTCTTCCAGCGACCTGCGTCGTGCCGCCGCGCAACACTAAGTTCGCGCAGCGCAGAGCTGTAGGATCCGAGCTTGTCGGTCACGTCGGTAGCTGGAGTGATGCCCTGCTTCTTCAGGAGTTTTCGCATCAGCTTGAGCGCCGCCTTGCGGTCTCGCCGTGGTTGAACGAGGATATCCAGGACCTCGCCTTCGTTGTCCACGGCACGCCAGACATATAAATGTCTGCCGTTGATGGAGACGAACACTTCGTCGAGACATCACTACGTTCGTATTCGATTTCCTTCAGGGACAGGCATGAAACTCCTATTATTTTAAGGGCGACCTCTGCTTACCCGCTTGGAGACTGCCATGGACGAGACGAGCGAAAGGGCCTCTCCGCAGCTATCCTATGCACCCTCTCCGGCACCCAGCCCTTGGGCAACATATCTCGCGCAGATCGACCGGGTGATTCCCTACCTTGGCGATCTCGCGCGTTGGGCCGAAACGCTCAAGCACCCGAAGCGCACGCTCATCGTCGATGTGCCCATCGAGATGGACAACGGCATGGTTCGGCACTTCGAAGGTTTTAGGGTCCAGCACAATCTTTCGCGCGGACCGGGCAAAGGCGGCGTGCGCTTTCATCCGAGCGTGACGCTTGAGGAAACCATGGCGCTCGCCGCGTGGATGACCATCAAGACAGCCGCAATGGAGTTGCCCTTTGGAGGCGCCAAGGGCGGTGTTCGGGTGGACCCGCTAGAGCTCTCAAGCAAAGAATTGGAAAAGCTGACGCGGCGCTATACCAGCGAGATCGGAATCATCATCGGTCCGCAACGGGACATACCTGCACCTGACGTTAATACCAATGCGCAGATCATGGCGTGGATGATGGACACCTACTCGATGCACGCGGGCTTTACGGCGACCGGCGTCGTGACCGGCAAGCCGATCCATCTTGGTGGCTCGCTCGGCCGGGTGAAGGCGACGGGCCGCGGCGTGTTCGTCACCGGTCGAGAGGCGGCGAAACGAATCCATCTCAAACTCGACGGCGCACGTATCGCTCTTCAAGGATTCGGCAACGTTGGGTCTGCGGCGGCTGAACTATTTGCCGCCGCGGGCGCCAAAATCGTCGCGATTCAGGATCAGTGGGGTACTCTACTCGACGACAACGGCATTGACGTCACCCCGCTCCTCGAGCGGACCCGTACCGAGACCGGCATCGGAGCTTCTCCTGATAACAACGAGGCGTTTTGGGATGCCCCGTGCGACATCCTGATCCTCGCTGCTCTCGAAAGCCAACTCACAGCGGAACGCGCGCGCCGGACGAATGCGAAACTCGTGCTTGAAGGCGCCAATGGCCCGACACTAACCGCCGCCGATGACATTCTCGCTGCTCGCCGCATTCTTGTGGTTCCCGACGTCATCTGCAATGCCGGTGGCGTGACGGTCAGCTATTTCGAATGGGTGCAAGACTTCTCGAGTTTCTATTGGACCGAAAATGAGATTAACGCGCGGCTCGATACGCTTATCGTCGAAGCGCTGCGAAAGATTTGGTCTTATGCCGACCGGCATCAAATCTCGTTGCGAACAGCGGCATTCGTCATCGCATGCGAACGTATCCTTGCAGCGCGTCAGGAAAGGGGTTTGTACCCTTGAACTGCTATGTGTCCCTGTCGGAAATCAAATGCGAACGTAGTGATGATGCAGGCCGCCGAGGAACAGGCCTCTCTTCGATGCTTCCGAGGGTGTGAACTGGTCGCCTCGTCGGCGCATCCTTGTTCAAGGACAGGTGTGTTCGGCTCGATTGTAGTAGTCCGCGTAACAGCGCAACAGACTAGAAGATGGCGCTCTCCCAAGACAATCACGTGGTCCAAACGGTCTCGTCGGATCGAACTGATCGCCCGCTCGCAATATCCGTTCTGCCAGGGCGACCGGGCCGCGGTCGGCCGATCCCGGATGCCCATCGCCCGGATACGGCTCATAAAGACGTCGCCGTACATCCGATCGATCACGTAACAGATACTTGCTGGCGGCATTGTCACATTAAGAAGTGAAATTGGTCCCAATCGGACGATCGACCAACAGGCCAAGTCTTTGACATCCCTTGCGTCAACATTGGCGGTTGTCGGTAAATTCCGCTCAGTCTGACTTAATGTGACTGGTGTTGAAGGCTCAGTCGAAGGCGCCCGCCCGCAGCCTCGTGTCCATCGAGGATGTTGGCGTCGCGGTAGCCTTCCTCTCAATGAACGGGGCGAAGCTGATTACCGGCGAGACACTTTATATCGATGGTGGCTATCACATCATCGATTGAGCATTCAGGTGGCTGGATCCTCGCAACTATCTAGCCCACGACGTGCTGAAGGACGGCACGGAGGTCACGGTTCGTGCCATCCGTCACGATGACGACAACACTATCCTGGATGCGTTCAAGAACCTGGATCGAGACTCGGTTTACCGACGCTTCTTCAGCCCAAAGAAAGATCTGACAGCCGCGGAGCTCGAGCAGCTGACCGACGTGGATTTCAGCCAGGTGGTCGCATTGGTTGTCACAACGCAAGGAGAGGATGGCGAAACCCTGATTGGCGGAGGACGCTACGCGCGCGACGGTATGGGCTCGGTTGGCGCCGAGCTCGCCTTTACGACCGACAGCAACTACCGGGGCGGTGGCATCGCGACTTCCATCTTGAGACATCTCGTGCGAATCGCTCGAGAGGCTGGGGTATCGCGGTTTGAGGCGGATGTTCTCGCGGAAAATCAGCCTATGCTTGCTGTCTTTCGGCATAGCGGCTTGCCAATGCAACTTCGCCGGGACGGTGGCGTCGTACACGTCACGCTTTCGCTTCAACCGGATTCGAGACAGCAGACCTGACGGACGTTGTGCCAGTGCCAGCGCGGCAGGCCGCCTCCGTCATCGCGGAATACGCACAATGTCCGTTCATGGCACAAAGCAGACATTCGGCTCGACCGACTCAAGGTCCGCTTTTGACCCAAAGCAGACATTACCGGCGTCCATGCCGGCGCGATACGTGTGGTCATGTGAACCTCCTGTTTGAGAAAAGCGTCCCAACACCAATGTTGGCGTTGGGACGCTATGCGCTCTCGCGCGAGTGCCGGGAGGGAAAGACCGGCACTAAGTAGCCACACCTTCGGCTAGACGGGGGTACTGCCGATGAAAACGATATGGCTACTTGCAGAATTATCGTGCAGTCGAACCTAGTGCTCTAGTGTGCAGATGTATGGCGGGTCCCATACTTTGGTCTACATCGGTGGCTGCCTGCGAGGTAGCAGCGTGATGAAGAAGCAACCCCTTGAATCCATCGTGTTCGTCATCGATGACGATGCATCCGTACGTGCCTGCCTCAAGAGTCTTTTTGAATCGGTGGGTTTTCGCGTTCGGCCTACGGCTCGGGTCGATGGACTCGCGGATAGCCGCGTCATCGTCAACGACAAACACAATCGATTGGGCGACGGATGGGTCCTTTATGAATGATCACTAGGGTCAGCAGTTGGCAAGAAGAACTGGAACACCGATCCGCGTGGATTTGCTCGCGACGCCGATATGCGACCGCCGTGGGATTCGACAATCGAGCGGCAGATTGAAAGCCCCATCCCCATTCCCTCGGATTTTGTCGTAAAGAACGTTTCGAAGATGCGGTCCATATCTTCCGGAGCAATTCCCGACCCAGAATCTTCAACTGCAACGAGCACTCCGTCATCGCCATGGTTTTCGGATCGCACCCGCAGTACACGTGGTGCCCGGTCCGAAACCGAAACCATGGCCTCAATAGCATTCATGATCAGATTCAGAATGACCTGCCGCAACTGGATCCGATCAGCCAGGACACGTGGGAGGTCGTCAGCAAGCTCAGCTCGACTGGACACTCCGCGATTTTTAAGCTCACCCTGCACAAGCCTCATCACTTCGCGGATCAGATCGTTGATATCGAGCCGGGCCCTCTCCCCCTCGCCCTTCTTCAGCATTCCCTGGATGCTCCCGATGACGTCGCGCCCGCGCTCCGAGTCCGTGACGATCCGCTTCAGAGCGGCGCGCACTTGCTTGAGGTTAGGAGGCTGATGTTTGAGCCAGCGCAAGCCCGCGCTGGCATTGTTGACGACCGCTGCAAGCGGCTGTCTGATTTCGTGTGCAATGGATGCTGCCAACTCACCCATCGTCCCTAAACGCGCGACCAATGCGACTTCAGCTTGCAAGGCGTGGAACAGCTCCTCAGCCTGATCGCGGTCTTCGCGCGCCTGCCTGAGCGCAGACTGGAGAGCGAGTTGATTTTTGACCCTTACCAGGATGAGCGGAGGCGAGAAGGGTTTGTGGATGTAGTCGACCGCTCCGACTTCAAATCCCTTTTCCTCGTTCTCTGCGTCGGTCACCCCAGTCAGGAATATCACTGGGATTTCTTGGGTGGCGGGAGTGGCCTTTAGATGGCGGCAAACCTCGTATCCGTCCATTCCCGGCATCACGACGTCGAGCAGAATTAAGTCAGGCTTGTCGGAGGCTCGTGCAATCGCCAGCGCCTTTTTCCCATTCGTGGCGACTTTGATCCTGACCGAGTCCTTCAGCACCCCCGAGATGACCGCTATATTGGTCGGGGTATCATCTACGACCAGAACCAGTTTTTGCCTCAACGGTGGCATGGTCTTACTTCATCCCTGCGGCTCAAATAGTGAACTAAGATGAGGACGCCATAATTAAGAGTTTGGCTAGAAAACCGGGGGATCAGTCATAATGCGCGCTTATTGACCGTTCAGCGCTGAAACGAGGCAACTAGCCAGCCTCTCATCGCTAAACGGCTTGCTCAGAATATCAATCGCCCCGGCTTTGAGCACCTGATTGCGAATTTGCTCATCCGAAACGGCGGTCACGAAAATGATCGGCGTTCGCCGACCCGCCCCGATTAGTCGCTCCTGCAGCTCGATGCCGCTCAGATCCTTCATTTGAACATCGAGAATGAGGCAAGTCGTTTCATCCAAATTTGAACGAAGAAATTCCTCGACCGAAGGAAACGTGCGGGCAGCGTAACCAAGCGACCTTACCAGCGCCTTTATTGACTCGCGAACTGACACATCGTCATCAACGATTGAGATCATTGGCGGAGAAGCCCAACGGCAGTTTCAGGAGCCCTAAACATGGGCAACCTCTCTGCCTAAAGCTTGATATTATGTGCCAAAGAATTGTGTTGGGGGGTCACTCCGGGGTCCGACGGAATGTCGACGTAGGTGGGCACAAGCCGCAGAGTGATTGAAAGATTAGGAACGACGATGTCCGGACAACCTACGATCGAATTGGTCGTGTTCGTCATCGACGACGATGCATCCGTGCGTGCCTCCCTCAAGAGTCTTTTTGAATTGGTGGGTTTTCGCGTTCAGCTCCACGGCTCGGCGGATGAATTCCTGCAAAGTGAACGCCCGGACGTACCTTGCTGCCTCGTGCTCGACGTGCGGTTGCCAGGCCTTAGCGGCATCGAGTTTCAAAGCGAATTGGCGAAGATGAGGACCGACCTGCCGATAATCTTCATGACTGGGCACGGCGATATTCCAATGACAGTACAGGCCATGAAGGCAGGGGCAGTCGAGTTCCTGACCAAGCCCTGCCGGGATCAGGAATTGCTTGATGCCGTTCGCCTGGCGATCGAAGGGCATCGGTCGAGGCGTAAGGAGGAGAAACACATCGCCGCCCTGCGCAACCAATTCGCCTCGCTGACGACCCGCGAGAGGGAGGTCGTCGGCCTCGTCACCGCTGGGCTCTTAAACAAGCAGATCGCCGCGGAGCTCGATATCAGCGAGGTCACAGTGAAGATGCACCGCGGCAACATCATGCGAAAAATGCAAGCACGATCCTTGGCTGACCTAGTCAGAATGGCCGATCTCTTGGGGATCGCCCGACCGAGGCCCGTAGCAACCTAGACCAAAGTACACTTTCCTTCGGACTTGCGACTCGCCACTTTGGGCATGGCAACGAACCCAAAACCACAACGTGAGTCCGCAAGCGCTGCATCGTATTGGCTTGCTCGCTCCGGGGAACATTGATTGTCGAAAGTTATGATCTCGATTGTCGACGACGATGAATTTTTCCGCGAGTCAATGAAGGCATTGGTCAGGTCGCTTGGCTACTCGGCGCGCACGTTCGCCTCGGCCGAGGAGTTTCTGGATTCCGACCCGGATGAGACCAGTTGCCTGATTCTCGATGTGCATATGACCGGCCTGAGCGGTGTCGAACTGCTGGAGCGCCTGATCGATGAAGGTCGTCGAACTCCTGTTATCGTCGTTACCGCGTTTTCGGATGAGCGGATCCGAAATCACGTGCTTGACGCCGGGGCTATTGGCTTCCTGCGCAAGCCGTTCAGCGACGAGAAACTGACTCGTTGTCTCGATACGGCGCTTTACCCTTCCTGAATCCTGACCTCTGTCATTTGTGTGCGAGATCGGGCACCGCTCACAAATGGCGGGCTAGACCAAAGTATGGATTCGCCTGCCGTTTCGGTGGGCCGCGCGATACCAGCGTACACTGGAGCGGGCGCCTCCTTCCCGATAGCGTTTTTCGTGTCCAAAGGCCACTAGCCTTGACACGCAAAAAAACGGGGAGTGCTCAAATGAAGCGCTTGCTCCAAATGGTGGAGCTCCAACTCAAACGATCCAGAGGGACCACCAGCACGCTTGCGATCATGACATGGCTTTTAGGCGCTAACGTTGCGGGTGCCATTGGGCAGCACCTCAATCAAATTATCGTCGGAGCCATCAGCGACTCCATCGAAAGTCAAGTACTTCAGTCGGTTTTTGCTGGGGTGAATGGTGGCGGATTCGGCTGGGATTCCATTGCGATCCAGGTTGGGGTCGCCCTGGTTGGCGGCGCGTTGCTGGCGATCTTTCCCAGTTTAGTTTCGAAAATGTGTTTGGCACCGAGCTCGGAGCGGACAAGCACTTACCGCAGATCGTCATCGATCCATCTGTAGTAGCGAAGTCGGAGGACTTGCGATGCAAGAAGTCTTAAGCGTAGCCCCTTCAGACAGCGAGCTCGAAAGTCGCGCACGGAGCATTCTTCGCTGGAAGATTCAATTCAATGCTGTCCATGTCGCGGCTGTGAGCGGTCATGTAACACTTTCGGGCGAAGTCATCTCCGCCTTGGACCGAGAAACTGCGGAACAGACCATTCGCAAACTGGGGGGCGTGGTCGGCGTCACAAATAGCATCATTGCCAGCCCACGGCACCCCGGCTCGACATTAAGTGAGTGCTCGGAGGCCCGCTTTGGGCGATAGGCAAAGGAATGAATTCCGAACTCAAGCGCGCGGGGCTAGGGCAACGCGATTACATTGCCCTAGCACCTTACCAACTGCGACCGCACCGCTCCCCCCGTCGAAGCGGGGGCCTGAAGTTGGTGGCGCGTAGCTAACGGCGCAGTGGGAACCTTCACAATGACTAACCGTGCCAAAAGATTGTTCACATGCGCCGGTCTCAACCTGATGGGCGATGGCCGTGTCGATGACCGATAAAACCATCAATCGCTCGCACGGTTGTCAACGCGATAGCTCCGGAGGGCTGTGGGTGCTTTGCCGGTCCAACGTTTAAAAGCATGAGTAAACGCACTGACATCCTGGTAACCGAGCAACCAAGCAATCTCTGAAATCGACAAGGTCTCGTCCGCCAGATGACGTCTAGCGAGGTCAAACTTAAGGCTCTGCACAATGCCGGCGAACGTCAATCCCTCCGATGCCAGCCGCCGTGCAAGCGTTCGCCGGCTTACGCCTAATTTGCGCGCGATTTCCCTGGCTTGTGCCTTGCCATGAGGCAAGAGGAGAACGATGGCATTCTCGACGCTTAATCCGAACGAGCTTCCTTTAGTTGATCGATCAGCAATTGCTTGCTCGCAATATTTGACCAGGACATCATTCAGATAGGGGTCAGCGTCGACCACAGCTATTTGTTTTATCGATGTCGGAAATATCACCTCATCCGCCGCTGCGCCGAATACCACGTCGCCACCGAAGAAGGTTTTGAGCTCCGCGGTTTCATTTCCCCGTCGATGAGTGAAACTCACCCGGGTGGCCTGCAAGTGACGATTTGTCAATTGTCGGCATATACGAGTGAGCGCCGCAATCGAAAACTCGATCTGATGGCGGTCGGAATGCCGCGAAACCCCAGCATATTCGAAAACAATCCTAATCCCCTTTGCCTCACGTAACCTTAGAGCAACACCTTCGTTGAGGATCGCGCTGTAGCGTGCGCCCCGCTGCAAAGCCTCGCCAAGAGTGTCAGACGAAGCCAATACGTAATGAAACAACCCTCCCATACGAAGATCGAATTTCTGAGCGAGGTGAAATCCGAGATATTCGTCGTCGAGGGCCTCCGCGGCAAGTTCGACAAATCGGATCTGACTTTTGACGGGGAGACGAGCACGAGGGTCGTCGATCTGCTGGCGCGTTAGGCCCGCTTTACCCAATAGTAAATCGACTTCGACCCCTTGCTGCTTCGCGCGCTCGCAGGCGAGCCGAGTGATGACACCCATGGCACTGGGAAATGTTTCGAGATCCTTGCCGTTGGAGTCGCGCACGTGTCAGCAATCCTAGGAGGAGGGCTCGATCAGAGGTCGACCGAACAACTCTTTTGCACATTGTAGCAAGTCTTGCATCGATGCCTCTACAGCGCGCCTTATCTGCTGCATCAAGCGTGAGGCCAATGCGGCGAGGCACCGAATCACCCGCAATGTCAAAGGAGAAGGCCCGGTCAATGACATGTCTGTTCGCTGCCTCCAACACCAGAGCTTGGTGGGAGAGGCATTTCACTTAAACGGGAGCTGCGTTGAAACCGACAAAGATGGTGACAACGTATTCACGACCTTCGACGACAAAAACCATTACCTGATGGGTGGTACGGGGAAATATAAAGGTATCACGGGAACGATTCCCTACACTTATGTGGACCTTCACGACACGGTCGGCGGCCGCCAGGCCAAATATCGTCAACCACAAGGCCACCTGGGAGATCAAATAACTGAAGCAGCTGCTGACGGTAGCGAGCCATGCCAAGGCGTTGACGGGCGGATTTCAACGGACCCGCCAGATTGGACCAGTCTGATCAAGGCTCTAACGACCGCGCTGAACAGGTGATGGTTGATGTCCGCTATTGGCACTAAGCGGACATTTCTGGACGGCTGGGCGCATGTCCGCTTTCGTGGATAAAGCGGACATCTCCGACGCCTGCTCCAACGTCTGCTTATGACCCAAAGCGGACTTTCCTGATGCCCAGCCCTGCTCTCAATTTCTGGCAGTCTAGCGCGAGATATAGGCCATCAGCTGAGGCAACGGGCACAGATCGCTGCGATATGGCGATGATCGGTGCCGCAGCAGCCTCCGATCAGCTGCAGATTGGGCAGCCATGGCAGTAGTTCCGCGTGATCTTCGGCGAGTTCGGTGATATCGCCGATATCGATCTCTGGAGATGCATCGAGCTCGGCGTGACTTTTGGCTGAGGCATTGGCCCGCAATCCGCCGATGCGGCTGACCCAGGGCGCTCCACTCCTCAGTTCACGCGTGAAGTGACGGGGATGGGCGCAATTGATCATGTAGTAGCTCGCATAGCCCCTGGTCGCGTCGTCTACCTCGGTAATGGCGACGGCAAGCGGCTTGCCTCCGGGCAGGGCTCCGTCGGTTTCGACTGTGAAGGAGAGGACAAGGGGCAGTCCGGCCCGCTCAGCGGCGCGGGCGATGCCGATGGCCTCTGGCGTGTTGGTCAGAGTGTAAGCGTGGAGTGACGTCGCCGCCGTGCCAGCGAACGCCTCGACCTGCGGACTGTGATAGTCGTAGGCTTCAGCAACAGTCATGCCGGCATCGTACCGCCAGGCATCGCGGCGGGGACCGATAACGCCGGCGATGGCGCTCGCCACACCGGCGGCGGCGAATTCGTCCGCGAGCTCGGCGCATAGTGCCACCGATGTTGCGTTATTCTGCTTTAGCATTGCCCGGTCATAACCGAGCCGGTCGGCCCAGTCGGCACTTGCGCGCCAGCTGTCGGAGGCAAATAGGAAGCTGCGACACGCGGTCTGGGCCACGGGCAGGTAATCGCGGTAGTAGCTACGTATGACGTCGCGGCCGGCCGCGCTATCGTTGAGCGGAAACGCCGAGAAATGCGGCAGCTCCACACCCATGTTGAAAATGATGTGTGTCTCGATGCCGCCGTCGGTGATGAACTGCGGTAGGCGGTCGTCGGGAGTTATGGCCATCGCACCCTTCTAGCCGAGTTCATAGGCGGAGCCGGCAAGTCAGACCAATATAACCTATCAGCGAAACGCTCACGACGGGCAGAGGCCGAACGCTTGGCGATCACGCCATGGGACTTTGCAGCTAGGACACAGAGAGAGCTTTTTGGCCCGGGTGCCCAGTCGACTTCCGCTGTTGGCACGAAGCGGACCTCGCGGGCGCTACGCCGCACTTCAGCTTTTCACCCAGAGCAGACGTTCGTTTTTCATCTGTGTGTGGCGTCCCTTCGCTCTCTCGAGCCGCGCTCGCCGAGGCCATAGAGGCACTTTGCCTATTCGTCGTGCGAGAACTCCGTCATCGCTTGGTTGTTCGGGCGGTCAATGAACATATGGAGCGTCCGACGGCGCGCCACAGAAATATTGAGATCCCGGAGGACCACAGGTCAAATTCTGAGAGCCTCCAGCCGGAAAGTCGAAATGCGGACCGAAGTCTCGGGGCTCAGCCGGCATCACGGGAGGTCCCCAAACGTCTCTCAAGGTAAGGCCTCGACGAGGCGGGGGCGAGCCTGGGTCGACTTGTTGTGCCTGTTGGGCCTGGGCCTCATGGCTCGACCAGCCCGACACATAGCCGGCCACTAAGACCATGGTCAGAGTAAAAAGCCGCGGAAAGGCGGTGCGCTTCAGCATAACGAACCACTCTCCCCCGGCTGTTGGTCCGATCAGCACAAGCCTTGCTTTCTTCAGAATATCATTGCGGCATCAGTTTTGGATAGCGCCCATTGCCTGGAAGCTCGCTTACCGCTTCCGCACCGTCAGCCGGTCGCCGACGTCCTCAAAGCGGCGCGCTGCTGCAGAAAAAGCAGTGGAATTGCGAACTTAGGTATCAACACAAATCAGCATCGGGCGCATCATTCGCATGGGCACCATGAGGGAGGGGCCATGGAGAATGACATGGACGCAAAACGTCTGGCGCTAGACCTTATCACACGATGTCGAGGCGAAGGTCGAACCATTGAAACAATCGCGAATGCAGCAGGTTGGATTTTACAGATCATCGCGCACTTGGAAGCTCAACGCGGAAATGGCACTGCAGCGGCCCCCGATTTGCGCGATCATCGTTAGCTCCTTCGCGGCTGTGGTTTCCCCAGAATGTCAGTCTGCGAGTTATTTAGACGAGCCAGCCGAGTTTGCGGGCGGTAGCATTCGCCGTGTCCCAGGCTATCGCTCTAAACTCATCGCGCGTAAAAATGGCATCAGGATCGTCAGCCCTCAGTTCGGTATATACAAGCCAAGGAGCATCGCCTTTCCGATAGGTCGTCTTAAGATGGTGCCGCGAACGTGGATCGAAATTTCGTGGCCGTGCACGTCGATGACGAGCTCTTGAGCCATCCCTCAACCCTCCTGTCCTTTCCGAAAATCATATCCGGACGTAATGGTGGTGCAGTCCAGCCAGGATCGGGATGGCGACAATGGCGCCAGATCGTTGGACTGCGCGATGTAGCGGCGCATCTTTCCGCAATGCCAAGTGCGTGCGCGCTTGATTGTAATACGCCGCATAAGCAGAAAGAATTCGCCGCAAGTGCGTCTCGCTGAAGATGAGCATTTGATTCAGGCACTCGCGGCGCAATGTGCCGATCAGTCGTTCAGCACAGCCATTCTGCCACGGCGACCCAGGAGAGATCGGTCGGTCGCGGATGCCCATCGCCCTCACTCGAGACGTGAAGACATGTCCGTAGGCGCGGTCGTTGTCGCGCACTAGGTAGGCTGGCGCCAAGTTCCAGGGAAACGCCTCGGTGATCTGCCGGGCCAGCCACTCGGCTGTCGGATGCCGCGTCACCTCGAACCACAACAGTTGTCGCCTGCCGTGACCCAGGACCAGGAACGCGAACAAGAGTTCAAAGGTCAGCGTCGGCACAACGCACATATCGATGGCGGCGATCGCCTCGGCGTGGTTCCGCAGAAACGTCTTCCAGGTTTGCGATGGTGGCTTCGACGGCCGCGCCATATATTTCGAGACCGTCGACTGGGCCACCTCAAAACCAAGCATCAGAAGCTCGCCATGAATCCGGGATGCGCCCCAAAGTGGATTTTCCCGGCTCATCCGCCCGATTAGATCGCGCAGGCCACGATCAATTTTCGGCCGCCCTGCCCTATTACGCGATCTCCACCGCCAAAACATTTTGAAACCCGGCGCGATGCCATCGCAGAATGGTCTCCGGCTGAACGACCTGCACCGTACCAAGCAGGCTCGGCCAAAGCCGCGTCATCCATATGAGCAGCGCGCGATCACTGCCAAGCAGTCGGAGACGAGGCGGTGCCCGCCGCAAAGCGATGGTTAGCTGATGGCGGAGAAGCAAATTCTCGGCCTCAAGCCGGCACCGCGACTTGAACAGGTCGGCGACGAACATGCCGAGCGCGCGCAGGATCGCAAACATCGCTCCCAATGATGCGATGATTCTGCCTTACGATGCGAATCCCGGCGGGATGGAATTTTCGGTAAGGACAACCGTGGGGAACAGCGAGTCGCTGAGCGCAGAACCTGAAATCTTCACTCACCGGTCTTGTTCTTCATCCCCGGAGCGGGGGTGGTGGGATTGGGAGTGATGGGAGCGGGATTAGTGGGATTGGGAATGGTGGTATCGGGCCTGGTGTAGGTACTGGTGCTTTCGTCACTCTTCAGTGTGGCGCTTATTTTCTGCATATCGATGTCTTGGATGGAGCCGCCCCCATAGCGGTCGCCGCTGAAAACATGCGGCATGAACCGATAGCGGTCGTGCTCCTGCAGGATCATGAAATAGCGCCGGCGATAGAACGAGGGCTCGATCGCGACGTAGGGCGGGATGTCGTGATACCAGTCGGCCTTGGGATAGTAGCCTGAGCGATAGGGATAGGGCGGCAGGATCGGCCAGAGCTGGCTGCCGTCGGCCGTCGTTACGCCGCCGCGGACCGGCCCGCGAGTCCGCGTGGCAGCAGTGATTACGAGGCCGCTCTTTAGCGTATAGCCCGAATAGCTGTTCCAGGTGACGCGACACCACGCGCCAGAGCAGGAGCCGACAGTCACAGTGGAGCCAGCCGGCATAGTGAGGAGGAGCTCGGTGTTGCTCGCCGGCGCCGCCCGTAAGGGCAGATTGGTCGTGGTCCTGCCTTGCGCCGCCAATGCGGGAGCCGCGGCAGTAACAAGCGCCAATGCGGCAATGAAAGCTGAAAGGAACGATCGCATGTGAGCCCCCTCATTCCCCTCCAAGGCCCATTCTGGCACACAGTGAAACGAGCGTCGATGCCTGATGAACATTGTGAAACCAGCGCAATGCCACCGCGGGAGGGTCTCCGGCTGAACCACCTGAACCGCACCCAGAAGGCTGGGCCAAAGCCGGGTGATCCATATGAGCAGCGCGCGATCACTGCCAAGCCGTCGGAGACGAGGTGGAGCCCGCCGCAGAGCGATGCTCAGCTGATGGCGGAGAAGCAAATTCTCGGCCTCAAGCTGGCACCAGCGACTTGAACAGGTCGGCGACGCCTGCAGGATCGCAAACATCGCTCAATGATGCGATGATTCTGCCTCATAACGCGAATCCCAGTACGGATAGAATTTTCGGAAAGGACAGCCGCTCGAGTCGGCGGTGCGGATTGCGCTTTAGTACCGTACCTTCCGCCGTTTCTTCCCATGCGCGCCAGTTGGCCTTGACCACGATGGCATTGTCTGGCCTCTCAACCCGCAAGAACTGGTCCACCGCATCCGACTTGCGCCGCGGGTTCCACGAGAACCAAATCTCCGAGCCTTCGACCCGGATGGTGGGACGCAAGAGCGCCAAGCTGCGGTTAGACAGCGTCTGCGCCTCCTCGCACCAGGCGATGTTGTAGGCCTCGAGTGACTTGATGCTCTCCGCATTCTGGTCCTGCATCCCCTGGATGATCAGGCCCCCGCCAGGGGTGTCGATGCGGTCGTAGAGCACGCGGAACTCCGAGCCGACGCCGAACTCCTGGATCTTGTTCTCGATGAGCAGCTTCGCGCTCTGCGCCAGCGTCTTCTGCACCTCTCTGATGCAGACGATGCGAGGGCCGGGGTTAAGCAGGCAGTGCTCGACCACCGATCCCGCCATGTAATGGCTCTTGCCCGAGCCTCTGCCACCCCAAGCGCCTTTGTAGCGGCTGGGCTTAAGCAGTGGCGCAAACACACGCGCGGTTTCGATCTGCATTAGTAAGGTTATCCCTGGGCCCCTTGGGATTGGAGACCACTAGCCGAACAGGCGTTACGGTTTGGTAAGCATTTAGCTCAACTCTAAAGACGCCCGCCGAGCGGGCAGACGTCTTTAGGTTCAGCGTACGACGTCAGTAGCCGAAGCGGCCTCGGGGCGCAGACCCGGGGCCGTTTCTTTTGCTTATGGAGGCTCATGAGATGATTGGATCTATGGGCCGCGCAGCGACGGTCGGCCTTCTCGCTGCTTTATGTACTTCAGGCTGCTCGGCCCAAGAAGAGGCGCAGCAATCGTTCAAGTCGCTCATCGCTCGCGGCTTCAAGGTGGTGGCGACTAGTGTCATCTCCAGCGAGTACCAACCCGACAAAAAGTCGGTTATCGTCGTGACGTTGCAGCAAGACAAAGCCGTCGCTGTCTGCACCGTCGGCCTGGCCGGTTGGGAAAATCTGCACACGTCTGCTACCGAAAACCCGAAGGCTTGCGACGTTCGTTTTTACTGATTTGCTTGCTGCGTTCAGTGCGATCTAAGCAAGCCTACGAACCGCACTCTAATGAAGATATTGATAGCCAATGATGGTTCCGAGGGAGCGCAGAAGGCTCTCGGTCTCGCCATCAGCCTTGCTAAGCGCTTCCGTGCCAAGCTGCACATGATCATGGTTAAAGAGCCGTCGAGATTCCCAACCACGCTTGATCAGATCCAGGCGGAGGAGGAAGAAGCCAACCATCGTTTCGAACAAGTGGTCGCCGATGCTATCGCCCAGGCAACGAAAAGTGGCGTTCCTATCGAGCCCCACGTAGTGCCAGGGCAACTGGTGCCCACCATCGTCGAGTTTATCGAGCGCAATGGATTCGATCTTCTGGTGATCGGATACATGGGTCACTCGGCGATTTATAAGGGGATTATTGGCAGCACCACCGATCGCCTCGTCGAACTAGCTCCGTGCCACGTGCTAGTCGCGAAGTAGCTGTTAGGGGTCGAAGGCTTCTTTCTTGATGGAGCCTAATGACATGCTGCCTCGGCCTTCGGGGTGGGGCTGAAGGGGTTGGTCCCGCGCTTCGGGTTATGCGGGTTGGGGCCCATGCGGTAGGGCCAGAAGGGGCAATTGATGATCGCGCAGCGGCTGTTCGATGTGAATTGGCAAATACACATCCACTCGCCATGACGGCAACGTCGGCGCGCCGGAAGTATTGGATGTCGTGAATGAGCGCCCCGCGCTGCTGCCAGTGCTAATAAACCTGCCCAGTCGGTGAAGGCCACAAGATCGGAGCTTCGCGACGGAGGCTGATGGCGCTCACAGTTGCAGCCCTGCGCCCCGATTTAAACCAAGGGATCCTGCCTGAGTAGATGCTCCCCAGTACCGGACCCAATTTCAAGCACGATGCCCTTCTTCGGTAGAACGCGAGTCAGCACGCCGCTGCCCAGGCTCGTCTGGCTACCGAGCGCCGACGAAGCCTCGCGCACCAGCATCGAGGCGTGGATGCTCAGCGAAGGGCTCGCCAATGTGCGTGCACCGGTCGCTATCGACGTGCGCGAAGAGGTATGGGGCGTGGAGGATGACGCGCCGTTTGACGCGATGATTTCCCTAAACATGGTCCACATCGCGCCCTGGGAGGCGGCACTCGGGCTCCTTGCCGGTGGGAACCGCCTCCTGAGGCCGGACGGGGTCCTCTTCTTATATGGGCCCTTCATGATTGGCGGGAAGCACACGGCGACGACCAACGCTGCCTTCGACGCAGCCCTCAAACAGCGCGACCCACGTTGGGGTGTGCGCGACGTAGACGACATCGTCAGTGAGGCCGCGCCAAACGGGCTCGAGCTGCGCGAGGTCGTGGACATGCCGGCGAACAATCTCTCACTCGTGCTCGTCAAGTCGAGCCCGGCAGACCCGACTTGAAATTTCTGCTCCTACGGTCCGCTTCCCTCGCGCGCTGTGTTCTTCCGTATAAGAAAGCCTTGCAGGTCAAGCCGGGTTTGGCCAACTCTGCCCGCCCCAGAAGCTCTCACGCAGGCCATGGCGAACCAAGATATTCTGACAATCCTTGAGCAGCGACTCGGGCGGCGTCACGCGCGACAGCGCCTCGGGATCGAGAAGGACCATGAGGCGCAGGTCTTCGGCCAAGGCATAAACTTCTTTCACATCGAGAATCTGGCGCCCCTGATCCGCGCAGTCCTCATGGCGACGGGCCTCTATTGGCGAGGCATTAGCAATGCGGCAAAGGTCGACATACGGCACAATCGCATTGAGTCGCCGCACCTGCCGAAGGCCTTCGACGGATTCACCATCGTTCAGCTCAGTGACCTTCATGTCGAGATGAGCGAAGCCGCAATGGAGCGAGTGATCGATCTCCTCGGTGAGGCACGCTACGACGTTTGCGTTCTAACGGGTGACTACCGGGGCCGGACCTGCGGGCCGTACGACACAACGCTCGCCGGAATGGCGCGCGTGCGTGCCGCCCTCAAGGGCCCGATCTACGGCGTGCTCGGCGATCACGACACGATTTGCATGGTGCCGGGGTTAGAGGCGATGGGAATAAGGATGTTGCTTAACGAGAGCGACGTTATTGAGCGCGGCGGCCAACGCCTTTATCTCGGCGGCATCGACGATGCCCATTTCTACGGAATGGACAACATCGAGAAGGCGGCTGCCGCGATACCCCACGACGAGTTTTCGATTCTGATCTCGCACACGCCGGAAGTTTATCGGCAGGCTGCCCATGCCGACTTCAATGTCCTGCTGAGCGGCCATACCCATGGCGGCCAGATCTGCCTTCCGGGCGGCATCCCGATCACGCTTGATTCGGTCTTGCCGCGCTCCATGGGCTCCGGAGCTTGGAAATATCATGGCATGATCGGCTACACGTCGGTGGGCGCGGGGTCATCTATCGTCCCTGTGCGCTTCAACTGCCCTCCAGAGATCACCCTGCACCACTTCCACCTTTCGAGCTGACGATCGCCGGTCAGTGGGGCTCGTCGCGAAGATTCAACTTGAAAAGGAGGGGCGACAGGATCAGGGCGCCCACAACGAAGATCGTCACCCCGGCCACAATATCGAGAATGTTCAGCGGCAACAGCCACCGGCTGGCGAGGAGTGGGAAGAGCAACTCCGGGATGTGATCGAGGCCTATGGCCATGCTGCCTGAAGCCAGGTGCAGCCTGCGTTTTACAAAGCTGGAGAAGAGATCGCCGGCCATGGCAAAGGTCGCGACCAGAGTTCCGACCTCCCATCCAAGTCCCATCAGCGCCGCGCAGATGAACGTCGCCAACACGGACACCACGATGCCTCGGATGGTTTTCGAGGGCCCGAATATGGGTTGGCCATCGACAAAGAGAGCCCCGCCGTCGAGCGGGCGGGCAAATGCAGCTCCAAGGAGCTTCTTGGCGACGACAGCCGTCCCGTTGGCCACCACCAGCAGGATCAGCAGCTGCAGCAACAAGGAGCCCTGCATAACGGCGCCCCATGACGACCACCTGAAACCGAGAATATTATAGGGCGTGACTTGTCCCGCGGCCACGGAGGCTGCTTCTTGGGCAATGTCTCTGGCCCGCCGCGGTTACGCGGAATGCAGAGAGGTCGCTGCTATGAGAATTGAATTGCGAGTTGACCGTATGGCCAAACAATTTTCCGAGCTGAGTGTGATACAGAAAGGGGTAGCAGCTTGCTGAATTCTCGAAGTTAGCTCTCGGGGAGTTCGATCAGCGGCACCCGGAAGTGTCACTACTCGATGATGACGTTTGGCTCAAATTCAACTCGGTTCGGTGTCCAGAGGCCCCAAAGACTGGCTCACCATAATGGCCCAATGTCACGTGCGGGTTACCAATACCCAGGAATGCCATATCTCACGCCGGGGTCTCCGCAATTGTAGGCGGGAGCGGGCTCACTGATAGCTGCGTGCGCCAAAGATACAGGCCGCCCTCGCCTCTCTGCTCATGACGCGGCGGGCGTCGGTGCAGATCCGCTCGACCATTGAGGCGAATCCGTTCGAGCGCTGCGGCGTCAAGTGCTCGGCCAACCCGAGACGCCGAAACACGCCCTCCGCATCGATCCGAACGATCTCGTCCGCGCGCCGGCCCGAGTAGATCGCAAAGAGGATGGCTATCAGTCCCCGCACGATATGGGCGTCGCTGTCGCCCTTGAAGCTGAGGCGTGGCGTGGCCCCGGCGGTGGCGCCATTGACCTGGGTCGCGAGCCAGACCTGACTGGCGCAGCCGCGAACTTTGTTCGCCTCCGTTCGCGCCGCTTCCGGCAGCGGAGGCAGGGCGCGGCCGAGCTCGATCACGTAGCGATAGCGGTCCTCCCAGTCATCCAGGAGCTGGAAGTTCGCGAGGATGTTCTCGAGCGTCATGGGTCTTGACACCCCGTCGGCAGCCCTGGCCTCCACACCTCGCACAGTCCATGTGCTTGACTGATGCAGCTTTCGTTGACGACGTAGGGCATTTAAGCGCCTTTCAGCAGATCGCAGGGGTGCACTCATTCATGGTGTCTACCATCGCGGTGCTCGTTCGTTGGCTGAAAATGGACGCAGAGGAGACCAGCGTCCTCTGGCTCGATCGCAACGCCGAAGAGCAGGCATTCGAGGCCCGGCCGGGTTGCGCTCGTTGAGCTGCAGTAGGGTTCTCCACCGAGGTGCGCGCAGTCCTGGCAAACACCGAAGTGCCGATGCGGCCCGCTCGCAGCTACCGTGGTCAGCACTTGGTGTAGGGCGTGGTGCATCGCGGTTTGCTCTTCCGCATCCAGCGAGTCCACGGCGCACACCAGAACTTCGAACGGATCGCGCGCAACCGCTTCGTGACCTTTGTCCGTCAGTCGCAGACTGACGCTTCGCCCGTCCGCCTCCGATCGCTGTCGGACCAAGTACCCACCTGTCTCAAGCGCCTTGATGGTCTGTGTCGCGGTGCCACGGGTTGTCGCTTGAAATTCCGCGAATGCGGACGGGGTGCGGGAAAACGAGTTGGCGCGGGCGAAGAAGCGCAGCGCCATCCATTGGGCGGGGCTGAGGTCGCCCTGATAGCCCTCGGCTTGCACGAGCCGTCCCAGCAGCAGCAGCAGTTCCGCCGTTTCGCGCGCTGACATGATTGCCTCTTTGAAAATATAATAGTGTTTCGAAATCAAGTTGACAAGCGATCGTACGGTGATAGTTTTGTTTCGAAACTGAGTTCCAAGCGCCCCTATCCCGAAGATCTCAATCGGCAAAGCGGCGCTAAGCAACTCTGGCTCTTCCTGGCCAGGGGCGTCACCGCTCTTGCCGGCCGCTATGCCGGGTGCGCCCGGAGGAATTTGATCAAATGGATTCGATGCGGAACTATCAATTTGAAGTGGAGTACGACGGCTCCGCCGCTGAGCGTCCGGCCGACGTCGCCGCTTTCTGGCGCGCCAAAGTAGCTGGGATCGGATTCAAGTCACGAGCTTCACTCGGACAGGCTCGAACCCGGCGTGCCCATGCGCCGGGATGGCGCAGCCGCGACCGGCAGCATCGCCAATCAGGTCAACGATGCGCCGCGCTCGGGTGACCCTCGCGATGCGTACTTCCGTAACCTCAACAATGCCGAGTTGCTCTCCCGCGGGCTTGCGAGCAAACAACAGGGCGGAGAACTCGCATCAGCCGATACGACGCCGAGAACGAAAACTGCAGCAGTTCAAATCACCCGGCTCAGTCCAACGTTTCTTCGCCATCCATGCCGCCACATTCAACGCATTCACCCATCAACGTCATCTGCTGCGCCGACCGCATTTCAAGGAGCTTCGCGCCGGTTCTTCCATGCTTCGGCCGCGGAATGCGCTACCGCATGATGCCTGTTGCCAGCTACATTATTCACCGCGACTGAACGCCGACAACGTGACAAAGCCGCCGGTGGAGAGGGTTGGCTCGCCACAGCTGGTCGGCCATCTCGGGCAGCAGTTCGGAACTGGCGCCATGACGGAGCACTGCCTCCGTCGCCTTCTTTTCGCCCGCCCGCGATGTGCCGATCTCTGCGGAGCGACACCGTGCGGGAGCGGGTGCGACGGCAAATGCCGCTTCCGCCGGTCCGCCCGGTCGCTGAGGCCGCTCCGGATGGTCGTAAAGCCGACGATCTCGGCCGCTTCTGCCTCACCGTGACGTTATCGGACGTCTCCTCCCTATCCATTGCGCGCTACGCTTGTCACAAGGCCGCGCAGACAGCCTTCTTCTGGGTATAGAGATCAAGGGCGTCATGTCCCATTTCACGTCCCCAGCCAGACTGCTTGTAGCCGCCGAAGGGCAACGCCGCATCGAAGATGTTATAGCAGTTGATCCAGACCGTGCCCGCCTTCAACTTGCCTGCCAGCGAATGGGCCTTGCTAAGATCCTTGGTCCAAACTCCGGCTGCTAAGCCATAGATGGTATCGTTGGCGGCCCTGACCAGATCATCGTCCAGTTCCTTAAATGGAATGGCCGCGACCACCGGTCCGAAGATCTCTTCCCGAATGACCTTCATGTCCGGCTTGGTGTCCACCAGCACAGTTGGTTCGACAAAATAGCCTTTGCCACCGAGCTTCCTACCGCCCGCAACGGCTTTCGCGCCTTCTGCCAGGCCGGACTCGAGATAACCGCAGACGCGGTTGAATTGAATCTCGGAGACCATCGGGCCCATCTGGGTATTGGGATCGAGCCCCGGACCCACCTTGATCTTCTTGGCCTCATCCGCGACGCCCCCAACGAGCTTGTCAAAGATACTCTCTTGCACGAACAACCGCGACCCGGCGCAACAGCACTGACCGTGATTGAAAAAGATGGCACTTGCCGTACCCGCTATGGCGAGGTCGAGATCAGCATCCCGCAAGACGACGTTCGGCGACTTGCCCCCCAGCTCAAGTGATACCTTCTTCAGGTCATTGGCGGCGGCCTTTAGGATAAGCTTGCCGACCTCGGTTGAGCCGGTGAACGCCACCTTGTCGATCCCGGGATGCGCTGCCAGGGCCGCACCAGCAGGTTCGCCAAAGCCCGTGATGATGTTCACCACGCCATCGGGAAATCCCGCCTCCTGAATCAATTCCCCTAGGCGCAAAGCTGTTAGCGGCGTCTCCTCAGCCGGCTTCAACACCACGGTACAGCCGGTGGCGAGCGCTGGCCCGAGTTTCCATGCCGCCATTAAAAATGGGAAGTTCCACGGGATGATTTGGCCCACCACGCCAACCGGTTCACGCAGTGTATAGGCATGAAACTTTACCAGTGGTGCGTAGGGCACCGAGATTGGGATGGTGTTGCCTTCAATCTTGGTGGCCCATCCGGCCATGTAATGGAAGAGATCCGCGGCTAGCGGCACGTCAGCTGCGCGTGCAACCCTAATTGGCTTCCCGTTGTCCAAGGACTCTAGCTCCGCTAGCTCTTCCAGATGCTCCAGGATGAGATCACCGAGCTTCCAGACCAGCCGGCCTCGTTCTGATGGGGTCAATCGTGGCCACGCCCCGCTCTCAAATGCCCTGCGGGCCGCCTTGACGGCACGGTCGACGTCTTTCTTGTCGCCCTCCGCCGCATGCGCAATCACCTCGCCTGTGGCGGGGTTTTGGACGGGAAATGTCTTGCCCGAGGCGGCATCGACCCATTTCCCATCGATCAAGAGCTTGCGCCGCTCTTTTACAAAACTCGTAACTCTTTTATCGAGTTGAATTTCTGCTGCTGCGATACTCATTGCCTTAGCCTCCTGACTGTTCCGCAATTTGTGGCAACCAACGCTCCCGTTTCCGGTCACGTGATGGCGCAGTTCGAGGTTTGAATGTCGCTTCCGTCGCGCATATCATTGCGCCGAGGAGAGGCCTGCAGGCTAGGCGGCTCGGGGGCGATGGCTCAGAGTTGCGCCATCACGCTGAAAACGACTACTAAAAGTATACCACAAGTTCGCCGAGAAAGGGAGTAGTCGCCGGCTGTCAAACGCCTTAAGGCAACGCGCTGATAGTGTCCTGAATACATGAATGTCCGTTCGTGGCACAAAGCGGACCTCGCGGCTCCTGGCTCTTAGGTCAGCTTTTGACCCAAAGCGGACATTCGTCCTCACCCCTGAGCTGAGATAACTCTTCAACCGACGTGTCTGTATCCTCGATCGTGTCGTGCAACAGCGCGGCACAGAGCGTATCGCAGTCATTGATACCGGCTTCTACGGCAAGGATGGATACTAGTGCTATGGGATGATTGATGTAAGGCGACGCATCCATATCCTTTCGCCTTTGTTGACTGTGCTTTCGGGAAGCGAATGCGAGCGCTCTGACGAAATTCGAGAATGCTTCTCGATCAAGTTCCTTGCTCATCTCATCCCGCCTCCAAGCAGGACTGGCCACATCTCCGTGGATCGCCGGGTGGTGCTCTCTTTGAGATCGGATCGAGCCAATAATCCTCTAAACCACACTTTCCACCCAGGATGCTAACGTATCCAGCATCTCTGCGCTGACCTCCGCATCATTTCGTCCTGTGCGCGCCGGCACATGAAAAGAATGATCCGCGTCCTGAAATAGCTTGAGCGTCGCTCGCGTGCCGAGCCGTTCGACCAGCGCCTGTAATGTGTGGGTATCGGCGAGAGGATCGCGCGTACCCTGCAAAAAAAGCATCGGGATCTTCACCTCGAACAGGTGTGTTGCACGCTCATCCGATGGCCGTCCTGCGGGATGAAGAGGAAAGCCGAGGAAGACTAGGGCGCGGACGCCAGGTAACGGTAAGGCGGCCTGGGCTTGTGAAGTCATGCGGCCGCCAAATGACTTCCCGCCAGCAACAAGAGCAAGCTTGGGCACCAAATGAGAGGCTTGACTGACTGCGGCTCTGACGGTGGCCTGGGCAAGTTTAGGCGCGTCCGGCCGCTTTGAACCCTGCTCCATGTACGGAAACTGATAACGCATCGTGGCGATACCGCGCTCGGCAAGTCCATCGGCTAGGGCGGCCATAAAGGGATGCGACATTCCAGCCCCCGCACCATGCGCCAGCACATAACAGATGCGCGCTCGACGCGGCACTTGCAGCAGGCCCGACACTCGCCGCGCCTCATCGACAGTAATAGTCACTGCCTGTGATTGTGCCATCGGGCTATGTTGACCACGCGGGGGTTCGTGGTTTACGCGCAAGGTACTCGCGACACGTCCGCTGAAAAGAGTCAGCCAGCGACGCCACGCTTGGCATAGTATGCCCGAACGCGCCGGTCGTTCTTAATCCGCTCGTAGTGCTCGACCAACCTGGGCGCGACGCGATCGGGCAAGTCGGCAGGCACATGATCGAGGACTCCGGACTTGAGGTGCCGGATCCACACGAACACCTTTAGATCCGCGACTGTAAGACGGTCCGCAGCGAAGTAGTGGCCGCCATGCTCTTCAAGCCGCTGCTGCAGACGCATAAGATAGAAGGGGATCGGGCCCTCGACCAGCGCCTTGCGCTGCGTTTTCTTTTCTTCTTCGGGAAGGAAAAAGGTTGCCGCGAGCTTGGTGTTGATGTCCTCCACCGCCTCCATCACCTCATCGCATAGCGCAGCTTGCCACGCATCTGACGGGTAGAGATCCGCAAGCTTGCCAACGTAACGATTGATAGCATTCGATTGTGCGAGTGTCTGCCCATCCACTTCGAGCACCGGTAAAGCGCCGAACGGCGTGCCCGGCTTGCTGGCCGGCCAATCGGAGGGGGCGACGCGATTGTCTTCAAACGGGATCCCGCCGATCGAGAGGGCGAGTCTGGCTGGCTCTCCGCGTCCGCCGTGGAAGTCGAAGTAGGTCAGTTTCAGCTTGGGCATGAAGCCACCTCCATCCGGAGCGTTCACTTTATCTCCAGCCTACATCGTCCGTAGGCCCGGGAGCGCTGAGCCCTTATAAGCCTTCTTCTCCTGGCGGTGAGACTGAAACGGGTGGAGGAGGTCTCTGGTCAAGTTCGGCTTTGAGTCGCTCAATCTGAGCATTGGCTTGATCTAACGCGCCCTGTAGCGTTTTCGCCGTGTTAGCCGCGTCATCAGCCTTTGCGTTCGCTTGTTCCGCTGCTTGTTTGGTTTTTGCAAGCTCGCTGTTCACGCCTTCCAATTGAGATTGGGTTTGGCTGAGTTTGGATTGACCAGCATCCCTATCATCAGTCGTTTGTCTTAGCTGCGCTGAAGCCGTTGCCAATTGCGCCTGTAGGTCAGCGATCTGCTTTTCAGTTTCGGAGAGTTTAGCCTTGGCTTCATCTGCCGCCTTGCTCAAAGCTTCGATTTGGCTTTGGCTCGCTTCATGGTCAGCAGCAATTTTTTTGTCTGCATCTCCCCTGGCCTTTTCAAGCTCAGCGGTGAGTTCCTGTACCTGAGCTTCCCTGTCCTTTAATTGAGACTGATCCGAGTCAAGTTCGGCCTTGAGGTTAGAGATCGTTCCCGTAGTCCGGGCAAGCTGCTCATTTGTCCTGCCAAGCTCTGCGCGCACTTCCCTCAAATGCCGTTGGCCCTGAACTAAGGGAAACACCAAAGCGATAAGGGCAATGACTCCCAATCCGAGAGCAATGGCGAGCCAGTAACGCATAGGAGCCGCTCCCCTGCTGGTGTTGAGGCGCTCTACCAAAGGAGACGCTCAAGAGTACCATGTCAGTGCGATACCGTTGCTGATTTTCAAGTCGGACGAACGCCACCTCTCAACTTTGGAATGAAGACCCCTGTAAGAGGAGGAATGCTGATGACCGCCAAGAATTTCTCGCTTCTGGCCTCGGTGATCTTCGCCATTGTTGCCATATTGCAATTGGCTCGCGCTCTCAGCGGCGCGCCTATCACTATCGGCACCACATTTTCAGTACCGGTCTGGGCAAGTTGGATTGCCTGTATCATTGCCTTGGCGCTGGCGTGGATCGGTTTTAGCGCATCTCGCCTGGGACGATAGGAGCTGTCCCCTCTCGTAACCCACTCTCAATCGCAAGCCGATGCCGCGCCGTACCGCAAGGAACTTGAGAGCGATGCGGTCCGTACTAATTACCGGAACGTCGAGCGGCATTGGGCGAGCGACAGCGGTCGTTCTTGCATCGCGGGGTTGGCACGTCTTTGCCACGATGCGGAACGTGGAGAAGCGAAGCTTACTCGAGCAGGCACTGAAAGAGGCGGACGTGCAAAATGCCGTCGAGATCGAGCAGCTCGATGTCCTCAGCCACGCCTCGATCCAAGCAGCGGCTGGATCGATATTGTCTCGAACTGGCAACAGAACTCGATGCTGTCATACACAACGCCGGCGTGGCAGCCGCTGGCACGCTTGAGGATGTGCCGGAGGCTGAGCTTCGGCGGGTGATGGACACTAATTTTTTCGGTGTGCTTGCACTGACTCGCGCTCTGCTTCCGGCTTTTCGTTCGCAAGGACACGGGCGGATCGTCATCGTTTCGAGCGAGGCTGCTTTCATAGGACAACCCGCAAACGCGATCTATTGCGCTTCCAAATGGGCGATCGAAGGATGGGCCGAGGCTACCGCTTATGAGCTTGAGCCGTTTGGCATTGAGGTCATTCTTATAGAGCCTGGGCCTTATCGCACCGAGATCTGGAAAACCACGCCGCGTATTGAGCCGCCGGATAGCCCATACCGTTCATGGGTGCAGCAGGTGTTTCGTGCCGGTGATGCGCATGCGGCGCGCCTGGCGCGCGATCCAAAGGAAGTGGCTCTCGTCATTGCCGGTGCACTTGAGGCTCGACACCCTCGATGTCGCTACCCCGTCGGGCCTTTCGCACGTCTCAATCATCTTCTCAGAGGCAAGGTGCCAACTCGCCTGGTGCAAAAAGCAACGAAGCTCTATTTGAACCTGCCGCGAACGCCGCGCTGAACAGCGACGGGATCCTCCAAAATCACACCGACCAGGGTCCAAGCCGGTCGGCCGGATCCCAGGGAAGTTCATATGATGCTGCGTGTCCGCGTCGCCACCACGCGGGGAGCAAGCGCCGCAAAGTCAACTCGATGCGCCTCGAAAGAGTCGACGTTCCTCGGTGGCATTCGCTTGGGACCGCGATGGCGCCCGATTGCCCGGCGTGCTTCTCAAGCCATTTCGGTCCCGGCCCGCGCATATAATGCTGCTCTGGCCGATAGCAGTCCGACAAGTACCTCATGGTTATATCCCCCGACGGTCTGAGCCAATCTCGCTTCGAGGGTCGGCCTAGAGGAGTTGCCAATGTCTTTATGCGGTCCCTCCCCTCGGGCCCTTCTCGCTTCTAGGGTTAATCGAGGATGTGAAGGTTCAAATCATTGCTTTGAAACCGAGGGAGTTCCATTGTGCGCGATTAGGGAAGGCTACCAAACGTAGCCTCCCCTCAATCACTCATCCACCACCGTCAAACGGTGCAAGAATGGCTCTTAGCTCTTCTTTGATGTCACTACGTAGACGCAACTCGGCACAGCCGAGACCTTCTCGCTCCCCTTAGGGCATTGCGGTTTCGCTACTTCGATCCAGCTACAAAAGGCTCCCGAGAACGAAGACGGCGGTCTTTTGTCCGCGCTGTCGCAAGAACCATGTACTCGCGGCAATCTGGGCTTGGTTGGTCGACGAGGTCCCCGAAAGTCCGGACGACAGCGCTTCTACGAAGTCTGCTGCGTAGATCGTTTGCCTCTGGTTCTAAACGATCCAATCCAATTCACGAGCCTTTTCGTTCGCCAAGCGCGCCGCGCTTGCGAGGAACTCAGCTTGCGTGAGCTCGGTCCGAGGATCGTTTTCACCAGGTAGGTAGGCGGCGAGAAGCTGATGAGAGACGGCGGGCTTGTGATAGGTGACGATGTAACTGGTACCCGGTAGATCGACGATGATATCGCCGCCCCTCACATCGAGGTGAATACCTGCTAGCCCCCGCATCCGAGAATCATAGCAGAAAACGTCTGTTCAGTGCGTTGCAGCAAAGACACAGCGAGGCGGTGTTGTTTGAGAAAGGCGCGCGAGCGCGAACCCGCTTCGGTCGCAAGCCTCTCCTAATCCCTGAAACGATCCAGCAAAGTGAGGAAGCTGAGGAAGTCTGGCAGAGGTGACTTGGGTCACCGACGACTCGACTTGGTCCATGCCTTTGCCAGCGTGTGGTAAGATAGCCGCGGCCGTCTTCCGGTTACGGTTATCACTACCTATGACATCTCCAGAACCTTCTATTAGCGACCGCGTCTTCATGAAGCGTACGGTCGAAGCCGCGATCCGGATAGGAGTGATCGCCGGCCTCATCGCCTGGTGCTTTATCATCGCGAGGCCGTTCCTCGTACCCATCATCTGGGGCGCCATCATCGCGGTCGCAGTCTTTCACGGCTACGAGTGGTTGCAGACCGGACTGGGCGGCCGGCGCATCACTGCCGCCGTGCTGATTACCCTGTTGATGCTGGTTGTGTTGGTCGTGCCATCAGTGCTCCTTGGCGAATCGCTGGTGAGCGGCGCGCGAAACGTCGTGGACTCCTTCCAGAGTGGAGAACTCCACATTCCGCCACCGCCGGATAGCGTCGCTCGCTGGCCGCTGATTGGCGAGCCCATCGCCAAAGCCTGGACCCTCGCATCCGAAGATCTAGAGGCGGCGCTGCGCCAAGCTAGTCCGCTACTGAAGGGCTTCGGTAGCTGGCTCCTGGGCGCGGTCGGAGGAGCCGGACTTGCGCTTCTGCAGTTCGTGTTGGCGATCTTTATCTCCGGAGCTTTTCTCGCCAATTCTGAGGCCACAGGCCGCGTGACTCGGGCCATCGCGAAACGTCTCGTGGGAGAGCGCGGGCCCGAGTTCGCGGCCGTTGCTGAGCAGACCGTGCGTAGTGTGGCTAGCGGAATTCTGGGCGTCGCCCTGATCCAGGCGCTGCTTGCGGGCCTCGGTTTTTTAATAGCCGGCGTCCCGGCCGCGGGGTTGCTTACCCTTGTCTGCCTGATTTTCGGTGTGATCCAGCTGGGTGTAGTGATCGTGTTGATCCCCGTAGTGATTTATCTGTTTTCAACAGCGGACATGGTCACCGCGGTCGGATTCCTGATCTGGGCCATCTTAGTTGCACCGGTGGACAACATCCTCAAGCCAATCCTGCTGGGCCGCGGCGTCGACGTTCCCATGCTGGTCATCTTCGTAGGTGCCATCGGCGGCTTTCTCAGCGCGGGGATCATCGGCCTGTTTATAGGCGCCGTCGTCTTAGCCCTCGGCTACAAGCTCTTTGTTGCCTGGCTAGCGCAGGAATCGATGGTCGACTCAGCCGTTGAGCCTGGCGAGCGCGCTCCTCGATGAACAGTTGCAACTATTGGGGCGAACCTGATCGGCGATGGGTTAGAAGCCAGTGAATCCTGTTGCAAACGAACGAAGTTTTTGCAGCGCGTGGCACCGGAAGTCGCCAAGGCGCGGGATAAGCTCGGCTTGTTTGGAGCCCAGCAATATCACCGGGCTCCTCACGTCGTCGGACTTAGGCGCTCGTTCCAAGGGCCTTGGATATGTCGGCGAGCGTCGCCTTCTCGGTCTCGCTGACCTTCACGCCTCCGATGCCAAGAAAACCGCCCTCCGAAGAGGCCTCTGCAACGTTCTCGCTGATGGTCTGTAACCACGCCTTGAAGCCAGCCGCATCTTGCGGCGCCTTGGCGTTGAGGATGGCTGAAACTTCCTTCAAATTAGCAAGCGAACGTTCAACCACATCGCCAGGCTTCTTGGCGCCGGCAAGCTGCTGGCGCAATGCTTCCTGAACGGCGGCTCTTCCCTCCTTCGTCTCGAAATCGGCGACGACCGACTTGATAAGTTCGTTCGATCCGGGGTTCGACTTTGCCGCGGCTAATGCTGAACTGCTGGCGAATGCTTCTTTGACCGCACCCCACAGGCCGCTAGGTTCGGCTGCAGAAACGGCCATGCCCGCCAGCATTGTACTTTCTAAAATCTTGGTCCACTCTTCTGGTTTGAAATTCTGCTTATTTGCCATAACAACCTCCCTTCAGTGGTCGACGCACGCAACGTCCCCCAAGTCACTTCGTCCGCCCTCTTGGACCCGAAGCGTAAGCCCGACGCGTTCTTGGGGCCAAATTGGCGATCAGCCGCCGATACGCGCTGAGAGGAGAGGAAACGCCCGGTCGTTGGCTACGCCCGAGTCGAGCAGCAAAGGATCTCGCGGTCCAGTTAGAGAAGCTAGAGCGCGCGGGATGCGAAAGCGCTTTGTGCATTGCTGAGAAGCGGCATCGGCTTTATCGAGCTCTCCGAGTTCTCTTTCTTGGTTGATGTCCGATCGAAAATCCTAACTGTCGTGCCTTCTGCCTCAGAGCACCGGGCGTGCGCTTCAGAGCCCCGGAGATCGTTCTGACAGGCGTTTTGCTTTTCGAGTGCTTCTTCAGTTGCCTCTCGTCTTGTGCAGTCCAAGCACGCACGGCACGCTTTGTCATCCTCGGCATAGTTCAATGTCCCCTGCTTGTTGTGGCGGCGGGACCCTAGCAGCATGGTCACGGCAAACTCAAGTCGCTGGATCGAAAGGAAACGACCCCAAGAGTCTTGTCCCGGGGGGCGTTCTAACATTGGCTAAGCTAACTCACCATATTGAAACGGAGCATCACGTTACAATTCGTCAGCGCTTAACTGACCGTCGCGTTAGACGCATCTAAATCCCATCAAAAAGCGAGCCATAAGAGAACGGCCTCAGGAGGCTCGTCCTGAGGCCGCTGCAGGAAGACCCGCGCGTGGACCTATAAACTGTCCGTCAAATCATTGGATCGGTCGCCCTACTTGCACTCCGGCATTTTGGCCATGGCTGCTTTGGCGTCAGCCTCGGAGGTGTATTTGCCCATCATCTTGTATGTTTTTGTGTCCGGCTCGGTGGTCATAACCTCGCATTTGGCCGCGCCGCCTCCGAGCCTCAAGGCGACGTAGTAGTCCGCGGCGAGCGCGGGTGTAGCGAAGGCGACGATCAGGGCTGCTGCCACCAGATACTTCTTCATGGGGTGTACTCCTGTACAGGGACATGCCTCGGAAGGGCACCACTCACTTTAGCACTCCTTCACCCGCTCATCGAGATCGACCCCAATCAATGGCGGAGACGAGCTCTCGCTTGCCTAGGGATGCCCCGATTACCTCAGATAACAATCGGGAGAGTCCCACATTTGTGGTCTGTCAAGGCAGGCATCTCTTAGAGGCCACCCTTTGGCGCGCATACATTCCCGGAGGTAAGTGGCCGGCTTCTCCTCGGATAGGGGCGCCGCCCTGGAGACCTCCATAGTCTTCGTCTTGCAAGCGGCTAGGTCCGGTTCCAATTCGTCGGAGCATCCGGTTAGAGCGATCACGGTCGCGGCCATGATGATGCCGAATGAGATGAGCTTCTGAGGCTTCGTCCTCACACCCACAGTAGCCTAGAAGGGAGGCCATCGATAGGCGCGCTTGAGGGTGCGCTAGATGGCTGTTTCGTCAACGGAGGTGACGACAACATTTGGGCGGAAGGTGCTCGCTCGTGACAGCCTGCCAACACAACGGTACTGACCGCAAGAGCGATCGCCACGAAGACACGCACGTTTGGTTCCTAAGCTATCTGGCGAAGGTGTCCCTCTCGAAGGCTATCGCTCAAATCGTTTCCGAGCCGTTAAGCCTGAATAATGGGTGCCATCCTTGTGCTCGCATGCGTCTATTGGTTTGTCCCAGCAGGTTCACTTCCGACGTTTATGCCGGGATTCTTTGAGTCTGATCGCGTCTTCTGTCGCGCGCCTTATCGAAAGCATGAACAGGCAAAAAGAGAGCCGGCTCTGGAGGCCGGCTCGAGTAAAGCCCGATGAGGGTGCAAAGACACCGGGCTAAGTTGATCGGAAGCGACACTAAGGACTGTTCGAGGCCGTCACGGGTTGCGGTGCGGGGTCGGGCGGTACCAAAGAAACCCAAAGGAGCGGGTTGCGCTGCGACTGCTCTTTGATGAATACGTATGGCGTATCGGCCCAATGCAGGATCTCGCGAAGCTGATTGTCGAGAATGAAATCGCCCTCGTCGGTACGCACCGTAAGTATCGCGTGACCTTCATTGTTCTGGTCACGCACGACAGTGATCAACAGTGTGCTCTCAGGCCAACCGAGCGCGATAAGCCGACGACGCTTTTCTAGCGCGTAATCTTCGCAATCGCCTTTGCCATCGGCGGGATACGTCCACCAATCGACCTTGCCGTAATGCTCAAGGTCGGTCACCGGGACCACGGCCGTGTTGACCTGATCATTCACCCGTTTGAGCTCGCTCAATCTCGCCGGAGTGAGCTGAATGCGATCGTTGAAGCGACCTTTCAGACGACAATCGCGCTTATGGATCTGGCAGAAGGTCACATAGCCTATAGGCGGCAGGGTATCCCCAAAGAACTGCTCGAACGTTACCTTTTCCACGCTGCCGCTCGACTGCGGGCTGGTCATAACAAAATCATTGGTAGCTCCATTTGGCAAAGACCAGACGAACATCAATAGGGCTGAGCCCACCATGAACTGTTTCATTGCACCCCCCGGTTTTTCTTGGGGTGCACTATGTCAGACAGAATTTGAGAACCCGATAAAGGGTGAGATTAATTTGAATCGGAATCGGTGGCGCTTCCTTAGGGAAGCCTACCCAAACATTAATCGCGATGAACACCCTCGCAGGCACCCACTGGCGGCCTAAGGCACTGTCACGGTAACACACTGGCTTGGTACGCACGGGCCGTATAGCGTTCGCTTATGGACAAGCTTTCATACCGCTGCCACCGCTTTCCGAGCATCGTCATTCAGCAGGCCGTTTGGCTCTATTTCCGCTTCGCTCTGAGTTACCGCGACGTCGAGAATATGCTCGCCGAGCGTGGCATCGATGTATCCTACGAGACGGTCCGCCGCTGGGTTTTGAAATTCGGCGGGGTCATTGCGCGCAGGCTGAGACGAGGACGGCCTCGGCCGGACGGGCGGTGGCATCTCGACGAAGTGTTCGTCTCCATCAACTGCAGACATTTATATGTCTGGCGTGCCGTGGACAGCGAAGGTGAGGTTCTGGATATCCTCGTTCAACGACGGCGAGACCGCAAAGCGGCGCTCAAGCTGATGCGAAAACTGCTGAACAAGCAGGGCGTCACTCCAGCGACCATCGTGACCGACAAGCTCGGATCCTACAGCTCTGCGCTGCGCGAACTTGGTGTTGCGCGGCGGCACGACACAGGTCGCTGGAAGAATAACCGGGCAGAGAATTCTCATCAGCCATTGCGACAACGCGAACGACGAATGAAGCGCTTCAAGTCACCCGGATCGGCACAGCGCTTTCTCTCAATCCACGCCGCCGTCTACAATGTGTTCAACATCCAACGCCATCTGACCTCCCGCCGGACCCTGCGCGTGTTTCGCGACCAGGCTATGCTGACATGGCGCCAAGCGACAGTGGCAGCGTGAACCGTTTGCGGCCATGGTCATTTGGCCTGCAAATTTCCGATTAACGTGACAGTGCCCTCACGTTTGTCCGGGCTTCGACGTTCGACGCGCCGCGTTCCGACTCGCGTCCACAGCGAGCTGAGGCGGTCGAAATCGATTACGATTCGATTCGTGCGGAGTTCGGCGGCGCAATGCAAAGACGTTAGCGCGCCTTGCAGAGTGAGCCTCTCTGGCTCCCACTAACAGAGATCATTGAGACTAATCGCTCAACTGTTGCTGAGACGGGTGAGCCTTATTTTCTTCGAGATCCTGCACTGCTCGAAATGGCTCGCATGCGTCCTATCAACGTTTGGCTGTACGGCGAGGGAGCAGATTTAGCGACCCTCGCCGTACAGCTACTGCTTGGCATAGCGCGACTTCATCCATTTGAGCAGGGAAACAAAAGAACCGTGTATATCTGCTCCCAGATGTTCGTCCGTATCAATGGCCTGAACGTTCAACTGCCAAATTCCCGAAGGTTTGGCGACATAATCATTGACACCGTTGAAGGACGGTTTTCCGAACAAATTCTCATTGCGTTTTTTCGCGCGGGCATTGCATTCGCGAAATAGCGTTGTTGGGCTCCGGATTCGAGTTCCTCACACGGCTTATCAGAGGGAGGAAGCAGTACCCGGGGTTTGTGCCGTTCGACCCCACTTCGAATTTCGAGCTCTGCCATGAATGTGAAATCAAGACTGTCAGTCGTGTCAGTGGGAAGATGGTAGTGCGGATTCCGGAAGAAGGCGGTATCCGTGACCATGAGTGCTGGCAAAACAGCGTCCCAGAATGAAGCGTGGTCGCTCAAGCGCGTCTCGGGCAAGAGTCGTTGAAAGGGAGAAAAAGTGACTCGACCGGCAGATCTTTATTCTTGCGGAAGCCCCGCAGAACCGCACGTCCAAACCGCCATGACCGCCAGTTTGCGATGATACCGATGAAGTTCCCTTCGGCAGGATAATGAGCGGCGCGATTTGAGGCTTTTGCTTCGCGAGCTCCTGCTCAATACCTGTTTGCGGCCATGGCCAGTCTCATCAGCGCCTATTCCGATATAAATCGAGCCGAATGCGCTTCTGATGTCCTACTGCCGATAAGGCCAGGCCATGTTGCTGATCTGCTCGCGCCGGAGAAACGCCACTAAGGTGCGTTACATTTAAGATAAAGGCAAGAAGCTCTGCCTAATCTGAAGGGGTGTGGCGTTTGCATTGATCGTGTCCGCCCGGAGAATTGATCGTTGCGTTTGAGATCGCTCTTTCTAGCTGTACTCACCATCGCCAGCCTCATTACGTTCAGCGGTGCCTTGTCCGGCTGGCCCCGATCGTCTGCGGAGGAACTGCCCTGGTTGGTTCCAGATTGGCTAAAGAACCATGTCGGCGAGGGCGAAGATCAAATCGCCCCAGTGGTCTTGCAGAGGGCGCGCGCGCTTTATCTGAATAAGCTGAGCGAAGGCGCAGTCGATAATCCCTGCTACTTCGCCATGGACGCCACACGCCCCGGTGGATTGGGGCGGCGGTTTTACGTCATCTGCGAAGCCAGTCGGACGTTTCGTGCACTTCCCTCCGGTCACGGCAGCGGCCGTAACCTGACGGGGATCGCGGATTTCTCGAACGGCATCCGCTGCGCGAAAAACTTCAGCGATGCGAGGGATTCCAAGCTGACGACCGGCGGATCCTATGTGACGGCAGAGATCAGAACGTCATTCAAAGGTTACTACCTTTCCGCGTGGGGAAAGCTCGCGCCCCTGATGCGCTCTTTCGTGCAGTTCGACGGCGAGGGCGACGCGGCGAACGCCAGACAGCGCGCCATCGGTGGCCATCCAGGTGTGATCCTGTCGGCCGTTTGTCGGATGAAAGTTCCAGGCAATCCTTACGCGGACGACGACGGTTATGTTCCGTTCGGCAAGCTGATCGATTACGGCGCCGGCCGCAGCAATGGCTGCACCAGCTGGCTTCCGGCGGATTCCGAGTGGCTTTTGGCGTTGGTGGAAAACAAGCCGACGACGCTCTACATTTACCCCGAATCCACCGACATCGTTGCCGTTGCACGCGCCGTGCAGGCGGGCCAGTCAATGGCGCGCGTGGGTTTGTATTGGAGCGCGTCCTGCCTGAGGGAAATCGGTTTTCCAAACTTCTGGCCAAAGGAGACGCTGGAGCCCGCCCTCATGAAATACAAGGAGAATCATCCGGCGCCGCCGCAGCAGCCATTGCCGCTTTGCAGCGAACAGTACGTACGGCTAGGCGATTGAGGTTATCCGCAGGATTGAGTTCGCCCTATCCGATCTCATTACCCCAGTACCAAACTCCCTTTGTCCGAAGCCCATCCGGCAAGCGGCGTAAATCAGACATGCTCAAAGAAAGGTTTGAGGCCGCTAAGGGACCTAGCGGACATCGCTTCCCGCGCTCAACATGTCCGCTCTTGGGGGGTAAAGCGGACATCCTCATAATGGTTAGCTGATGCCTTTATGAGTACACGGCCTAGCCAGCGACGCAGCCCTTGGCCGATATTCGGAAATCGCAGCCGGGCCGGGCTTCGCTCGCGCTTTGAGCCGCGTAGTGACTGATCTCCGTTTGGCAAAACTCAAGCCGGAGATCCTTCGCACCGTCGCTCCCGATCTCACATGCCTCGCTGGGTTACAGACCGCCGGCGCCGGAGGTGTTCGTCCCCGCCCTTGTCGCGCGGCCGTCTGCGCGCCCTCAAACCGCTCCGACGGCCACGCTCCCCCTGGCGCCCAAACCGCCGCTAAACTAACATTGCAAGTGGACCACTCCATGGGGGCCGGTCACAAGCGTAAATTCGGCGCGAAGTCCGCGGTCACTGATACCGTCGAAAAGTTCCTGTAGTATCCCCGACGGTGGAACGGCCTTCCGCATTCTCCCATTCGATCCAGTATGGTTGGTCATCCTCGTCACGGCCGGACACCAGACCTAACGATGTGGGATGGTCGCGGCGAAAACGGAACCACAGCGACAGTTAGTTACAAAGCGACACCGGCTGAGCCGAGAAATCTTAGAACTCGAAAACCTCCAGTGAGAGCACGACACGACTCGAGCGTGATACAGAAGCGCAGCGACACTCAACCCGCGGATTTCACGGAGGGCTTCTCTTCGATCTTAAGATCCCCCTCGTTGGCTTCTGCAGTTTTATAGACGAGATTGAATATGATAGCGGCAGCGCGGAGCCATTGAGCACGTTCATCCGTTGACCAAACGCTATTTGGTTTCGGAAGCTTATTTACGAGGGCCTGAATGAGTGGATCCGGCTTTTCGCCGGCATCGCTTCGCCCTCCGGTATCGACGAGAGTTAGAGCTGGGTTTTCGTCCGGTCCGGCGTTTTTCGTTACCAGAGAGCTTTTTTCGCCGCACTCTATTCTTGTGCGGATGTCTGAGATGTTCATGGTTTTGGCCTTCAATTCGGGTAGGAGACGGTGCTCCCGGAAATATTCCTAAGCAAGATAAGGCGGCTCGGTTTGGTTCATGGAGGCCATTAAGCTCCCGATACCTAAACGGTTAGGAAGACGGCTTGCTAAATATGTCTTGAGTTAGAAACCCGATTGGCTCGACGCCTCTAACTGCGCTCGCACAGCTTAACCTCTCGGCGGGAGTTGGGCCATCGCGCTTGAGCACAATCAGTTTTTCGTCGCCTGAGGCGAATTTGGGACCATTTCGTTGGCTTGCCATTCGGTTAGGCGTCGCCGCCGACGCAGCCGCGGCTTTCGCCGCTTCTATTTGGGCAAGCATTCGAAACCAACTGGCTTTCTTGGCAAAAGCCGCACGCGGTTGCGGTGGCAGGGTTAGGTCCCTAGCCGCTCGCTCATAGATGGCCGCAATCCTAGAGTGCTGCGCTGTTGTGCGAACCATCGTTCAAGCTCACTTAATAGGCGGGGTAGGTAGGGGCTCCACAGCGACTGCTTGAGTGTGGTGGAAACAACCGCCTAGGGGAAGGAGAGCGGCCAAAATGGCCGAGAGAATGATAACGCGCATCTTGCATCCCTCTCGCGTACGCGTGGTCGCGTCACAATGAATTCAGCTATTAGTTTATGAATCGGGTCTCGAATAGCTTTTGCTTAAAACTTGGTTAAAATGCAAAATATCTGGTTAGCTATGCGATCTCGGCCATTATTCCCGACCACAACGACCATCCTATGGGGCTAATTCGGGACAAAAGGGGGCTGCGGCCTTGCTCCCCGTTCTCGGCATGCCTTCTGCAGCAAAAGCAAACATGCGAGCGCTCGCCGTCTCTTTAGAGGCCTCCAAGTGAACATGAACCCCATCAAATAGCTGGTGGGTCGCCGACGGGCCCGATGGGTCAGGCCGATTCTAATGTCCGATTTTTTTGGCGTCTGCGACATTGCCGGCGCGCTGCTGAAGTCCTAGTTGGTCTTCTGGGGATGCGTCCGACGAGTGAAGCTTGGCCGATGTCAGCCAGGGTCGCTACGGCGCGCCAGCCGGAACATTGGTCAAGATAGCTGCCGGTGTAACGCCCGGCCATCCCCACCACTACCCCCTCGGCTTTGGAGCTCTGATTTGGCCGATCGCGAACTTCAGGTTCTTAAGGATGCGTTACGTGAGCACGTCAACGCTCTCGCCGTCGACATTGGTCCTCGCACTCCCTCAAGTCCCGACAGCTTGGTGCGCGCTGCTAATTACATTCACTCGGCCCTCGAGGAGGCGGGGCTCTCGGTGAGAGAGCAGGATTACCAATACTATGATCAGCGAGTGACGAACGTGCTTGCCACGATTCCGGCTGCCATTGGGGCTTCGGCCTATTACGTTGTGGGCGCTCATTACGATACGGTCCCGAGCACGCCAGGTGCAGATGACAATGCGAGCGCCGTGGCGGTGATGCTGGAACTGGCTGGACGGCTGCGGCAAGCCAGACTGAAGACGCCTATCCTATTCGCGGCCTTCACGCTCGAGGAACCGCCAGCCTATTTGACGGGCCATCAAGGCAGCCGGATCTTCGTTCGCAACTGCCAGAGCAACGGCGAGAGCGTGCTCGGCGCGATCATCCTAGAGATGGTTGGCTATACGGCACCCCGGCAGACCTATCCATTTCTCCGACGTTGGCCTGGCTATCCTGCTCAGGGCAACTTCATTGGGGTAATCGGAAACTGGCGCTCGCTTCGCTTTGGACGTTCCGTTGTAAGGAGCTTCCGTGAGAATCGAGATCTGCCGGTCGAGTCCCTGTTCCTGCCCTTCGACGGACGGATCTTGCCGGAAACCCGCTTGAGTGATCACGCTTCCTTCTGGGATGCAGGGCTGCCGGCGCTCATGGTTACGGACACGGCCTTCTTCCGGAATCCGAACTACCACCTTCCCAGTGACACGATCGAAACGCTTGATTTCATGTTCATGGCTCAACTCGTCAAAAGCCTTGAACTGGCACTACTCGGTCGAGTTCAGGAATCGGCTCGACGGGAACGGCCACAACACCGGCCAAAAGCGTCACGCCAACGCGGTAGGTCAAAGCGTTGAGCAGGCGCTTGAGAGGATTCTCATCGGGCAATCTTGACACGACGATAATCAGCGCGATGCACATGGTGAACATCGCGCCGATGAAGACGAGCAGATCGCGAATAATCTCCATAAGCGTATCCTCTAATCGGAGGAGCTCATCACCTTAAACTACTCTCAATCCCGTGCTTGGTACCGGGGAGTGGGAGTGCAGCGGAGCGATAATTTTACCGATTGGCCAAAGCGCCAATCCTGCAAGCTTGAGATGGGCCCACGCAAACGGAATTGGGCTTCTTCGTCGTTGGGCTTTCGTGGTGAGTTATGAGCGCTGCGAAAGTTACGCGGCGCCTTCGAGCCCGGAAGTTGACGCGCATCCGGCGACGTCCGCTATGGGTCAGACGCTGACGTCACAGCGCGCCATCGAGTTCGTCCGCTTCGTGCCGTAAGCTGACGTTTCAACTCAGCGTTCGGGGACGACCGTGCACCGCTTCCCTTCTAAGCCGAAAAGGGCGGCCGATTAGCAAGCGCCTGTTGCTTTGGGATCACCAAAGCCACTTTGTTTCATGCTGAAATAGCCGTGTAAGTGTTCCAAAGAGTGGGGGACTTGTGATGCGTACCACCTTCGCGGTAGAGCCGCGCTCTTTCGCTTGGCAGCCTGGCTTCAACATCAAAACCTACAATGCACAACACGTTACACCAGTAGCGTGGCGGCAGGTGCGTTCAAGCAATGCCATCCAATGGTGCGATGCAGTGCACCTGACGTGGATCATCCACCAACAGGCCGAGCCAAACGAACTCTAGTTTTGATTTATGCGGGCAACCGTTTTGAGAGTGCAGCCGCGGCGGCAGCATCAACGTTGCTCTGATGGTTGAGAGCGTCGCCGTGGCCAAGTGACTCCGCCCTAGTAGTTAGTAACGGAGGGGGCTATGCGTTCAGCAAGGAAATACGTCACTCCCGTAGATATGCAGATCATATATCGAGCCTATAGGTCGGTTTGGACCGTACTCAGCCACGAAAAACCCGCCATTAACTCCAGTGAGGCTCGCGAACTGAGCGACAAGGTGACACGCAAGCTTGTGGAAGTTGCGCGCGAAGGAGTGATTGATCTCGAAACGCTGCGCGACCGGACATTAGCGGAAATCGCACGATTATAGGCGTACTCGCCTTCTAGTTCGATTTCGCCCAAGGCTGCCGGTGCATGAGTTGGCTCGACATGCTACGAGTTCCGGCGAGTAGGGTGTCTAGCAACAACGGGGCGCACTTTGGCTTAGCACCGCCCTTTCGTCGCGCCCCGAGCGCAATCGAATCAGCGCTTGCTCAGTCGCACTCCGGGCTTGCGTCCGTCGGTAAACTCCAAACCGGCGGCTTCGAGTACTTGCCGGAGACTGTCAACGGTGCGCTTGCGGAGCCGCTCGCCCCGCTCAAACCGGACAATGGTATCCGGGGCCACTTTCGCGGCGGCCGCCAATTTCTTGACGCTTAAGCCGATTGCGGCCCTTGCCATTCGGCATTGTACGGGGAGCACTCTTTCACAACCTCTCTACGTTGCGTCGAGCACCGGCGGTGCCACAAGACGGTGACCACCGCGATGGCGAGAGCGCCGCCGCCAATTACATCGAGGATCACTAAAGCGCACTCACCCATTGGACCTGAATACCCTTTGCGTCTTAAGGAGACCTGAACGGGGTCTTGAAACCGTGCCGTATCTCACACCCCCAAGTTCAATCGGTCACGAAGGCGCGCACTGGTTTTCGCTGATCTTTATCCAGCCAGTTGAGCGGGACGCACCAGAACGTGTCTCTCATGCCCGCATTAGCGTTTATGCAGGCCTCCTCCGTTTCATAGTTATCTTCACTAACGCCGAGCACGGGCAGGTTCTTCACAAGTGTGAGATACACGCACAGCCATTCCATTAGCGCCCCCCTAGGCCGCGGACGAGCACCACTGGCGGTTCAACCAGCCTTTGGCTGAGTCCGCGCACTGTGGCATGCCGCAACAGACCGCTGCCAAAAGCGAGATGCCGGACCCTCAAGCGGAGCTTGGGCTTCACCCATCGCGCTTCGCGATTCCTAAGCCACGGGATCGTGGGCTGATCAACCGCGAGAGCCTGAAGCTGGTCCTGCAACTCTTCACGCTGGTCACCACTTAAACCAAGCAACGCGGCGCCCGCATAGATAAGACCGTCATCTGCTGACTTGGCAATTGCGGTCTCGATCTAGACCAAGCAGAAGGAAGTCGCCTTCGGTGAAGCACTTAGTTTTCAGCCAGGTCGTGCTGCGACCGCTGCTCTATGAGGCCCCGCTCGTACAGTATCAAGGTCACTGCCGTCCCTCGCTCCATTCTCTTGCCAATCTTTGCGCCTCAGCCAACTCCTCCGGCGTCAATTTTGCCGCGACGCGATCGCGGGCCGTTGCTGCCGCTTCGTGAAACGCAAACTCAATGCCACTCGTGGCAACAGGAAACGGTTCCACACCTGAAGAACTTTGGCTGGCTGCTAGGTTGAACCACATATGCGCCTGAACGTAGTCCTGCGGAACACCTTTGCCGATTTCGTACATCAGCCCGAGCTTCGCTTGTGCTGCGTCGTTGTTCATTTCAGCAGCTATGCGATACCATTTCACTGCTTCGCCGTAATCTTGCGGCACTCCGTTGCCTTCGGAGCAAAGATCACCGATAGCGCATTGGGCATCAACATCTCCTTGTTTCGCAGCTAAGGCAAACCAGCGGTACGCCTTGACGGAGTCCATCTGCACGCCCGCGCCCTTGCTGTACATGCGGCCCAGAGCGGTCTCCGCTGTGACGTTGCCCTGATCCGCAGCGCGTGTGAACCATCCAAGTGCCTTGGAGTGATCTTGGGCAACTCCTAGGCCCAATTCGTAGAGATTTCCTACCATCGCTTGAGCCTCGGCGTTACCTGCCTCTGCCAGCGGTCGCGCTAGACGCAACGCCAAGGCATAATTGCCCTGCTTCATTGCAGCGAGAATGTCGGCCGCGGTTGGAGCACTGACCGCTCCGCCCGTCGCTAACAAGACGAAAGCTAAACTAGCGAATGTGGACCTCAACATGGTTCAGCCCACGACATCATGATGCGAGTGGTTGCTATGACCGCCCCAACCGCGTTACCAGGGTGGCGGCGATGCCGGCATCAACGACTTAAGTCGGCTGCCACTTCAATATTTATGACATTGCAGGAACGGAAGAGTTCGGAGGAAGAAATCGTGAAGAGTCTCAGCACGCTGGTCGTCGCGTTGGGCCTCACAATCGGGCTCCAGGCGGCGGCCCTGTCGGCGGAGCAGGTAGCCCAGTCTCAAGACGGAGGACCGAAGCCGGCCAAATGTCTGGAAGCCGCGGTGAATCCCGTCACGGGTTACGCAGTCTGCGTCAATCCCGTTGGCGCTCCCGTCGATCCACCGCCGGTATCGTCGCTCCAGCCGTGCAAGCCCCGTGAGCACGATAACGAGGCGTGGACGACATTAACGCTCCGTTAACCATGATCTGTCACCTTCCGCTCTTCCCTATTGATCCTCCCTGCGGCCCTCCCGGGGCCGCTTTTTTGTGCCCATTAGCGGCGATCCCATTTGAGCTTTGTTAACCGTTAAAGTCGCATCATGTTTGAGAAGCGCGCATCGGGGGGAAATTCTGGTGTTGCGTAATGAAACGGCTCCGCGCGACTCCGGGGCCGTTTCAATTCAGAGGGTCATCGTCGCGGCTTTCGCTTTATGCTCGCCCGCAGCGCCTCAAGGTCGTCTTCCAATAATTCCATGATGAGCTTCTTGTCGTCGGGCCGGCCCCATCGGTTGCAGTCGATGCAGCCGATCAGCATCTCGCCGTAATAGTCGATCCTCATTAGTGGGCGATTGCAGCAGCGGCAGAGCTTGTCCCTCATCTTACGCAGTCGCGTTCACTTCGGACGCCCCTACAGAAATGCCTCGCCCGCGAACTGCCTGAACGCCTTGGCTCTGCGATCATAGGCCAGCATATCGGCGCCAGCGTTGTGGTGACGAAACCCTAGCGCAAGGTGCGGGAGCAAATGACCCTCTGATGCGCTAACGGAATTTTGGAGAGCACCCCCGCACCAGAACCACCGCCCGAAAAAAGACACCGCCGCCCGAGGCGCGAACCGGGGCCGCTGGAGAAGAAGGCGAGCGTTTACGCGCAGAGGGGATTCCTGACGGTCGGCGTGAGTTAGACAGAGAACATCTGGAATTTTGGCTCTGGACCCTCAGGTTCATCCTTCCCCTTCTTTATGACCGCATCGAGCGCTTCGATAGCGGCATGGAGCATCGCTAGCGTAATGATCTCGTTGTCGACGGCGGCACTCTTAATTTTGTAGGCCGTCCTCAAGCGACGTTCGATGAGGTCTCCGCGTAGCTTCTTGAGATCTTTGACGGTCCTCGCCTTATCAGCCATGTGCACTCTCCCCTTGGCAGACGCTGCTACTTGTAGCCCGGGTCGACTTGCGGGGAAATGGCGAACTCCGGAAGATCGAGCGCGCGGCCGCAAGACGGCTTGCAAGGGCCTCAAGGCTCCGCCTGAATCGCATGAGGTCAGGCACAGTGGCTACCGCATTCTCCTGCATCCGGGGTCGACAGGCGCGAGCCTATGCCCGAAACGGCTTTGATTGGAGCGACCGCTATCCCGGCATCGTCAGCGCTGCGGATGGTCGGTTAAGGTTAGGAGTTGCGGCTCAATGAAACGAAGCCGCGTTGACGCGCAGGACATGCTCTGGTTTTAGCAGGCACGCTACCGAGATTGCGAGTTGGTTGGTTAGAGGTGAGAAGATATGAGCAAGAGTTTGAGACAGGGCGTCGCCCGGCTTGACTTGCTGAAGCACACGCTCGAAGTGGAAATCGGCGGCAAGAAGATCGGCGACCTGACCGGCAGCGACGTTGAGTTGACCTGTCTCGCTGAGACCGACGACGGCTTAGACTGGGCCACGGCGGTATGTGTGACCCTGGCCAAGCTTGCGGAGCGCGCGCCGATAACGAGCGCAGAATCAAAGCCCCAACACTAAGCTAAATCAATCTGCGGACACACTGCGGACACAACATTATCCGCCGTCAGACTAGATACCCTTAAGTTATTGATTTGGTTGGCGCGCCCGAAGAGATTTCGAACTCCTGACCCCCAGATTCGTAGTCTGGTGCTCTATCCAGCTGAGCTACGGGCGCGTCTTGCCATCCAGTGGATGATTAAGCCTATCACAGCGATCCGCCAGGATATGGCGGCCTTGCAAGCCAAATGACAGGCCCGCCCTACCTAAGCCGTCGGTGGCTCAAAGGCAAGGCTGGAACATCACGGAATTTTAGCCGTTTTCGGTTAGTTGCGATCTCCCCAACTGTCTCCATCCATAGGGAGGACAACCTCATGCATGCAAACACCTTCTTCAGTCGCGCCGCAGCGACCCTCGCCGCTTGCGTCGTCGCCGTCGGCCTGTCTGGCGCAGCACAAGCCGCGGTCGACTTCACCGGCAAGTACCTCACCACCGATACCGGGGGTAAGCCGATGCAGATCACGCTGGCCCCGAATGGCCACGCCTGGGGCCATCGCCCCGGCGAATACATGAAAGGGAATTGGGCGGCCGGCAAAAGATACGCGGTGATCGCCTGGACCGGCGGCTGGAGCACCAAGCTCGTGAAGCGCGGAGACCACTTCAAGAAGCTCGCTTACGGCCCGGGTCAGGAGCCCAAGGGCAAGCCAATGAGCAAGGCGTATGCCGTAAAGGTCCAGTAGACCAGTCGGCTTTTGCAGCGGCGCCTTCCCCCTGACGCGAGGGGTGAGGCGCCGCTTCTCTTTCACAGAGCCTATCCGAGGCGAAGGCTAGCTTGCGGCGCGATTCGAGGGCGCGGCACCTTCGCGCCATTGGCCCGGCGTCATCCCCGTGACGCGCTTGAAGGCGCGGTTGAAGGCAGGCAGAGAACCATAGCCGACATCGGCAGCAATGGCTGCAAAGCTGTCGATGCTATTGCGGATGCGTTCTGATGCCAATTGCATCCGCCAATTGGTGACATATTCGATCGGCGCCTGTCCCAGGACCTCGTTAAAGCGTTCGGCAAGCACGGTGCGCGAGGAGCCCGCTTCGCGCGCGAGATCATCGACCGTCCAGCGGCGGGTGGGATCAGCGTGCACGAATTGCAGCGCGCGCCCGACGAGCGGGTCGTGCAACGCGGCAAACCAGCCTTTGGCATTGGTGGGAAGGCGTTCGGCGTAGCGGCGCAGCACCTCGACGAACAAGAGCTCCATCAAGCGTCCGAGCGTGATCTCGGTGCCGGGCTCGGCAGTGTCGGCGAACGTTAGGATCTGCTTGACCGTCGAGGTGAGGACCGCGCTCACTTTGTCGTCGCCCGTCCGGTCCACGTGGAGAGCCGGGAGCGTGCGGAACACGGGCGATACGAGGAACTCCGAAGATTCGAGGAAGCCGCAGACCATGCGGGTCTCCTCGCCTCCTCCGCCATGATTGATGCACCACATGCCCTTGAGCGGGCTTGGCCGGATGATGTCCTCGGCGACCGCCATCTCGACGCCGTCGCCCCTCCAGAACTTGTGCTCATCGGCGAACGGCACGAGCAGGATGTCGCCGGCCGACACGGTCCTCCGCTCACCGGTCGCAAGCTGGACCGTGCAACTGCCTGAGGCGATCAGATGGAAGATGCTGATGTGCGTCATGCGCGCCATCGGCGTGCGCTCGTCAAAGCGCTTAGGACTGATGACGCCGAAAGGTGCGGTAAAGCGGGCGCTGAGAAAGACCGATCCGGTTAGGCGCACCGCGCGCAGCATCTCGGCGAGCACATCATGGCCGCGCGCGATTTCCGGCGTTGCTGCAAATGAAGGCGGCGTTTCGATCATTGAGAGAATCGAACCCCGAACGATATCTCTGGCCACACACGACGCCACGAGCGCGTCGCTCACCGATCCACCGAAGTCTATCACGAGGAAAAAAGTTGATCATGGACCTCTACGTCATTCGCCGCCCGGGCGCATGGGCGAATCTACAAGAACTCAAGGCTGCCGGCGCCAAGTCGGCCAAGATCGGCAACGACGAGATGGCTGACCGGGTGCGCTGGATCCGAAGCTATATCGTCAAGGAGCCGGACGGCAGGCTCGGCAGCGTCTGCATCTACCAGGCGCGCGACCCCGAATCCATCCTCGAGCATGCAAGGCGGGTGGGGATGCCGGGAGACCAAATCTTCCCCGTGATGAAGACCATCGTCGTTCGCGAAGATCCCGCGGAAGCAAATGAAGCCGCTTAGGCAGGAGAAGAGGATGAACATTCAGATGCCAGATTCCCCGAGCATCGATTTCGCGGCGATCAAGAGCCGTCAGCACGCCGCGTGGGGCTCGGGCGACTACGCCGTCATCGGTACCACGGTGCAGATCGTCGGCGAGACGCTGTGCGAGGCGGTCGATCTCCACGCCGGCGAGCGCGTTCTCGATGTCGCCGCCGGCAACGGCAATGCGACGCTCGCCGCGGCGCGCCGCTTCGCCGAGGTGGTCTCAACCGATTATGTCGGGGAGCTTCTCGAGCGCGGGCGCGAGCGCGCCAAGGCCGACCGCCTGCCCGTTACCTTCCTCGAAGCTGATGCGGAGAACCTCCCCTTCGAGACCGGGAGCTTCGCTGTCGTGCTGTCGACTTTCGGCGTCATGTTCGCGCCGGATCACGAGAGGGCTGCAAGCGAACTCGTGCGCGTCTGTCGTCCCGGCGGCAGGATCGGCCTCGCCAACTGGACGCCTGAGAGCTTCGTCGGCAGGCTATTCAAGCTCATCGGCCAATATGTGCCGCCGGCTCCCAGCGTGAGGTCACCGGCGCTGTGGGGGACAAAAGCCTATCTCAGGGGCTTGGTCGGCGCGCAGGCAAGCGTCGCCGCCGAAAGCAGGACCTTCGCCTTCCGCTACAGGTCGCCCGAACATTTCGTCGAGATCTTCCGCAATTATTACGGGCCGGTGCTCAAGGCTTTCGCCGCGATCGATCCCAAGGAACGACCGGTGCTCGAGAGCGACCTCCATGTCCTGATCGATGAGTTCAACATCGCGCAGGACGGAACGGCGGTCATTCCGAGCGAGTATCTCGAGGCCGTCATCACCAAGGCGCGGTGATCAAGCGCGCCGGCGGGCCTGATCGAGCTCGACCACGACGTCGGGGATGGTGACGCGGAAAGTCGCCCCGCCGTCATTGCCGACGAGATCGATCTGCCCGCCATGGGCCTGCACCAGCTCGGCCGCGATGGCGAGGCCGAGCCCAGTGCCGTCCTTGCGCGCCACGCTCTGAAAGGCCTTGAACAGGTTGGCGCGAGCCCGCTCGGGTACGCCGGGACCGGTATCGGCCACCTCTATGATTGTGACCGCGCCCTCGCGCCGCGCCAGCACCATGATCTCCCCGGCGCGCCCACCTTCGCTCTCGAGCGCCTGCACGGCGTTGCGGCAGAGATTGCTGAGGACGCGGAAGAGCTGATCGCGGTCGGCATCGACCTCGAGCCCCTCCTCGATGTCGAGGGTCCAGCCGACAAGCTTTGGGCGCGGAAGTCCGAGCGCATCGCCGACTTCGGCGACGAGCGGGGCAAGCTCGAAGCGCGTCCGCCGCGGCGGGACTTCCTGCGCCTGGCCGAAATCGAGCGTGCGCGCGCACAACCTGATGGCGCGATCGAGCGAGGCGATCAGCTTCGGTACCAGGTGCTGCACCGTGGGATCGTTCACCGCGATCAAGCGGTCAGAGAGGAGCTGCGCGCTCGACAGCATGTTGCGCAGGTCGTGGCTGATCTTGCTCACGGCAAGGCCAAGCGCGGCGAGGCGATTGCGTTGCGACAGGGTCTCCGACAGCTCCTTCTGCATGGCGGAGAGCTCGCGCTGGGCGGTGCCGATCTCATCGCGCCTGGAGGACGGCGTGATGATCCTGGTCGGGTCTTCGGGACGCTCGCTGAAGCGCACGATGTTCCAGGTAAGCTTGGTCATCGGCTTCACCAGGAGCGCATCGAGCGAGAGATAGACGAGCGCCGCGGTGATGATCGAGATGAGAATGGAAAGCCCGAGAATATCGAGGCCGTAGCGGATCATCGCCTCTTTGAGCGGTCCCTCTCCCATCACCACATCGATGAGTTCGTCGGGATTCAAGCCGGGCTGGCCGACGACGCGGATGACGCGGTCATCGGGCGCCACATAGACCATCAACGCATCGGCGATAAGGGTCACCCAAGAGGCGTTGCGGAGATCGTAGGAGGCGCCGATCTCGGCCGGCATGTCCATCTCGACGATAAGCACGCGCGCGTCCGCCTTCTTCACTGCGATCGCCTTCACCTTGGCGCGCTCGAGAAGCTCGTCGCGTAGCGTGGGAGGGAGTTGGCCGCCGGGAGCGGCCTCGGCGGCGAGCGCCGCGATCTGCGCCGCGGCAAGCCGCTCCATCAGCCATTGCCGGCGGAAATTGGAGACCGAGGGGACGAACACGAGCACCTCGGCAAGCATGACGAAGAGGATGGTGAGCAGAAGCAGCTTGGCGGAGAGGCCCGGCAGATAGCGGGGCGTTCGCCGAGTTCCCCCCTCCGCGCTCGAAGCTCCTTCGGTCACCTGAGATACTCGCCGTGAGACTTTGCGGCGCGTGCAGCGCGCCGCTCTCGACCATCAATCCTACCTAAAAACGGCTCTTTTCGGAATGGCGAGCCTAGGGGCCCAGAAGGCAGCTAGCCGAAGCGGCGCAAGAGCCCGATGATACTGCGCACCCAGCCTTTCGCCAAAGTCGGTTGGTAATAGGTGAAGGCCACGCGTTTAGAAAGCTCCGACAGGGTCGGATAAGGCAGCACGAAATTAGTGATATCGCCGAGCTTGATGTCCTTGGCCATGGCGACCACCCACATCTGGATCAGCTCGCCGGCGCTCGCGCCGACGATGGTGCAGCCGAGAATCGTGCCGTCGCGCTTGGTGATAACCTTGATGAATCCTTCCGTCTCGCGCTCGCACTGGGCGCGGTCGTTGTCGGCATAGGGCCAGCGATAGATGCGGATCGAGCGCCGGCGATAGCGCTTATGCGCCTCGTCCTCGGTGAGTCCGATCTGGGCAAGCTCGGGGTCGGTGTAGATGACGCGGGGAATCGCCGTGGCGCTGACATCGGGCCGCAATCGGAACAGCGCATTCTTGATGACGATGCTGGCGTGATAATTGGCGAGATGGGTGAATTTCGGGCCCCCGATCACGTCGCCGATCGCGTAGATGCGGCGGTTCGAGGTCTTGAGCTGCTCGTTCACTTTGATGCCGTCCTCGGTGAACTCGACGCCGGCGCGATCGAGGCTCAGCGATTTGACGTTCGGTTTGCGCCCCGTCGCGACGAGGAGGTGCGTTCCCTTGATGATGGTGGTCTCGCCGTCCTTGTGGAAATGCACGGCGACGCCCTGCACCGAGCGCTCGACGCGCTCGACCCGGGTGTTGGGATAGAGCACGACTTGCGTGTCCTCGAGCCTCTTCATCAGGACGCGCGCAGCTTCCGCGTCCTCATTGGCGAGGATGCTCGCGGTGTCGAAGATGGTGATGTGGGAGCCGAGCATGCGATGCGCTTGGCCGAGCTCGAGCCCGATCGGGCCTCCACCCAAGACGATGAGGTGCTGGATGCGCTCGCTCACGTCGAAGATGGTCTCGTTGGTGAAAAAGGGCACCTCGTCGAGGCCCGGGATCGGCGGAATCGCGGGCATGGAGCCCGTGGCGATGACGAATCTCCGCGCGCGCACCAGGACGCGTCCGGCTTCAACGGTGAATTTGTCGAGGAAGCTCGCGCTCGCCTGGATGACGCGGACGCCGAGCCCCGTCATGCGCTCGATCAAATCGTTCGGCGCGATCGCCGCGATGACGCCATGAACGTGGTCGTGGACGCCGCGATGGTCGATTTGCGCCTCGATCACATCGATGCCGAAATTGGACGCGGTGCGTACGGCCTCGGCGCGTTTGCCGGCGGCGAGCAGAGCCTTGGAGGGCACGCAGCCATAATTCAGGCAGTCACCCCCCATGCGGCCCTTCTCGATGAGCACGACCGGCACGCCGAATTGGGCCGCCGCGGCCGCGATTGAAAGGCCTCCTGAGCCCGCGCCGATGACGCAGAGGTCGGGCTTCAGCACCTCTTCCATGGAGACCAGTCCCCCCTTCAGACCTTCAGACGGCCCGGCGCCTGGACCATTTGACCAGAACCGGCACCAGCGCAACCAGCCCAAGCGCAACCAGCCCTGCAATCAGCCCCGGCGTGACGAGCGCCCCCGGATCGAGCGTGTATGGGCAAGACTCTTGGCCTCCCGCTCCCATCTTGGCAAGGCAGGATTGGTGGGCAGCTTGCTGCGCCTCGAGCACGCTGTCGAGGCCATTTCCAGCGAGAGAATAGGCAAATGTTCCCGGAATGATGCCGAGTATCGTGGTGAGGAGATAGGTGGTGAAACCGACGCCAAGCAGTCCAGGGGCGAGATTGACCAGCCAAAAGGGAAAGATCGGCACGAGCCGCAAGAAGAGGAGATAGTTGAAGGCATCCTCCTGGAAGCCCTGGCGGAAACGATCGAGCCAGGGGCCAGCTTTCGCGGCGAGAAACTCGCTCAGCGCGCTCTTGGCAATGATGAAGACCATCACAGCGCCGAGCGTGGCCCCGATCACCGAGGCGACGCCGCCGAGGAACCAGCCGAACAGGAGCCCGCCGGCGAGCGTGAGCACCGCGCCACCTGGTAAAGAGAGGGCGACCGTCACCGCGTAGAGCGCGACGAAGGCGAGGATTGCGAGGAGCATGTTGGCGTCGATGAAGGCGCGCAACAGGTCGCGGTTCTCGGCGAGGGTCTCGAGCGAGAGATATTTTTGCCAGCCCATGGCGAGCACGAACGCGGCGCCCGCGATGAGAAGGGCGAGCGGCCAGAGCCGCTTCAGCCACGAGGTGGCGCGTTCCGTTCCGTTCTGCGCCGTCTCCTTGCGCAAAGGCAGTTCTTGGCGTGACTTCATGGCCAAGACATTGGTCATGGCGAGGACCGGACGGAACGGCCCGTAGCGCCATTGTGATGCTCCGTCACCGGGCGTGATGCGGAACGACTGTCTATCGCACCTTGGGGATTTGTCATTCTGGCATGACTGGCAAATCCAGGCGCGACGCCCAGCGTGGAGGAGAGCTCGTATGATTAACCGACTTTTGTGCATTGCCACAACACCTCGAACTCCTCAGCGAAAGAAATGAGGTGGATGAGAGCGCTCGGAGCGCGAAGGCTGACCCCGTGTCAGGGCTCCGCGCGTCCGGAGGCACTTGGACCAGCGCTTGGCGGAGGGATTGATTGACCGAGGCGGGTGCCCTATAAGCCCGCAAAACCCGCAAGTTTAGGTCAGCCGAGCGCAGCGCCGGCTAATCAAGCCAGGAGACGCCCTCGTGAAGCGCACCTATCAACCCTCAAAGCTCGTCCGCAAGCGGCGTCACGGCTTCCGCGCCCGTATGGCAACCAAAGGCGGCCGGCTCGTGCTCGCGCGGCGGCGTGCCAAGGGGCGCAAGCGCCTGTCGGCCTGAGCCGGCGGCCCTCGCACCTTCGGTGACGGCGATCGGACGCCTCAAGACCCGAGCCGAGTTCCTGCATGTTCGCGGCGGAGAGCGCTACACGGCGCCCTCGCTCGTCCTGCAAGCGCGAAGGCGCGAGCGGCGAGTGGGCGGTGAACCGAGCCTTGATCCGCACATCGCCCGCTTCGGCTTCACCGCGACCAAGACCTTGGGAGGCGCCGCGGTGCGCAACCGAGCGCGCAGGCGGCTGAAAGAGGCGGTCAAACTCGCTGGAGGGGCCCATGCCGTGGAGGGCTATGATTATGTTTTGATCGCGCGGGAAGGCACGGTACAACGGCCCTTCCCAGAGCTGATCAAGGACCTTGAACGCGCTCTCGCCAAGGTGCACGCGCCGAAGCCCGCAAAGAAGCGCTGAACGCACCTAGAGGCACCCCTACCCTTTTACCCGGCGGGTTCGCGGCAGAAGCGGCCCTTGAGCTGAAAGCCCTATGGACGAAAATAACCGCAATTTCATCCTTGCCATCGTGCTGTCGATCATCGTGCTGTTCGGCTGGCAGTATTTCTTCGTGCCGAAGCCGAAGCCGCCGGCCGAGACGCCTTCAGTCACGCAGCAGCAGACCGAGCCGGGGCCGCCTCAGCCTGGCGCGCCAACTCCCGGCACCGGCGCCCCGCAGCCCGGTGGGCCTGCGGCCACCACGCTGACGCGCGAGGAGGCGCTCGCCAAATCGCCCCGTGTCGCCATCGACAGCCGGCGCTGAACGGCTGATCGCGCTGAAGGGCGGCCGGATCGGCGTTCGACCCTGAAGGCCTACCGGGAGACGGTCGAGCCGGACAGCCCGAACGTCGTGCTGTTGTCGCCGGCCGGCGCCCCTCACCCCTACTACACCGAGAACGGCTACGTCGCCGCGAGCGATCAAGCCGGCCCCTCCGTCCCCGGCGAAGACACGCTGTGGACCGCCTCGACGCAAGGCCCGCTCACGCAAAGCTCGCCGGTCACGCTCACCTATGACAACGGCAAGGGGCTCAAATTCACGCGCCCGACTCGGTCGACGACAAATACATGTTCACCATCGACGACAAGGTGGCGAACACCGGATCGGACCCCGTCACGGTCTATCCTTACGCGCTCGTCTCGCGCCACGGAATCCGCAGGTGAAGGGCTACTACATCCTGCATGAGGGCCTGATCGGGGTGGTCGACAACGAACTCGAGGAGATCAGCTACAAGAAGGCCGTCGGCAACCCGCCGCAAACCTTCAAGAGCAAAGAGGGCTGGCTCGGCATCACCGACAAATATTGGGCTGCGACATCATCCCCGAGCAGGGCAAACCGTTCGAGGCCAAATTCTCCGGCACCGAGGGCGACGGCCAGGAGCGCTTCCAGGCCGACTATCTCATGGATGGGCTGAAAGTGGCCCCGGGCGAGACGGCCGAGACCAAAGGACGCGTCTTTGCCGGCGCCAAGGAGGTCAATCTCGTCGATCG
>CAVVDW010000005.1:0-211640 GCA_963747175.1 uncultured Alphaproteobacteria bacterium | reverse complement strand
TTGGCGCCCCGTAGGGGTTTCGAACCCCTGTTTCCGGCGTGAGAGGCCAGCGTCCTAGGCCACTAGACGAACGGGGCGTTGCTCCGGGCCGAGACAGAGTGAAAGCTATAGCTTGGCGCAGCGAAGGCGATCAAGGCTTATTCCGGCTTGAGCTTGATGCGGGCAATGACCTTGCCGCTTCGCACATCGATCACGGCGATCTCGCCACCCGCAGGCGAAGTCAGATGGAGAGCGAGCCGGTCGCCATCAAGAGCAAGCGAGGTGACGGTCGCATCCTTGGGGATCTGAAGCTCGGAGAGGGCGGGAGTCCCCGCCCCTGCTGCGGCATCCGCCGAAGGCGTGCTTTGCCCTCCCCGCGAAGCCTGATAGACAATGGCAGCCAGCACGAAGGCGAAGCCGCCGACGAGCAGAAGCCCCATCACGATCACGGCGATCTTGAGCACCCGCACCTGACGCGGGGTGAACACCGTACCCGGCAATGGCGTATTGTCAGGCTCGCTCGCCACAGCCATCGTCCTAAAAACCTCATGTCGACCGAACGCAAAGCAAAAGCGCTAGAGCGCCTCACGGCCGAGGCCGATCAGAGCCATGCGGGGCTCAGGCTCGATCGTTTCCTCTCCGAGCGCCTGCCGAGCTTGAGCCGGACGCGCGTGCAGGCCTTGATCAAGGGCGGCCACGCGAGCCTAGGCGGCGCGACCATAGAGGACGTGACATATAGGGTCAAACCGGGCGACCGCTTCGCCCTCGAGCTCCCGCCGGTGGCACCCGCGACGCTCGAAGGCGAGCAGATCCCGCTCGACATCCTCTATGAGGACGACGCGCTCGTCGTCATCGACAAGCCCGCCGGCCTCGTCGTGCATCCCGGCGCCGGCAACCCCCAAGGAACGCTCGTCAATGCGTTGATCGCCCATTGCGGGGAGACACTCTCCGGTATCGGCGGGGTGGCGCGGCCTGGCATCGTGCATCGCCTCGACAAGGACACGAGCGGGCTGATGGTCGTCGCCAAGACCGACCAGGCCCATCGCGCTCTTGCCGAGCAGTTCGCCGACCATGGCCGCACTGGACAACTCGAGCGCGGTTATCTCGCGCTCGTCTGGGGCGCGCCGTCACGACCGCAAGGCATCATCGATGCGCCGATCGGACGGCATCCGACAAGCCGGACCAAGATGGCGGTGCTTCCCGGAAAGGGACGCGAGGCTGTGACTCATTTGCGCGTGCTTGAGACCTTCGGCCGCGGCGAGGGACGCGAAGGACCGATCGCCTCGCTCGTCAAATGCACGCTCGAGACCGGACGCACCCATCAGGTGCGCGTGCATTTGGCCCACATTGGACACCCGCTGATCGGCGATCCGCTCTACGCCCAGGGCTTCAAGTCCAAGCTGCGAAAGCTTCCCGAGCCGATTCGCGAGAAGATCTCCGCATTGGACCGCCAGGCCCTGCATGCGGCGCATCTCGCCTTCGTTCACCCGGTGAGCGGCACATTACTGGAATTTAATAGTGCGCTTCCTGCCGATCTCGCCGAGATTGTCGAGGCTTTCAAGGAACTGTGAACAGGCAGTAGTCTTTAATCGCAGCGACAAAGATTTTATAGAGGATCGCCGGGGGGCGGGTATGTTGAGAAGATTGCGGCCATTAGCGGCCGCTGGAGACGGGCTCTCATGGCCGCAAGATCATTGCCGAGTGTCAGCGCGCAGGGCGGACTAACGCGCTACCTCGAAGAAATCAGACAGTTCCCGATGCTGGAGCCGCAGGAGGAGTACATGCTCGCCAAGAGCTGGCGCGAGCATGGCGACCGCGACGCAGCGCACCGGCTGGTCACCTCGCATCTTCGCCTCGTGGCGCGCATCGCCATGGGCTATCGCGGCTATGGCCTCCCCGTGGGCGAGGTCATCTCAGAGGGCAATGTCGGCCTGATGCAGGCGGTGAAGCGCTTCGATCCCGACAAGGGCTTCCGCCTCGCCACCTACGCCATGTGGTGGATCAGGGCGGCGATCCAGGAATACATCCTGCGCTCGTGGAGCCTGGTGAAGATGGGCACCACCGCGGCGCAGAAGAAGCTCTTCTTCAACTTGCGCAAGATCAAGGGTCAGCTCAAGGCGCTCGAGGAGGGCGATCTTCGTCCCGACCAGGTGAAGCAGATCGCGACTAGGCTCGGCGTGACCGAGGAGGACGTCGTGTCCATGAACCGGCGGCTAGCCGGCGATTCCTCGCTCAACGCGCCGGTGCGCAACGATGCCGAGAGCGGCGAGTGGCAGGACTGGCTGGTCGACGAGACCATGGACCAGGAGACGGCGCTTGCCGAATCCGAGGAGCGCGACCAGCGCCGCGGCATGTTGAACGATGCGCTGAAGGGACTGAACGAGCGCGAGCGCCGCGTGTTCGAGGCGCGGCGGCTTGCCGACGAGCCGCTCACCCTCGAGGAGCTCTCAGCCGAGTTCGGCGTCTCCCGCGAGCGCATCCGCCAGATCGAGGTGCGCGCCTTCGAGAAGGTGCAGAAGGCAGTGCAGAAAGCCGCTGCGGCGGCCCAGCCCGAGCCCGCCGGCGCGCACTAAGCAGCGCCTTATCCTCGATCATCTCGCGGTCCAACGCTGACCCGCTCAGGTTGCCGCGGTGGCGCGCCGTCATCGCCGGGGAGCTCGGCGGCATCGCGCGCGAACAGCTCCTCGAGCTCCTTGGCCTGTGACAGGGCGTTTGCCCGCACCTTCTCCACATCCGTGTAATATTGGTAATCCTCGTAAAGCCGCCGCTCATCCAGCCGCTTGAAGGTCTCCGTCGCGCGCTTGACCTCGGCCGCAGGCAGGCCGAGGCCCCGCAACAAGTCCTTGGTCAGTTCGAGCGCTGCGAGGAAAGTCTCGCGCTCGATGATGGTGACCCCGAGATCCATCAGCTTGTGCACGTGCGTGCGGTCGCGCGCCCGCGCATAGATGGGCAGGTCGGGAAAATGGGTGCGCACCGTTTCGGCGACCTTCAGCGAGCTATCGACCTTGTCGATGGCGAGCACGAAGGCGCGCGCCTTGTCAGCGCCGGCAGCGCGCAGGATGTCGAGACGCCCTGCGTCGCCGTAATAGATCTGCGCGCCGAAGCGCTTCACGAAGTCCACCTGCTCGACATTCGAGTCGAGCGCGGTAAAGGGAATCTGCTTGGCGCGAAGCACGCGGGCCACGATCTGCCCGAAGCGCCCCAGCCCGGCGATGATGACGTGTCCTTTGCCGCCGGGCGGCGTCTCATATTCCGGAGGCTCGGGCTTCAAGGCGCGGTTGACCGTATCGTCAATCAGAAGCAGTAGCGGAGTCGCCGCCATCGATAACGTCACTGCGAGGGTCAAGAGATTGGCCATGCTCTGATCGATCACGCCGGCGAGCGCCCCCGCGCCGAACAGCACGAAGGCAAACTCGCCGCCTTGACTGATCACGAGCCCGAGCCGCCGCGCGGCCACGCTGTCGAGGCCCCACCAGCGGCCGAGCGCATAGAGGATGATCGCCTTTATCAGCACGAGGCTGACGACGATGGCCGCAAGCGCGGCTGGTCTCGCGACCAGCACGCCGAGGTCGATCGACATGCCGACGGCGATGAAGAAGACGGCGAGCAGGAGCCCTTCGAACGGACCGATGTCGGCCTCGATCTGGTGGCGGTATTCGGAATCGGCGAGCAGCGCACCGGCGATGAAAGCGCCGAGCGCCGCCGATAGCCCAACCGCCTCCATGACCAGCGCCACGCCGACCACCGTCAGCAGCGCGCTCGCCGTCATCGCCTCGCGCACGCCGGTTCCCGCCACGATGCGGTAGAGCCTGCTCAACAGGAACCGCCCGACCACTATGACCCCGGCAATGGTGAGGATAGCGAGAGCTGCTGATTTGAAATCCATCTTGGGCTGCTCTCCGCCGAGCGCGAACAGCGGCACGAGAGCGATCAGCGGGATGGCTGCCAGGTCCTGGAACAGCAGCACGGAGAAAGCGAGCCTGCCGTGGCGGGTGGTGAGCTCGCCCTTCTCCTCGAGCACCTGCAGCGCAAACGCGGTCGATGAGAGCGCGAGCGCGAGCCCAATGAACAACGCCTGACCGGCGGCGAGTCCGAGCGCGATCCCGATCGCCGCCAGCACAATGCCGGCGATGATCAGTTGGGCCGTGCCGAGCCCGAAGATCGCCGAGCGCATGGCCCACAGCCTGACCGGGCGAAGCTCGAGCCCGATCACGAACAGCAGCATCACCACGCCGAACTCGCCGAAATGCAGGACCTTGTCGACGTCGTCGAGCGCGTAATAGGGGCCAAGCACATACGGGCCAATGATCACGCCGGCGGCGAGATAGCCAAGCACGGCGCCCATGCGCAAAGAGCGACCGAGCGGCGCGGCGATGGCGGCCGCGGCAAGGAACACCGCCACCTGGATCAGTTGCGCCGTCGCCATTTGTCTCCTGCTCGCCTCCTCGAGTTCTTGAGGTAGCACGGAGGCGCTGATGCCACTAGCCGCGCCCAGTTGCCGCTAAACACATGCTTGTCATCGCCGCGCGCGATGACCTAGGATCGCCGCATCGGGGCCAACGCGGCCGCCCCGTGAGGCTCACGGGCCCAAGTGCCGCTCCGTCAGGCTTTGCCGCCTGTGCTACGGAGTGTGCAGCCATGGGCTCGACCGATACCGCACCAACCCCCACCTTCCGTGAAGCGCTTGCCGTCTGGGCGAGGATCGGCGTCTTGTCCTTCGGCGGACCCGCCGGGCAGATCGCTTTGATGCACCGCATGCTCGTGGACGAGCGCCGCTGGATCGCCGAGGATCGCTTCCTGCACGCGCTCAATTTCTGCATGCTGCTCCCCGGGCCGGAGGCCATGCAGCTCGCCACCTATATTGGCTGGCGGCTCCACGGAACTCTCGGCGGCCTCGTAGCCGGCCTCCTCTTCGTTTTGCCCGGCGCGATCGTGGTGCTCGCGCTCAGCATCGCTTACGCTTTTTTCGGTCAAGTGCCGATCATCGAGGCGGCCTTTGTCGGCATCAAGGCGGCCGTGCTCGTCATCGTCGTCGAGGCTCTGCTCAGGGTGGCTCGCCGAGCGCTGCGCGGCCCCTACGATGCGCTCATCGCGGCAGCGGCCTTCATCGGCATCTTCTTCTTCGCCGTTCCCTTTCCTCTCATCGTCGCCGGCGCCGCCGCGATCGGCTTTCTGCTTCTGCCCGCTGCACCACTGCGCCGCGATCAGGAAAGTTCGGCCGAGCCTCCCGTGTCGTTGTCGCGGACGGTCGCAACTGCCGCGCTTTGGCTCGCGATCTGGATCGGTCCTCTCCTGCTTGTGACGGCGCTCCTCGGTCGCACGCATGTCACGACCGACATCGCGCTCTTCTTCTCCAAGCTCTCCGTGGTGACCTTCGGCGGCGCCTATGCGGTGCTCGCTTATATGGCGCAGCAGGCGGTCGAGACCTATGGCTGGCTGAGCGCGGGCGAGATGCTCGACGGGCTCGGCCTTGCCGAGACGACTCCGGGCCCGCTTATCCTCGTCACTGAGTTCGTGGGCTTCCTCGCTGGCTTCCGTAAAGGCGGCGAGCCTCAGCTCGCCTTTGGCCTGCTTGGCGCGGCCGTCACGCTTTGGGCGACCTTCGCGCCCTGCTTCCTCTGGATCTTCGTCGGCGCACCTTATGTCGAGCGCTTGAGCAAAAGCCCTCGCCTCGCTGGAGCGCTCGCGGCCGTGACCGCCGCAGTGGTAGGCGTGATCCTCAACTTGAGCCTCTGGTTCGCGCTCCACGTCATCTTCGGCAGCGTCACCGCGACCTGGTATGGCCCGCTGCAGATCTGGACTCCAGAGCTCGCGAGCCTGAACGTCGAAGCGCTCGCGCTCGCATGCCTGGCCGCAGTGCTGTTATTCGGCGTGCGACTCGGAATAGCGACGACGCTCTCGCTCAGCGCGGCAGCCGCGCTAAGCTGGTCACTCCTGGCGAGTGCGGTCTAGTGCGGGCTCCAGAGATTGACGAAGGGCGCGCGCACCCACGTCCCGTAACGACCGTCATAGACGCGCACGAAAGGTGCCGCGACCCGGGTACCCCTGGTGGTGTCGACCTCGGTGAACGGCGCGCGCACGTAAGTGCCGCTATTGCCGCAGAGGCCGCGGCGCCAAGCTTTCCTCGTGCAGTAGTAGACGGGCTGGACATCGGAAGCGTGCGCTGGCGCAGCGACAGTGCCGGGCGCTGCCGATGCCGCAGTGGGCAGAAGCGCAAACGCCGCCATCACCGAAGCTGCTGCGAGACCAAGACCTGCAAATCGCATGGATATTCTCCTTATGGCTTTGACTGCGTAGCGCCCGACGCGAGCTACGGGCAATGTGGCGACGCCACAACGCCCATGCAAGCGCAAATTAGAGCCAGCCTTTGCGTTTGAAATAAATGTAAGGCAACACCGCGGCGAGAACCATCAAGATGAGCGCAAGCGGATAGCCGAACATCCAATTGAGCTCCGGCATGTGGTGGAAATTCATGCCGTAGATCGAGGCGAGCAGAGTCGGCGGCAGGAACACCACGGCCGCCACCGAGAATATCTTGATGATGTCGTTCTGCTGAATGTTGATCATGCCGAGCGTGGCATCGAGGAGGAAGATGATCTTGCCGGACAGGAAAGTGGCATGGTCAGTCAGGGAATTTACATCGCGCGCCGCGGTCCTGATGCGCGCCTGAAGCAGCTTGTCCTCTTTACGCTCGTTGGCGGCGTGGGCGAGGAAGGTGAGCAGCCGGCCCAGCGAATGGGCGGTCTCGCGCAACTTCGATGTTATCTCGCCTTCGCGGCCGATCGCCCGCAAGATGACGTCGAAGCGGCGCTGGCGCGAAGCGGCCCCGCCTTTGATCTCGAAGATTGAGTGCGACAGGCCTTCGACCTCGGCCTGGACGCGTTCGATGAAATCGGCAAGCCGGTCGACGATGGTCTCGATCAGCCCGATCAGGACCGACGTGCCCGCCTTCAATTCGGTTTCTGACCGGTTGCAGCGCGCGACATAGATGGCGAATGCGCGCGGCTCGGCATAGCGCACGGTCACGAGCCGCTGGCCGGCAAGGATGAAGGTGACCGGAGTCATTCGCGGCTCACCCTCCTGGGGCTGGTAGAGCAGCGTCGCGGTCATGAAATACGCGCCGTCTTCCTGATAGAGGCGGCTCGAGACCTCGATCTCCTCTTGCTCCTCGCGCGTCGGCACGTCGATCTTGAGCGCGCGCTCGATCTTGGCCTCCTCCTCCTGGGTCGGATTGAGAAGATCGATCCAAATCGCCTGCTCGGTGACTCTCGGCTGGCCGGTCTGGGCTTTAAGGGCGCCCGATTTGGTTTCGTAGATGGTGAGCATCGGGTGTCCCTGAGCCCTCGCGTCGCCGAGCGGACCATATACCAGCGGGCGCCCCTTGCCACTGAGACAATCAGGCTCGCAAGCGGAAATTTAGGGTGAGTTCTTCTGGACGATGCAGGCGCCGCCGGCGGCTCGCAACTCGGAGCAGAGCTTGGCGGCGTCGTCCCGGCTGTCGGCGCCGATCTGCACCATATACATCGAGCGCCTGCCGCGGCTTAAGTTCCGCTCAGGAACCACGAAGGGGTCCCGGTCGGCGAGCACCGACGGATAGCGCCCCTTCACCCGCGCGAACTGGGAAAGTGCCATGGCCTTGGAGAAGGCCGTCGAGACATGCACGCCCCATGGCCGCCAGGCGCCGCTCGCCGTGAGCGGCTCCGTCTCGTAGACCGCGCGGACTACAAGCGGCGCGAGGCTCCTGCAGGAGACCTGGACCTCTTCGCCGTCGGCTTTCAGCGCCTGGGGAAGCTCGGTCTCGGGAAGCTTCCACTCCTCCGCCGCGCGCCCGGTGACGAATTCGACATAGGCCTGGGTCTCGTAGGGGAGCCCGCCGTTTCCCGCGAGCCAGCCCCTCACCCGCTCGGCGCCCGCGTTATAGGCGGCAGCAGCGAGACCGAAATTGCCGAATTCCTGCCTGAGGTCCGCGAGCAGGCTCGCCGAATGGACTATGGCCGATTTCGGCTCGAACGGATCGTCGAGCCCGCGATCGGCGGCGGTCGCCGGCATGAACTGAGCAATGCCTTGCGCGCCCTTGGGGCTGACCGCGCCCGGGTTGAAACGGCTCTCCTTCCAGATGAGCCGCACGAAGGGCATCGGCGGGAGGCCATAATCCTCGGCCTCCTGTTGCATGAGCGGGCAGACGATCTCGACGAAAGGCTTAGGCCCCGAAAGCGCGAGACCCGCCTCCTTCACGCCTGCCTCGACGCTTGCGAGCGCAGAGGCCTCCCTCCCCTCGCCCGGCGCGGCGAGAAGAACGAGGGCTGCAATGAGAGAAGCTATCGCTAGGATCCGCATCCTGCCCTGAGTTTCCGACAAGTCGCGAGGCGAGAGAAGCCGGAAATCGGGCTCTAGTTCTTCTGTACGACGCAGGCACCGCCTTGCGCCCTGAGCTTGGCACAGAGCGCGTCGGCGTCATCACGGCTATCGATGCCGATCCTTGCCGAGTATTGCGGCGAGGTGCCCATATGCAGGTTGCAATCCTCGACGATCAGCGGCTGGTAGCTGCCGAGCAGGTCGGAATATTGCTTCTGCACGCGGGCGAAATCGTCGAGCGCTTCCTGCTTATTGAAGGACGTGGCGATCTCGACGCCCCAGGCAGGACCGGACTGGGCTTGCGCCGCATTGCTGCCGCCGCCCTCGACGCATGGCCCGAGCGGCCCCTCCTCCTCGACAGTGGGTCCGGCAGACGCCGGGCCCGCCGCAAGAATCAGGCAAAGACCGAGAAGCTGTGCGCCCTTCATGCAAGACAGCCTGAACCGAGTTCGGAGTCGGAATAAAGCGCGCGGTCATTTCAGCCTAAAGCCACTCCTAATTGAACTTCATGTTAAACAATACGCGAGGGACCACGTTGAAGCCGTTCCAGTCGAGGTCGGAGTGCGAAGAGATTTGCTGCGTGAACTTCACGCCCGCGCTCAAGGTGACATCCCGGCATCCAGAGCCCGCTGAAATTGCCCGAGCCGATGAAGATGAGATCCTGCCGACCGCCCGGAAAGTCCGAGTACACAGCGCCCTGCACGCTGCCGGTCGCCCAGAGCGACAGGTTCTTGACCGGCGGACGCCAGCCGATCGTGGTGTCGATTTCGACCCAGCCATTCGTCTGGCTTTGCACGTCGGCAACGCTCTCGCCGAGCGAGAGCGAGACGTCGCCATAGTAGCAATAGGACTCGCTCCCCTTCTCTCCGCACAATTCGCTGCCGAGCCCGATATTTGAGCGCGACCAGCCGATCGACGGGGTAGCGATCGAGATTTCCTCCGCGCCGAAGCCCGGCTCATAGACCGACGTCCCATCGACACCGAGCGTCAGAATGTCGGTGGTCGCCGTACCGCCCGTGTTGAGCCCCTCGGCCGTCTGTCTTCGCCCGAGCAGTCGCGTGTAAATGATGCTGCCGTTCAGCGCATCGAATGAGCTCGAATTGAGGCCGGCGTAGCGCGTGTCTGTCGAGCCGAACAAAAACGAGACCGTGTCTTCCTCGCGGCCAGCCGGCACCAACACCAGAATATTCGCGTTTTGACTGTCGATCGAATCGGCAATGATGGCGATATTGGTCTGGTTCGCGTTCGAGGCATAATTGTAGCCTCCAGAGGCCCCTCCCCTCACGACGATCTTCCTCGGCTCCTTCTTCTCGACGATGGTGGTGATGGTGCGCGACTTCCGCTTGCGCACATGGCTCACGACCTGGCTCGGCACCCGCGCATGTTGAGACAGCCCCTGCGCGCGGTGGGCGAACGAAGTCCCAGCGGCACAACGATCCCCATGTCCTTTGCCTTGGCCTCGCGCTCTTCGAGTGTGAGGTCCTTCTTCTCCGTGACGGTCACGGTGACCTCCTCGGTCTTCTTGACCGGCACCTTCTGCGTCTTGGTCGGGAGAACGGTTTGCTGCGGCGGAGGAAGGAAACTGTCGACCCGGCTCACTATATTGGGATCGAAGCTTTGTGCGTTTGCCGCCCTTCCGCCAGAAAATGCGGCCAACGCGACAAGCACAAGAAGAGACCGTCGCAACAACGCCTGACACATGCGATCATCGTTCGAAGACGGCAGAGACCCGGAGAGTACAATAAGATGAGCAGGAACAGCCCGAAGTTATCGGCCGCCGCCGCGAGCTTACTGGTTGCGGCTGTGGTTTTGCTGCCACAGGGCGAGGCTATCGCCGCCGGAACCGATCCCAACCTCACCCAGAGGGTTCAGCAATTCATCTGGAAGCCCGCGGCAGGCGATCTGCTGCTTAAGCCGAAGCCGAAGAAGCACCCCAAGTCTGAGCCGAAAGACGCCAAGAGCTAGCCGCGCTTCTTCTCGGGCCAGGCGGCAAGCGCCGTTGCGGCGACCGCCGCAAGCTCCTTGCGCGTGGCCCCTCCCGCCGCCTGCACCGCCATGCCCTGCATGACCGTGGCGACGAAGCGGGCGAGCGCGGCAGGGTCGGCGCTCGACGGAAGCTCGCCTTCAACCTTCGCACGCTTCAGGCGATCGCGGATCATCTTCTCATTCGCCGCACGCCGTGCCGACAGCTGATCCCTGATACATTGGGCATGATCGCCCGCGCCGGCGATGCCCTGCACGAGGAGGCAGCCCGGCGGGGTTGATTTGTCGGTCAGCGCATCGACCGTCTTGGCGAGCAACGCCGCGATCCCATCCTTCGCCTTTGGCTTGGCTAACGCCTCGCGAAGAAACTCGTCGTGCATTTCCACATAGCGGTCTAGCGCCTTGCGGAACAACTCCTCCTTGTTGCCGAAGGCGGCATAGAGGCTCGGCGGGTTAATACCCATGGCCTCGGTCAGGTCGCAGAGGCTCGCGCCCTCGTAGCCCTTGCGCCAGAACACGTCGAGCGCCCGGTCGAGCGCCTCGTTCACATCGAAAGCGCGAGGGCGGCCAATGGTCGCCGGCTTATGCACTCGCGTCTTGGAATCCGCCATTTTCCTGCCTTTGTAGTGATTGCTATGTAAGCCTCTTGACGCAGCGGGTCCAGTGCCACATATGTAGCGAACACTAAATAACTCGCTCACAGGAGTTGGACCCATGTCTAATGCAACGAAGAAACTCGCAGGCAAGGTTGCTCTCGTCACCGGCGGATCGCGCGGTATCGGAGCGGCCATCGCTCGCGCCCTCGCCGACGACGGCGCCGACGTCGCCATCAGCTATTCGGCCTCGGCCGACAAAGCCAAGGCGGTCCTCAATGAGCTTTTGCAGAAGGGCGTACGCGCCCACGCTTTCAAGGCCGACCAGGCCAATCCCCAGGAAGTGAGTGCTCTCGTCAAGTCGGTGGTCGAGCGCTTCGGCCATCTCGATATCCTCGTCAACAATGCCGGCGTATTCGCCACCGGCCAGGTGCATGACCGGGCCAACAATCTTTCCGAGCTCGATCATCTCTTTGCCGTCAATGTCGGCGGCGTCGCCTCCGCTGTACGGGCCGCAGCGCCCGTTATGAGCGAAGGCGGCCGCATCATTTCGATTGGCTCTGTCGTCGGCGAGCGCTCGCCCTTTCCAGGGATCGGTGACTACAGCGCAACCAAAGCCGCCATCCTTGGTTATACGCGCGGCTGGGCCCGCGATTTCGGACCAAGGGGCATCACCGTCAACAACGTGCAGCCGGGGCCGATCGATACCGACATGAACCCTGCGGGCAATGGCGATTTTTCTGCTGCCCAGTCGGCAGCGACTGCGCTCGGGCGCTATGGCAAGCCTGAGGAGGTCGCAGCAGCTGTTGCCTTCCTCGCAAGCCCGGCGGCTGCGTACATCACCGGCACGACGCTCACGGTCGACGGCGGCTTCAACGCCTAGAAAACGGAGGAAATTGTCATGATCGAGAGGAGACCGTTTGCCGCCCTCGGCGGCGCCGACCATGGCTGGCTCAAGGCGAAGCATCATTTCTCCTTCGCCCGCTACTACGATCCTGAGCGCATGGGCCATGGCGCGCTCAGGGTGTGGAACGACGACGAGATCGCCCCTAACACGGGCTTCCCGCCCCACCCGCACGCCGACATGGAGATCATCACCTATGTCCGCCAGGGCGCGATCACCCATGAGGACAGCCTCGGCCACAAAGGCCGCACTGAGGCGGGCGACGTCCAAGTCATGAGCGCGGGCTCAGGCATCCGCCACGCTGAATATAACCGCGAGGCCGTGCCCACCACGCTCTTCCAGATCTGGATCGAGCCCGGCAAGGGAGGCGGCGAGCCGTCGTGGGGCGCCAAGCCCTTTCCCAAGGCGAACCGCTCGGGGCACTTTGTGCCGCTCGCCAGCGGGTTCGCCGGCGATGACGAGGCGCTGCCGATCCGCGCCGAGGCGCGCGTGCTCGGGGCCTCGCTGAAAGCCGGCGACAGCGCCGAATACGAGCTCGGTGCCGACCGCCATGGCTATCTCGTGCCTGCCGTCGGCAGCATCGAGGTCAATGGCGTACATCTCGATGCGCGCGATGGTGCCGCGATCAGCGACGAGGAGGTGCTGAACGTGAAAGCGCTCGAGGACGCCGAGATCGTTCTCGTCGACACGGTCTGAGGTCCGCGTAGGGTGAGCACGGCAAGAACCGTTGCCCACCCTACCGCTCAAGACCACGGCGCTGGCTGGAGGTGAAGCTCATCCAGCATCTCGAGCCACAGCGCGAAATAGAGAAACGCGGCAACGCCGGCAAGGAAAGCCGCGACCACGAGATAGCGGCTTTCCTTGGCGAGGATCAGTGCGGGCAGGCTGAACGGCAAGAAGATAAGCATGAAGGCCGCGCTTGCGCCGACCATCTCCATCCCGTCGCCCATCGGATCCGCGTGCCTAAACAGAAACACCGTCAGGAAAACGATGAATGCGAACTCGGCAGCGACCGTAAGGAGAATGCTTGCGCGAAGACGGCGGTTGCCCGGTCCCGCTGCAAAGCCTTTCTGCAAGGTTCTCGGATCTGAGGCGCTGACCATCGCAGCCCTTATCTGTCGTCCTCGACCTCGGTGCCGGGACGGTCGCTCCCCGGGTCGAGCTCGCGATGCCAGACGCCGTCTTCCGTCTCGTATTCAATGCCCACCGTCTCGCCCGGCACCTTCTGCTCCGCGGCCGCGATCCGTGCGGCAGCAAGAGCGGCGTCGTGCGTGGGAAAGGTCTCGGAGAACGTGCCCCGGGCTTGGTAGGCCCAGCCATTCTCATGTTTCACGATCTTGTAGACGACCCTGGCCATTTCTCACTCCTCGTCGCGATTGCCCAAACCTCGCACAACCGCGCGGCCCCGCCAATGGCCCGCACAAAGACGGTCGTGACTGAATAGCGAAAGACTATTCGTCGATTCCCCAATAATTCGCGCCGGGGACGCTGCCAGTGGTGTCGGCGGCGATGCGCCAATCGAGCCCATTCCGCCTAAGGATGCGTTCCAATGTCCTCGCTCTTGGTAGGAGATGAAGAACCCGGGAAGGCCCACGGTCTTGCGCAGGACGTGGATTTACACGAAGTTGAACCCGCTCACCCCTCCGCGTCGCCGAAAGACGCTTCCATGACATGCATGCCGGCCTTGGCGCTCCGCATAAGCGTTGCACTCGCCGCGCTCGTCTTGCCGGCTGTCGACGCCGGCTACGGGCCCTGGCATGGCAGTGCCTTTGCCGCCTCCGTGCCGCGGCTGGCTCGTGGGGCGGCGTCCTGCGCGACGGACCGGGCCAGCAATATCGCAGGATCGGCAGCCTGGCCGAAGGTGAGCCCGTCACGTTGATGGCCCGCACCGAGGTGATGGACAACGGCTTTCCCTCGTTCAAGATCACCACCAAGGCCGGGCAGACCGGCTACCAATGGGGCGGGATCCTGTGCGCGATCGGCACCAGAGGCCCGACCTGTTCCAGACATGCCCTGCCGGGTCGGCAAGCCAGAGCGACACGCCGAAAACCTCCGCCAACAACCCGCCGAAGAAGAAAAAGAAGAGATGCCCCGCTGGCGAATACCTCAATCAGCTCGGCGCCTGCCAGCCCAACGAGACCGGGCAGTAGGTTTTTTCCGCTACTCGGTTGACGCGAGCAGGTTCGCGTCGCGCACGAGCAGCCAGCGTCCGTCCTTCTCCTTGCGCAGGATCGAGAGCGTATAGCCCGAGCGCTTCAGCATCGCCTCGCCGCCGTCGGGCGTCATGGTGATGGTCAACCGGTTGCGGAGATAAGCCCAATCGCCGAGCACCGCGAGCTCCTTGATCTCGCTCGCGCCTTCAATGCGGAGATCGGTCATGCTTCGCGAGGCGGCCGCGAACTCTTCCTTGCCGAAGGGCTCACGGCCCGTGACCATGAAGATCACGTCGTCGGCCATCAGCGAGAGCACGGTGTCGAGATCGCCAGCCTTGCTCGCAGCCATCCAGGTGTCGACAAGCTCGCGTATTGCACGTTCGTCATCGGTCATTCGGCTTCCCTCATCGCCTGCATTACCGCTTTGCCGGCATCATGAAATGAGCCGCGACACCGGACAATGCCGCGATCAATCGCTTCGTCGCGATCGCGCATCGGGTGACAGCGGCGAGGTACAGGGAGACAAATCCTTGCTAAGCTTTCACGCGGCAGGACGCCAAGGCGGCATCGATGCCGTGCCGCGCGGGTTACCAAAAGCGACCGCTCGCGCCCACGACGATCGTCAGGAGGCCGAGCACGAGGTTGGCCGCGACCACGCGACGAATCTGACTGAGATGCTTGCCGGCTTCGGGGGCATCCTTCCTTTGCACGGCATCGCCAAATCGACGCCAGGGTGCGAAAAACAAATGCAGGAACAGCAGCATCATGAGGATGCCGATGCCCTGCATGACGTGAATGTATAGCGGTGCGCCGGCGAAGCCCCCAAAATAACGAAACATCATGCCATAGCCGCTGGCGAGCAGGAGGACGATGCTCGACCACACCCAGGGAAAGAAGCGGCTGAAGACGCGGTGCCAGAGTAGAAGCCTTGCTTCGGACTCGAGCGGCCCCGCAGACGGGCGCAACACCATGTACGCGAAGAACATGCCGCCCACCCACACCACGACGGCAAGAACATGGATCGCGATGAGGAGTGCCACGTATCGAGGCTACCACGCGACCTGGCGGTGCAGCTATCCGGTTTGGCGCAAAGACTGCATTACGAAGCGCCTGCGCTGTGCCGCGTTCCATCGTTCTGTCACGCTTCAATCCTCCGCCATTTAGACTTCGGTGCCGGACGCGCGGAGCAGAATTTCGGGCCGCACACGGAGCAGAAATGGGCGAGCTTGTGCGCCTCCCTTAGCAGCGCTGAATCCGCCATTCGCTGGAGATTCTGCGATCTGACTGACTTAACGCTCGAGTGCCGCTAGCATGGGCCTGAAGCCGCTTTCACCCGTGCTGGAGTTGCCATGTCGTCTCGCCTGCTCGCCCTCACCTGCGCCCTGCTCCTCCTGCCCGCCCCTGCGCTCGCCGGCGTCAAGGAGAAAGTCGCGGCGATGGCTCCGTCGGCGCTGGTGCTCGTGGTGGACGAGAAGGGCAACGAGCTGATCGCCCAGAACGTGGATAAGCCCTTCGTTCCTGCCTCCGTCACCAAGCTCGTGACGGCCTGGCTGGCACTCGAAGTCTTGGGCCCCGACTACCGCTTCGAGACAAAATTCTATCTGGACAAGAACAGGGTTCTCTACGTGCGCGGCGGCGGCGATCCCTTCCTGATCTCCGAGGAGCTGGCGCCGCTCGCGGCCGAGCTGGTCGCCGCCATCGGCAGGGAGCCGATCACCGGCGTCGTGCTCGACGCGAGCTACTACCCTTCCGACCTCCGCATCCCTGGCATCGAGAACACCGACGAGGCCTACAATGCGCTGAACTCGGCGCTCGCGGTAAACTTCAACACCATCGCCGCCGTGCGCAAAGGCAACACGGTCCGCTCCGCCGAGGAGCAGACCCCAATCACGCCCCTCGCGATCAGCCAGTTCCGGTCCCGGGGCCCTCAGGGACGCGGCCGCATCAGCCTCGCGCAAGACCCCGCGGTGAGCCTGCAATATGCCGGCGAGCTGATCGCAGCGTTCATCGAGCGGGCGGGCGGCAGCGTGAAGGGCAAGATCACGACCGGGACCGTGCCCGAGGACCTCAAGCCGGTATACGTTCATAAGTCACGCCCCCTTTCGCAGATTCTCGTCGCGCTGCTCATCGCCTCGAACAACTACATCGCCAACCAGGTCTTCCTCGAGATCGGCGGGACCCTGGGCGGAGCCGTCAGCCTCGAGAAGTCACTCAAGGTCGCGAACGCGATGCTTGCCGCCAACGGGCTCGCCGACGCCATCCATCTCGAAGAGGGCTCCGGCATCAGTCGCGACGACCACTTCACGGCGCGCGGCCTCGCCAAAGTGCTCGAGCTCTTCGCGCCCCACGCCGACCTGCTCCACGGGCATGACGGCGGCATGAACAAGACGGGCACCATGTCCGGCGTCCACACGCTGGCGGGCTACGCCGACACTAAAAGCCACGGGCGGGTGCGCTTCGTGATCTCGACGAAGAACAGCGACGGCGAGATGCGCTTCCGCCTGCTCCACGCCATCGAGGCGGGTCTGTAGGCTAAGGTTTGCCAGGCCAGGTCAAAGGTGGGTCGAATCGCCCCTGTAAGACGTCGCGCTCTCAGCTAAAGTCTGGGAATGAACAGGCTGTCACGCTACGCGTGCCCCATTGCTTTCGGGCTGGCGACGCTCCTGGCAGGATCGGCGGCTGGGCAGGCGGCGGATGAAACTCGGACGCCATGCACCGAGGATGCCATGATCGTGTTCGATGCGTCGGGGTCCATGGCCGGCAATACGGTCCAAGGGCTCTTCAGCGACATAACGCGCATCGACGAGGTCCGCAAAGCCTTGGGCGAAGTGTTGCCGGGGGCAACACGGTTTCGCAAGATCGGGCTCATCACTTACGGCCCCGGCCCCTACGCGCAATGCAATGTCGATCTGGCCTTCCCGCCGATCCCGAACGCGGCCGAGCGCATCATGAGCGTGGTGAACGCTCTCAACCCGGCCGGCAAGACCCCGCTTGTGCAAGCGGTGAAGCAGGCTGCCGAGGTTCTCGACTACCGGACAGAGAAAGGCGTCGTCGTCCTGGTGACCGACGGCGAGGAAACCTGCGGCGGGGCGCCGTGCGAGCTCGGCAAATTCCTCAAAGCGAACAGTCGAGGACTAACCGTTCATGTCATCGGCTATCAGCTCACCGGCTTCAGTTGGACGGGCGCGGAGAGCATCCTCGATGTGGAATGTCTCGCCGAGGAGACGGGCGGCCTCTACATCACGGCGAAGAACCGGGACGATCTGGTAAAGGCGTTCGAGAAGACGCTCGGCTGCCCCATGATGTCGGCTATCGGCGCCTCGTTGCACTGAACGCGGGTTTCGTGCCGGTGGTAATGCGCTTCCTCAGCCGCGCGGCGGGCGGCGGCGCTCGCTGAACCAGGGACGGTATTCCGACGCCATCTTCTGGCGCTGTGCCTCCGGCGCATGCCGCTTGCAGGTGGACGCCTCCTCGCTGCCCTCCAGCGCCCCCCATCGCACCTCGACGCAGTCATTGACGTTGTAAGCCATCTCGAGATCAGCAAGGCGGCTGAGCAAGTCATCGAGCGTCAAAGTCCATGAGGAACCGTCGGTTCGGGTATAGGAGAACTTGCGCGCCCTAAGCTCGGAGGCAAGCAAGGCCTCCAGCTCCGCCTTGACGTCCGCAGTTGTCTTGCCAGCGGGCATGGCGTAACGCTCTGGGCGCCGCGCGACGCGGTCGGGAAAGTTCCGCACCACGTCGATCGCGATCAGCAAGCGCAAATCGCGGGAGGGCGTGGCAAAATCTTCCCATGCGCCGGTCGTCTCGAAGATCGACGCGCCGTCCGGCATGTCCACGTTCTTGCCGCCGCCGGCAAGATAGTTGCGCCCATTCTCGACCGAGGTCACGCGCGTGTTCACCTGCTCCTCGAGCGAGGTGATCGCTTCCTTCATCGCCTGCATGGGATCAAGCGGCGCTGGCGACATCACATCGTCCATGCGGTCGTAGAAATCTTCGACGCCGAGCCTCGACTGTTCGAGCGAAAAATCGCCGTAGTCGGAATCCTTGGCGATCTCCGCATTAGTCAGCCGCCGCAAAGTGCTTTTCTTCTCCTGCACGATAGGGCGGAAGCGCTTGAATCCGGGGCTTCCGAGCGCAGGATCTTGCGCAAACAGGAAGTTGCCGCGCCAAAACCGCTTGCGCGCGACCGTGCCGTCCGGCTGTCCATCGACCGCAAGGAACACGCCAGCTCCCTTGTCAGTCTGCGCCACGCGCTTCACCAGGATGAGAACGTGGCCGTAAGGGTCGGCGTAGATCGTGCCGGGACGCAAAGTGTCTTGCGTGAGCGGCACCGGATAGTAATCGGTGTTGTCGTCGTCGGCTGCCGTTCGCCCGTTGCCGGATTGCACGGCGTCGGCAACGGTCCTCGTCAAATAATATTGGAACCCCGGCACCAGCCCTTTCGGCCTCTGCGGAACCTTCTCGGGAGTCCTGCGCCGCATGGTAGGCGGTTCCGGCGGGCCAAAGATGCCGAAGAAGCCGGCGGGCTCGATCATCCCACTGCTGCCGCTGTCAAACGCGGCGGGCGGCTCTTCGCTCACGATGTTCCACCATTGTGGGCATCTCGGCGGCACGCCGCCGTCGCCGCGCGTGCACTTCGCGTAGCCGAACGGCAATCCCATCTTGAAGGCGAAATAGGCGCGCAGGAAATAAGGAACGTCGGCGCAGTCCGGTTGAATGATCGTGCCCTTATCGTCCTCGTGGAGTCCGAGATGGTCGAACAGCACATTGCGCGATTGGTCGTGCAGGACGCCATCCATCGACTTCCAGGTCAGCTCTTCGTCGAGCGGCGCGTCGAACAGCTTCTCGATCCATGCCGAGTACAGATTTTCGGTCTGGCGATTCCATTGGCCGCGCACGGGCCAGACGCCCTTGCCGGCGCGAGGGCTTCGCGGCTCTTTGCGCTCGACCACGATCTCGCGGGTGACCTCTCGGCATTGGGGCGCAGCGCCCTCGCGGGTGAGCTTCGCCTGCCATGTGCCGGCCTCGGGCGAGGCGATCTCGGCGAACCAGAAATAGGGCGGCCCGCCCTGCATGTCGGACGATTGGGCCGCGATCTTTCCTTTGGGCTCGATCAGCGCAAGCTCGCCGGCAAGTGGCTTCTCCGTGGCGAAGATGACGCGCAACGGAGCCCCCTTCCAGGGCGCAATCGGCGAGGAAAGAAGGGCGAGCCCGAACTCGTCGCAGGCGGGAGCGGCATCCTCGGCCCTTGCCTGCGCTTGCGGGAAGAGGAGCAAGACAAGGGCACAGGCGATCAGCAGCGATGCGATCGCAGCAAGAGCCCTCGACTGGCGCTCAGGCAGCATGGAACCCCCGTTCCGGCTCCCTCGGCAGCGACTCAAAACTACCCCGAAAACGAAGGTGAAAAAACCTCAAATACACGCCTGCCGAGCGCGCACAAGGCCCTCAGAAAAGAACCCCTTGGGCGCTGTTGCGGCGCAGACCGAACAGGCCGCGGCGCTTGGGCTGCTCCACGGCCGTCGTTTCAGAACTTGTTTCGGCCGTTACGGCTTTGCGAGTGTGCTTGGATTTCGAGGGCGTCGAGGCAATTTTCTTTGTGTGGGTGTGCGTGATTGGATTGGGTTTGGGCGGTATCGACGCCGTCACCTCCTTATGAGAGCGCAAGGCCGGCTTTGGCTGTGACGGAACCGCAGCCACCGGCACGTCGGGCGACTGCCCGAGCGCGGCCTCATCGATCCAGCCCGTGGCGCCGCTTTTCATGTCCTGGATTTGGGCAAAGCCCGACTGTTCGCCAATCAATTTAAAGCGCCGTCCAGCCGGAAATCCATACATGAATGGGGCGGAGGATGACGGACCTGCCAAGAGCTTAATCGGCTGCTTGGAGACCAAAATCATGCCTGAGCCTGCGGGAGCCGCCGGGCCACCCTGACTTGCCGCATCGCTGTTCGCCGGCGCGATTGTGGTCTCTACCGCCGCGGGGCTGCTTTTCGCGCGCACGGTCTCTTGCGCTGCGACCTGTCCACTCACGAAGAGCAGAACGACCGCCAACACGGTGAGCCTGCAGGACGCGCGGCACATCATCGGCAAGCCATGTGGCATTCGATCATTTCGACCTTACGGAGACCCTGATCCGTGACCTTAGTGAGACCACAAAGGCAGCCATCGGAACCTCCCTTTTTGAACGGTCCAGCCGCAGCATAGACCTGACAGCACGATCTTGCTCTTAGTCTTTGAGGTCAGAGATCCAGATGTCCGCTATGGGTCAAAAGGCGGTCGTGCTCACTCCTCCTTCACATAAACCTCGCCGCCGGCGGCACGGAACTGCGGGTTCCCGGACCAATTTATTTCTGCTGTCCAGGAACCGTTTGCCCGGTTGCGGAGTTGCCCAGGCAATCAATAACGGGTTTGGCAGGGACACCGAAACTCCAGTCGCGCGTCGTGGCCAAATCGCATGCGTTCCTTGGGGGTGGGACACATGTTACAGGCATTGCTCAACAAGCGAGCCATTCATCGCGCACGCAATCGCGCCTATAAAAAAGCTGTCGACGATTGCCTCCAGGTCATCTTCTGCGGTTTTTCTCATGGCTTGCTGCCGCCGCTAAGGCAGCGAATGGACGAACTGGAGCTCGTGCGACAGGGTCAAGCCGAAGGGACCGACGCTCGATCCTGCTCCGTTCAAGTGACGGTCCTCCTCGTCAGGAGGATCATCGGTCGCTTGAGCAAACAGGAACGGCAAGACCTCGCGCTGGCTTTCCTCAAGAACGACGCCAGCAACCCGACCTACAAGGGCTTCAAATACATGTTTCTGGTCTTGGAGCAGCTCGACGTCTCGCCCGCCCTCGTTTCGTACTTGAACTCCGAGGTCGCGGGGCAGCTTCGCGGCATGTCTCAGCAAGCAATCTTCAACTCATGGGTCGAGGCGCAGATCGGCGGCGTGATCGACCGGCTGCGAGAGCAATGCCTGGCGGAGGCCGAGCTCAAGAGAGATGTTTGGCAGTGAAGACGGATGTTGAGGTGATGGGCGCCACAACCACTAAACGATGGGGGACACGGTGACCTTTCGATTGTCGACTCCGACGACCGAACACGAAGCGAACGTAATGGCTCTCAAATTGTTCTGCCTATTTGCAGCCATTTTAGCCGGGCTGATCGCTGCTGGGGTGGTTTAGGGGACAATTATCTTTCCCGCGCGCAGCACACGGTCGATCAGGCCGTGGATGACCGGGCTTCTCCGGCGCCTGGGCGGAACTCCGCGCTCATTTTAAGCGGGCGAGCTTCATCGCCTCGCCGCGAAACCGCGTCGACTTCGTGAAAGGCAAATCGAACATGGATGTTGCGTAGTGTCCGACTATTGAACCACTCATCGATGGCGTCGCTTGGACACTTCCCCGGAGCTCGTCACCATCCAAGAAAACAAGAAATTGCAATGCTGCGGCTGATCGGCGAATTTCACCCACCCGTTAGTCGCGCACTTGTTGCGTGATCTCCATCGAGCAGAATTTCGGCCCGCACATGGAGCAGGAGTGCGCAAGCTTGTGCGCCGCTTTGGGCAGCGTCTCGTCGTGATAGAGCCCCGCGCCGTCTCCGGAACGGGCGAGAGGTCGAACTGATCCTCCCAGTCGTTAAAGCACGGGTTTCGCTCGCTCAACCCATCCTACGGGCCGTAGGCGGTTCTTACTCTGAGTAAGAAACGCTTTCCGGCTGGGCGCGATTATACAGGATTGCCAACAACAGCGTGCCGGGCTCGGCTGTTGCGTCGGTGCGGCGAACTGCGATCTCGCCGGCCACTTCGCTTGTGTATTCCGCCACGACCTCACCGAATGTATTCCGCTGGATGGCGACCTTCTGACCGATCTCGACCTTGTCGTTCAGCTCGACGAGAAGCTCGACGAACCCGCCGTGGGTCGCAAGAACAATGTGCCCGCTATTCGCGACGAAAACGTCCGTGTCGCGGCCTGTGCGACCCATTGGGCCGGTAATGATCCCGTGATGCTTGAGCACGTTCATGGTGCCCTCCACGAACAATGGGATCATGTTGAGATCGAGAATACGCGGGGCGCCGATCTCGGGCGTGAATGCCGGGATGCCCGCATCAATGAACGCGTTTGCCAACAGACCGGGGTAGCCAGGGTTGTCGAAGATTTGATCGATGGGAAACAACTCGGCCATCTCGCGGACCTCCGGCAGGTCCATTCGGGCGAGATGAAACGCCGACATATCCATGCCGGTAGCCGAAGTATGGAAATCGATCGCATAATCGGCGTTCGATTTGAGGAGCCTGTTGAACAGAAGCCCGGCGTGTCGAGAGGGCGCACTGGCGCCATTCTCATTGCCGGGCCACTCGCGATTGATGTCGATGAGGTCGATACCTCTCCCCGAATTGGGCCAGCGGCGCGACATGCCTTCTATGGCCGGGCGTGATACGTCGAGGACCGCCAATACGACGCCCGACATCTGCGTCGGGTCGAGCTGGTCCATGACGGTCTGTATCGTGTGCACCGGGCTGATTTCATCGCCATGCACACCGCTCACGAGGGCGATGCGCTTGCCCGGCTTCGCCCCCTTGGCGACCATCACGGATACATACCAGTGCTGGCCCGTAGGCATCTGCACGCCCTGAAAATAGAAGGCGTGTTTCCGACCGGGGTCCAGATCCTCGACGTCGAGTGCGCTGATGACCTTTTTGCCGCCGATCAGGTCCCCGGTGTAAGCCGTTCCCGTTGGCTGCGGCGAAGCTGCTTTGTCCTGCGCGTCAGCAGCCCCTGCGGTTGCCGCGAAGGCTGCCGAGGCGCCAACCGTGGCAAGGGATGCGATCACGAAATCACGGCGATCAAGGCTGCCCGTGGCGTTATTCTTCATGGTGGTGGATCCTTTGTGATGCTGAGCGCCGCAAAAAAGACCCGGCCGAAGGGGCGGGGCCACCATTTTCGAAATGTGCGGCGACTAGCCGGCCATACATTCCTTCGTTGAGCCTATGGCCTTATCGGCCTCTGCCTTCATACCGAACTTGCCCATCATCTGCGTGTGGCGCCGATCCTGCTTAGCTCTGGCCTATGCCCTTGATGAAGCGTTCGCCCTTCGGCGATAGCAGCCAAAGCACGGCCGCGAGCACCAGCAGGGCCGGAACATCGCCAACGAGGTGACCATGTTCCTGAGGGTCGGAAACAGCCTGCGCCGCCATGATCGCCGCATGCACGACACTCGACCAAATCGTGAAGGCGATCAGGCTGCGATTGGTCGCCGGGTTCCTCGCGGCGGCGATCAAGAAGACGCCGAGCACCGCATAGATGCCGCAGATCATCTGGAGATAGTAATTGCCCTGCCCACCGTGCCAGATCCATCCCGAAGGCCAGATCAGGCCGAGCGGATAGATCAGCAAGGCCAGACCCCCGAAAACGACGAGCGCTATCTTCAGATATTTTTCCCGGGTCTGGTCGTCCATTCATCGCTCCTTTAGGTGGGCGCCAGGTCGGCGCCGCCAGCGCTAAGAAACTTCGTCACTGCCTAGGTCACCTTCCACGTAAACCTCGCCGCCGCTCGCGCGGAACTTGGCGCTCATCTCTTCCATGCCCTGTTTCCTTGCCTGCTCTACCGCTTCGCTGCTTGAGACCTGCTCCTTTTCGGCGAGCTTCGCCGCGTGGTCGCGCACCTGCTGCGTGATCTCCATCGAGCAAAACTTGGGCCCGCACATCGAGCAGAAATGGGCGAGCTTGTGCGCCTCCTTGGGCAGCGTCTCGTCGTGATAGCCGCGCGCAGTGTCGGGATCGAGCGAGAGGTTGAACTGATCCTCCCAGCGGAACTCGAAGCGTGCCTTCGACAGCGCATCGTCGCGCGCGACCGCGCCCGGGTGGCCCTTGGCGAGGTCCGCGGCGTGGGCCGCGATCTTGTAAGCGATCACGCCCGCCTTCACGTCGTCGCGGTTGGGAAGGCCGAGATGCTCCTTCGGCGTGACGTAGCAAAGCATCGCCGTGCCGAACCAGCCGATCATGGCGGCGCCGATCGCGCTCGTGATGTGGTCGTAGGCGGGCGCGATGTCGGTCACGAGCGGGCCTAGCGTATAGAACGGCGCCTCGCCGCAGAGCGCGAGCTGCTTCTCCACATTGACCTTGATCTTGTGCATCGGCACGTGGCCGGGCCCTTCGATCATCACCTGGCAGCCATGATCCCAGGCTACGCGCGTGAGCTCGCCGAGAGTCTCGAGCTCGGCGAATTGCGCGCGGTCGTTGGCGTCGGCAATCGAGCCTGGCCTGAGGCCGTCGCCGAGCGAGAAGGACACGTCGTAGCGCCGCATGATCTCGCAGATCTCGTCGAACCGCTCGTAAAGGAAGCTCTCTTTGTGATGGGCGAGGCACCACTTCGCCATGATCGAGCCCCCGCGCGACACGATGCCGGTGACGCGCGGCGCGGTGAGATGGATGTAGCCGAGCCTGACCCCAGCATGGATGGTGAAATAGTCGACGCCCTGCTCGGCCTGCTCTTCAAGCGTGTCCTTGTAAACCTCCCAGTCGAGGTTGACCGGATCGCCGTGCACTTTCTCCAGCGCCTGATAGATGGGCACCGTGCCGATCGGCACGGGCGAATTCCGTATGATCCATTCGCGCGTCAGATGAATGTTCTTGCCGGTGGAGAGGTCCATGACAGTGTCGGCGCCCCAGCGGATCGCCCACACCATCTTCTCCACCTCCTCCTCGACGGAAGAGGTCACGGCCGAGTTGCCGATATTGGCGTTGATCTTAGTGAGGAAGTTCCGGCCGATGATCATCGGCTCGGATTCGGGGTGATTGATGTTGACCGGGATGATGGCGCGCCCGCGCGCGACCTCGCTGCGCACGAACTCCGGCGTCACCAAGGAGGGCAGCGCCGCGCCGAAGCTCTCGCCGTCGGCAAGGCGCGCCTCGGCCTCCTCGGCCTGCGCACGCCCGAGACGCTCGCGTCCGATGTTCTCGCGTTGGGCGATATACACCATCTCCTTGGTGATGATGCCCGCGCGCGCGAATTCGAGCTGCGTGACCAGCCCTTCGCCACGCCGCGCTTCGATCCACGGCGCGCGTAGGTGCGGCAGCCCTCGCTTCACGTCGATCGCGGCCGCCTCATCGGTATAAGGCCCCGACGTGTCGTAGACGCGGAAAGGCGGCTCCCCGCCTGAAAGCGCGATCTCGCGGAAGGGTACGCGGAGATCAGCATCCCCTTCGGGCGACGAATAGACCTTGCGGCTTCCGGACAGTGGTCCGGTCGTCACTTTGGGCGGCACGACGTCCTTCGGCGATATCGGCTTGTTCATCGTCTTCACTCCCATCGTCGCGGCCTCGCTGAAGCGAGACGGTCTCGGCGATTGGACGGAGTGGAAAGAGTAGTTCCTGTCCCTTCGCCGGCATGACCCGGATCAGGTTCGAAGGGTCTTCGCTCCGGCCTTGCCGCAAACGGCAAGGCAACGAACTCTCAGCCCCTGCCCGGAGCTCCCCTGGGAACGAAGCTAATGTAGACGCGCTAGCGCCCGCGCGAAAGCCCTCGTGCTGTCGCCACGTGCGACACACGGAGCCACCTCAATGCCACGAAGAAGTGCAGTAATTCCGGAGGTCTCGACCCCGCAAATCAGCGCCCAAACCCGCTTCAGGACCAGGATTCAAGGAAATCTTGCCGTCACCCCTCAAGCAGTTTAAGGCTCGTCATCATTCTGCCGCGCTTCACCTTGATTTGCGGGCCCCGAGGCCTGTTCCGGCCCAGAGACCCCGCCGCCAGCCGAGGTACAGAGAGACGTGAATCAGGACACTTCGACCGTAACGCCTGTGCGCGCGAAAACGAGCGCAGCCTCGTGGCGCTGGATTGCCCTTCTAGTCCTCTTGGCGGCGACGATCGGGGGCGTGCTGCTCTATTGGCGTCACACCGAGATCTATCCCTCAACCGACAATGCCTATACCGGCGCGGATGTCGTGCGGGTTGCTCCCCAGATCAACGGCGTCGTGATCCGTGTCTATGTGCAGGACGACGACAAGATCGCCGCGAGCGATCCCTTGTTCGATCTCGACCCGACGCTTTACGACGCGGCTTTGCGCAACGCGCGCGCGCAATTCGACGCGGCAGCCTCCGCTGCCGGCACTGCCGCCGATGCTTTGAAAGCCGCCGCCGACAAACTCGAGTCGAAGCGCGCCGCGCTCGAAGACGCGATCGGCAAATTTCGCCAGGCCAAGGACGCGCAGAAGCCGGGCGAGCCCCCCTCTGACCAGCTCACCGCGGCGCTGAAAGCCTGGCACGACGCGCTGCAAGCCTTCAACGACGCCGAGGGCGAGTTCGCCAAGGCGCAAGACGCCAAGCTCACCGTGACGACGCCGACCGTGCAGCTCAGGTCGGCTGCGGCCGGGCTCGACAAGGCGACGCATGATCGGGTGCAGACCCACGTCACCGCCCCCGCCGGCGGCTGGGTCACCAATGCGAGTTTGAGGCCCGGCGCCATCGTGCAGGCCGGGACGCCTGCCTTCGCCATCGTCGAGGACGGCGATTGGTGGGTCGATGCGAACTTCAAGGAAACCGACCTCGGGCGGATCAAGCCCGGTCAGAAAGCCAGCATCCGTCTCGACATGTATCCGGGGCTCACCCTCGACGGTGTAGTGGAGAGCATCAGCGCCGGCTCGGGCGCGACCTTCTCCGTGCTGCCGCCAGAGAACGCGACCGGCAACTGGGTGAAGGTGACCCAGCGCTTTCCCATAAGGATCAAGATCACGAGCGCCCCCAGCCCTGACAAGCCGCTGCGCCTCGGCTCGAGCGCCACCGTGACCATCGACACGACCGAGTCCGCGCAAGGGGCGAAATGAGCGCAGCGCCGCGCGGTCGCAAAGGAGGGCGGAAGCGAAAGGCTCCCGCCGAGCCGCCGCCACCTCCCATCAAGACGGCGCCGCCCCCTCCGCCGCCTCCATCGCCGCTTCATTTCGACCGCCCGCCGATCCCCCTCGTCATCGCCGTCGTCATGACGGCGGTTCTCGAGGTGCTCGACATCACCATCGTCAACGTGGCGATCCCGCATATGCTCGGCGCCTTCGGCGCCACCCCGGACCAGATCAGCTGGGTGCTGACCTCTTATCTCGTCTCCGCCGCTGTGGTGATGCCGCTCACCGGCTATCTCTCGACCTGGCTCGGACGGAGGCGCCTCTTGCTCTTCGCCATCTGCGGTTTCGTGCTCTCGTCGACGCTGTGCGGCATGGCGTGGAACCTCGAGAGCATGGTGATATTCCGCCTCGCGCAAGGGATCTGCGGCGCGCCGCTCGTCCCCTTGAGCCAGGCCATCCTGCTCGATGTCTTCCCGCGCGAGCGCCACGGCCAGGCGCTGGCCATTTTCGGTCTCGGCATCATGGTGGCGCCGGTGTTCGGGCCGGTGCTCGGCGGCTACCTTACTGAGACCTATTCCTGGCGCATGGTGTTCTACATCAACGTGCCGCTCGGGCTTTTCGCGCTCTTGCTCTCGATCGGCTATCTGCCGCAGCGCGCCATCAGGGAGATCAAGACAGATTGGGTTGGCCTGGCACTCTTGGTCGTCGCCGTCGGCGCGCTTCAATTCATCCTCGACCAGGGGCAGATGCGCGACTGGTTCAACTCTCGGCTCATCGTCGCCGGCACCGTCGTAACGGTGTTCGCCACCGCCGCCTTCTTCCTGAGAGGCTGGAACAAGCCCGACAACATCATCGATCTCACGCTGTTGAAGGACCGCAATTTCGTCGCCGGTACGCTCGCCATCACCGCCTATGGCATCAGCCTGTTCGGCTGGATGGCGCTGATGCCGCTCTTCAGCCAGAGGCTGCTCGGCTATCCGCCGGCCATGGCGGGAACGCTGTTCATCCCCCGCGCCGTCGTTAGCGCCATTACGCTCGCGATCACCGGCAGCATCCTCATCCGCATGTTCGACGCGCGCTACCTCGTGGCCGCGGGCCTCGTGCTCACGGCGATCGGCACCTTCCTCATGTCGCACTATTCGCTCTATACCGACTATTGGGGCATCGCCACGCCGGGCATTTGGTCGGGAATCGGCACGGGATTATTCTTCGTGCCGCTGACTGCGGCAGCGTTCGCCAACATTCGAAAAGCGCAATATGACGAGGCCTCAGGCGTCTATTCCCTGATGCGCGGCATCGGCGGCTCGGCGGGCATCGCTGTGGTGAGCTGGCTGTTCGTGCGGCAGACGCAGATTCACTGGAACGAGCTTTCGGCGCACATCACCCCTTACAATCCCGCGCTCCTTCCTTATCTCGCGCAGCATGGCCTGAATCCCTACTCGCCTCAGGCCGCCCCCCTCGTCACCTACGAGATTGCCCGGCAGGCGCAAATCCTCGCCTTCAACGACCTCTTCTGGTTTATCGGCGTCGTGACGCTCGCCATCATCCCGCTGATCCTCATCATGAAGCGGCCCGAGAAGGTCTCTTTGGTGCCGGCTCATTAGCGGGTCGGGTGCCGCAAACGAGGATCGTCCCCGAAAGGCTTGCGCCACGGGGACGATGCAGGATTTTCAAAACAGATTCGAGGAGGCTACCAGCAGATCTTCGCGCCCGAGGTGCAGACGTAAGGCGACACCACGCCTTGCCAGCAAATGGTGTAGGACGTCGCGTTCACGATGTCGGGGTGGTAGTACATGTTGTCGCTGACATACGGACGCCAGTAAGGCTGAGGCTCCGCACGCTGGGCGCTGACGGTGACCGCGCCTAACTTCTTAGCCGCCTTGTATTCCTTGATGTAGTCGGAAAGAGCGAGCTGGGCCCGGCTGACCGCCGTCTCCTTGTCGAACCCATCAGCCGTACCGGACAGGCCGATACAGCCTGCCGAGGCCGGTGCGCCTTGAGCCACGCATAACCCCGCCGCAATCAATGCCAACGCCAACCCGCGCACATACGACGCCATCGGAACGCCTCCTCCCGCAAAGCCAAGATGCGTTAAGATTATCGCCGGATTGAGAACGCTCGCCAGTGGGCTGCAACCCTCAGTTCGGGGTTCCCTGCGAGCTGTAGCCTTTGTGCCACAGTCCCGCACCAAAGTGAATCGGGCGGAAAAATGACCGGCAGAGTGGCGTCTTAGCGTAAGTCCCAAGGAGCAGGGCATCATGTCAGCGAGGCTCGTCCTGGTCACAGGCGCATCGAGCGGGATCGGCGAGGCGACGGCGCGGCGCTATGGCGCAACCGGCGCCTATGTCCTGCTGCTGGCGCGCAACGCGGATCGCCTGGGCGAGGCCGTGCAAGCGATCCGCAAGGAGGGCGGAACGGCTACGGCCTACCCGGTCGATCTCGCCGACCCCAAGGCCATCGAGGAGGTGAGCACGCGGATCGCAAGCGAGGCAGGCACGCCCGACATTCTCATCAACAATGCCGGCGCCGGCCGCTGGCTCCCTTTGATCGAGACGAGCGCCGAGGAGGCACTTGCCATGATCGAGGTGCCCTATCTTGCGGCCTTCAATCTCACCCGCGCCTTCCTGCCCAAGATGCTGGCGCGACGCAGCGGAGCAATCGCCTGCATCACCTCGCCGGCATCCTTCATCGTATGGCCAAATGCCTGCGCCTATACCGCCGCCCGCCACGCCCTTGCCGGCTTCACCGAGGCGCTGCGCGCCGAGGTGAAAGGCTCAGGGCTCAGCGTGACGCTGGTCGTGCTCGGGATGGTCGAGACCCCCTACTGGGAGCACAATCCCGCAAGCCGCGAGCACGCGCCGGAAGTCAATCCGTTGATCGCGCCGGTGCTCACGCCTAAGGACGCCGCCGAGGCGATCTTTGCCGGCGTCGAGGCGCGCAAGCGGACTGTGGTGAAGCCCGCCGTCTTTCGCGCGCTATTCCTGCTCAACGCGCTGGCGCCCCGCCTCGTGGCGAGCCAGCTCCGCCGCGCCGTTCCCCGCCAATCCTCTTGAGGCACGCATGATCGAAATCGATCGCGAAGGGATCGCGCTCCTCACCGATCCTTTGCTGAACAAGGGCACCGCCTTCTCCGAAGAGGAGCGTACCGCCTTTCATCTTCACGGGCTCCTGCCGCCTCATATCAGCACGCTCGACGAGCAGGTCGATCGCATGTTTCAGGCGGTGCGCAAATTCGAGACCCGTCTCGAACGCTATCTGTTCTTGCGGGAATTGCAGGACTCAAACGAGACCCTGTTCTACGCCCTCCTCACCCGGAACCTCGCCGAGCTTTTGCCGCTCGTCTATACGCCGACGGTCGGCGAAGGCTGCCAGGAGTTCAGCCATTACTGGCAATATCCGCGCGGGCTGTTCCTGAGCTGGCCGCATCGGGACAACATCAAGGAGATCCTCTCCCATCCCCGCTACCACCGAGTCGAGGTGATCGTGGTGAGCGACGGCGAGCGCATCCTGGGGCTCGGCGACCAGGGCGCCGGCGGCATAGGCATCCCCATCGGCAAGCTCTCGCTCTACACGGCTTGCGCCGGCATCGACCCCGCCACGACGCTTCCTATCCTGCTCGATGTCGGCACCGACAATCAGGAGCGCCTCGCCGATCCGCTCTATGTCGGCTGGGCGCACCACCGCGTACGCGATTCCGACTATGACGCCTTCGTCGAGAGCTTCGTCTCGGCGGTCATGGACCGCTGGCCGCATGTGCTGCTTCAATGGGAGGACTTCGCGCGGGCGAACGCCGGGCCCCTGCTTAAGCGCTATCGCGACCGGCTGCTCACCTTCAACGACGACATCCAGGGCACGGCGGCCGTGTGCGCCGGGACGCTGCTCGCAGCGGTGAAGGTCACTGGCGTGCCGCTCAGCAAGCAGCGCATCGTTATCGTCGGCGCGGGCTCAGCCGGTTGCGGCATCGGCGCGCTGCTACAGAGGGTGATGATCGATGCAGGGCTGTCCGAGAAGGAGGCGCAGCGGCGCTTCTATGCCATCGATCGCGACGGGCTTCTCGTCGAGGGCATGAAGTCCATCCTCGATTTTCAACAGCACTTCGTGCAGGCCAAGGCGAATGTCGCGGGTTGGGCATGCCAGTATCCCGACAGGATCGGCCTTCTCGACGTAGTGAGGAACGCAAAGCCCACCGTGCTGATCGGCGTCTCGGCGCAAGGAGGCATCTTCAGCGAAGCCGTGATCCGCGCCATGGGCGCCTCGGTGACACGCCCCGTGGTGTTTCCCCTCTCGAACCCCACCTCTTGCGCCGAGGCGGCTCCTCAGGACCTGATGACCTGGACCGAAGGCCGCGCCGTAATCGGTACCGGGAGCCCCTTTCCGCCCGTCGTATGGGGCGGAAAGTCGGCAAGCGTGGCACAAACCAACAATGCCTATGTCTTCCCTGGCGTTGGACTCGGCGTGCTCGCGGTGAAGGCTGACCGCGTGTCGGACGGCATGTTCGCGGCCGCGGCCCGGGCCCTTGCCGACGCCTCGCCGGCCGCCCACGACCCTGATGCCTGCCTCTTGCCGCCCGTCTCGGAGCTTCGCATCGTCGCGGTGACGATCGCGACGGCAATTGCCAAGCAGGCGCGCGATGAAGGTCTCTGTGCGCCGTTCGACGACGCGGCGCTTCCCGCACTCATCGCCGCAAAGATGTGGGAACCGATCTACCGCCGCTACCGGCGGAAGCGGTGATGATCAGGGGCACCGTGACAGTGGCATGCGCTTGCGCCATGATGCGGGCCGTGACGTCTTGCCCGACCCCGATCTTTTTCGCGTTCCTGATCGGCGTACTTCTCGCGCCATCTCCTGCCCGAAGCGTCGAGACCTACAAGGTCGGCATCAAGCAGATCGAGTTCGCCGACAGCCATTACGGCGACCGCAAGCTGGCTGTGGTCATGTTCTATCCGGCCGCGGTCGACGACACATCGACGCCTTATACTTTGCCGTACTTCGTCAATCTCGAACTCTACAAAGACGCCGCGCTCGCTCAGGCCGACGAAAAACGTCCGCTGATCATGCTGTCGCATGGGCGCGGCCCGAACCCGCTGCAATATGCCTGGTTCGCAGAGACGCTTGCCGCGCATGGCTATATCGTCGCCGCGCCCTATCACTACCGGGCCAACACCTATGACTCCACGATCGCCTACCTCGCCAACAAGCTGTGGCAGCGTCCGGTCGACATCTCCTTGATCATCACCTACCTTCTCGACGATCCCGTCTGGGGCAAGGCGATCGATGCCGACCGCATCGGTGTGGCCGGCCATTCGCAAGGCGGCTTTACCTCGCTCTGGATCAGCGGTGCGGAGGTCAATCCCGAGAAGTACCTCGCCTTCCAGCAAGGCTGGCGCAACAACCAGGCAATCCCCCAATATCTGCGCGACGAGCTGCCGCTCGATGCGGCGCCCGCGCTCTCCGTGCACGATCGGCCGCCTTCGCCATGGCGCCCGGCATCATCAAGGCCTTCGGCATGGACGAAGCGGGCCTCGCCGCGCTCAAGGTGCCGGTCTACATCACCGTCGGCGCGCGCGACACGCAGACGCCACCGGCCGACAATGCCGAATTCGCCGCGAAATACATTCCCAGCGCCGAGCTCGCCGTCATCCCGGGCGATGTCGACCACGAGATCTTCGTCAACGAATGCGACGACGAGGGGCGCGACGAGTTTCCCGAGGCCTGCATCGATGCGCCGGGCGTCGATCGCCATGCGATCCATCAGAGCGTGGGTGATGCCGCGCTGAAATTCTTCGACAAGACCCTCGCGAAATGACTGTTTAGACGTATCGCGGCGTTGTGCGAACTGTGGCAAGTTCTCGCCGTCATGGGCTGATCGAGGGGCCGAGGCAAACTCGGCTTTAGGGCTATGCGCCGCTCCTTTGTCGCTTGTCTCCGCAGCGCGTTCGGCAAGGCCTTCCGTCTCGCTTTCCCCGTTCTTGTCATCGCCTATTTCGGCGCCGCTGCCGCCGCGGCGGAGCAGACCTCAGGCGAGCAGCGCACTGCTCAGGAGCTCGAGAGCATCCGCTCGGAGCCGCTGCTGTTGCGCGACTTTCTGCTGCGCATGCCGAAGGGCGCCGACCTGCACCTGCATCTGACCGGCGCGGCTTACGCCGAGTCGCATATCAGCGCCGCGGGAGAGGACGGTCTTTGCGTGGACCCCGTCGCCAAGTCATTCACCAAGTCGCAGCCGGTCATGGCGGGCGCGGAATGGCAGCCGGTCTGCGAGCAGGGCGACGTGCCCGCTGCATCGGTCCCCGCCAATCAGGCTCTTTACAACGGTCTGATCGACTCCTTCTCGATGCGTGGCTTCGTCCCCTCAGAGAGCGTGACCGGACACGACCATTTCTTCGAGTCCTTCACCAAGTTTGGCGGAACCGATCCGCGCCACCTCGGCGAGTGGCTCGACGAGATCGCCGCCCGCGCCGCGCGCCAGAACGTGCAATATCTCGAAGTGATGGCGACGCCCACCTGGAATCGCCTGAACACCATCACCAAGGATGTCGCCTGGCGCGAGGATTTTGCCGCTCTCCGCCAAGAGCTGCTCGCCAAGGGGCTGACCGAGGACATCCCGGCCGGACGGCAGTTCTGGGACGCGATGGACGCCACGCGGCAAGCACGCGAGCATTGCGGCACTGAGAGCGAGGCGCCCGCCTGCAAGGTCGAGGTTCGCTACATCTATCAGGTGTTCCGCAATTCGCCGAAGGAGCTCGTCTTCGCCGCGGCTCTCTTCGGCTTCGAGCTTGCCTCTGCCGATCCGCGCGTGGTCGGCGTCAATCTCGTCGGCACCGAGGACACCTATGGGTCGATGGCCGACTATGCCGAGCATATGCGCATGATCGGCTTCCTGCGCGAGCTCTATCCCAAGGTCCATGTCAGCCTCCACGCAGGCGAGCTTGCGCCTGGCCTTGTCCCCCCCGAAGGCCTCTGCTGCCATATCCGCATGGCCATCGAGCAGGCCAACACCGATCGCATCGGCCATGGCACCGACATCATGTATGAGGACGACCCGGCGGCGCTCATGAAGAAGATGGCCGACAAGGGTGTGCTGGTCGAGATCAACCTCACCAGCAACGCCAATGTCCTGGGCGTCAGCGGCAAAAACCATCCCTTCCCGCTTTATCGCAGGTTCGCCGTGCCAGTCGCGCTCTCAACCGACCACGAGGGGATCGAGCGTATCGACCTCACCAACGAATATGTCAGCGCCGTCGAGGGCTATGGTCTCACCTACCCCGATCTCAAACAGTTGGTCCGCAACAGCCTGGAATATGACTTTCTGCCCGGGGCGAGCCTGTGGGACGGGGCGGCCTTTCAGCACGTCGCCTCCGATTGCCGCGGCGATGCTCCAGGCAGCGCTTCGCCCTCGCCTCCTTGCGCCGCTTTTCTCAAGGCGAGCGAGAAGGCAAGCCAGCAATGGGAGCTCGAAGGGCGCTTTTTAGCCTTCGAGGCCGGTCGCCCATGAAGCGAGACGGCTTGACTGTGGCTCTTCGCCACGGCGACAAATCCACCGACTCCTGGCTTGAAACGGCGCCATGACGCTCCTGCAAAGCATCATTCTCGGGGTGGTTGAGGGCTTCACCGAGTTCCTGCCGATCTCATCGACGGCCCATCTCATCCTGGCGAGCCAATTGCTCGGTCTCCAGCAGACCGAATTCCAAAAGACCTTCGAGATCGCCATCCAGCTCGGCGCGATCCTCTCGGTGATCCTCCTCTATTGGCGGAAATTCCTGAATATGCAGGTGCTTGCCAGGGTCATGACCGCCTTCATCCCGACCGGCATCCTCGGCTTCGGACTCTACAAGGTGGTGAAGACCTATTTCATGAACAGCGAAGCGATCGTGCTCTGGTCGCTTTTTCTCGGCGGCGTGGTGCTCATCGTCTTCGAGCTGCTGCACCGGGAAGCGGACGACGCCGTCGCCGACGTCGAGGCCATCCCCTACTCGAAATGCGCGCTGATCGGCGTGTTCCAGAGCATCTCGATGATCCCGGGCGTCTCGCGCGCCGGCGCCACCATCGTCGGCGGCCTCATCCTCGGCCTGTCGCGCAGCACGATCGTAGAGTTCTCATTCCTGCTCGCCGTGCCGACCATGCTCGCCGCCACGCTCTACGATCTCTACAAGAACGCCGCCACCTTCGCGCCGCAGGAATTCGGCGTGCTCGCCGCGGGATTCATCTCCTCGTTCGTGGTCGCGCTGATCGCCATCAAGTTCCTGCTGGCCTATGTGCGCACCAACACCTTCATCCCCTTCGGCGTCTATCGGATCTTGGTCGCCGCCGCCTTCGCCTTCCTCTAGGCGCGCGAACCCGCGCCTACGACGAGCTTGAGCTTGGCGTCGCTTGGCGTCTCTGCGCCGATCTGCATGATGCGCGGCTCGCGCTCCCCCGTCTCATCCCTGGCGCCGAATTTCCGCAGCAGGCGCCGCATATACATGCGGAAGCGGTAATGCTGGATCTCGAAGCGGTGCCAGGGCGTGTCCTGCCAGCGTATGCCGTGTCCGATATCGGGAGTGGCCTTCGCCTTCAGCGCATGGAACCACGCGGCGCGCTTAGGGTCCTTCTCGAGCGCCGCGATGAAGCAGGCGATCAGCCGCGCCTGATAATCGGCGATTTGCCACACGCCGCCTTCGGCCGGCTCGAACAGCCCCACCACGAAGAAGTCGTCGAGCTCGCGGTGGAAGGTGTGGATGAAGAGCTTCGAGGTGCCGTCGGGATTGAGGATGTAGGACTGATCGATGAACGGGAAGCTCGGCCGGAAGCCGGTCGCCCACACCACAAGGTCGATCTCCTCGGCGCTTCCATCGCTGAAGATGACGCGCCTGCCGTCGAGACGCTCGATGCCCGGCTTCACGACGGTGCGCCCGTGAATAAGGTGATCGATATAGGTGTTGCAGGCGGTGGGATGCGCCTCGAACAGATCGTGGTCGGGCCGCTCCAGGCCGAAGCGGCGATGCGGTCCGACCACGATCCGCATGCCCCAGCGATACAAGAGGCGCATCAATTTGCGCGGCAGCGGTACGCGGCTGGCGTAATCGATAAACACATCGGTCGGCTTGCCGAACACCGTCTTGGGGAAGAAATAATAGGTGCGGCGCATCGAATGCACCACACGGCCATTCTCGTTCGCGGCATCGGACAAAATATCCACCGCCGAGTTGCCGGCGCCGACCACGAGCACGCGCTTGCCCCTGAGCTGCTCCTTCGACTTCACGTCGTGGGAGTGCAGCATCTCGCCGGTGAAGGTGCCGGCATAAGAGGGCGTGAAAGCCTCCCAATGGTGGCCGTTGGCGACGATCAGCCCATCGTAGAGCCGTGACTTCGCCTCCCCTTCGATCTTTATGCGCCAGCCCTTGTCGGTGCGCGCGGCGGACGTGACGGGGCTGTTGAAGCTGATGCGGTCGTAGAGGCCGAACTCCTTGGCGTAGGCGCGGAGATAGTCTTGCGCCTGTGCCCGGCTCACATAATGCGGCCACTCCTCGGGGAAGTGAAAATCGGGATAGCGGGACAGCTTCTTCGAGGAGTTTAGGTGGGTCGAGCCATAGACTACATGCGGGCTTTGCGGGTTCCAAATGCCGCCGACATCGCCAAGCGCCTCGAAGCAATCGAACGGGATGCCCCGCTCGGCGAATGTCTTGGCTACGGCAAGGCCGCAGGCCCCCGCCCCAATGATGCAGTAACGCTTCAAATCCCTGACCTCTCGACTAATCTGTTAGGCGCCATTCCCGGCCCGCTGCGGCCGAACTAAGCATCCCTGCCGACGCCGTTCAACCCACTAACAGCCCTCCCCTGCCTCTTTGAATATCCCTCTCCTCCCTCATTGATCTGCATCAAACCGTTCCCCGCTCCGGACCCGCTCAATGCCGCAGGTCCCTGGATTTGGCTGCGCTTTGCTTTATGGTCTGTCGCCACCGTGCGTTGAGGGAAGTTCATGGAGATCAAGCGCGACGTCACCATAAAGACCTGGGACGGGACCTGGACCTACCATCCCAAGGTGATCGCGACGCCTGAGAGCGTTGAGGACATCGTCGAGATCGTGGTCGACGAGGTGCGCTTCCCTTCGCCGGTCCGCCCGGCGGGCTCGATGCACTCCACCGCGCGCGTGAACGGCGACGACGGCGGCACCATGGTCGACATGAAGGCCATGAACCGCATCCTTCATTTCACCGGCGACACGGTGACGGTCGAGGCGGGAGTGACCTACATCGTGCTTGCCAACGCGCTGAAGGACCGTGGGCTCCAGCCTTACGTCACCACCGAGATCGGCAACGTGACCTTGGGGGCGATGGCAACCGCCGCCACCAAGGACTCATCCTTCGTCGGCGAGTTCGGTCAGGTCAGCTCCTATGTCACGGCCGTTCGCCTCGTCACCCCCGACGGCAAGCTGCGCGAGATCACCGAGCGCGACAATCCGAACGAGATGCAGATCATCCGCTCGAGCTACGGGCTGCTCGGCATCGTCTACGAGGTGACGCTCAAAGTGAGGCCGACCACCGCGCTCGCCGTGCGTCATTATTCGCTGAGCCTCGAGAGTTTCCGGCGCTACTTCCCGGTCTACAAGGCGCGCGGCTTCGCCGTGATGTACTACATCTTCCCTTACGTGCGGCGCGTGCTTGTCGAGCTGCGCAAGGACAATCCGGAGGTTCAGCCCACCTCACGCTATCGCTGGGTCTACCGCAACCGCTTCTGGCGGAAATATGGGCCCGCCGTCACCTTGTGGATCCAGAAGAGCACCAAGAACCCGCAGCTCCGTGCGCTCGCCGACAAGATGCATTTCTTCCTGCTCCGCCAGGCGCTCGTGCTCGTCGTGCGCAGCGACCGCACCTGGCCGCATGCGCAGATCATCAACTATCCACGCGAGCCCGGCGCCAACAAATATCTGTTCAGCATGTGGGCGTTCCGCGAGGGCAGTTTCTTCGACATTCTCGACGAGTATTGCAATTTCTGCCTCGCCTACGAGCGGCAGACGGGATATCGCTGCGACCTGCCGAGCGTCGGCTATGCCATCGGGCGCGACGTCGAGGCGCTGTTCTCCTATAGCTGGGAGGGACCAACGCTCAGCATCGACCCCGCATCGACCGGCGGCCCCGAATGGGAGGAATTCCTCCGCCATTACAATGAGTTCTGTAGCGAGCGGCGCGGCGTGCCTCTGTTCAACCAGACGCCTTTCCTGACCCGCGAGCAGGCGCGGCGCGCGTTCGGCGCGCGGCTCCAGCAATTCGCCGCCATCCGCAAGGCAGCCGATCCCAGGAACCGTCTGCTCGATTCTTATTTCCGCGAATTGCTGTCTTAGGCGCTCGGGGCTAAGCCCCGGTCTTTCTGTTGAACCAGCGCGCGAGCGGGAAAGAGAGGGCGCGCGGCAGAGAGCGCACGGTCTTGAGAAAGCCCTCGACCTGCGGCGGGAAGGCGATCTCATACGGCTTCGACCCGAGCCTCTCCAGAATCTTCCGGGCGCAGCGCTCCTTGCTCATCACATAGAGCTTCTTCTTGGCATCGTAGGAGGCGTTGAGCGGCGTATCGACGAAACCTGGATTGATGATGGTGACGTCGACGCCGGTCCCTTCCAATTCGAACTTGAGGCTCTCGGCGAGATTGATCACCGCCGCCTTGCTCGCGCCATAGCTGCCGTTGCCCGGCCAGCCCGCATAGCCGAACATAGAGCCCATGATGGCGAGATGGCCCGATTGGCGCGCGAGCATCGAGGGCAGCACCGCGGCCACCGCGTTGATCACGCCGTCGACATTGAGCGCCATGGTGCGGTGGAAGCCGTCGAGGTCGATATTCCTGATGTCGAACGGCACATACATGCCGGCGCCGAGCAGAGCGAGGTCGACCGCCCCGAGATCGCTCTCGATCTTGGCAACGCAAGCCTTGAGCGCGTCGGGCTTCAACACGTCGGCGGGAAAGGATTTGATCCGCTCGCTACTCGCAGCGAGCGCATCGAGCTTCTCGCCCGGCCGAGCGGTCGCCGCAATAGTGACGCCAGCGGCAGCGAGCCGCCGCGCGATCTCGCCGCAGATCGCGCCCGACGCGCCGGTGATCCACGCGACCTTCCAGGGATAGTTCGCCTCAGCCACGGCGTGCCCCTAATCCACGAAGGGATCGTGCACGAGGATGGTGTCCTCGCGCTTCGGGCTGGTGGAGAGAAGCGCGACCGGCGCCCCGATCAGCTCCTCGAGCCGCCGGACATATTTGATGCATTGCGCAGGCAATTCGGCCCAGGAGCGCGCGCCGCGCGTCGACTGCGTCCAGCCTTCCATCGTCTCGTAGATGGGCACGACGCGGGCTTGCGCATCCTGCGCCGCAGGCAGGTGATCGAGCGGCAACCCGTCGAGCCGGTAGCCGACGCAGATCTTGAGCTCTGGCAGCTCATCGAGCACGTCGAGCTTGGTCAACGCGATACCATTGATGCCGGCGACCTTCCGCGTCTGGCGCACGAGGCAGGCGTCGAACCAGCCGCAGCGGCGCGGCCGCCCCGTCACCGTGCCGAACTCGACCCCGCGCTCGCCGATGAGCTTGCCCGTCTCGTCCTTGAGTTCGGTCGGGAACGGCCCCTCTCCCACCCGCGTGGTATAGGCCTTGGTGATGCCGAGCACGTAGTTGAGCGCGCCGGGCCCAAGCCCTGATCCGGTCGCAGCCTGCGCCGCCACCGTGTTCGAGGAGGTGACGAAAGGATAGGTGCCGTGGTCGATGTCGAGCAGCACGCCTTGCGCGCCCTCGAACAGGATGCGCTTTCCCTGGCGGCGCTGCGCGTGGAGCAGGGCCCACACCGTATCAACGTAAGGGAGAATCTTCGGCGCGATCTCGGCGAGCTGCGCGCAGAGTTTGTCCGCTGAGATTTCGGGCTCGCCCAAGCCTCTGCGGAGCGCATTGTGATGAGCAAGGATGCGCTCGATCTTGGGCTTGAGGCTCGGCAGATCCTGCAAATCCATGACGCGGATCGCGCGCCTGCCGACCTTGTCCTCATAGGCCGGCCCGATGCCGCGCTTGGTCGTGCCGATGCGCCCCTCACCCGCGGCAGCCTCACGAAGCGAGTCGAGCTCGCGATGGAGCGGAAGGATCAGCGTCGCGTTCTCGGCGATGCGGAGATTGTCGCGGCTGATGGCGACGCCGAGCTTTTCGATCTTGGCGATCTCCTCGGCGAGCGCCCACGGATCCACCACCACGCCGTTGCCGATCACCGAGAGCTTGCCCTTGCGCACCACGCCGGAGGGGAGCAGCGAGAGCTTATAGGTGGTGCCGTCGACCACCAGCGTGTGGCCAGCATTGTGGCCGCCCTGGAAGCGCACCACGATATCGGCGCGCTCGGACAGCCAATCGACGATCTTGCCCTTGCCCTCGTCGCCCCATTGGGAGCCGACGACCACGACATTGGCCAATTCCGCGTTCCTTCGATCTCGTTGAGAAAAAAGGCAAACGGCCCCGCAAGGATGAGGGGCCGTGTCACCTTATAGCGTCTTGAATTGGGAGATGCGAGCGCCGTTATCGGCCATTTTTGCCGTGCTCGAATTCAAGGTCGCTGCGGCGATCGGCGCTGCGACAGATCGAAAGATGCGACACATCAGTGCTGCGACATCGCGCGAAGCAACTCACCGCGCGCATGGGTGTTTGCTCACGTCATCGGCGTCACATGAGGTGGCGCCATGCTTTAAGGAGACCCCCCATGCTCAAGACCACAGTCCTAGGACTCGCCACGGCCGCGTCGTTATCCCTCGCCGCAGCCGCTCTCTCGCCGGCTTTTGCCAATTACGGCGGCTGCACCGAGAACCCAGAGGCTAAGGGCTGCCCGGGCGCTCTTACATCGGCCCCTGCACCACAGGGCTCATCCGTTCAAGGATCACCCAAGCATATGATCCACGCCCATAACTATCGGGGATCCCGCCCGACAACCAAGGGCTGACCCTTCAGCGGAGCTAAGACAGGCAACCCGCTCCCCGCTTCCCCTCCAATGGGGGAGCGGGGCTTGCCGATCGCGCCGATACCGCGGCCGAGCTAGGCCGCCTTGGCGAGGGCTTGCTTCTCGTGCGCGAAGGCGTAGTCGAGCCAGGGCAGCAGCGCCTCGAGATCGCTTGCCTCGACGGTCGCCCCCGTCCAGATGCGGAGACCCGCTGGCACATCGCGATAAGAGGTGATGTCCTTGGCGGCATTCTCGGCATCGAGCAACGCCGCCATGCGGCGGGGAAAGTCGTCGCGCATCTTTGGCGGCAGCGCGAGCACTTGCGCGTCGACGATCCTGAGACAAGCCGAGGTATTCGAGCGTGTCTCAGGCACGCGCGCGAGAAACTCGACCCAGGCCGTGCGGGCCACGAATTCGGAGATGATCGCGGCATTCCGATCCGAGCAGGCGATCGTCGCCTCGACGCCGCCGATGCTTTCGACCCAGGCAAGCGCATCGAGATAGTCTTCGAGGCAGAGCATCGAGGGCGTGTTGATGGTCGAGCCCTCGAACAGACCGTGCATCAATTTGCCGTTCCTCGTCATGCGGAAGAGCTTGGGCAGCGGCCAGGGAGGCGTATAGCTTTCCAGCCGCTCGATCGCGCGCGGCGACAGGATCAAGATGCCATGCTGCGCTTCCCCGCCCAGCACCTTCTGCCAGGAGAAGGTCGCGACATCGAGCTTCTCCCAGTCGATCGCTTGCGCGAACACCGCCGAGGTCGCATCGCAGATGACGAGGCCGCGCCGGTCCTGGGGAATCCATTCGGCGTTCGGCACGCGCACGCCGGAGGTCGTGCCGTTCCACGCGAACACCACGTCGCGGTCGAAATCGACCTGGGAGAGATCCGGCAGATCGCCGTAAGGGGCGAGCAGCGCGCGCGTATTCTTGATCTTCAATTGCTCGACGATATCGGTCACCCAGTCGCGGCTGAAGGCCTCCCAGGCGAGAACGTCGACGCCGCGCGGCCCTAGCAGCGACCAGAGCGCCATCTCGACCGCTCCGGTATCGGAGGCGGGGACGATTGCCGCGACATAGCCGGCGGGAAGCTTGAGCAGCTCCCGCGTCCGCTTGAGCGCAAGCTCGAGCCTCGCCCTGGTCTCCTTCTGGCGGTGGTTGCGGCCGACCAGAGCGCCCTTGAGGCCATCGAGCGACCAGCCGGGATGCTTGGCGCAGGGTCCGGAGGAGAAGCGCGGATTCTTCGGGCGTGAGGGAGGCTTTGCAAGTGTCGTCATAGGCCGCCGCATAAATCTTGCGGCAGGGGAGGTCAAGACCGCGGTGCCTCACGCAAAAAAGAAACCGCCCGTCGCGAAGGCGGGCGGTAAGGGGCTTGCAGTCTTGGGTGGTGGGTTGGGCTTTATTTGAAGGCGACCGGCATCGGCGCTGGCTGCGAGCCGAGCTTCCAGCGAACGCCGAGCATGATGTCGTTAGAGGTGATGTGGTCGATGTCCAAGCTCTTGTAGGAGCTCGAATTGTCGAAGGCTGTGACCCGTCCGCTGCTCGCATCGCCGAGATCGGTGTAGCGATAGGTCAGGTCGATGCTGAGGCCGGGCGTCACGTCATAGGAGAGACCTCCATAGACGGCCCAGGCGAAGTTCGTCTCGGTATTGGTCTGACCGAAGAACACGCTGTTATTCGGGACGTTGACATCCTTGAGGCCACTGACCGTGATCGAAGCGAAGCCGACACCGCCGCCGACGAAGGGCGTGAGGCAGTGATAGGTGCCGAGGTCGATGTAGCCGTTGAAGAGGCCGACCCAGCTCTGGATGTCCGCCGTGTATTCGTTGGTCCCGGGAAAGAACGTGCCGTCGATGTCATTGCTTGCGCGGCTGAAGGTGCCGTTTCCGCCGGGGAACCTGTCCTGAGCAAAGAAGGTCGCATCGCCGCGATATTCTCCGGTCACGTCGAAGCGCAGCCATTTGTATCGTAGCCGACGCCGCCACCGACAAAAGGCGAGCTCTTGATGTCGTTGTGGAAGACGTTGAAGTCGTTGAACTTGAAGAGCTCACTCGAGATGTCGTCGACGTGAGGATTGGCGCCTCCGACGAAGCCCCTGATGTACCAGGGCCCTGCGCAGCCGACGCAAGGAGCCTCAACGACCGGCGGCGGTGGCGGAAGGCCGAGATCTGCGGCGGCGGCCCCTGCCGTCTGGCCCAAGACCAGAGCAAGGCCGATGAAAATTGAGCGAGTGTGTCCCATCTCTGTCCCCTCTTAACCTGCAGCCGTCACTCACACGGGCTGTCTCATTTCGGGACTATGGGAGGGAAATGGTTGACGGACCGCTAACCGCTGTTCCGGTCCGGGATGGGCCTGTGGCGGGCGCGCCACAGATCGCTCAATAGCTTGAAATCGCTGTATCTTTGGCAGTTTTTGGCGAGGCGGAACGGAACCCTCAGGCCGCGGCGTCGGTCAGAGCGTGGACGATGTCGGAGACCACAGTCTTAACCAGCCGCTCGTCGTCGCCCTCGGCCATGACGCGAATCACGGGCTCGGTTCCTGACGGGCGAATGACGAGGCGCCCCGATTTGCCGAGTTTGGTTTTGCCGGCGGTAATCGCCCTTTGCACGCCGACATTGTCGAGCGGCTGGCCGCCGTTCTTGTAGCGGACATTCTTCAGGATTTGCGGCAGGGGCTCAAAACGATTGCAGATTTCGCTTACCGGCTTGCCGCTCTGCGCCACCACTGCCAGGAGCTGGAGCGCGGTGACGAGGCCGTCCCCGGTGGTCGAGAAGTCTGACAGCACGATATGGCCAGACTGCTCGCCGCCAACGTTGTAGCCGTGCTGGCGCATGTGCTCGACCACGTAGCGGTCGCCGACCGGCGTGCGGGCCAGCCCGAGATTTAGCCCCTCGAGATAGCGCTCGAGCCCGAGATTCGACATCACCGTCGCGACGATGCCGCCGCCGGCGAGCCGTCCGCGCTTCAGCCACGACTCGGCGATGACCGCCATGAGCTGGTCGCCGTCGATCATGCGGCCCTTCTCGTCAACGATCACCACGCGGTCGGCGTCGCCGTCGAGCGCGATGCCGATATCGGCGCGCACCTCGTTGACCTTGCGGATCAAATCCTCGGGCGCGGTCGAGCCGCACTCCTTGTTGATATTCAAGCCGTTCGGATCGACGCCGATCTTGATCACCTCGGCGCCGAGTTCCCACAGAGCTTCGGGCGCTACCTTGTAGGCCGCGCCGTTGGCGCAATCGATCACAACCCTGATGCCGTCGAAGCGGATGTTCTTGGGCAGCGTGCGCTTGGCAAACTCGATATAGCGCTCGCGTGCGCTGTCGATGCGGGTCGCCCGGCCGATCTTCTCTGGTGTAGCGAGCAGCTCGGCAGAGTCGCCGCCCATCAGCCCCTCGATCTCCTCTTCCTTCTCGTCGGAGAGCTTGTAGCCATCGGGCCCGAACAGCTTGATGCCGTTGTCGACAAAGGGGTTGTGCGAGGCTGAGATCATCACGCCGAGATCGGCGCGGAGAGAACGCGTCAGCATGGCGACGGCGGGGGTCGGCATCGGGCCGAGCTGGAACACGTCCATGCCGACGGCGGTGAAGCCCGACACCAGCGCCGACTCGATCATGTAGCCGGAGAGCCGCGTATCCTTGCCGATCACCACGCGGTGACGGTACTGCCCATTGGAGAAAAGCTTGCCCGCTGCCATCCCGACTTTCAGCGCGACCTCCGAGGTCATCGGAAACGAATTGGCGCTGCCACGGATGCCATCCGTGCCAAAATATTTGCGAGCCATGGCGGTCGTCCCCCGGTCCAAACCCCCTGTAGGCGCCTCTTTTGCGCTTTGATGCTTCCCACGCCTCACGAAATTATGCTCCTGGTATAGCAGCTTTGAGTTCAAAAAATGTAAGCAATCATTACACCGGAAGGTGTGCCGCCGGGTTATGAAAGTTCGTTAATTTTCAGTACCTAACATGCTGGCACGAAAGACCTCCAGCGCCTGGCGGGTGGCCGCCACGTCATGCACGCGGAAGAGTTGGGCGCCTTGAGCCGCCGCAGCAAGGGCAGCCGCCTGCGACCCAGGCTCGCGGGATGCCGGCAACTCCCCGCCCGAAATCCCCCTGATGAAGCGCTTACGCGAGGCACCGATCAGCAGCGGCACGCCGAGCCCATGGAACAGGCTCGTATGGGAGATCAAGGCGAGGTTGTGGGCGAGCGTCTTGCCGAAGCCGAGACCAGGATCGGCGGCAATGCGCGCGCGCGGGATGCCAGCGGCCTCCAGAGCCTCGATGCGGCGTTCCAGATAGTCGTAGACCTCGAGCACCACATCCGCGTAGGCCGGGTTGTCCTGCATGGTCTTGGGCTCGCCCTGCGCATGCATCAGCACGATGCTCATGCCGGTGTCAGCCGCGACCGCCAAGCTGCTGGAATCAAACGTCAGCGCCGACACGTCGTTGAAGATCTTGGCGCCAGCTTTTGCCGCCGCGCGCGCCACCGAGGCTTTCCGCGTATCGATCGAAATCACGGCATGGAAGCCTTTGAGGCCCTCGATCACCGGCATCACGCGCGATAACTCGTCCTGCTCATCGACCCCCTCCGAGCCGGGGCGCGTCGACTCTCCGCCAATGTCGACGATCGCGGCGCCTGCTTGGGCTAGCTCTGCGGCATGCTCGATCGCCCCCTCGGTCGTGTCGTAGAGACCACCATCGGAGAATGAATCCGGCGTGACATTGACGATGCCCATGAGGAGCGGCTCGTCGAAGGTGAGGCCCGCGAAAGGGGGTCGCTTCGCGGTGACCCGCGCAATGAGCGCGGCGAGGTAGGCATCGCGATCCCGCTCTGCGATGAGCGCCGGCACTGTGACCATGCGGCGCGTGGCGTCGCCCGGCGCGCCCTCGATGACCTCCGCCGAGGCAAATGCGATCGGCCCGCCGGCCAGCGGCAGCGCCAAGCCTTGCCCCACCGCTGCCTCGCCAGCAGCGCCATAGAGGAACCCGACAGGTCGGAGATAGAGCTTCGCGTCAGCCATGGGCGAGCCTTAGCACAAGCGCAGCGGCTTGCAGCAGGGCCTGCATGATGAATATGGTCCCCCACGAATTGTTGGGATCCAAGACAATGAAGCCAAAAGACGGACTCTTGAGCGCGACCGAGGTAGCGGAGGACTATCGACAGCAAAGGCAAGCTGCGGCCGCGAGGAAAGCGGGCTTCTCATCTCTTGGCCGCGACGGGTTTATCGCTTGGCTCGAACACAACCAGGAAACGCTCATCCAGATCGCTCGCGACAATGGCGCATTCGAGACAGACGCTGCGGCTCTTGTGCAAGAGTATAAAGATCTCGTGATGACTCAATCACACCTGCCGGATTTTGATGACCTCAATGCTCAAATCATTCTGAGACGGGTGGTCAGCGAGATAGAGGGGGTCTGCCGCGGAGGAAGGCTGCCCATTCGGGGTGGAGCGGTATTCGGCATTTCGCCTGAACTCGGCCTGAAAGCATCTCAGATGCCGGTGCTCGGCACTGATAGCAGTATCATTGAGGTCAGCTTGCCCTTCATCACCCTCTGCAACCAGATCAGCAAGATAATGGCGCTGACGCTCCCATATGAGCGGGTTGCTGATCAATGGAGGGTCAGTAATGATCCTGCAAAGTCGCAGCGAAGCTTGAAGCGGAGCCATCACTGATCAGAGACTGGTGCCGCATTCTGACAGCGTACGGAGCGTCGGGGTGGATCGCCGATAACGTTCCCCTAGCGATGCCGAAACCCGCGGCAGTTGTAATAAGAATCCAATTATTGCGAGCTATGGAAGTCTTCGCAGTGGCTCATGAGTACGGGCATCACCTGCTAAAACATGGTCTTGCCGACTCCAGCGTAGAGACTGCCGACCTTTTCGGCGACGAACACGATGCTGACGGCTTTGCCCGCCTCGTCTCGATAGTGATCGATTCTGAGGAAGAGCCTCTGAATCCCTATGCTCGCTCGGGGGTCGGTGCCATTCTCATGCTCGGCTCGCTCGATCTTGTAACTCGCACGAAGGCGGTTCTTCGCTCGGGTCTAGACCAGCCCCCGCCACGTCGCCGCCATCCTCCGTTGGCCGATCGAATTCAGCGCATAGTCGACTTTGACCGACTCATGCCGGATGAGATACGTCCCCGTCTTGCCGATCTGCGGCGGTATTTCATGAGCATTAAAGAAATCATTTGGCGGGCAGCCAAACCAACTATCGAGGACCTGCATCGCCAGGGGCTACGGCCTCACGAAGACGCGCCCGATCCCAGTGGCTGGCTACCAGTCTAAGACCTCGCCGGCAATTTCCGCTCAGGCACCTAAGCTCCCCTTAAGTCGCGGGCTTGGGCTCCATGCCTCCGGTGTCGGGCTCTGGCGGTGCCTTCTTGCCGCGGCCGGCAGCGGGAACGGCCGAGGCCGGTCCAGGTCGTGACGTGACGTCGGCGGCGAACTCGCGCACCGGCGGCTTGCCCTTGAGCAGATCCTTGATCTCTTCGCCCGACAGCGTCTCGTATTCGAGCAAGCCCCGCGCGATGGTGTGCAGATCATCGAGATGAGTGGTGATGATCTTGCGCGCGTGCTCGAACGATTTATCGACCAGGCGGTGGATCTCCTCATCGACGATGGTCTGGGTCTCGTCGGAGAGGTTCTGCGTCCGCGCGATCGAGTGGCCGAGGAACACTTCCTCCTCGTTGTCGCCATAAGCGAGCGGCCCGAGCTTGTCGGACATGCCGTATTGCGTGACCATGGCGCGCGCGAGCAGCGTCGCCATCTTGATGTCTGACGACGCGCCCGAGGTCACCTTCTCGTAGCCGAACACGATCTCCTCGGCCACGCGTCCGCCCATGGCGACGGTGATGTCCGCCTTCAGCTTGGCGCGGGTGTAGGAGAGCATGTCGCGCTCGGGCAGGCGCATGACCATGCCGAGAGCACGGCCGCGCGGAATGATGGTCGCCTTGTGCACGGGGTCCGACGCCGGCATATGCAGCGCAACAAGCGCGTGCCCGCCCTCGTGATAGGCGGTCAGCGTCTTCTCCTCCTCGGTCATCACCATGGAGCGGCGCTCGGCGCCCATCAGCACCTTGTCCTTGGCGTCCTCGAACTCGAACTGAGTGACGAGGCGCTTCGAGCGGCGCGCGGCGAGCAGCGCCGCCTCGTTGACGAGATTGGCGAGGTCGGCGCCCGAGAAGCCGGGCGTGCCGCGCGCGATGACGCGGAGATCGACGTCGGGCGCAAGCGGCACTTTGCGCACATGCACTTTCAGGATCTTCTCGCGGCCGATGATGTCGGGACGCGGCACTACGACCTGGCGGTCGAAGCGGCCGGGCCGAAGCAGAGCGGGATCGAGCACGTCGGGGCGGTTGGTCGCGGCGATGAGGATGATGCCCTCATTTGCCTCGAAGCCATCCATCTCGACGAGGAGCTGGTTCAGCGTCTGCTCGCGCTCGTCGTTGCCGCCGCCAAGGCCCGCGCCTCTGTGGCGGCCGACGGCGTCGATTTCATCGATGAAGATGATGCAGGGCGCGTTCTTCTTCGCTTGATCGAACATGTCGCGCACGCGGGAAGCGCCCACGCCCACGAACATCTCGACGAAGTCGGAGCCCGAGATGGTGAAGAAGGGAACGTTCGCTTCGCCGGCGATGGCGCGCGCGAGCAGCGTCTTGCCGGTGCCGGGAGGGCCGACCAGCAACGCGCCGCGCGGGATGCGCCCGCCGAGCTTCTGGAATTTCTGCGGATCGCGCAGGAACTCGACGATCTCCTGCAGATCCTCCTTGGCCTCGTCGACGCCCGCCACGTCATCGAAGGTCACGCGGCCGTGGCGCTCGGTGAGGAGCTTGGCCTTCGACTTGCCGAAACCCATGGCGCGGCCGCCGCCCGACTGCATCTGGCGCATGAAGAAGATCCACACGGCGATCAAGAGCAGCATCGGGAACCATGAGACCAGCACGCCGAGAAGAGAGGGCACGTCGTCCTCTGACGGCTTGGCGGTGATCTTCACGCCCTTCTGGTTGAGCTTGTCGACCAGGTTCGGATCGTTCGGCGCATAGGTCTGGAAGTTGCGGCCGTCGGTGAAGTGCCCGGTGATGGTGTTGCCGGCAATGGTGACATCCTGGATGTTGCCGCCCTCGACCTCGGACAGGAGCTGCGAGAAGCTGATCTCGTTGCCGCGGACGTGCACGCCCGGGCTCTGGAACAGGTTGAACAGCGCGACCAGAAGCAGGCCGATGAACACCCAGATGGCGAAGTTACGGAAGTTCGAATTCATAAATTGACCTGACGCCTCGATTCCATGCGCGGCCTTGACGCTTCAAAGCCTCGCCCCCAATGCGTTGACCGGATTGGCACGATATCTCGTTAACATAGGAACCTACGCCCCCTTTGCCAAGTAAAGCTAACTCAAAGAGGTGCATGCTTCCTCAACGGTTAAGACAGCTTGCCGTTCCCCCTCTCCTGCCAACCGGCGCTCACGAATCTTGCGCGGCAATCAAGGTCCGAATGGGGCGAAGCCGCGCCGAAGAGCGGGATGCCCGCGAGCAGCTCGCCCCTGTAACAGGCAGGCAACGTCCGCCCCGCGAGCCGGGGCAACGAGGGAGGCAGTGCGAGGCTGTCGCGCAAGGCGAGGAAACCTCCGTCGCCGAGCGCCCGCACGGTGACGGGCCCCGCCGCGCCGGCCCCGAGCTCGATCCTGAAGCGGTTGTCCCACAGCGCCCGCATGCCAGGGAGGAGCTCGATGACAGGGAGACCCTTGGCCCTCATCTCGCGGAAAATGCCAAGCCGCCCGGCGAGACGCTCGATCCGGCACCGGCCGAGCGTATGGGTCTTGCCGGGATTGGCCGCAAGCGATGCAAGCAGAGCTTCGAGCTTGGCAAGCCTTAACGGTTCCTCGCCGCCGCCGACTGCGGCGATGAGGCGCGAGAGCGTGCGAAGCGCGATCTCCTGCGGAGCGGCGAGGAACGCATCCTGGTCGAGAAGCGCGTAGCCTGCCGCGCTTGCCTCGCTCGACGCCGCAAGGAAGCTCGAAGCGGCGTGATCCAGAGCCTCGCGGGCGCGTCTGAGACGCCGCGCCGACAATGCCAGCGCCTCTGGCGTGAGGCCTAATGCTGCGAGCGCACTCGCGCTTCCCCTCACCCGCGCGCGCTCGAAACGCAAATCGGAATTGCTTGGGTCGGAGGCGAAGCCGATGCCGCGCGCTTCGAGCGTGGCGATGAGGCGCGCCTTCGGCACGTCGAGCAAAGGCCTCTCGAGAGCGATCCCAGACCATGCACCCGTCAGCGGGATGGCAGCGAGTCCATCGAGGCCGCTCCCCCTCTTGAGCCGCATCAGGAAAGTCTCGGCCTGATCGTCGAGAGTGTGAGCGGTGAGAAGCGCGGGAATGTCGTGAGCGTGGCAATAGGCCGTCATCAGGTCATAGCGCGCCTCCCGCGCTCGCGCCTGGAGAGACGTGCGCACCTCGCTTGGCCCCTCCCAGGTGAGGATCGCGTGCGGGAGACCAAGCGCGGTCGCCAAGCGAGCGACCATCAGCGCTTCATCGCGCGAGCCGGCGCGAAGCCGATGGTCGACAGTCAGCACATGGAGCTCGGGACGCTGCCCGTGTGCGCTCCGCCACTCGGCGGCGAGATACATCAACGCGAGACTGTCGGGGCCGCCCGAGACCGCGAGCGCGAGCTTGCTGTAGCGCGCCAGCCGGTCGAAGGCGGCGCACGCCTCGGAAGCGGAGAGTGGAGTCGCGGTCATGTCAGCATCCGGCCTTTTTGCGCTCGCCTTTAGCCTGATCGAGGATGTGATCCGGCAGCCTGCGGATATTTCTTGGCGAGCTCGCTGAAGGTCGAGCACGCCGCGTCCTTCTGCCCGAGCTCCGCGAGCGACATGCCGAGCTTGAGAATCGTGTCCGGCGCCTTGTCGCTCGCCTTGTACTTCTTGTAGCCCTTGAGGAAGGCGTCGGCCGCGCTCTTGTATTGGCCGCGCACGTAATAGCTCTCGCCGATCCAATATTGCGCGCTGCCGGCGAGCGGATCGTTCGGGTGGGAGGCGATGAGCTGGCGGAATGCCGTCTCAGCAGACCCATAGTCATGCTGCAACATCGACCCGTAGCCCTGCTCGTAGAGGGACTGGGCGTCGCTGCTGGGAATGCCGGCCGTCACGCTCTGACTGCTCTTGTCCGGCGCAGCGGATGGCGTCTCGCCTTCGGGCTTGAGCGGGGCAAGCGGCTGCGGCCGAGAGCTGTCCGTCGCGCCGGTTGACGCTTGATCCGGAGCTCCCCCGAACCAGCGAGGCTTTGATGTGTCCTCCTCAGTCGAGGCGTATGCCTGATCGGCCGGAGGTGGTGGAGGAGCCTCGCTCTGTTGAACGGGCGGGGGTGCCTCTGGCTGCGGCACCGCTTGCGGGGTTGGCGCGTCGGAGGCGGTTCCGGCAGGCTTCGCCTCGAGCGCTGACATCTGCTTGCCGAGCTGCTCGAGCTGGCTCGCGAGCGCCCCGATCTGGGTCTCCAGAGCGCCGACGCGAGAGGAGAGATCGCCGACCGCGGCAGAGCTCGCCTCGCCGCCCGAGGCAGGTGCCGGAGCCTCTTGAGGCAGGACCGAGCCAGGCTTCGAGCGCACGAGCGACTCAAGCGTGCCGACGCTCACCTGAAGGTCCTTGAATTGCTGCTCGAGCCTGCCGATCCGGCTCGCGACCGAATCACCCGCTAGCGGCTTCGCGGCGGGCGCGGCTTGAGCTGCGGGCTGAGCATCGGCGCCCGGCTGAGTCTCGCCCTGCTGCGGGTAGCTAGGATTAGCGGCGAGGCTAAGAGCCGGGACCACAACGGCAAAAATGCCAATCGAGCGCCTGAAGCCGCGCTTTGAGACAACCAATCGGATCACGATGGAGACCTTGCCGTTTCGACCGGCAAAAGCGCTTCACGCAAGAAGCGCCAAACGCGCCAAACCATAGCGCATTTGTCCGCCTTTTTGGGGCTAAACTTTGGTTGGCCGGCCGCGAGGACCGGCCAAATCAACCAACCAAGCGCTAGTAATTCCGGGCCACGGCCCCGTCGTTCAGCACGGTCTGGGCGCGGCGGTTCTGGTTCCAGCACGATGGCTCGTCGCAGACCGCGATCGGCCGCTCCTTGCCATAGGAGATCGTGCGGATACGCACCGCCGCCACGCCGTTGCTCGCGAGGAACCCTTTGACCGCCATGGCCCTGCGCGCGCCAAGGGCAAGGTTGTATTCGCGCGTGCCGCGCTCGTCGGCATGACCCTCGATGGTCACGTTATATTGGGTATAGCGATTGAGCCACCGCACCTGGTTCATCAGGATGCTTTTGGCCTCGCCGGTGAGCGCTGAGCTGTCTTGCTGGAAATGCACCAGGTCCCCGACATTGACCGCAAATTCCTGGGGCGACCCTGGCGTTGCCACGGAGCCCGTGGTGCCGAGCCCATATTCTTGCGGCGTCCCATGGCGTGCACAGGCTGCCAGCAGCACGGCAATAACGACCACTCCCGCAAGCTTGCAGGCGTGGTTAATCCCACCACTCGAACGCATACTAATTACTCCCGCTAGCCGTAAGCTTAGGTAAACCGTAAGGGCGAATGCCTTAACGATCTCCTAGTTCCACCGAAGGAAGGCTAGATCAGAGGAGTGGAGAGAACGAGGCCACGCTGGGCCAAGTCACGGGATCGCAAAAAAGGAAGGGATGCCTGAGACGCCGCCGCATCAGCTACGGCGTCCCGGCATCCATGTCCCGTCTCGCGGAAGACGAGTATTTCCGCGATAAATTCTTTGGCCTCGCGTTAGACGCGAACAACCTGCTCGACCACGACATCGGCGGACCCGAGCTTCAGTGGCTGGGTGGCCACGGCCTTCTCGTGGTGGCCGAAGCAGCCACCAAGCGCAACGGTGGCGGCCACGATCGTGGCGACGATGATAACGCCCTTCAAACCCTGCATGGTCTTCTCTCCTTTGGTTAACCGGCAGTAGCCGTCTTTGCATGTACCGGTGTGACGTTTTCAGATCAAGAACGGACTGAAGTCCCCCGACCGTTTTCTCGGTCATTGATGCTAAAATGCCACGCCGAATCTCAACCTCCAGCCCGTTCACGCTATCCTCGCGGAGGAAGCCGATCAAGCATGGTTAAGACGCTGAAGCGCTTTGCTTAATAAAGAGTAAGGCAGTGTTGCAATTTGGCCTCAGATGAGGGTCTGAAAAGCCTAATTGATGAGGGGCGACCAGGCGGGATCGGAGCCAAAGGAGGGGGTGGCGACCTGGCGTTCGTTATAGCCGGTGAGGTCGATCGTAAAGAGCTTGGGCCCGCCCGTGGCACCGGGCGATTCCCGGAAGAACATCAGAACCCTGCCGTTAGGGGCCCAAGTTGGGCCCTCGTTGTGGAAGCCTTCGGTGAGGACTCGCTCGCCCGTGCCGTCCGGCTTCATCACCCCAATCAGGAATTCGCCGCCGAGTAGCTTGGTGAAAGCGATGAGATCGCCCCGGGGCGACCAGACCGGGGTCGAGTAGGCGCCCTCCCCTCGGCTGATGCGGTGCTGGTTCTTGCCGTCCTCATCCATCACGTAGATCTGCTGGGAGCCGTCGCGATCGCTCTCGAACACGATCTGCCGCCCGTCCGGCGAGTAGCAGGGCCCGGTGTCGATGGCATCGGTATTGGTAAGCTGGAGCGTGCGGCGGCTGCGCAAATCCATCGCGAACAGATTGGCGTTGCCTTCGCGCTCGAGGCTCATGACGATGCGCTGGCCATCCGGCGAGAATCGCGGGGCAAAGGTCATGCCGGGGAAGGAGCCGACGATCTCCTTCTGCCCCGTCTCGATGTTGAGGAGATAGACGCGCGGCGTCTCACCCTCAAAGGACATGTAGGTGATCTCTTGCGTCGAGGGGCTGAAGCGCGGAGTGAGCACGAGATTCTGCCCGGTCGTGAGCAACCGCACGTTGAAGCCGTCCTGATCCATGATGGCAAGCCGCTTGGTGCGCTTGTCCTTGGGACCAGATTCGTCGACGAACACGATGCGCGTGTCGAAATAGCCTTTCTCGCCGGTGATCCGCTCATAGATCGTGTCGGCGATGATATGGCCGATGCGGCGAGCGTCCTTCGGCTGGCTGAAGAATTGCTCGCCGGCGAGCTGCTTGCCGGAATAGATGTCCCACAGCCTGAACTCCGCCTTGAGCCTGCCGTCGGTGCCGCCGATGCGGCCGACGACAAGAGCTTGCGCATTCAGCACGCGCCAATCGTCAAAGTTGGGCACGGCGTCGGGCGACACCGCCTTTTCGATGAAGGCCGCCTGGTCAATCGGAGCGAACAGACCGGAGGTGCGAAGATCGCTCGCCACCACGTCGGAGATTTCCCGCGCCGTCGCCGGGTCCACCGATCCATCGCCGACGAAGTCGGGGATGGCGATGGGGAGCGCCTGGATCTTGCCTTGGGTGATATTGAGCTCAACCACAGCGAGAGCAGGCGCTGCGGCAAGAAGCGCGCAACCGAGCAGCGAAACCGCCACCACGCTGGCGACAAGCCGGCGCGCCGAGAGGGAATCGGCGAAGGCGGAAGCTTGTAGCTGCGATGGCATGTGATTCGGGCCGCTCTAACCGCTGCGATACATGTCGCTTGGGTCGAAATTGAGGATCATGTCCCGCCACAGCGCGTATTTTTCGCTCGGCAGCTCATAAGGCTGGCACTGGTAGACGGCCCTCACGGCGCTATCGGCAGCAGCCTGGAAGAACGGCGATGAGTTGGTGTTGGCGACGGTCGGGTAGCCGACCAAAGTTCCATCCTCGTTGAGCTTGAGGCGAAGCTTGATCACGATCTGGTCGGCGCCCAGCCCTCCCGGAGGCGGGCTCCAGCATTGCGCGATGCGTGCCCTGAGCGCGTCGATCTCGTTGACCGACATGGTTATCTCCGTGCCGTTCGACTGACCCTTCACCTTCTTCGGCGGCGCGCCGTCGTCGGGCACGACCGGCTTCGCTTCGTCGGTGGCATCGGGAATCTTGTTGAGGAGCGCCGCGATTCTGTCGGCGTTGAAGTCGCGTTTCTTGGGAACTGGCTTCGCCGGTTTGGGCTTCGCGTCGGCGGTCTTCTGCGGCTCGGCCTTCTTCGTCGCAGTCTTGGTGTCGGGCTTCGCCTTGTCGTCCTTCGGCTTGTCGGGCTTGGCATCGGCAACCGTCGCCGTCTCATCAGGTGGCTTAGGCGCAGCCTCCTTCACCGCCTCGGGCTTCGGCTCCTTCGGCTTCCCGGCGAGTGGAGGATCGTCCTTGGCGTCTTTGTCGCCCGCCTTGAGCTTGGTGATGTCGGACGGTGGGGCGGCGAGGTCGATGGGGATGGCAAGCGGCGTCCGGTCGACCTTCGCCGAGGAGAAGGCAACGAGGGCAAAGAGCAGGATCGCCGCGTGCAGCGCCGCCGATATGAATGTGCTCCTGCCCATGATGCGCCCGTGCTTGACCCTATTGTGACTGAGTTGGGGCAACCGGCTCGGTGACAAGCGTCACGGGAATTCCCGCGGCCTTGATCCTGGCCAGCACCTTGGCCACGCTGCCATATTGAGCGCGGTCGTCGCCCCTGACCTCGACGCGGTCGCCCGCGCCTGAGTTCCTGATAGCAGTCAGTTTTGGCACAAGTTCGTCAAAGGAGATTTCGCTGTTCTGCAGGAACACCTTGCCGGCGGGATCGATGGTGATGGCGAGCGCCTGTTTCTGCTCCTCGATCGGGCCTGCCTCGGTCTTGGGCAGATCGACCTTGGGCAGGTCGGGCTTGGCCTCCATGTTGAGTCCGACGGTCAGCATCGGCGCCGTCACCATGAAGATGATGAGCAGCACGAGCATCACGTCGACCATCGGCGTGACGTTGATCTCGCTCATCGGCTGAGACGAGCGCCTGCGCGCCCTGCGGCTGCCGAGCGCGCCTCCTGGTTGTAAGCCTGCTCCCATGGGTCGCCCTCACGCGCTCTTGTCGATTTGGCGCGACAGGATCGCCGCGAACTCGTCGGCAAAGCCTTCGAGACGGGCGGCATAGCGCGCCACTTCGCTGTTGAACTTATTGTAGAAAATGACGGCGGGTATGGCGGCGAGCAGGCCGAGCGCGGTCGCGAACAAGGCTTCCGCGATACCGGGCGCGACCACGGCGAGGCTGGTGTTCTTGCTGACGGCGATCGCCTGGAAGCTCGTCATGATGCCCCACACCGTGCCGAACAGGCCGACGAAGGGCGCGGTCGAGCCGACCGTGGCGAGGAAGGTGAGCCGCCGCTCGAGTCGCTCGATCTCGCGCGAGATGGTCACGTCCATGACCTTCTCGACCCTGAGCTGGACGCCCGGCATCGGCCTTGCGCCGCGTTCACCCTCGCGCTCGGTCGTCGAGCGCTTCCATTCGCGCATCGCCGCGACGAACAACGCGGCCATGCCCGTGTTCCGCCGCTGCGACAGCGCGTTATAAAGCTCCTCGAGCGATTGCCCGGACCAGAACACCTGCTCGAACTTGTCGGTCTCCTTCCGCATTTTTGCGTAGAGGAAGAGCTTCTCGAGAATGATCGCCCAACTCCAGATCGAGGCGAGCAGGAGCCCGATGATCACCAGCTTGACGACGATGTGGGCGTTCTTGAAGAGCTCGAAGATCGAGAGATCGACGACGACATCCGGCGGGTTCATCACGGCCTCGTGGCATCTCCAAGGGTGCCGGCTCGGGCTTGGTACCTCGAGCAAGCGGCTCGCACCGCGCATCCGACCGCGGCGCTATTCGACAGTCACCGGAGAGACCGCCCTTCGCTCGCAAGATGCGACCTTTTGCGAGCGAATGTGACTAAACTTGGGTCGATTTACCCTAACCCCGTGCGCTTGCGGCTCCTGCGGCGCTTGGCGACGCTATACCGGCACTCCTACGTTTCACGCGCTTGGTTAACGAATCGTTGAAGCGCGTTTCTGACGAGTGCGCCCAATCGCTGCGGTTTGCCCGAGCGCCCAACCAGCACGACGGTGACGACAGCGCAGACGATGAGTGTCCCATCGCGCATCACATCCTGACGGAGCTTGAGGCTCGCGCTGCCGATCTCGGCGCAGGTGGTGACGATCTCGAGCACATCGTCCATGCGGCCGGGCTTCAAATAGTCGATCTCGACATGGCGCACGACGAAGATAGCCGGCTCACCCGCTTCCGGGTTGGCGAGCCCTTGCGCGTCGATGCCGAGCAGCCTGATGAAGTCGGAGCGCCCGCGCTCGCAGAATTTGAGGAAGTTGGCGTGATAGACGACGCCGCCGCAATCGGTGTCCTCGAAATAGACGCGGATCGGCAGCACATGCCTGTCGTCCTCGATTCTGCCCGCGAGGTCCGGCCAGTTCCTCCTTTTCGTCATTCGTCGCTGCCGTTGAACAGGGGAAACTGGGTGGCAGACTGCGCCGGCTGGTCGAGACCGAGATGCGCGAAGGCCTGGCCCGTCAGCACGCGGCCGCGCGGCGTGCGCGCGATGAAGCCCTGCTGCAACAGATAAGGCTCGATGATCTCCTCGATGGCGTCGCGCGGCTCCGACAGGCCCGCGGCGATGGTCTCGATCCCGACCGGTCCGCCCCCGTAGTTGGTGGCAATCAGCCGCAAATAGCGATGATCGAGCGCATCGAGCCCACGTCCATCGACCTCGAGCTGAGACAGAGCACCGTCCGCGATCCTCGCATCGACCGAGGAAGCTCCCGCGACGGAAGCGAAATCGCGCACCCGGCGGAGCAGCCGTCCCGCCACGCGCGGCGTGCCGCGGGCGCGGCGCGCGATCTCATGCGCGCCCTCGCCTGTCAGCGGAAGCCCGAGCAGCCGGGCGCCGCGCCGCACGATCTCCTCGAGCTCCTCGACGCCGTAGAACTCGAGCCTGATGGGGATGCCGAAGCGCTCCCTAAGAGGCGTGGTGAGAAGGCCAGTGCGCGTGGTGGCGCCGATCAGGGTGAAGCGCGACAAGTCGATGCGGACCGAGCGCGCCGCGGGTCCCTCGCCGATGATGAGATCGAGCTGGAAATCCTCCATCGCCGGATAAAGGATCTCTTCGACCGCAGGGTTCAGCCGGTGGATCTCGTCGATGAACAGCACGTCGCGATCCTCGAGATTGGTGAGGAGCGCTGCGAGGTCTCCCGCCCTGGCGATGACCGGGCCCGAGGTCGCACGGAAATTGACGCCGAGCTCGCGCGCGACGATCTGGGCGAGAGTCGTCTTGCCGAGGCCGGGGGGGCCTGCGAACAGCACATGGTCGAGCGCCTCGCGCCGGGCGCGCGCCGCCTCGATGAAGACTTTCAGGTTGGAGCACACCTTAGGCTGGCCGATGAACTCCGACAGCGTCTGCGGCCTGAGGGAAACTTCCGGCTGGTCCTCGTCGCGCTTCACCGCCGCCAACATCCTCTCGCTCATTGGGCGAGCTCCCTAAGTCCGAGCCGGATCAGCTCCTCGGTGCGCGCCTCGCGCCCTGCCTTGCCGATCGCGGCAGAGACGGCGGCAGCAGCCTCGCCATGGGCATAGCCGAGATTGGTGAGCGCCGAAACGGCATCACGTGCAGCTAACCCTTCGGGGAGCGCTGTGACAGGGGCGAGCCCGCCGCCCGGCCTGATCGCCGGCGCAAGCGACAGCATCTTGTCCCTGAGCTCGGCGACGATGCGGGCGGCAACCTTGGGACCGACGCCCGGGGCGCGCGCAACCTGGCCCTTGTCCTGCAACGCCACGGCATTGGCGAGCTCCTCGGCCGAGAGCGTGCCAAGCACCGCGAGCGCGATCTTGGCACCCACGCCCTGCACCGTCTGAAGCGCTCGGAACCAGGCCCGCTCATGCTCGGATGCGAAGCCGTAAAGCCTGATCTCGTCCTCGCGCACATGGGTGTCGATGGCGAGCGTCACGCTTTGCCCGATGGGCGGAAGGCTCGTTAGCGCCCGCGCGCCGACCGTCACCTCGTAGCCCACCCCGCCGACATCGACGATCACCGCGTTGAGCGAGACCTGGTCGAGCCTGCCGGTGAGCTTGCCGATCATGGCAGAGTCCTCGCGGCGGCGCGCGCGACCCTCGCTTCGAGCTCGGCCCAGCTCCGCGAATGGGCGTGGGTGATGGCAATGGCGAGCGCGTCCGCCGCATCGGCGCTATCGGGGGCCGCGCGCGGCAGGAGGCATTTCACCATGGCGCGGATCTGACCCTTGTCGCTGTGACCAGCGCCGACCACCGTCTTCTTCACCGCATTCGGCGCATATTCGGCAATTCTGAGCCCGAGCAGAGCGGGCGCCAGCATGGCGATGCCGCGCGCCTGGCCGAGCTTCAGAGTGGCTGAGGCATCACGATTGACGAAGGTCTGCTCGATCGCCGCTTCGAGCGGAGAGAGCCGCGCCAGCACCTCGGAAAGACCATTGAAGAGCTGGCGCAGGCGATATCCAAGGCTCTCAGCGTCGTCCGACACCACGGAGCCGCAAGCGACATAGATAAGCCTCACCCCGTCGCTATCGATGACCCCCCAACCGGTGCGCCTGAGGCCCGGGTCGATGCCGATGATGCGAATCGCTTTGCCGCTCATGCCTCGGTGATAGCACGAGAGGCGGAAATCATCCCACCCACCAAGCTCGTCGCGACCCGGGAATCACAGGCATACCCGCTCTCTGACGCAGGCTCGGCCCCCCTAAATGCTACAGTGCGGATCATCACTTTGAGGCGCTTTGGCGCCGCCGCGTGGCGGTCTATACTGGCGGCAATAGACCTCCCGTTGTCGACGGCTCGGCGCCAGAATGCCCGGCATCTTCATCAATTACCGGCGAGACGACGCGCCTGGCGTCGCGGGGCGGCTTTACGATCATCTCGCGCGCAAATTCTCGCGCGGCTCGCTCTTCATCGATGTCGACGCCATCAAGCCTGGGCTCGACTTCGTCAAGCAGCTCGATAGCCAAGTCTCCCAGTGCGACGCGCTGCTTGCAATCATCGGCCCTCACTGGCTGACCGCCGCCGACAGCAAGGGCAAGCGGCGGCTCGACGACACGCACGACTATGTGCGGATCGAAATCGCCGCGGCGCTGAAGCGCGACATCCCGGTGATCCCCGTCCTCATCGACGGCGCCGAGATGCCGGCCGAGGCCGACCTCCCCGAGGACCTCGCCTCGCTTGCGCGGCGCCACGCGCTCGAGCTTCGCCACACGCGCTTTGCATCTGATGCCGACGCCGTCGTGACGGCGCTCTACACTGTCCTGCCGAAGGCGAAGAAGAGTTGGACTTTGCCGCTTGCCGCAGCGGCCGTGGTCGCCTTGATCCTGGTCGGCGGCGCGCTCTGGTGGTTCGCGCGTTCAACGCCCGCCACGCAAACCGCGGAGACACCACCTACGCCGGCCCCGGCACCTTTCGTACCATCCGTGCCGCAGCTCCCGCCGGCTCCTTTGCCGAGTGAGAGCGACTATGGGAGCGGCCTGCTCGACAAGAATTCCGGCAATTCCTCCGATCTTCCAACCGTCCCGACACCGTCCGTCGGCGCTCCAGGCGAATATCTTCCCGGCGTCACAGTCGCGCTCGGCGATTCGTTCGACAGGGTGGCCGCGGCCTACCCCTCCGCGCGGAACACCACCGTGTCGGAGAAGCCTGCGATGTGGGCGCAGAGCGACGGGCTCTATTTCTTCTTCACCAGCGACAATGTCCTCGACAACATCAGATTGGACCCGCCTTACGCTGGCAGCGTTCACGGCATCAAGCTCGGGGATTCGTTCGAGGACGTGAAGAAGACGCTGGGCCAGCCGCTGAACTCCTGGGACTTCGGCGACGACAAGGCCAACCTCTATCGCTTCGGCGACACCAATGTGCGCTTCGACATCAATCCGTCGGGCAAGGTCGGAACGATTTTCTACATGCGCGCCAACTAGCCGCCGTACGCTAGGCTTTGCCACCGGGAAATTCGCGCTTGAGGTCGGCGCAGAAGACTTGCGCCGCACATGCGCGTGACGCGTTCTCATTGCGCATAATCTTGCTGGAAAACCGGTGCCCACTTTTCCCGATCATGCTTTAGGCCGCCGCCGCGACCTTGGGCAGTTCGACGACCTGCGTCAGCCCGCCATTCGGCCGGTTGACGATGGCGATCGTGCCGCCAGCGCGCTGGATGATCTCCCGCGCGATGGTGAGCCCAAGCCCAGCACCCGGGATGTTCTGACGCCGCGCCGGGTCGGCGCGGAAAAAGGGCTCGAACACCTGCCCGATCAGCTCCGGGGCGATTCCGGGTCCTTCGTCCTCGATCACGATGCGCGCCATCGCCCCTTGCGCGCCATCGACGCTGACGCTAGCGCGCACGCCATGCGTCGCGGCGTTGATCATGAGATTGCGCAGCGCGCGATTGAGCGTGAGCCGGCTCGCGCGCACGGTGACTGGCTCGGCGGCCGTATTCACCACGTCGAGATCCTGCTCTCTGAGTTCCGCTCCGATGTTGTTCACGAGCTCATCGAGCCGGATCAGCTCGAGCGGCGCCTTGCCCGATTCCTCGCGCACCAAGAGGATTGCGCTGTCGGCGATGCGCTCGAGCTCATCGAGATCGCGCAGCCAGAGCGCGCGGTCTTCCTGGTCCTCGACAAACTCCGCCCTTAGCCGCATGCGCGTGATCGGCGTGCGGAGATCGTGGCCCGCCGCCGCGACGAGACGCATGCGGCTCTCGACCGCGCTCTTGAGCCGCGCTGACAGCGAGTTCAGCGCCCGTGCCGTGGCCCTCACCTCGGCCGGCCCTCGCTCGGGAAAGACCGGGAGCAGCATCGCGTCGGCGCCGACCGACTCGACGGCATCCTCGAGCAGGACGAGCGGCCTGACCATGCGGTTTGCCACGAACACGGCGATCGCCGTGGCGCCGAGTGTGATCAAAGCGAGCCAGCGGAGCAGTACGCCCCAGGGTACGCCTTGCGGCGGCAGATCGGTGATCGGAAGCAGCAGCCACCTCTTGTCGTCGATGGGGATCGAGACGACCAGCGGGGCTCCGCTTCCGTCGCGCGACACCGTGACCGGGAGCGTGATGCCGCGCGCGGCAAGCGAAGCGCGCAGGCGTTGGGTGAAACCTCCATAGACGTGGCCGGGCGATCGCTGCGGCACGAGCTTGAGGACGTTGGTCTTGCCCTCTTCGACGATGGCGACCAGCATCTCGATCTGCTGGGCCACCGGCGAGAGCGAATGAACGCGCTTGGGCGGCCCGAGCAGATAGAACAACACGACGGTTAGCAGGGTCACGACCGAGACGATCGCCACAACGAGCAGCACGGCGATCTTGGCGCGGAGCGTGTTCACGGCGCCTCGTCCTGCACGTCGACCTTGACCGTGAGCTGATAGCCGCCGTTGCGCACCGTCTTGAAGAGATGCGACATGCCGCCCTCGCCGAGCTTGCGGCGGAGCCGGCTCACGAGCACGTCGATCGAGCGGTCGAGCACGTCGCCTTCGCGGCCGCGCGTGATATCGAGGAGCTGGTCGCGCGAGAGCACGCGGCCAGGTCTGTCGAGAAACGTCTTGAGCAGGTCGAACTCGGCGCCGGTCAGCTCGATGCTTCCGCCCTCGGGATCGGTCACGCGCCTGGTCTGCGGGTCGGCGGTGAATCCCTCGAAGCGATAGATCTTCGCCTCGCTCGGCTGTGGCACCACCTCGGCGCGGCGCCGCAGCACCGCGCGCACGCGGGCGATCAGCTCGCGCGGATTGAACGGCTTGCCGAGATAGTCGTCGGCGCCGATCTCGAGCCCGATGATGCGGTCGACGTCCTCCTTCAGTGCGGTGAGCAGGATGATCGGCACGTTGGAGCGCTGCGCGCGGAGATCGCGGCAGAGATCGAGTCCCGAGCCGTCCGGCAGCATCACGTCGAGCACGATCAGGTCGATATGATGGGTAGCGAGCTGGTCGCGCAGCTCGCGGCAGTTTGCAGCGAGCAACACGCGGAATCCCTGGCTCTCGATATAGCGGGCGAGCAGCTTGCGGATTTCGGGGTCGTCGTCGACGACGAGGATGCGTTGGGCGTTGGCCGTGGTCATGATCGCAATCGCTAGGGACGGAAGCGTCTCCTGCCCGTTCTAGCGACGAGCAGGGCGTCACCGAAGAGCAATTTTGTAACGAAAGCCGGGCCGCACCGCGAGCCAGCAATGTTTCGACACATATCTCCCCGCGCGAGCAACATTCGGACACGCCAAGACCAACGCGCGCAACGATGCCGCGCTAGGGGTGATGCCGCTCAACCACGAGGACAATTCACGATGAACACCCCTGCAAAGATTGGCCCCATCCTGGTGGTGGCGGTGCTCGGCTTCGCAAGCCTTGCCCTGCTCACCTCGGCCTGGGGCGAAACGGGCGATCCCAAGCTGACGCAAGCGGCTTGGGCAGTGCCTGGTGGCGACATGCCGAAGCGGGGCGACCGCCTCGACGCCGGAATGCAAGGCCCTGGAAGCCATGGCCGGATGTGGCGCTGCAACGCGCCGGACGGCATGGGCCCGGGCGGCATGCATCATCACATGGGATGGCGCAATCCCGACATGATCGCCAAGCAGCTGAACGCGATGGAGACCGAAATCGGCATCCGCGCCAATCAGCTCGACGCCTGGCGCGACTTCACCGACGCCCTTCTCGGCACGATGCAGCGCCTGAAATGGCAGCCTGACACCGCTCAGGGCGGAGACGGCAAGCCGCAGCCCTTCTCGCTCGCCGAGCAGCTTGCCAACAACACCATCGCCCGCAGCAAGAGCGCCGAAGCCTTGCTGAAGTCGATCGATGCGCTCAAAGCGAAGCTAACCCCCGAGCAGCTCGACAAAGTCGCCGAGATCGAAGCGCGCTTCCGCGCTCATCATTCGGGTCACGGACCCCATTTCGATGCGCCGTCGCCTGACGATCATGGTCAGGCCCCCGACGACGGCCCAAAGGATGGGCCCGATCAGGGAGATCGCCTCTGAGAGTGGGACTGCCTCCAACACCCTGACGTGCCCTGCCTGGGGGGCGGCGGAGAAATCCGCCGCCCTTCTGGTTTGATTGCACAAGCAATCCCCCGCGACCACAGCCTTTGGTGGACTTGCCCGCGGAGGAGCAGTTGAATGCGAGACGGCACCCAGCCCAAGAAGTGACAGCGAGCCGGTCGAAGCCGTGATAGGCTTCTAACGCTGACAGAACGGGAGAAATCGCCATGGCTAATACAAACGAAGAAGGGTCGGGCGGCGGCGGAACGTCCATTGCAATTTGGGCCATCGTGTCGGTAGTTCTGATGGGTTGGGTTGCGGTTACGCTCTATAGTGGCCGCCATCATGTGGCGTCGAGCACAACGCAGTCAGACGCGCAGTCACCGGCAGCGCCTGACTCTAAGAACCCCTAATCAGAGAGAGAAGAGGCGGCAGCGATGGCAGGGGCGAGCCGCCCGCCCGTTCTGCTTGAGCGGCCGCTTGCCGAGGCCGCGACCCGCCAGTGTTCTGCGAGATATATCGGTGCTCGCCGGGCGAAAGCAAAGGGCGTTTTTGAGGCACAGCAAGGAGTCGCGGGGGTCTAGCGAGCCTCCCCGACGCTCGTGTCTCAGGGCGGGGTGATCCGCCACCCCTTTTTGCCAAGGCGATCAATAGCGCTTTGCGCCGACCAGCTCAGCTTTCATGCGGACCGCGTATCTCCTTGATGGCGATTTGGATCCGCCGCCACTCCTGCGCCTGGTCCCTGTCGCCGTCGCGATCGCATTGAGCTGCTCTCTGCGCGGCTTCCAATTCGGCCTTGTCGCGATAGGTGCTCAACAGGCTGCGTGCGAAAATGTGGACTTTGTCCATCTCCATGGCAGGTCCTCCTCTTATTGTCGTCGTTGCCGTGTTGGCCGGGCGCGCTGTCGCGCCACGAAATCGAGGCTCCGGCGCTGCGGTGCTCAGCGACCGCGCCGGCGATGGCCTAAGCCGGTATTGTAGGCCAAAGTTCCATCGATGTTCAGACGAAATGGCAAGCCAAGGCAAAGCTCTTGGCGGCACACTATGTAAGGCGGCATGCCGAGTGCAACGCGAGCATTGATCATCGTGAACGTGGCCGTCTTCGCGCTTCAGGCGCTCTACGACGACGTTCTGATTGCGAAATTCGCCTTATGGCCGATCGGGCATTTCCGCATCGAGGAGCTGCATACGACCGTGGGATTCGAGCCCTGGCAGCTCGTCACCTATGCCTTCCTGCATGGAAGCTTCATGCACATCGCGCTCAACATGCTAGCGCTTCTGATCTTCGGCCCGGAGGTCGAGCGCACGCTGGGCACCAGGCATTTTCTTGTCCTCTATTTCGCCGCCGTGGTCTCGGCGGCCCTGGTGCAACTCACTGCCGTCACTCTAGCCGGCGAGAACGGGATCTATCCGACCATCGGCGCCTCGGGCGGCATCTTCGGCGTGCTGCTCGCCTTCGGCATGCTCTTTCCCAACCGCATCGTCGTCCTGCTCTTCCCGCCAATCCCCCTGCCCGCCTGGCTGCTCGTCACGATGTACGGCCTGCTCGAGCTGGCCAATGGCGTGCTCGGAACCGAGGCCGGCGTGGCGCACTTCGCCCATCTCGGCGGCATGCTCGGCGCTTATCTCGAGCTGCGACTGTGGCGACGCCACCATAGGCTCGAGCGCTGGTAACCGGAAAAGGGGCAGTTCCTTAGCCGGCGCTCGGTCATGCTATAGTTTCGTTCATCGCGGGCAAATCCGGCTGACGACCATGGCGGGAGAAAGTATTTGGCGGCGCCCTGCGCCGACCTCATTGAAACTCATCGCGGGCGCCGTGATTTTCCCCCTCCTTTGGCTCGGCATTGGGCTGATCTGCGGCGAGCTCTTGAAGGGAATTGTCGGCTCTCCGATCCCGCCTTGGCTGCTGATCGCGGCGGCTGTGGCCGGGGCGCTGGCGAGCTTTCTCCTGGCTCGCAAAGCTTCGCTGCCCGTCGCGGTGATACTGATCGCGCTGCCCATGCTCGCCTACGTAGCGAGCTATTTCGCCGTCGAGCGTGTCGGGACCGCCCAAAAGCCGTTTGGCACTGCCGCGCAGCAGGCGCCGCCTCCGGTCGAGCCCGAGGCGCGGCCGGCGCCGTCAGAGCCCTCCGGCGGTGGGCCGAATTACGAGGCTGAGCCGCCCGCTCCGCCTGCCGCTGCCAATGGCGGAATCCTTGGCGAGAACCAGGGTGAGGCGGCGCCCCCGCAGCCTGAGACAGCGCCGCCGGCGCATGTAGAGCAGCAAGGCGCGACGGAGGACGCCGAGCCGCCGCAAGCGCAATCAGAGCAGCAAGCGGCGGAGCTCGCATATCAGCGCGCGAAGGAGGAGGCCGAGCAACAACAAGCGGAACAGGAGGCGGCGGCGCAAGCATCGCAGCAGCCAAGCCCGCGACCTCGGCCAGAGACGGCACAACTGCCGGAGTTCCCCTGGCCGCCGCCTGCGGCATCCGCATCCTATGTCCTGCCGGACCGGCTGCTCGCGAGCTATCACACCGTAGGTGACGTGGTCCGCGCAATCATCGGTGCCATGGAGCAGAGCGGCTACGTCGAGCGGAGCTTCTTCCGCACCGAGGCCGGCGGCGTCGCGCTTGTCACCCGGCTCGAGCGCATCAACGATGACGGCACGCCGTCCGTCGCGGCCGAACGCTGGCCCAACAGCGGTGACCATTATGCCTCGCGCGACAGCCTGTTCCAGTTCCTGGAGGGGCTGTTCTATGTCGACCCTGGCCACTACCGCGTGATCGTGTTCGTGCTCCAGGACCTCCCCTTCTCCCAATCCTCCACGAACGTGACTGCCGACGAAGCGCGTGCTTGGCTCGTGACCGGAGCCAACGTGCTTCCGCCCGAGATCGCGACGCGTCCCTTCGGCGGCGCCAATGGCGGCCATTGCACCGCGCTCATCTATGAATTTGCGAGCGACGGCAGCAAAGTGCATGTGGTCGAGAGCCGCCTCACCGGCAAAGAGCATCTCGAAAAGGCGGGGCTCCTGGCGGCCCTCGGGACGACCCACTGATTTTTTCGAGGCGCTAAGCCCGTGCCAAAGAGAGTCTTCATCAGCTACCGGCGTGAGGACACGGCCGCCGCCGCCGGCAGGGTCTATGACCGGCTGTCGCGCCTTCTCGCGAAACCCAACGTGTTCTTCGACGTGAGCACGATCGGCGGCGGCGAAGATTTCGCGCGAAAGATCGCCTCTGAGATCAGCAAGAGCGATGCGACGCTCGCCTTCATCGGCGACAAGTGGCTGGAGAAGAGCCCGTCAGGCGGCGGCCCGCGCATCTGCGAGCCTGATGACTATGTGCGCGCCGAGTTGCGTACCGCCTTGTCGCGCCCGCTTCTCGTCGTGCCGGTGCTCGTGGGCGGCGCGCGCATGCCGAGGCCTGAGCAACTGCCCGAGGACATCAGAGCCATCACGGCGAAAAATGCTCTGCCGCTTCGTCACGAAAGTTTCGACGACGACACTGAGAATATCGTGGCGGCGGTCTTGGGCCTTAAGGCGGGAGAACGGGCGTGGGAGGACAAGGGATCGCTCGGGATTAAGATCGCCTATGCCGTGGGCGCGGCGCTCGCCGTTTCCATGCTCCTGCTTCTTATCGCTCTCCTGCATCACTGGGTGCTGGGGCGCCCGCTTTCAGCCTCGATCGGTGCACCTCTTACGACGCTCATCCTCATCGCCGGGGCAATCATCGGCGCCTGGTTGGGTTTGCGCTACGAAGCGCGCAAAAGGAAACTGCAGTGAGGCCTGGCTCACGCATCGACCGGCGCGAACACTGTCTGCTGCTCGTCAATCCCCTTCAGCGCGAAAGCTCCGAGATTGCGCAGCTCGTGCTCCGACAGGCGGCACTGGAAGGACTGCGACAACAACAGGCTCTCGCCGAGCCTGCCGCAAAGGTCGGCAATCCGCGAGGCGAGATTCACGTCATGGCCGATGACCGTATAGTCGAGCCGCGCGCCTGAGCCGACATTGCCGTAAGCCGCATTGCCGAAATGAAGCGCGATGCCGACATTGAAGCTTGGCGCTAAGCCCTTCGCCTCATCGCGGCTCGCGACCCGAAGCAGGCCTGCGCGCGCCGCCGCGAAGGCGCGCATGCAGGCCTCGATGTCCCCGCTCTCGCCGGCGCGAAAGATCGCCATGATCCCGTCGCCCATGAATTTCAGCACTTCGCCGCCGCGCCCGTCGATCGGCGGCACGATGCAGTCGTAATATTCATTGACCAGCGCGGTCGCCGCCTCTTCTGGCAAATGCGAGGTCAGCTGAGTGAAATCCCGCATGTCGGCAAACAGGATGGCGGCGCGGATGCGCAACACCTCGCCGCGCCTGACGTCGCCCGACAGGATGCGTAAGTGCGGCTCGTTGCCGACATACATGCGCATCACCTCGCGCATCACCCGGTTGAGCGCGAGCGTCTCTTGCAGCGCCGCGAGCGTCGGAAAGATCGATCGCAACATGGCGATGTCCTCTGCGGAGAAGCCGGCCGGGGCGCGCGTGGCGAAGGTGAAGCCGTTATGCATGCCGTTCGGCAGGATGACGGGCGCGGCGATGTGGTGGGTGTAGCCGGCGGCCTTGAGCAGCGCGACGATGTCGTAGGCGTCGTCCGGCGTGTCGGGAAGCCAGGTGAAGATCCAATCATTGAGCCGATGGGCTTCGGCAAGAGGCCGCTTGCCGCTCGCATCCGAGCCGCGCTCATGCGCATAGAGATATTCCCGGGCCGAGCTGCCGAACTCCCAGATGCGGGCATTGGCGGCGCGCTCGGCATGGCGAAGCTCGACCGCGCTCGTTGCCCTGTCGATGGGAACGCCTGCATCCCGCATCATCAGCGAGACGCCCTCCAAAATGATATTGGGGTCGCCGATCTCGCGCGCCTCTCCGAGGATCCAGTCGCGGATGGCAAGCGAGGCGCGCAAGCGCTCGTTGGAAAGCACCATATCGGGCTCGGGCTCGCCCAAGACCATCTCACGTCCCTCCTGAATACGTCGAATTGTGACATCGATCCTCAAGGAACGCCACGAAAGCAGCGCCCGCTCAGGCCCGCAAGGGGAACCCTCGCGCGCAACTTCGTGTTACAATCCGCGCCGTGGACATAAACGCCGCTCATGCGGGGATAATTCGTCGTTGCCTCAGCCTCTAGTGGCAACGATCCGAGAGCGCCGAGCCATAGAGGCGAGGATACGCGCGTTCACATCGGGGGAGCACCATGGTGGCTGGTGCAAACGACACGACCGACCCCATCGAGGCCGCCCGCGACGACATCGCCGGGTCTAAGGACATCATTGCCTCCGCCGTCGAGGATCTGAATCAGCATCAGCGCTGGCTCGAGAGCTATCGCGTCTCCGAGACGAAGCACGCGCGGCGCGTCAGGCGCCTGGAGCTGATGTATCAGCTCGGCGAGCTCGCCAAGCGCGTGCTTCTTGCCTTGAAGAGGTTCGCGTTCGCTTGCGGCCGTGCCGTGCGATCGCTCTCGCTGTTTGTGGTCCGCGTCTTGGTCCGCGCGGCGCAGGCGATCGGCACCGCGTTCGTCTATCTCTACGGTCTCGCGCGGAGCGCCGTGATGTGGACCGCGGCTGAGGGCGCGCGCGCTTGCAGTCGCGATCGGCCGCTCGCTTGCCACCGCCTTCGCCTGGACTGTGCGCAGGCTCAAGCAATTCGCGCTCGACACGTTCGAGGAGGCGAGGATCGCTTCCAGTTGGACGCTGCACAATCTTCAGGCCTTCGCGCGTGGCGCACTCGAGGAAGCCAAAATCGCTTCCCATTGGACGCTGCGCAATCTTCGTGCTTTCGCGCGCGGCGCATTCGAGGAAGCCAAAATCGCCTCCAGTTGGACGCTGCGCAACCTTCGCGTTCTGGCACGCACCACGCTCGAAGGCGCCACGCTCGCGTCCATTTGGACGCTGCGCAATCTTCGGGCGATGGCACGCGCCACGCGCTACGGAGCTACAAGCGCCTATGCATGGACCGCGCCGAGAGTGCGCGCGCTCTCGCTCGCTGCTTATCGCACGACGGCGGCCGGCCTCTCGTGGCTCGGCGCCAAGCTTCAAGCTTCCACACGTGCTGTTCTCACAGCCGCTGCAATTGCTTCCGCATGGACCGCCGCGAAGACCAAAGCTTCCGCTCTCGCCTCGCTCAAGGCGACGTCGGCGGGATTTGCGTGGCTTGGCGCGAAGACCAAGGTCGTCGCAGCTTCCTCCTTCAGGTCAACCTCGAGCGGGCTTGAGTGGATCGCCACGAAGGCTCACGCCCTCACTCTCGTGTCGATGAAGGAAGCGTCGAATACCTCCGCATGGCTTGGCGCAAAGACCAAGGCGGCTTCCCGCTCCTCGCTCAAGGCAACGTCAAGCGGTCTCGTTTGGATCGGAGAGAAGAGCCGGGGCGCCGCGGTGATAGCCGGCGAGCAGGCGCGGCGCGGCGCGGCTGGTGCAAAGCGCACGAGCCTCGCGACGAAAGATTGGGTCGCATCTACCATCGCGCGCCGGCGCAGTGCTGAGCCGTCGAGCGAGCTCCCTCCCGAGCCGAGCCATTCTGCCGAGCCGAAAGCGGAGGTCGGTAATGTCGGGCTGCAAGACTCGGAAGTGCCTGAGAGCACCCCGCCGACAAGCGCGAGGCGAAGCCGAGCAAAACCGCGTGCAGTCCGTGCAAGCCGTAGAGAGTTGCGGCAAAGCCCGCGCGTCAGTGGGCGCCGGCCAGTCCCTAGCTAGCGTTTAAGCGCTGAGGCGCTCGAGCACCTCGTCGGCGATCTCGAAATTGGCATAGACGTTCTGCACGTCGTCGGAGTCTTCGAGGGCCTCGATCATGCGCAAGAGACGCTGCCCCGTCTCCTCGTCGACCGGCACGCCGCTCTTCGGACGCCACAAGATCTGCGTCGCGCGCGGCTCGCCGAATTTCGCCTCGAGCGCCTTAACCACCTGATGTAGCTGGTCTGGATGGCAATAGACGTAGTGCCCATCCTTGTCAGACTCCACATCGTCGGCGCCTGCCTCGATGGCTGCATCAAGCATCTGATCGGCCGTCGCCTTGGCAGCGTCGAACTCGATCGAGCCGAGCTTGTCGAAGTTGAATGAGACCGCACCCGTCTCGCCGAGATTGCCGCCGAACTTGGTGAAGATCGAGCGCACCTCGCTTGCCGTGCGGTTGCGGTTGTCGGTAAGCGCCTCGACGATCACGCCGACACCGCCGGCGCCGAAGCCCTCGTAGCGCACCGCCTCGTAATTGGCGCCGCCCGCCTCCTCGCTCTTCTTGATCGCCCGCTCGATATTGTCCTTGGGCATGTTCTGCGCCCGCGCCGCCTGGATCGCGCCCCTGAGCCGAGCGTTCATCGTTGGGTCGGGCAGGCCCATCTTCGCGGCGGCGGTGATCTCTCGGGCGAGCTTGGAAAACAGCTTGGAGCGCTTCTTGTCCTGGGCGCCCTTGCGGAACTGGATGTTCTTGAACTTGGAATGGCCGGCCATTCTCCCCGTCCTCGGCTGCTTTTCGGCCGTCTTTATTCAGGTCGGGACTTATAGGCGCGGGAGCGACGGAAATCCATAGCGGCGCGGCCCCTTTCGAGCCCTGGGGCGAGCCGCTTAGCGAAGCCTTAACCCTAATGGCTCGACAAAGTTGGACTTTGGGACGCTTTGCGCTCATTCGCGCGAACAAGAGGGGGACCCATGTCACAGCCGCCGAAACCGACCTCCAAACGTGCGCATGACGGGGCGATGCCCGTTGCCACGCTCTCCGAGCTCTGCTCCGAGGCTGCCGATCACGTGGCCAAGGCAAGGCTCTCTTTGTTCGATGAGAGCGGCGATGCCGAACGCGCTCTGCTCCATCTCGACGAGGCGATCTTCTGCCTGAAGCGGCTGCTGGCGCATGGACGCGCCAGGGGCTTCAACGGTTCGGCTTCCAAGCTTCACTCGGCCTGAGCGTCTGCGAGCCAGAACGAAGGCTCGGCCTGCGTCAACCGCCCGCCCTGCCTGAGCGGCGCGATCACGCGCGCGAGCCCCGTCGCATCGTCGATGTCGATCGCCACCCCACACAGCGTCGCTTCGCCGAGCGCCGGCGTGAAGCGACCGGACGCGATCTTGGTGAGGAAGCGATTGAGCGGTTCCTCCTTGTCCATGCCGAGCACCGAATCGAAATCGCCGCACATGCCTGCATCGCTGATATAGGCAGTGCCGCGCGGCAGGATCTGCTCGTCGGCCGTCGGCACATGAGTATGCGTTCCGATCAGCGCGCTCACCCGCCCATCGACGAAATAGCCCATCGCCTCCTTCTCGGAGGTCGCCTCGGCATGGAAGTCGATGAGGATGGCGTCGGCGCCCGTCTTCAGCCCGCAAGCCTCGAGCTCCTTCTCGACGGCACGGAACGGGTCGTCGAGATCGGCCATGAACACCCGCCCCATGGCATTGATCACGAGCACGTCCTGGCCGTTGGCAGCCTTGAACAGGCCGACGCCCTTCCCCGGCGTCCCCGCGGGATAGTTGATCGGCCGAAGCAGCCGGTCGTAGCGCTCAATGAAGACGAGCGCCTCGCGCTGGTCGAATACGTGATTGCCGGTGGTTATTACGTCGGCCCCGGCATCGAGCAGATCGATCGAGATTTGCTCGGAGATGCCGAAGCCTCCCGCGGCGTTTTCCGCATTCACCACCACGAAATCGAGGGAGTAGCGCTCGCGTAGATTGGGAAGGGCTTCGATCACCGCGTTTCGCCCGGAACGGCCGACCAAATCACCCAAAAACAGAACTCGCATGCCTTTAAGCCGATCCGTCCTGCCGCCTTGCTCGAGCATCCATGGGCGTCAATAGCGAATCGCAGGCCGTGTGGCCAGTTTTGCGATGAAAGCAGAAAGGCGAGGACTCGCCGCAAGAGGAGGCGAAGCCGCGATGGCCGTCGGAGCTAAGATCCCGGGTGTCCCTACATGAGTAGGTGGGCGCCAAGTGTCGGAGACCACGGTCCCCGTCAGGGTCGGCTCCCATAGGATCTTATAGGGCCCTGGGAATTGTGCTCCTAACGCACCTCGCAGCCCGCCAACCGCGAATATAGCGAAGGAGAGGGGAAATTGCGACTAAAGCGAAATCGCCTGAAGATCGAATTCGCGATTTCGCTTTAGGTTCTTGTCTCTGACGCATGATCTTATCCGAAAAGTCTGCAACTTTTCGGGATCATGCGCTAACGCCGCGTTGCCGGAGGGGTGGTCCCTCCGGCGAGGTCTCCCAATCGGTCGTTCAGCATCTCGAGCCGGTCGGCTGCAGAGCTGACGCGGGCGGAGAGCTCGGCCTGCAGATGCTTTGTCGATTCGTCGGCGACCGACCGGTCGCGGCGCGCTTCGGCAAGCGTCGATTTCAGCTCCTGCATCTGGCGCCTCAGCTCCCACAGCTCGTCGGTAACGACGAGCGAGGCCATCAGGATCAGGCGATCGTCGCCCACCTGGCCGAACTTACGTCGCATCGTGTCGACATGAGAGCCAAGATATTCTGCGAGCGCGATGAGGTGAGTCTCCTCGCCTTCGCCGCATTCGAGCCGGTAAGTGCGGCCGTTCAACGTGACGCTGACTTGACCCATGCGAACCCCCCGCCTGTTACCCTCTTTACCCCGGCACGGCCGGCATCATGTCCTTGAGAGTGACCATCACGGCCTCGAGCCGGCCGGACACCTCGTCATTGGCCACCTTGAGGCGCCGCACGCAGGTCTTTTCCGCATCGAGATCTATCCTGAGCCGGTCGCGCTCCTCGGTGAGGCTGCGCACTTTCTCTTTCAGCGAGGCGACCGTCTCGCCGCCTTTACCTTCCGCCAGAATATGTTGCAGGAAACCTTCGAGCTCATAGACCGCGGCGTCGAGCCGCTCCGTTGCCTGCTGCAGAGCATCAGGGTCCGTCATCGTGCTGCTGGCCCTCCCCGCTCGGCCCGCCGCCTCATGCCGCCGAAGTGGCATGCTCGCTGCCTAACACAGCGGTCTGGCAATAATGTGGTCGCGCTCTGCCAAATGTTCAACAACTTCCGATTCCCCCGCTTGGTTCCAGTGGCGATTGACAGTGCCGAGAGGCGTGTGATTTGAGACGGGCGCTGTTAATGCATCGTCAACGTCCAGGAGGCGGCGAGAGCCCCCGATTCATGGCTGACGTCAGGCCTAGGTGCCGGCTCTACTTGCAGCTGCCAGGCGAGCCCACGGCAAAGCTCGAAGCCCAACTCGCGCAAGCGCTTACGCGAATTGACATCGCCTGCGTTTTGCTCGGGCGCGACGACGGCGCGAGCGACGAAGATCGCTTTTCCCGCCTGATCGACCTTGTGCAGGCCGCCGGCGCTGCTTGCCTCATCGAGCACAATGCCGAGCGCGCGGAGCGCTTGGGCGCCGACGGCGTGCATCTTGAGGTCGACCCCGACGCTTATCGCAAGGCGCGCGCGCTGCTTGGGCCCGACGCGAGCATCGGCGTCGAATGCGGGCTCATGCGTCACGAGGCCATGTTGCTCGCCGAGCTCGGCGCCGATTACATCGGCTTCGGGCCAACTTCACCGAGCGATATCGATGGGATCGATCAATGTGCCGAGCTAATCGCTTGGTGGGCCGAGATCTTCATCGTCCCCTGCGTCGCCTTCAATATTGACGGGACTGATGCCGCTCTGAAGCTCGCCACGCTCGGCGCCGACTTCATCGCCCCCTCCAGACTGATCTGGCGGGAGGACGACGCGGTCAACCGCATCGCCGAGATCGGCAGGGCGATTTCCGGCGTGAGGAGGGCGGCGTGAGCTTCACTTGGGCGCGGGCGACCTTGCTGGCCACGGCGTTAGCCCTCTCGCTTGTCCCCTGCGCCGCGCGGGCCACGGAAAATGCGTCCTACGCCGCCTATTTCCAGGGCCGTTATCTGACCGCGCTCAAGCTCGCGGAGCAGGAAGCAGCGCAAGGCTCAAAAGAGGCCTACACCCTCATGGGCCAGATCTACGAGGAGGGGCTCGGCGTCGCTCAGGATTTCGGCAAGGCCGCCGATAACTACGCCAAGGCTGCCGATCTTGGCGATGCCAATGCGCAATTCTCCCTCGGCACCCTCGTTGCCGAAGGACGCGGGGTGAAGAAGGACCTCCGCATCGCCGCCGATCTGTTCGAGCGGGCGGCACAAGCGGGCAACCCTTCAGCGCAATACAACCTCGCCCTCATCTATCTGAACGGTAAGGGGCGCCCCCAGGACGAGGCCAAGGCCGCCGACTGGATGCAGAAATCGGCGGCGGGCGGCAATCCGCAGGCCCAATACGATCTGAGCGCCTTCTACCAGTTCGGTCGTGGCGTCCCGATCGACAAGGCCAAGGCCGCCGAATGGCTCGGACGCGCGGCGGACGGCGGCCTTCCCGATGCGCAAGTCGAGTACGCCATCAAGCTGTTCAACGGCGAAGGCGTGGCGGTGGACCAGGCCAAGGCTGCCAAGCTGTTCCGCCAGGCCGCCGAGCAAGGCAATCCCGTCGCCCAGAACCGCTTGGCGCGGCTTTACGCCAATGGGGTGGTGGTGAAGGAAGACCCCGTACAAGCCGCCAAATGGCATCTCCTTGCGCGAGGCGCAGGCGTCAGCGACTTCACCCTCGATTTGATGCTGGCCAAGCTCACCAAGGAGCAGCGCGCCGAGGCCGAGAAGGACGCCGAAGCATGGCGCAACGGCCGCCTCTCGGAGTGAGAGTGCCACCTTGACAGCGACAGGGCCTTCGCGTCTTAAAGGCCGCGACCCGGAGTCATCGCTTTAAGGCATTCCATGAAAATCAATGGCAACGAGATTCGCCCCGGCAATGTGATCGAGCACAAGGGGGCGTTGTGGATCGCGGTCAAGACGCAGGCGGTGAAGCCCGGCAAGGGTCCGGCTTACGCGCAAGTCGAACTCAAAAACGCGATCGACGGCACCAAGCTCAACGAGCGCTTCCGCTCCTCGGAGACGGTCGAGCGCGTGAGGCTCGAGCAGAAGGACTATCAATATCTCTACCCCGAAGGCGACATGCTCACCTTCATGGATGTCGACACCTACGACCAGATTCAGATCCCAAAAGAGCTCCTCGGGGAGCGCGCGGCATTTCTCCAGGATGGCATGACGGTGACGGTCGAGAGCCATGAGGGACGGTCAATCGGCGTCGCGTTGCCCGACCAGGTGACCCTCGAAGTGGTCGAGGCAGAGCCGGTGGTGAAGGGCCAGACGGCGGCCTCGTCCTACAAGCCTGCCAAGCTCGAGAACGGCGTGCGCATCCTCGTCCCGCCCTTCGTCGGCGTCGGCGAGCGTGTGGTGGTCGACACCAACGAGCTCACTTACGTCCGCCGCGCCGAGTAGCGCCCATCGTCTTTGCGTAAGACTGTCATTCCCGCGAAAGCGGGAATCCAGTAAACCGCGCGCTGGCTTTGCGCCGAATTTCGTGGATCACTGGATGCCCGCCTCTGCGGGCATGACACCCGGACCCGTAGCACCATGCCCGCCTCAGCGCTGATGAACGTGATGCTCGCCGCGGCCCGCAAGGCCGGCCGCAGCCTCGCGCGCGATTTCGGCGAGGTCGAACAGCTTCAGGTCTCGCTCAAGGGGCCATCGAATTTCGTCAGCGCCGCAGACCACCGCGCCGAGGAGATCTTGCACCAGGAGCTGACCCGCGCGCGGCCGGGCTACGGCCTCCTCATGGAGGAGCGCGGAGAGGTGGAAGGCGCCGACCGCACCCATCGCTGGATCGTCGATCCGCTCGACGGCACCACCAACTTCCTACACGGCATCCCGATCTTCGCCGTCTCGATCGCTCTCGAGCGCGAGGGTGATCTCGTGGCGGGGCTGATCTTCAATCCAGCCACCCAGGAGACCTTCACCGCCGAGAGGGGCAAAGGCGCCTATCTCAACGACCGCCGCCGCTTGCGGGTCGCCGCCAGGACCGAGCTTTCGGCGTCGGTGATCGGCACCGGCATCCCCCATAGCGGACGTCCCGATCACGGGGTCTTCCTCAAGGAGCTCGCCGCCGTCATGGCAAGCTCCGCTGGGGTAAGACGAATGGGCGCTGCCGCTCTTGATCTTGCCTGGACCGCAGCCGGCAGGCTCGACGGCTTCTGGGAGCGCAATCTCCGTGCCTGGGACATGGCTGCCGGCATCGTCATATTGCGCGAGGCCGGCGGCTATTTGAGCGATGCCGGCGGCAAGGAGGGCATGCTCGACAACGGCAGCATTGTCGCCGGCAACGAGGCCATCCAGCGGAAATTGCTCAAGCTTCTCAAAGACGCGGGCGGACCCACTGTCTAAGAGTTGTGAGCAGCCCTCGCTGACTCGATCCGCAAATTCCGAACGAAACAGGGGCGTCGCGGGAAAACTCTGCCCTGAGGTTGCCGTTTTGCCTATGAAACTATTCGGTTAAGCTCAACCGGCAACAGAGCCGATTCAGAACGAGCGCCCAATGGCAGCGCCAGTCTATAAGGTTAAGCTCACGCGCCCGCAGGTCTTCCTCTGGCGCATGTCGCTGTTTCTTATCCTCGCCGTGCTGCTCGCCGTCATCCTGGACGGCCAGACACAGCAGCTCCGCCATAGCTTCATGGCCAATCCGGGCCTTAACACGCTGATCATCGGCGTCTTGATCGTCGGCACCGTCTATGCCTTCCGCCAGGTGCTCCGGCTCTATCCCGAGATCAACTGGGTCAACAATTTCCGCATTTCCGATCCCGGCATCACATCCGACAAGACCACCCCCGCTCTTCTCGCGCCCATGGCCACCATGCTGCGCGATCGCACCGGGCATCTTTCGCTCGCCACCGGCTCGATGCGCTCATTGCTCGACTCGGTCGCGTCCCGCCTGGACGAGCAGCGCGAGACGACGCGCTATCTCGTCGGCCTGCTCGTCTTTCTCGGCCTGCTCGGCACGTTCTGGGGCTTGCTGCAGACGGTGAGCTCGGTCGGCGCCACGATCGGCGCGCTCGACACCAATGTCGGCGAGAACGTCATGCTATTCGATCAACTGAAGGAAGGACTCGCGGGTCCCTTGAAAGGCATGGGCACTGCCTTCTCCTGCTCGATGTTCGGTCTCGCCGGCTCCCTCATCCTCGGCTTCCTCGACCTCCAGGCGGGCCACGCGCAGGGACGCTTCTATAACGAGCTCGAGGATTGGCTGTCCGGCATCACCGAGCTCCAGCCGGCCGATGCTGCGACCGCAGCAGCCATGCCGCCGCAGCTCAGATTCGCTCTGATGGACATGCAGCGCTCGCTGTCAGACCTCAGCGAGAAGGTCGAGCTCAAGATGCTGAACGACAATACCGGCGACGCGGTGAAGGACCTCGCGCAAGGCGTCGACAAGCTGATCCGGCAAATGCGCGCCGAGCAGAAAGTTGTGCGCGAATGGGCCGACGAACAGGCGCAGCAGCAGCACGAGCTTGCCGACGTGCTGCGGCAGATCACCGACAAGTCGATGATGCCGGTGCGTGAGGAGCAGGGCTAAATGGCACTCGCGCGCGCGCGCCGCGGCCGCTACCAGGCCAATTATTGGCCGGGCTTCGTCGACATGCTCTCGACCCTGCTCCTGGTCGTGACCTTCCTCATGTCGCTGTTCATGCTCACCAATTACTTCGTCTCCCAGGCCGCGAGCGGCAAGGACACCATGCTGTCGCGCCTCAACCGCCAGCTCTCGGAGCTCACCGAGCTACTCGCGCTTGAGAAGTCCAAGAAGGAATCGACCGAAGACGAACTTGCCGCGCTTCAAGCGACGCTCGGCGATAAGGACAAGGAGAATCAGCGCCTCACCGGCCTGCTCGGAGATGCCGGCGGCAAGACGCAAGGCGCCGAGGACCGGGTGCGCGCGCTCGGCGGCGAGCTCGACAATCAGAAGAAGATCACCAACGACGCCCTCGCCAAGGTCGAGATGCTGAACCAGCAACTCGCGGCGCTTCGCCTTCAGCTCACCTCCTTGCAGGAGGCGCTCGATGCCTCTGAGGCGAAGGACAAGGACAGCCAGGCCAAGATCGCCGACCTCGGTCAGCGCCTGAACGTTGCGCTCGCCAAGAAGGTGCAGGAGCTTGCGCGATATCGCTCCGACTTCTTCGGCAAGCTGAAAGAGGCGCTCGGCGACCGCGCCGATTTCGAGATCGTCGGCGACCGCTTCGTGTTCCCCTCCGACGTCTTGTTCGATTCAGGTTCTGCCGAGTTGAAACCGGGGGCAACCGCCCAGCTCGATAAGCTCGCCGACGCGCTGAAAGAGGTGGAGACCAAGATTCCGCCGGACATCGCCTGGGTGATGCGGATCGACGGCCATACAGACATCCACCCGATTGCCACGGCGGAGTTCCCCTCGAATTGGGAGCTGTCGAGCGCGCGCGCGATCTCGGTGGTCCGCTATCTGATGCAGGCGGGGATCGCGCCTGAGCATTTGGTTGCGGCGGGCTTCGGCGAGTTCCAGCCGATCGACGCCGGAACGAGCGACGAGGCTCTGGCCAAGAACCGCCGCATCGAGCTCAAGCTCACCGAACGGTAGCCACCCTTCGTTCATACCTCCCCCTCGCGGGGAGGTCGGCGCGCATAGCGCGCCGGGTGGGGGATTGGATCTCTCTCAGAAGCACTCACCCCACCCGGTTCGCCGCAACGCGGCGAGCCACCCTCCCCGTCAAGGGGAGGGATAGGAGTCTGTGTCGGCGCTCAGGCGAAACTCACTCCGCCGCGTCGGGAGCGAATTGCAGATCAGCGAGCCGCTTATATATGCCGCTTTTGCCGATCAGGCTCTGATGCGGGCCCTCCTCGACCAACCGGCCATGGTCGAACACGAGGATGCGGTCGGCTGAGATCACGGTCGCGAGCCTGTGCGCAATGACGAGCGTGGTGCGCCCCTCCATGACCTTGTCGAGCGCACGCTGAACCAGGGTCTCGCTCTCCGAATCGAGGGCGCTGGTCGCCTCGTCGAGCAGCAGGATCGGCGCGTTACGCAACACGGCGCGGGCGATCGCGATCCTCTGGCGCTGTCCCGCCGAGAGCGTCACGCCCCCCTCTCCCAGCATGGTCGCGTAGCCCTGCGGCAGCGCCATGATGAAATCGTGCGCGAAGGCGGCCTTAGCCGCCGCTTCGACCTCGGCCTCGCTCGCTCGCTCGGCGCCATAGGCGATATTGGCCGCGATGGTATCGGCAAACAGCGCCGTCTCCTGTGGCACGAGCGCGAAGCGACGGCGAAGCGCGGCAAGATCCGCCTCGTTGACCGGCACGCTGTCCACCTCGACTTTGCCGAGGTCGGTATCGTAGAAGCGGAGCAGAAGCGCGAAGATCGTTGTCTTGCCCGCGCCTGACGGTCCGACCAGAGCGACACGCTCGCCCTTGCTGACCCGGAAGCTCACGCGGTCGAGCGCCTTGGTCTCCGGCCGCAAGGGATAGGAGAAGGAGACATTGGCGAAGGCGATCTCGCCCAGCGGCGGTTCCGGCAGCGCCTTGGGGCGCGCAGGTGATTTGATCTCTGACTGGACCTCGAGTAGCTCGCTCAGGCGCTCCGCCGCGCCGGCCGCTTGGCTCACCTCGCCCCACACCTCGCTGAGCTCGCCCATCGACGCCGCGGCGAGCAGAGCGTAGAGCACGAACTGGCTGAGTCTCCCGCCGGTCATGGTGCCGGCGAGAACGTCCTGCGCGCCGTACCACAGCACGCCGACCACGCTCGCAAACACGAGGAAGATGGCGATCGCCGTCAGCCCCGCGCGAGACTTCGCCCGCGCATTGGCGGCGGCGAAGGATCGCTCGACCGCCGCGCCGAAGCGCGCGGCCGCCGTCTTCTCCTGGGTGAAGGCCTGGAGCACCCGGACTTGAGTGAGGCTCTCGCTCGCATAGGCCGAGGCCTGCGCAAGCGTGTCCTGAGCCTGGCGCGAGAGAGCCCTCACCGAACGTCCGTAAGCCACGAGCGGCAGGATAATAATTGGAATGGCGATCACGACCGTGAGCGAGAGCTTAGGACTCGTCACCACCATCATCGCAACCGCGCCGATGAGAAGCAGCAGATTGCGCAGCGCCTGCGAGATCACCGTGCCCGCCGCCGCCTTGACCTGCGTCGTGTCGGCCGTCAGCCGCGACATCACCTCGCCCGAATGCGAGACTTCGTAGAAGGCGGGGCTAAGCCCGGTGAGGTGCTTGAACACGTCGCGCCTGATGTCGGCCACCACGCGCTCGCCGAGCCAGTTGACGCAATAGAAGCGCGCCGCGCTCGCGAGCGCGAGCACGAGACCGACGCCGACGAGCGTGGCGAAATATTTGTTGATGAGGCTCGGATCGACGCCGGAGAAGCCGAGATCGATCATTCGCCTCACGGCGAGCGGGACCGCGAGCGTCGCGCCGGCGGAGACGAGAAGGGCGAGCAGAGTAGCGCCGAGCATGGCTTTATGGCGCAAGAGATAGGGCCTCAGCGCGAGAAGCCGGCCTAGCGGGGGGCGCTTTGCCTCCTCTTTCGCCGCCTCGTCTTGGGCAGCAGTCCGTTCGTGACGGTCGGCGCCGTCAGCGTTTGGTGTTGCGAGTTGCACTCAATCAGCCCAGCTAGCGTTTTTTGCGGGGCAGACTTTACGGGCCTTGGCGGCCTGCGCAAAGGGTTGTCTGCCGCGCTTTTCAGGCGCAGCCTTGTGCGGCCAAGAAACTTGCTTTATAGGCTCGGCCCAAGAAAATCTCACGGATTTGCAAGGCCGGAAGCCATGAAAAAGGACATTCATCCCGATTATCACCGCATCAAGGTGGTGATGACCGACGGAACTGAGTTTGTCACCTATTCGACTTACGGGTCGGAAGGCGACACTCTGAAGCTCGACATCGATGCGAAGACGCATCCGGCCTGGACCGGCGGCAGCCATCATCTGATGGACCGCGGCGGGCGGCTGACCCGCTTCAAGCGGAAATACGAAGGCTTTTTGAAATAGCCATCTGTCATTCCCGCGAAAGCGGGAATCCAGTACCCCCCAACGCTGCAGTGATTACTGGATTGCCCGGTCAAGCCGGGCAATGACACGATTGATTGTGGGGTTATTCCTGCGGGCCGAACGCGGCGCGCAAGCGCGACATCTGCGACTTGAGCGGATTGTCCACCTCTTCCCCGGGCGGCAGCTCCTTGAAATCGAGCATCTGATCGAGACGGATCACCCGCTCCTGGAGCTTAATGCTCTGCTCGATCAGCTCGCGCAGCTTGGGCGGGAGCTGGCCGAGCTCGCGCGTCGGCTGGTCGCAGCCCGTCACGGGAAGCTTGATCTTTCGCTGCTCCTCGATGGCCTGCTCCTGGGTCAGCTCCCCTTCGCTGACCGCGCGCCTGATGAGCAACCAAGAGGCGAGCTGCATCAGCCGCGTGGTGAGCCGCATGCTCTCGGTGGCATAAGCGAGCGAATGCGGCGGGCGGAGCTTGCGCGCCTCTTTGCGTCCTTCACCGTCAAGATAGGTTGCCGCCGCCTCGACCAGCGCCATGCCCTCGCGGAACACGGTCTTGAACTGGTCCGACCGCGCGAATTTCGCGCCGAACGAGACCGTAACGTTTTCGTCACGGTCTCCACTCCTGGATTTCCCCGCCATCGGCCACTCCCGTCTACGTCCCGTGCCCGGCGGCATACTATGCCATGTGAAAGGCTCGTCGTCGCCTTCCAACCACAAAGGTTAAACCCCCTGAATCAGGCCAAAAAAAGAGCCGCCATGCGGCGGCTCAGGAAGTTAACAGGGAGGCGTCAAACAGAGTGGACAGGCCACTCAGATCCAGAGGACTGGATGAAGAGAACCCTACCGCGAAAGTCCTAAGAACCGGTTAACGCTAAGGCGGGATTTACCTAAAGGAACCATGAGCGCACTTCTTTCAGCGCTTGAAGGCGGCCTCCGCAGCGCTTTTCGAGGACTGCTTGGCGGCAAGCGCTGCCTCGACGCGGGCGATCTCGGCCTTGAGGTCGTCGATGAGAGCTTTCAGCTCTCCGACCGACAGTTTGCTCAGATCCTGGCCGAGCTCGTAGCTCTTGGGTTTCTTCGGCGGCGGGGCGATGTCGTCAACGTCCATGGATGGAGTTTAGCACTAGGCGATGCCTCGCTAATCCCCTAACTGTCATTGCCCGGCTTGACCGGGCAATCCAGTAGCTCCGGCAGAAGTTGATCGCGAACAACAGTTGTTACTGGATGCCTGCCTGCACGGGCATGACAGGGGAGTGTGCGAGGAACATGCTGCCGAAGACGATGACGGTCATTGAGGCAAAGGGTGCGGGTGGACCCGAGGTGCTAGTTCCAGTGACGCGGCCTGTTCCCGCGCCCGGACCGGGAGAGGTCCTCATCAAGGTCGCCGCAGCAGGCATCAACCGTCCCGACGTTCTTCAGCGCCAGGGACTCTACCCGCCACCGAAGGGCGCGTCTGACCTGCTCGGGCTCGAGGTCGCCGGCAAGGTGGTCGCCCTTGGCGCGGGCGCGAAGCGGTTCAAGCAAGGCGATCTCGTCTGCGCTCTGGTCAATGGCGGCGGCTATGCCGAGTTCGCCGTGGCGCCGGAAGGAGTGACGTTGCCGGTCCCGAAAGGGCTGTCGATGACAGAGGCGGCGGCGTTGCCCGAGACCGTGTTCACTGTGTGGCACAATGTGTTCGAGCGCGCCGCGCTTAAGCGCGGCGAATGGCTCCTGGTGCATGGCGGGGCGAGCGGCATCGGCACGACGGCGATCCAGATCGGGGCCGCGCTCGGTGCGAAGGTCATGGTGACGGTGGGAAGCGCCGAGAAGGCGCGCGCCTGCGAAGCGCTCGGCGCCGTCCGCGCGATCAACTACACGCAAGAGGATTTCGTCGAGGCAGTGCGCGAAACGACTGGCGGCCACGGCGCCGATGTCATCCTCGACATGGTGGGTGGCGATTATATCGAGCGCGACCTCGGAGCAGCCGCGCTCGAAGGAAGAATCGTGCAGATCGCCTTCATGAAGGGGTCGAAAGTCGAGATCGATTTGATGCGGTTGATGATGCGGCGCTTGACGCTCACCGGCTCGACGCTCCGTGCCCAAAGCCCCGAGGCCAAGGCGCGCATGGCAAAGTCGATCGAGGAGCACATCTGGCCGCTGATCGCCGCGGGCAAGTTCAAACCGGTGATGGACTCCACCTTCAAGCTTGAAGACGCGGCGAAGGCCCATGCCCACATCGACGATCCGGGCCATGTCGGCAAGATTGTGCTGATAACGCAGTAATTTCCGCTCCGAAACAATTGCCTACGGAAGCGGCAGCCCCTATATAGTCCTCATTCCCCTTCATTTTGTTGGATTGGCTCTTTCGCCGGAGGGGGCGGGAGGCCGCCGCTATCCTCTTGAGGTCAGAACCCCATGGACCGTACCCCCTTGATGCCCAAAGCGACCGCCGTCTGGCTGGTCGACAACACCTCTCTCACCTTCGAGCAGATCGCGGAGTTCTGCGGCCTGCACGTGCTCGAGGTGAAGGGCATCGCTGACGGCGACGTGGCCCACGGCATCAAAGGCATGGACCCGATTTCCTCGGGCCAGCTCTCCCGCCACGAGATTGCACTCGCCGAGGAGCACACCTCCCACCGCTTGAAGCTCTCTGAGCCCAAGGTCGAGGTCCCTGAGGTCAAGACCAAGCGAGGGCCCCGCTATACGCCGGTGTCGCGCCGCCAGGATCGGCCTAATGCCATCCTTTGGCTGCTGAAGAACCATCCCGAGCTCAAAAACTCGCAGATCATGCGCCTCGTCGGCACGACCAAGCCGACCATCATCTCCATCCGCGAGCGTAGCCATTGGAACTCGCCCAATCTTCAGGCGCAGGACCCGGTGACGCTTGGACTCTGCTCCCAGATCGACCTCGATGCCGAGGTCAAGAAGGCGGCGGCGAGGATCGAGCGCGAGCGGAAAGAGGCTGGCATCGTCGAGGCGCCCAAGGCCGGCACGCTGCTTCCCGCCGAGGAATCTCTGGCCGCGGCGGCACCTCAGCCCGAGCCCGAGCGCCCGATGGCCACCGCTCTCGCGCAAGAGGCGCGCGCGGCCATGAATGCGCCTGACGAGGAAGAGGAAGCCCCCGATATCGACTCCGTCTTCGCCAAGCTCAAGGATCTGAAGCGCACCGACGTCCCCTCCGACTGACGAAGATCAGCGGCGAGGTTGACCCCGATCAAGGCCGAAAGGACCTGTTCTGGCCGAATAGACGCATCTCCACCAAATGGGGTGCGTCATGAGCACGATCGACATCGCTTACCTGGCAATTGTGCTGTTTGCGTTCATCGGCTTCGCAGCCGTGCTCGCCTATTACTCGCAGACCTGCGCCAAACCCACGACATCTAAGCAGAGCGAGCCCGCGAACCGGTCCCCGCGCTTGGCCGGCGCTCATTAGCTGCTCGAACTCGGCGATTGATCCGAAGGCTAGAGCTTGGCTAGGGTGAATAAGGAGGCACCGCCTCCGGGGAAACGCCCAAGCCATGGCCAATCCTTTCGAGACGGGCCTCGACAAGAACCCGGCTAATTACCAGCCCTTGACCCCGCTCGTCTTTCTCGAGCGGGCGGCCTCCGTTCACCCCAATCATACCGCCATCATTCACGGGAAGACGCGGACCTCCTACGCCGAGTTCTACGCGCGCACCCGCAAGCTTGCCTCCGCGCTCGCCGCCCGCGGCTTAGGCTTTGGCGACACCGTCTCGGTGATGTTCGCCAACACCCCTTCCATGCTCGAGGCCCACTATGGGGTGCCGATGGCGGGCGCCGTGCTGCATTCCATCAACACCCGCCTCGATGCCGAGGCGATCGCCTTCATGCTCGACCATGCCGGCGCGAAAGTGCTGATCGGCGACACCGAGTTCGGCCCCGTCCTCAAGCAGGCGCTGAAGCAGACCAAGGTGAAGCCGCTTCTGATCGACTATCGCGACCTCGAATGCGGTGTCGAGGGGACACGGCTCGGCAATCTCGATTACGAGGATTTCATCGCCGACGGCGATCCGGACTATCGCTGGTCGATGCCGGAAGACGAATGGAACGCAATCTCGCTAAACTACACGAGTGGCACGACCGGCAACCCCAAGGGTGTCGTGTACCACCATCGCGGCGCGGCGCTGATGTGCTACTCGAACACGCTCGCGACGGGGATGGGCCAGCACCCGATCTATCTCTGGACCCTGCCGATGTTCCACTGCAACGGCTGGTGCTTCCCCTGGGCGATCAGTCTCGTCTCCGGCACGCATGTCTGCCTCAGGGCCGTCCGCGCCAAGCAGATGTACGAGGCGATCGCCACGCATAAAGTGACTCATCTCTCGGGCGCCCCCTTCGTCATGGCCTCTTTGCTCAACGCAAGCGAGGAGGAGCGGCTCCCATTCAGCCACCGCGTCGCCTTCAACCATGCGGCGGCGCCTCCCCCCGCCGCTGTGCTCGCCAAGATGGACGAGGCGGGCTTCGAGCTCACCCATCTCTACGGCCTGACCGAGACCTATGGCCCCGCGACGCTGAACGAGTGGCACGCGGCCTGGGACGAGCTTCCCCATGAGGAGCAGCTCGCCAAGCGCATCCGCCAGGGCGTGCGCTACCACGCGCTCGAGGATCTCACCGTGATGCACCCCGAGACCATGGAGAAGGTCGAGGCCGACGGCGAGACGCTCGGCGAGGTCATGTTCCGCGGCAATATCGTGATGAAGGGCTATCTCAAGAACCCGAAGGCGACTGAAGAAGCCTTCGCCGGCGGCTGGTTCCATTCCGGCGATCTCGGCGTGCTGCACGAGGACGGCTATATCCAGCTCAAGGACCGCTCGAAGGACATCATCATCTCGGGCGGCGAGAACATCTCATCGATCGAGGTCGAGGACGTGCTCTACAAGCACCCCGCCGTCGCCGCGGCGGCGGTGGTCGCCATGCCCGATCCGAAATGGGGCGAAACGCCTTGCGCCTTCGTCGAGCTCAGACCCGGCGCAAGCGCGACCGAGGCCGAGATCATCGCCTGGTGCAAGGAGCATCTCGCCCGCTACAAATGTCCGCGCCACGTCATGTTCGTGGAGCTGCCCAAGACCTCGACCGGCAAGATCCAGAAATTCAAGCTGCGCGAGATGGCCAAGGCCGAGTCCGCTTCCCCCGAGTCACAAGAGGGTCTTGGAAGCGTCAAGTGACCGAGCGGAAGACCGACACACCCTCGTCACCAATTCCGCCGATCTCTAGGCGAGCGCGAAAGCGCGAAAGCGCGGAAGTGAGGTTCCGCTCTTTGCCGATCCTTTACCGCTCTGGCGCGCTTCGCAGCGCGTCAACCCCGCGTTCACGATTTGCGGCGGCTAATGGTGGTACGTCAGTAGGGAGAGCGAAAATCAACACCTCGCGCCGTGATTTCGTAATGCTTGCCATAGTGCTCGCTTGTCAAACGCCGGCTGCTTTGGATGAATATTGACCTCGTCGCCGGACGCTGTCACGACGTTTGACTATGAAGATTGCCGTTATGGCGCCGGCGCAATGGCGCAGCTTCTTGGCCGCGAGGTTGGCGAGCTGCCGGCGAAGACGCGACCGCTACTCAGATCGTGCAGCGAGCACCCTGCCTCGCGCATGATCGACATCGATGGACACAGAGGTCATCATCCTCGCCGTCAAGGCACGATCAGGAGGTCGTCCGTCAAAGCTTCCAGGTCAGACAGACCGCAAGGTAGCGTAACGCACAAAAAGCATTCCCGGTGGCCTTCTATCAAGCTCATCCTCTGCGAGGGAGCGTCTGAAGTCGATCGCTGCGGTCATCGCCGCTCATCTGTCAGACGTGGTGGTGTCCTTATCGTCGCCGAATGGTCCGACGAGGACGTCGTCCTTCGTGTACGGAAAGGCGCAATTCCTCTCCGGTCTGATATCTAGACCTCGCTCAGCTCGATCCAAAGGTTTCGGCGCGCTTGCGGATCAGCGGCCGTGGCCGTGGCCTCCATGGCCACCATGACCTCCGTGTCGCCGTGGCCATGACCGCCATGACCATGCCCGCCATGGCCACCCATGCTCCGGCCATAGACATTGATACCGCGGAAGTTGTTACCGCCGTGATGGCCGTGGCCGTGATGGCCATGATCGTGGAACTCGAAGTTCCTGTAGCCGTAGTTCTTGTAGCGGTAGTGATGGTGGTCGTGGTGGTAGTAGCGATAGCGGTAATAGGGAAAGCCGTAGCCGTAGAGATATATAGGGACGGCACTGGCCCCACCGGTCGAGATACCAGCCCGGCCCGCAATAGTAGTCCGCTTGAACGACGTTGCTCGGCGCGGTCTTCGCCAAGGGCGCTACCCATCCGGGAGTGAGGGCTGATGCGGGCGCAATGCCCGCGATGATTCCAAGAGAAGCTGCCGCTGAAACGGCGAGACGGCGCATCGATCGCATATCCATTCCTCCATAAGTCTGATGGCCTAAAGTCGCGACCTCGGCACCGGCCCGTGACATGAGTGACCGGAGGCGAAACGGACGGGTTAAGTCCTTGTTCCGCCGTTCACTCAGGCGTTATCGGACATATGATGACAGCGCGCGCTCATCACAAGTGAACTATGCGTAAGGCGCCCTATTTCTTGGTTGCGCCCTATGCTTGCTTCGCGCCAATCTCAACCGGGGACGGAGGGATGACACCAGTTTCACTCGAAGCTCAGTTCGGCGAGATCGCAAGCTACATCGCGCTCGTCATCGAGGCTGGCGCGGTATTGGTGGTGAGCTTTGGCGCGGTCCAGGCATTCACGAGCGTGGCCGCGGGCGCCTTCAGGGGTGGCGCCGACGAGTTGCAGGGGCGCGAGATCTGGCTCAGATTCGCCACCTGGATTCTGCTTGGTCTCGAATTCGCCCTTGCCGCCGATCTCGTGCGTACAGCGGTCGCGCCTACCTGGGAGGATATCTCCAAGCTCGCCGTGATCGCGACCATCCGTACCATGCTCAATTATTTCCTGGCCAAGGACATCGCCGAGTTCGATTCCGTGCGCAACGCGAGCGGCAATCCACCTGCTGCGTAGCAATTTTCAATTGCTCTGATGAGGTCTCAGTGACCGCTAAAGGCGCGCTGCACGAGAGCGGCGACGCCGCCGTCGGCCTGATTCTGGGCCAAGCGCTGCGGCCGCATACTCGCGCGCGTGAGAAGCGGCGGGGCGGCCGTCTCGGTCACCGCCACGGTCTCTTGCTTTGCCACTGCCACGGTCTCTTGCTTCTGCCGCGGCGCTACGGCGCTAGCGGCCAATGTCGATGGCTTCGGCGCAATCACGTTCGTTTGCGACTGGGTGGCGGCGACGAGCGTAGGCTGCACCATCGGCTCCTCGCGCTCACGATAGCCGGGCAGGAAGGCCCCGATCGAGCTCGCAGCGACCCAGCCGAGTTGTCCGCTGCTCAAGTCCTGGACACGGGCGAAATCGCCCTCGCGTCCGATGACCCTGAGAGCGTGACCAATGGGATAGGCGGTGAGCACGGGCGATGAGACCGAAGGCTCGGCGCGGATGACCGCGGTATAGCCGACGATCGCGACCCATTCGTTGCGGGGCATGGTCACGCTGTCGGTCGAGGGCTGCACCGGCTCTGGCTCAATGACAGTTGCCGGCGCGGGCAAAGGAGCCTTTAGGCCAGCGGGGTCTGGTGCAAGCTTTGCCGCTTGCTTCGCCACCACGGTCTCGTGGGCCGCTGCGAGCGAGGCCGAACCGCCATCCAGGAACGGCTGTGTGAGGACAAGAGTGGCTGCCGCGTAAACGACGGCACCGAGCAGCCACAACGACAGCAAAAGCCAATTCATGCCGATCTGTCCGATCGGCCCCACGTCTAGTTGCTCTTACAGTATGCCTCTCCCGCGCGTTCCTCAAGGAGCGCGATGCCTCAACAAGAAAGATTGATCAGAGGAGCGCTCAGAAGCCGCCGCCGAGCGCGCGGTTGATCATGTCGGCAAAGCCGCCGCGGCGGCGGCGGAACCAGCCGCCCTCTTCCGGCGGCGGGCCCTGATCATAGGCTTCGGTCTGAGAGGGCCCTGCTCCGGGCGGCGCGATGGGCGACACCTCGTCGCTCTTCATCCAGCCAGTGGCCGCGCTCTTCGGGTCGGTCACCTCGACCCAATCTCCGTAATGGGAGACGACCCTGAGATTGCGGCCATAGGGGAAGGCGAACAGCATGGGAGCGTCGTCGGCGGCCGTTGCGCGCATGCCGGCGCCCGAGACGAGCACCACAACCCACTCCTCCTGCGGCGCACCTTGTTGCGGCGCGCCGGGCTCGCCCTGAGCGGCTTGCGGCGGCCCTTCGGCGCCCTGCGGCGCTGCGGCAGAACCCTGTCCGTACGGACCATTGTCACCCTGCCCGTAGGGACCATTGCCGTATGGACGCGGAGGCGCATCGCCATAGGGGCCCGGAGGCGGCGGCGCGCCATAAGGACCTTGCTCAGGCGGTCCGGAATAGAGGCCGTCCCGCGGCGAGCGTGCGTAGGGAGGAGGCGCATAGGGGGGCGGAGGCGCTTCACCGTAGGGACCCGGGGGTACCGCGCCGGGCGGCACCGCCGTCACATCGTATGGCCTTTGCGCATCGTAGGGCGGCGCGCCGTCGTCCGGCGGCACAGCCCCTTGCTGTGATGGAGGGGCGACGTCATCGGGCGTCATGCCGCCATTGGCGTTCTCGTCCTCGGCCGGAGGTACGCCCTGACCGCCGGTCTGGCTTGCGCCTTGCTGGCCTTTCGGGTTCACGCCATGAGGCTGCGCGGAGGGCTCGACGGCAGCCTGCTTCTCAGGCTGAGGCGCAGACGCGTCGGTCCCGGCCTTGGCCGTCTCGGCCGGAGCTGCCGGCTGCGCCGGATTAGCTGAGTCGGCCTGCGGCCCTGCCGGCTGGTCGGGTTTCTTGGTTGCAAGCTGCTGCTCGTAAGGAAGGAGGCGCGCTGGAGGCTTGGTCTCGACCTGCTTGATCACGGGGCGCGGCGGGCTGAGCACCACATAGATCGCGCCGCAGGCGATCGCTGCAAGTGCCGTGAGCGTGATGAGGAATTTCTTGATGGCCTTCTCTCCCCGTAGAGCCCCTGCCATGAAGCGCCAAAAAGGCGGCAATAGCGTGGCTTTCACCGCTCATTTCTGTCAGTCGGCTAAACTCTAATATGGGAGCGAATTCTAAAGCGGCAACGAGGTGGGAGCGAAAACCCCCAAGGCAGCGAAGACGACTGCGACAGCGCCGAGCCCGCACGCAATGTAAGCAAGCCAAGCGATGCCGAGGATGATCGAGGCCGAGGCGAGCACGATGGCGAGCTGGAGCGCGGCCGACGCATAGCCGAAATGATTATTGGCGGCGAGCGCCTCGTCGCGGTCGGCCTCGGCCGCCTTCGCCCGGGCTAGCAGCTCCTTGCGGCCCTCTCCGCTCTCGGGATCCGAATTGTATTTGGCGCTCTTCTCCGCCCAAGACTTGAGCAGATCGTCTATGGCCGCCTGCTTCTCGGGGCTTGCGCCGTCGCGCTCGACCTTGAGCATCTCGCTGTCCCACTCGATCACGAGCTCGCGCATCGTCTTCGCCTGGAAGAAGGACCAGAGATCGGAAGCCCCGATATTGCTCCTGATCGCATCCTGAGCGGTGTTGTCGTCCTGCATCGAGACCAGCGCGAGCAGCGCCGCGAGCGCTGCGATGAGCAGCGCGAGCCTGCGCGTGCGTCCGTCCTTGATCTCGTCCTCGATCCCCTCTTGTGCCTCTGTCGCGTCCACCTCTCCCTCCCCGATCGCGGCAATAATCTTCGCCCGATACGAAAAAGCAATCGAACGCTTGGCTCTTGTCCAGAGGAAGTTGTACCCAGGGCGGCTAGGCGCGCCTCGCACTCATGGATTAGGATGGCGCGGCGCGTCCCCTCCCCGCCTCCCGCCTGGACCGACCATGCTGTCCTACAAGGAATACGACAATGCGCAGGCGGTCGAGATCGTCCTGAAGGGCCGCGTCTCGACCGAGGAGTTCGACAGGATCGCGGGCAAGCTCGAGGGCTTCATTGCCCGCCACGGCCAGATCCGCGTGCTCGAGATCATCGAAGACTTTGAAGGGATGGATGCGATCGCTTTTTGGCATGACGTGAAGTTCAGCCTGAGACACCTCCACGATTTCAGCCGGCTCGCCATCGTCACTAACCCCGACGTGCATCATCTCTGGTCGAGCCTGGTCGCGCCCTTCATCACCTGCCAGGTCGAGCACTTCGCCCCCGACGAGGAGGAGGCCGCGCGCGATTGGCTGATGTGGCCGGAAGGCGCCGCCGACGCTTAACCCGGATTTTGTGGCGGCGTTTGAGGCGAGGGCTGGTCCTGGATCGATTTCAGATAATCGATGATCGCCTCGACATCGGTCGGACTGAACACAAAGATCGGCATGTCGGGATGGCCGGACACGATGCCCTCGGCAAGCAATTCGGCGAGATCGTCGATGGGGTATTTGCTCGACAGCGTGCGGAACGGCGGCGCCTCAGGATGGGTGCTATCACCCTCCTTGCCGATGGCATGGCAGCGCGAGCAGTGCTGCTCGACCAGCACTCTGCCTTTGTCGGTCAGGTCCTTCTCGGCGGCGTCAGCCTGTAGAGCCGCCCACGCGAGGAGAATGGCGGCCGCGACAATCCCAGCCACGCCCCCTCGCCCATCAAACGCAAATCCGCCCGGCATATTCGTCCTCCCTCGGGGGTGATTCGGCCGACGCGATCTTGGGGGCTCTTGGCTTAAGGAGAGCCCCTACTCAAAATGAAAGGCCGCGGGACGCGAACGATAGGCGCCCCCACGGCCTTCAAAATTCTCCTTTGCGCTGAATGCGCTTGGCTTGAGCCGGTCGAGCCTAATGGCTCATCTCATGCTTCAGCCGCTCCATTTCATCCTTGAGACGCAGCTTTTGACGCTTCCATTCCGCGATTTTGAGATCGTCCGCCGTTGGTCTAGCCAACTCTTCTTCGATTTTGCGATCGAGAGCACGATGCTTCTCAGACAGCTCAACGAGGTGTGCGTCAAGCGCCATATCGGACCTCCATAGCAGTTGGTCTTCGGCCGTCCATCATGTCAAATCGGGGGCGTTTTGTCTAATCCTGGCCTGCGGTCTCCTGTCACTCCTTGCGCCAAATCAACGGCGGGGGATTTGCGCCAGACTGCCTTGCCCAGGGCCTTGCGCGCCCCCTTGATCGCCGCGATACTTTTGACCGTCCCGAGAGGCAGGACAAGGAGCAGGGGACGTCCCATGGAGAGCGAGGAGATTCGCGAGCTCCGGACGACGCTGCTCAGGCTGAAGCAGGAGCACCGCGACCTCGACAGCGCCATCAACGCGCTCGAGGAATCAGGCAGGGCGGACGCCCTCCAGCTCAAGCGGCTCAAGAAGAAGAAGCTCTTCCTCAAGGACGAGATCGCGCGCATCGAGGACCAGCTCCTCCCCGACATCATCGCCTAGTGACGAGCCTCGTTCCTCGCGTACGCCAAGACTGCCAGGCCGAGCAGGCCGCCGAAAATTTCCAGGGCGAGATACACATCCAAGAGCAGGCTGGCGGGACCGTCGACCACGAGGCTGATCACCCTGCCGAGCGCAAGCGAGAAGCAAAAGAACACGGCCCAGATCACGGCGATACTCTGCCAGTCCGGCTTGAACGCGGCGATGGCCCAGAACACCGAGGCTGCGAGATAAAGGCACATCAGGGCCCGGAAAATCTGGGTCTGATCGGCCCCCGACACCGAGATATCGAGCGCCTTGGGAAGTACGGTCGCGGGCGCGATGCCATAGCTCAGCGCGATCGGCACGAGAAGGACGGCGACCAGGAGGAGATAGGCCCTCATCAGGCTCTCGCTGCGCACACTCTTTCCCGCCATCCTCGTCATTTGCGGCATGTGCGGGCCTCCCGTCCATAACCCTCTTGAGCCTGAAACCCGCGAGACTTGCCTTGCCAAGCAAGGGCGCGCCCCTATAATCCCGCGCTTTCCGCGAGCAGCCGAATACCCCATGAGCCCAAGATGAGCGTCGCCAAGCCCGTCGTCGGCATCATCATGGGCAGCCGCTCGGACTGGCCGACGCTGAAGGCCGCGGCCTCGATCCTCGATAGGCTCAAAGTTCCTTATGAAACCCGCGTGGTCTCCGCCCACCGCACCCCTAAGCGGCTCTACTCCTACGCCAACACCGCGCGGAAGCGCGGACTGAAGGTGATCATCGCCGGCGCGGGCGGCGCAGCGCACCTCCCCGGCATGACCGCCTCGATGACCGAGCTTCCAGTGCTCGGCGTTCCCATCGAAAGCAAAACCCTCAAAGGCCTCGACAGCCTCTTGTCGATCAACCAGATGCCGGCCGGCGTTCCGGTCGGAACGCTCGCCATCGGCGAGGCGGGAGCGACCAACGCGGGACTGCTCGCGGCGCAGATCCTCGCCCTTGCCGACAAGAAGCTTGCCGCACGCGTCGCCGCCTTCCGCGCGGCGCAGACGGAAGGAATAGCCGAGGCGGTCGAGGACGATGCCTGAGGCGCCGCTTCCTCCCGGCTCGACCATCGGCATCTTGGGCGGCGGCCAGCTCGGCCGCATGCTCGCCGTCGCGGCGAGCCGCCTCGGCCTCAAGTCGCACATCTATTCCGACGAGCCCGGGGCGCCGGCCTTCGAGGTTGCCGCTTCCAGCACGGTCGGCAGCTATACGGACGAGGGCGCGCTCGCGCGTTTTGCCGCCTCGGTCGACGTCGTGACCTGCGAATTCGAGAACGTGCCGGCGGCGACGCTCGAGGCCTGTTCGCGCGTGAAACCGGTCTTCCCCGGAGCGAAGTCCTTCGCCGTCGCGCAAGACCGGCTTGCAGAGAAGGACTTCATCAGTCGCCTTGGCATCGAGGTCGCGCCTTATGCCGCGGTCGACAGTCTCGATCAGCTCAACACCGAGCTCGCGCGCATCAGGCCGCCGGCGATCCTCAAGACGCGCCGGCTCGGCTATGACGGCAAGGGCCAAGTCATGATCCGCGACCGATCGGACGCCGAGGCGGCGTGGCGGAGCATCGGCCAAGTTCCTGCCGTGCTCGAAGGTCTCGTCCTGTTCGAGCGCGAGGTCTCGGTCGTAGCCGTGCGCGGTCGCGACGGTGACTTCAAGGTCTATGACCTGGCCGAGAACGTGCACCAGAACGGCATCCTCGCCATCAGCCGCGTTCCGGTCGCGAGATCCCCTGCCCTTCTCGCCGAGGCCACCTACATCTCAAAGACGATCGCAGACGCGCTGAGCCATGTCGGGGTGCTTGCCGTCGAGCTGTTCCAGCGCGCCGATGCAGACAGGCCGGGCCTCGTCGTGAACGAGATTGCGCCGCGCGTGCACAATTCCGGCCATTGGACGCTCGACGCCTGCGCCGTCAGCCAGTTCGAGAACCATGTGCGGGCCATCGCCGGCTGGCCGCTCGGCGACACCGCCCGCCATAGCGATGCGGTCATGACCAATCTCATCGGCGCCGACGTCGAGAAATGGCGTGCTCTTGCCGCGGAGCCCATGACGTGCGTGCATCTCTACGGCAAGGCTGAAGCGCGCCTCGGGCGAAAGATGGGCCATTTCACCAGGCTCTATCCCAAGAGCTGACGGCGGGACCATTCCCGTCCCGTACGAGGAGCAAGACCATGAAGTGGATGCTGCTGGTGCTGATCTACGGGACGATCCCGGTCAAGACCGGGCTCCTATTCGACACCATCGACGATTGCCTCAAGGCCGAGGAGGAGATGCGCAACAGCTATATCCGCACCTACAACACTTGGGAGACCTGGGCTAAGGCCAACCCTAGCGAGGCCCATTACCCAGACATCCAGAAATTCATGTGGCGCCGCGACGGGATGGAGACGACCGGGACCTGCATTCCCCACGCCGAGCACCCGGCGTCGGCGGAGTGAGCACGCCGGACCGTCTGGACAACGCGCGCGCCTTCTGTTAGGGGAAATCCGGATGCGGGACCTTGGCCGGTTCTGGCCGGGGTCGCTTTTGGCCCCCGCTCCATTCCAAAAAACCAACGGCCAATCGGAGATCTAGACGCGTGCAAGTCGTCGTTCGCGATAACAATGTCGATCAGGCCCTCCGGGCGCTGAAGAAGAAAATGCAGCGCGAAGGCATCTTCCGCGAGATGAAGCTCCGTAATTATTACGAGAAGCCCTCGGAGAAGCGTGCCCGCGAGAAGGCTGAGGCCATCCGCAGAGCTCGCAAGCTCGCGCGCAAGAAGGCGCAGCGCGAAGGCGGTGGGAGTGGCCCCGGCGCCGCTGCTGCCGCGAAGCCGCGCGGACCCCGCCGCTAGCCAATTCCAAAAGTGAAGTGTCATTGCCCGGCTTGACCGGGCAATCCAGAAATGGGCGTCGCCGCGGGTAATCGACCAACGGCGGTGCGTACTGGATTCCCGCTTTGGCGGGAATGACAGTGCGTCGACGGGTTCTAGCGGAGCTCGCCGCTTGCGGCCGCTGCGACCTCAACCTGGCGCCCGGCTTTGGCCACCTTGGCAGGACGCAAGCTCTCGAGGAAGCCGTGCACCTTCTCGAAGGCGCCGCGCTCGTAGAGGTCGTTATGGCCAGCTTGCGGCACGACCACGAGGCTCTTCGGCTCGTTCGCCGCGTGATAGACCCGGCGCGCCTGGTCGAGCGGGATGATCGAGTCGCGCCCGCCATGGACGATGAAGAGCGGCACCGTCACCTGGCCGATGCGCTCGATGGTGCGATACTGATCGACCATGATGATGCCGAGGGGGAAGCCCTTCCACAGCAGCTTGCCGACATCGACGGCAGAGGTGAACGGTGCTTCGAGCACGAGCGCCTGCACCTCGCGCTGGAGCGAAAGCCGCGTCGCGACAGCCGTGCCGAGCGACTCCCCGTAAGCGATGATATCGCTTGGGGCGACGCCCTGACCGCGCAGGCAATCATAGGCGCTGATCGCATCGGCGGCGTTGCGCGCCTCGCTTGGGCGCCCCTCAGAGCCGCCGTAGCGACGGTAGTTGAGCATGAACACACCGTAGCCGCTCGCGGCGATGGTCCTTATCTTGCCGGCGCGATTGGCGACATTGCCGCTATTGCCGGTGAAATAGAGGAGCGTGGGCTTCGTCCCCTTGGCCGGCAGATACCAGGCGATGAGCTTGGTGCCGTCGGCCGCCTTGAACATGATCTCCTCGACGCCGGAAAGGCCCGCCTCGTGTGGCGCAACCCTGGTGCGGTCAGGAATGTAGAGGAAATAGCGGTGGAGCAGCCGGGCGAGGATCCCGATCAGCACGAAGATACCGGCGAGCGACAGCAGAAGGTTGAGCATGGTTCAGGCAGTACCTTTCAAGTCATTTCGTTAATGGCGGTAAATTTGGCAAACCAACTATTCGAGTTATGATGAACGCAACTTGAACGAAGCGTTCAGGAGAGAGGCGGTTCGTCTGAGCCGAGCGGGTTCAAAACGACACGCAAGCCGGCCGCATCACCACACCGACCGATTGCTGCTGAAAGCGCTCCTTGTAGGCGGTCACGATGGCGTCGATCTTCCCTTTCACCTCCGTGTCTTGGGGAACGATGATCTGCACGTCCTTGCTCGGCTCCTTGACGATGGCGTTCGTCTCGCGATCGCGCCATTGCCCAAGCGCATCGTCCACGCTCAGACCTTGGGGAAAGCGTGGGCTGATCTCGCTCGCCACGAAATCGGTCCATTGTTCCTCGCTCACGCCGACCTTGCCTCCGATATTGCGGCCGAACAAGAGATCGATCTCAAGCATGGGCCGTTGCGGATCGCTGCAAGCGATACCCTGTGCCAAAACGGGCGTGATCATGATCAACAGGGCAAAAGCCCCTGCCCCCCACAGCCGAAAACTGGGCATGTTTCAGCGAAAGCCCAACCGGCCTTAAGTTTATCGCCTGCCCAATGCGGGTGGCAACTGGAGGATTGCAGTGCAATGGGCTGCCGCAACCCGGGAGCACCTGGCGTTATAGTGGAAAATTCAGCCGGAGTTTGACAATTCTACGTTAGTTCTAAGGCAGTTAACCTTGCCCGGCTGCGTCAAAACGACTTGGCGATCTCTTCGGTCATCTTCTTGGCGTCCCCGAGCACCATCATGGTGTTGTCGCGATAGAAGAGCGGATTGTCGATGCCGGCATAGCCTGAAGCGAGCGAGCGCTTGTTGAACAGCACGGTCCCTGCCTTCCACACTTGAAGCACCGGCATGCCGTAGATCGGCGATGATGGATCGTCCTCGGCGGCCGGGTTGGTCACGTCGTTGGCGCCGATCACATAAACGACGTCGGCCTGCGGGAACTCGCTATTGATGTCCTCGAGCTCGAACACCTCGTCATAGGGCACATTCGCCTCTGCGAGCAGCACGTTCATATGGCCCGGCATGCGGCCAGCGACCGGGTGGATCGCGTATTTGACCTCGACGCCAGCCTTCTTCAGTCCGTCCGCCATCTCGCGCAGCGCGTGCTGCGCTTGCGCTACCGCCATGCCGTAGCCCGGCACGATGATCACCTTGCCGGCATTCTTCATGAGGAAGGCAGCATCCTCGGCCGAGCCGAGCTTGACCGGCTTCTGCTCCGCGCCCGACGCCGGTCCCGCCACCTCGCCGCCGAACCCTCCGAGGATCACGCTGATGAAGGACCGGTTCATGCCCTTGCACATGATGTAGGAGAGGATCGCGCCCGATGAGCCGACGAGAGCGCCGGTGACGATCAGCGCGGTATTGCCGAGAGTGAAGCCGATGCCGGCGGCTGCCCATCCCGAATAGGAATTCAGCATCGAGATAACGACCGGCATGTCGGCGCCGCCGATCGGAACGATGATCAGCACGCCGAGAAGGAGCGACAGTAGCGCGATCGCCCAGAAATAGACGTCGCTCTGCTGCTGGCAGAACATGACGATGCAGGCGATGAGCGCGAGCGCGAGCCCGATATTGAGAGCGTGGCGCCCGGGCAGGATGATCGGCTTGCCCGACATGCGCCCCGAAAGCTTCAAGAAGGCGATGATCGAGCCGGTGAAGGTGATGGCGCCGATCGCCGCCCCGAGCGACATCTCGACCAGGCTCTGGGTGTGGATCGCGCCCGGCGTGCCGATGCCGAATGCCTCCGGCGCATAGAAGGCCGCGGCCGCAACCAGAACCGCAGCGAGACCAACGAGAGAATGGAAGGCGGCGACCAGCTCGGGCATCGCCGTCATGGGGATGCGGCGGGCAATCACCGCGCCGATCCCGCCGCCGAGCGCGATGCCAGCCGCGATCATCGCCCAGGTCAGCGGCTCATGCGGGCGCGCCACTGCGAGCGTGGTGACGACGGCGATCGCCATGCCTGCCATGCCGAGATAGTTGCCGCGCCGCGAGGTCTCGGGCGAGGACAGCCCGCGCAGCGCCAGGATGAAGAGGACACCCGCGACGAGATAGAGCAGCGAGGCGAGATCGGAGCTCATTTCTTTTTCTTCTGATACATGGCGAGCATGCGCTGGGTGACGAGGAAACCGCCGAAGATATTGACGCTCGCCATGATGAGCGCGGCAAGCCCGAGCAGCTTGGCGAGGAAATGGCCGCTTCCGCCGGCAGCGTCCGCGGCCTCGACGGCGACGGCGAGCAGAGCGCCAACCACGATCACCGAGGAGATGGCGTTCGTCACGGACATCAGCGGCGTGTGAAGGGCGGGCGTCACGCTCCACACCACGTAATAGCCGACGAAAATCGCGAGCACGAAGATCGAGAAGCGGAACACGAAGTTATGCGCGCCTTCGGCTGGCGCCGCGTCTTGCGCGAACGCGCTTCCCACAAGGACTCCGTCAGCGAGCAGCGCGATGACGAGGATCGCCAGAGCAAGGAATAGCCTGCGTCCCATCATGTCGTGCCTCCGGTCTTGCTTCCCTTCGGCTGGCGCTTGGGAGCAGCCTTCTTGCCGTTGCCATTGTTGCCATTGGCGGGCTTCGTGGGCGCGGCAGCAGCCCCGCCACTCTTGCCGCCGAGCCGCTCGGCAATCATGGCGTTCACGATCGCGCCGTCCTTTGCGATTAGAGTGCCTTTGACCAGCTCGTCGTCGAAATTGATGGCGAGCGTCTTCTTCTCCTTGTCGATTAGGGGCTCGATGAAGGCCTGGAGATTGCGGGCATAGAGGCTCGATGCATTGACCGGAACCGAGCCCGCGAGATTGAGCTTGCCCATGATACGCACGCCGTTGTGCTCGACGGTCTCGTTCGCCTTGGCGAGCTCGGCGTTGCCGCCGCGCTCGGCTGCGAGATCGACGATGATCGAGCCCGGGCGCATGCTCTCGATCATCGCCTTGGAGAGAAGCTTCGGCGCGGGCCGCCCCGGGATCAGCGCCGTGGTGATGATGATGTCCTGGTTCTTGACGTGCTCGGCGACAAGCTCGGCCTGCTTCTTCTTGTAAGCATCAGACATCTCCTTGGCGTAGCCGCCGGAGGTCTCGGCCTGCTTGAACTCCTCGTCCTCGACCGCGATGAATTTCGCGCCCAGCGAGGCGACTTGCTCCTTGACCGCAGGGCGCACGTCGGTCGCGGTGACGATGGCGCCGAGCCGGCGCGCCGTGGCGATGGCCTGGAGACCCGCGACGCCGACGCCCATGACGAAGACGCGCGCCGCGGGAACCGTGCCCGCCGCCGTCATCATCATCGGCAAAGCGCGCTCGAAGGCGGCAGCCGCGTCGACCACCGCCTTGTAGCCGGCGAGGTTCGATTGCGAGGACAGCACGTCCATGACCTGCGCGCGGGAGATGCGGGGCATCAGCTCCATGGAGAACAGGGCGATACCGGTCTTGGCTAAGGCGTCGAGGCCCTCGGCGTCTGAGAAGGGATCGAGCATGCCGATCAGCGCCGCACCCTTCTTCATCGCCTTAGCGATTGCAGGGTCAGGCCGCCGCACGGTCGGCACAATATCGGCGTCGGCAACCGCGTCGGCGTCGGTTTTGGCGATCTTAGCGCCGGCGGCGCTGTAATCCTGGTCTGAGAAATGGGACCGCAACCCCGCGCCAGAGCGGATCGTGACGGTGGCGCCGGCCTTGACGAGCTTCTTGACCGTCTCGGGGGTCAGCCCGATGCGCGGCTCGTCCTGTCCCTCGGCGGGCACGCCAATCGCAATCATCGTTGCTCCGTCGCCGGCCCTTACGCGAACGGCAAGGCTAGCGCTCATCCAGGCCTAAGTCGAAACGAAAGGGGGTCGCCAGGCGGAAAATAGAGGCGGGTTCAGACCACGAAGATGGCAAGAAGCGCCATGAGCACGACCACGCCTATAATGAGATAGGCGGTCAGCTTCAGGAACAACTTATAGGTCCGCTCATGCTCGGCATAGTCCATTGCCGGATGGCCCTCGGCGGGATTGATCTTCATTCCACTCCCCTGTGATCTTCGACGCTTTGTTCTCCCGCCCGGCCAATACCACAAAGCCCGTGTCGCGGGCAATAATCGGTCATACAAACATATCCCCGCCCGCCAAACCCGGCTTACAGTCGCTCTACCTGGTCCACTTGAAGGGCGCTTCGCGAGGCGTTGCGACAGCGGGACAAGGTGCGGCGCCCGCGGGTTCATGCACGCAGCACGAGCACTCGGGCGGTGCCGGGGCTCCGGCCGGTTCCACTACGAGAACCTGCCAGGAGCTGGCTTACAGCTTGGCCGTTGCTCCGTCCGCCATTGCGAAGAGGCAACGTTCAATGTGAAGCGCGGCCCGCCGCCGACCAACGCCGCAAATAGCATGCGCTACCGCTTTGCTACTTGAGCGCATGTGGCGCGCCGAGAGGCGCCCGCCGCGATCCGCGAGGATTGCGGACATCATAGGTTTGCGCTTTTCGGCGCGCCATCCCCTTCAGGGGGACTCGCTCTTTGATATGCCTTCGCGCGGCCTTACGCGGCGAAGCGATGAAACGTGCCTGAGCGGCGCAACGGGCTCCATCCCTCCCCGCGAGGGGGGGGTAGGACACCAAGGCCTGCCTTAAACGGTGCCTTCAGGCAAGGGAACGCCGGCTTGCGTGAACGCCTCGCGCTGGCGCTTGGCCACGTCGGCGAGGTCCGAGCCCGCGATCGTGTCATCGAACAGGCGGTGATAGTTGAGCTCGGCGTTCAGATGCAGGAATACCCCGCCGAGCCCGATCGCCGCGCGGTCCATGAACACGAACTCGCGCGGCACCTTGACCGGCCCCTTCTCCTGCAGACCTTGATGCACGCGGAACGCCTCGCGCCTTCCATACATGCCGGGGCTGACTTGGTCGGCGATGGTGCGCACGCGATCTTCGAGCATCGGGCCATAGATGAAGTTCGCCCAGATATTGAGAATGTCGATCAGCTCGTTGGAGAGGCCCGCGAAACCCCAGGTCTCGTAAGCATGCACGATGAGCGCGCGGTCGTTGCGCAACAGCCCATGATAGAGATCGACCACGCCCTGGATGAATTTCGGCGCGAAGCTTCTCATGCAGCCATAGTCGAGCAGGTTGATGCCGGCGGCTCTCCCCTCCCCGTCCTCGAACACGGTGTAATTGCCGAGATGCGGATCGCCGTGGATCACCCCGTAATGGCTGAACGGGAACCACCAGGCGCGGAACATCGCGCGCGCGATGTGGTTGCGCTCCTCGAGCGTGCGGTGGCGATAATCGAGGAGCTTCCCTCCGTCGAGCCACGTCATGGTGAGAAGCCGCTTGGTGGAGAGCTCGGCCACCACCTCCGGCACGCGGATCAGCGCATCGTCATTGAAGATGAGCGCATAGAGACGCATGTGGCGCGCCTCGAGATCGTAGTCGAGCTCCTCTCTGAGCCGCGCCGCGATCTCTTTCCGCATCTCAGAAGTCTCGATCGCGGGTCGCAACCTTGCGTGGAGCGCGAACAGCACGCCGAGCTGCGCGAGGTCGGCCTCGACCGCTGACTGCATGTCCGGATATTGCAGCTTGGCGGCAAGCGCGCGCCCGTCGTGGCTCCGCGCACGGTGCACCTGTCCGAGCGAGGCCGAGGCCGCCGCCTCATGCTCGAAGCTCGCGAATTTTCTCTCCCAATCGGGGCCTAGTTCTGCCGCCATGCGCCGCCGCACGAAGGGCCAACCCATCGGCGGAGCCTGGCTCTGGAGCTGGCCGAGCTCAGCGGCATATTCGGCCGGAAGCGCCTCGGGGATGGTGGCGAGGAGCTGCGCCACCTTCATGATCGGGCCTTTCAGCCCGCCGAGCGCCGCAGCGAGCGAAGCCGCATCCTTGTCGCGCTCGGGATCGAGCCCGAACAGGCGGCGGCTCGCAATGCGCGCGGCGACGCCCCCGACATTGGCGCCGACCGACGCATAGCGCATGGCGCGCGCGCTGAACCTGTTCTTTTCCTTGTCTGACATGCGGTCGGTCATGGGTACGGCTGCGGGGTTCTCGACAGCTAAGACATTCCCTCATATAGGGGCGCTTCCCCTCAAGCACCGCCCCGCACCTTCCCTAAGCCCGAACAAAGAGGGAAATAGAACATGCCATTTGCCTTGAAAGCGCTCGCCAAGGCCGGGCTCGTCATCGGCGCGATCCTCACTCTGATCGGCTTGCTTGCGCGATGGTTTCCCGCGCTCGACATCGTCAATAACGGGCTCCCTTTTCTTCTCGTCGGCACGCTCATCGTGGCGATCCTCGCCGCTCTTGCGCGCAGCGGCCTGCTCACGGTGCTGGCGCTCCTTCTTGCCATCATCGACTGCACCCATTTCACGCTCGCGCTCGAAGGCGGCGCGCAAGAGGCAGCGGAAGGAGCCCCGCGTTTTCTCAGAGTCGTCACCTTCAATGTCTGGCATCACAACGACAGGATCGACGACATCGCCAAGTTTCTTTCCGACACCGATGCCGATCTTGTCGTGATGCAAGAGATGACCCCGGACAACTGGAGCAAGCTCCGCGAGGTCCTTGGCTCGCGCTATCCCTATAGTCTCGGCGATTACGGCCTCGTGATCCTCTCGAAATACAAGATCGACGAAAACGGACGCGTCGATCGCGGAGGCATGCCGCCTTGGGCCTCGCTCATGCTGCGCTGGGCAAAGATCGAGGTGAACGGAACCCAAGTGACGTTTGCCGGCGCGCACCTGGCGCGGCCCTTCTATCCCAAGCTCCAATATGCCGACGTGGTAACTCTGGCCGATTTTGTGCGCCACCAAACCGGCCCGCTCATCGTCGCCGGCGATTTGAACGTGACGCCGTGGACCGACAAGCTCACCGGCTTCACCCAAGCGACGGGGCTCAAGCGCTACAACACCTTCCATTTCACCTGGCCGCTGCATGCTCGCGGGCTGACGCTTCTGCCCTTCGTCGCCATCGACCACGTCTTCGCTTCGCCCGGCTTCGCCAAGATCGCAACGCAAGCGGGCCCGCGGCTCGGATCGGATCATCGCCCGGTCATCGCCGACATCGCGCTTGCTCCCACTCCAAAATAGGCCTGATGAAGAGCGGCTTCACTCAATCCTTGCCGAGATCCTCGAGCGCGCTGCGGTAGCTGCGAAGCGCTTCACGGGCGACCTTAAGCTCAGCCTCTAGCGCAAGCGTCGCCGGCGATTTCGGCCGCGACGCTTCGCTCGACAAATAGAGCAGAACGAAAATCGCGATCGGCGTGAGGAAGTCGGTGAGCAGGATCGGTCCGGCATTGCCCGGCGCGAGATTGCCGGTCTCGGCGATATCCCCGATATGGATGATACCCGCGCCCAACAAAAAGCAGCCGGCAGCGAGACCCGCCGCCATGCGCGCCTCGAAGCCCCTGAAGGCGGCATAGAGCGAAGCGAGCGCAAGCCCGAGATTCGCGACTCCCACCTCGTATTGAAACGGCGTATTGGCCCAGCCGATCGCGCGCGCCGCCTCCTCGGCAAAGAACGTGTGGCCGACAAATGCCTACAGGCCCTGCAGCCCAAGCGGGAAGATGAACAGATAGCGGAGCAGCCGGTCGATAACGAAGCTGCGGTCGATTGGACGCGGCCCGCGCCACACGGCAATACCGGCCGAAGCGAGCGCCGCCCCAAAGAGCAGAATTGGGATCAGCGAGACCTGATTCATCGCCGACCCATACCTCCTGCCCCCTAATTCTTGGGCTTTTTGGACTTCGGTTTCTCGTCCATGGCTTCGAGCTCGTCGATCAGCCCCTCGATCACTTTCAGCCCCATCGACCAGAAATTCGGATCGGACGCATCGAGGCCGAACGGGGCAAGCAGTTCCTTGTGGTGCTTGGTGCCGCCTGCCGCGAGCATGTCGAGATAGCGGTCGGCGAATCCCTTCTCAGCCTTCTCATAGACGGCATAGAGCGAGTTCACCAGGCAATCGCCGAAGGCATAGGCGTAGACGTAGAACGGCGAATGGATGAAGTGGGGGATGTAGCACCAGAAGGCCTCGTAGCCCGGCTTGAGGTCGATGGCGGGACCTAAGCTCTCGCGCTGCACCTCGAGCCAGATCTCGCCGAGCCGCTCGCTGGTGAGCTCGCCCTCGCGCCGCTCGGTGTGGACCTTACGCTCGAAATTGTAGAAGGCGATCTGCCGCACCACCGTATTGATCATGTCCTCGACCTTGGCGGCGAGCAGCGCCTTCCGCTCGCGCGGGCTCGGCGCCTGGTCGAGCAGCGCGCGGAAGGTCAGCATCTCGCCGAACACGCTCGCGGTCTCGGCGAGCGTCAGCGGCGTCGGCGCCATCAGCGGGCCTTGGCAATTGGCGAGCACCTGATGCACGCCGTGCCCAAGCTCGTGCGCGAGAGTCATCACGTCGCGCGGCTTACCCTGATAATTGAGCAGGATGTAGGGATGCGCGCTCGGCACGGTCGGGTGCGAGAAGGCGCCCGGCGACTTCCCTTCCCTGACCGGCGCGTCGATCCACCTTTGCGCGAAGAAGCGGTCGGCGATGTCGGCCATGCGCGGCGAGAAATCGCCGTAGGCCGTGAGCACGGTCTTGCGCGCGTCGTCCCAGCTGATCACCTGCTTGGGCTCGTCCGGCAGCGGCGCGTTGCGGTCCCAATGCGCGAGCTTTTTCATGCCGAGCCATTTCGCCTTCATCGCGTAGTAGCGATGCGAGATGCGCGGGTAAGCCTCGCGCACCGCGGCGACGAGAGCGTCGACCACCTCTTTCTCCACGCGGTTGTGGAGGTGGCGAGAGTCGGCCACGTCGGCGAAGCCGCGCCAGCGGTCTGAGATCTCCTTGTCCTTGGCGAGCGTATTGGTGATATGGGTGAAGAGCCGCACGTTCTCCTTGAACGTCTTGGCGAGCGCCTCGGCCGCCTTGCGCCGCTTCTTCTCGTCAGCGTCGAGCAGGCGATTGAGCGTCGGCTCGAGACTGAGCTTCTCGCCGCTTACGTCGAATCTCAGCGAGGTCATCGTCTCGCTGAACAACCTGTCCCAGGCGCTTCGCGAGGTGACGGCCTTCTCGTGAAAGAGCTGCTCGAGCTTGTCCTCGAGTTGGTAGGGCTTCTCTTTGCGTAGGTCCTCGATCCACGGGCGATAGTGCCCGAGCTCCGAATGCTCCATCGCCGTCTCGAGCGCCTTGTCGTCGAGCCGATTGAGCTCGAGCGGAAAGAACAGGAGCTTCGAGGAGATCGCGGTAATCTTCTCCTGGATATCGCCGAAGAATTTCTGCCGCTTGGGGTCTGAGGTGTCGGCGGCATAGAGCAGGCTCGCATAGGAGACGATGCGGCCGAGAAGGTCGTTGAGCTGCTCGAACTCACGCACGGCTTGCGCGAGAGCATGGCCGCCTTTGCCGCCGTCGAGCAGCGTTGCGAGCTTACCCGCGTAGCGCTCCTGCATGGCGTCGGCAGCGCGCTCCGAGGTGGTGAGGTCATTCTTCAGCTCCGGTGCCTCGGCCCCGCTGTAGAGATCGGCCAGGTTCCACTCCGGCAGGCTCCCGAGCTTGCGCTTGGCCGGCGTCTCGGCGGCATTTTGGCGTTTGGCTTTGACTTTCGCTCCCGCGCTCGCGGCGAAAGTCGGGTGCATCGGCCAGAGGGTCAGTTTGGACAGCATCGGCACGTCGAATCCTCAGGTAGCGGCGGATAAGCGCCTAGTGTGGGAAGGCATGCGCCCTCGCAAGGGCCAAACGCAAGGAGTTCAGGTCGATCTGCAAGGCGGTAGCCGCGCAGCTTGACCAAAATCGAACCGGAATAAAGAGGATATTTACCCTTCGAGTGCACAATTTTGGCACAGCAGCAGCCTGGTCGAGCCCGTGTGTTGGGGTCTCGTGACGAAGCTTCTGCCGTGTAGCGTAACCAGTTTTCGTGAGTCTTGCGTCATGCCCAAACGCGTTCTGGTCGTCGATGACGACCCCGCTCAACGTCGTATCCTTGAAGAGTCCATCAAGCGCTTTGGCTATAGCGTCGCCACGGCCGAAAGCGGCGAAAAGGCGCTCGCAGCGCTCAAAGCCGATACGGCGAACGACATTTGCCTCGTCCTGCTCGACCTCGTCATGCCGGGAACCGACGGCATGGCCGTGCTAGGGGCCATGCGCAGCCTCCCCAAGAAACCTCCGGCCATCGTGCAGACGGCCCATGGCTCGATCGACGCCGCCATCGCCGCGATGCGAGCCGGCGCCGTGGATTTCGTGGTCAAGCCGGTGAGCCCCGAGCGGCTCGAGGTTTCCATCAAGAACGCGCTCAAGATCGAGGCGCTTGCCGGTGAGCTGAACCGCATCAAGGCGCAGGCCAAGGGCTCGCTCGGCTTCGCCGACCTGATCGCCGGCAGCGAGGCCATGAAGCGCGTCATCGAGCTCGGCAAGAGGGCCGCGAACTCCACCATTCCCGTTCTCATCGAGGGCGAATCGGGCGTCGGCAAGGAGCTGATCGCGCGCGCCATCCAGGGCGAGAGCGCCCGCGCCGGCAAGCCGTTCGTCACCGTCAATTGCGGCGCCATCCCGGAAAACCTGGTCGAGAGCATCTTGTTCGGCCACGAGAAGGGCTCGTTCACCGGGGCTTCGGAGAAGCGTGCCGGCAAGTTCGTCGAGGCCGATCAAGGCACGCTCTTTCTCGACGAGATCGGCGAGCTTCCCCTCGACGCCCAGGTCAAGCTGCTCCGCGCCCTGCAAGAGGGCGAGATCGATCCCGTCGGCGGAAAGCAGCCGGTCAAGGTCGACTTCCGGCTGATCTCCGCCACCAATCAAAATCTGATCAGCCTTGTCAATGAGGGCCGCTTCCGCGAGGACCTCTATTACCGGATGAACGTGTTTCCCATCTGGGTGCCGCCCTTGCGCGAGCGCCTCGAGGACGTGCCCGAGCTGATCCGCCACTTCATCGCGCGCTTCGCCGCCGAGGAAGGAAAGCGCATCGACGGCATCGACGGCGACGCGAGCGCAATGCTTCAGAGCTATACCTGGCCGGGCAATATCCGCCAGCTCGAGAATGCCGTGTTCAGGGCGGTCGTGCTCGCCGACACGCCGATGCTGACGGTGAATGAGTTCCCGCAGATCGCTGCGCATGTTGAGGGCTATCACGTGACGGTGCCGCCGGCGCCGGCGCCCAAGGATCCGGTTCCCCACTTCGATGGCCCGGTGATGCTGGGCGAGTCCGCCGCGGCGCCCATGACCATCCACGTGCCCTCTGCCAACGGCAAGGATGCGATCGGCATCCCGGCCTTGAGCGACTCGGGCGACATCCGCTCCCTCGAAGCCGTCGAAGCCGACATGATCAGGCTTGCCTTCGGACGTTATCGCGGACGGATGACGGAGATCGCGAAGAGACTCGGCATCGGGCGTTCGACGCTCTACCGCAAAATGCGCGAGATCGGGCTCGAGGTGCGGCCGTGAGCCGGGTTGGCCACACTTAAGTAACGATACGCGTTAGGGAAACCTTGGTTGGCGGCGTAGTAAGGCTACGGGCGGGGGGCCCGGAGCATCGATGTTCTGCGCCTGATAATCGCGGGCCAACAAGGCCTGAGGGGAGCGAGTTATGAGGCGAGTTCATCGTATTGCGTTAACCTTGGCGTTGTTGGCGCCGTTCAGTGCGCCAGCCCTTGCGGCCGAGCCCGATCAGCCAGAGACCTTGATCACGGCAAGCGATGCCATCCGCATGGCCGTGCAGAATCGCCTCTCCGAGAAATTCACCGCCACCAGCGAGAAGAAGAAGACCGAGCAAGGCGCGCTCGTCGAGTTCTATTCGGTGCCGGATCAGAAGCCGCTCTGGGTCGATCAGAACGGCCTGACCGAGCGCGGCAAGGCCGTCATCGCCGAGATTAAGAACGCCGACGATTATGGGCTGCGCTCGGCGGATTACGCGCTGCCTAAGACGGATGGGTTCAGCGCTTCCGATCCGAACAAGGCAGACTGGCTCGCGGACGCCGAGATCACGGTGAGCTATGCCGTGCTCGATTACGCCAACGACGCGCGCGGCGGACGCATCAAGCCGCAGCAGCTCAGCGAAAATCTCGATCCGAGCCTTGCGCTGCCCGATCCCTCCGAGGTGATCGAATCGATCGCCATCCGCTCGGATCCTGCAGCCTATCTCAGGAGCTTCCAGCCCGACCAGCCGCAATTCGAAGCGCTGAGGCAAAAGCTGATCGCGCTTCGCGGCGGCAAGGTCGAGCACGCCGTTGCCGAAAAGCCGGCCAATTTCATTTCCGACGGCCCGGTGCTGAAGCTCGGTGTTGTCGACCCGCGGGTGGCGATCGTCCGGAAGCGGCTCGACGTGCCCGCGGAGCCCGGCATGAACCCGAACACTTACGACATGGGCTTGGCGCTCGCCGTCCAGCGTTTCCAGCAGGCAAATGGGACCTATGGCGACGGCGCGATCGGCGCCGGCACGCGCCGCCTGTTGAACGGACAGCCTTCAGCTGAGCCGCGCGAGGGGGCGAACTCGGCCCAAATCAGGGCGATCCTGATCAACATGGAGCGCTGGCGCTGGCTCCCCCACGACCTCGGGCCTTACTACGTCAACGTCAACATCCCCGAATTCATGCTGCGTGTGGTCGACGACGGAAAGCCCGTTCACACGACGCGCGTCGTGGTCGGCAAGCCCGAGAAGCAGACGCCGGTCTTGTCAAACGAGATGCAGGAGATCGTGTTCGGTCCGTTCTGGAACGTGCCGACCTCGATCAAGATCGAGGAGATCAGACCTTACGTCCGCGAGGAGGCGTCCTGGTTCGGCGGTGGCGGCTTCAACACCGCGGTGTTCCAGCGCCACAACCTCCGCCTGAAATATAACGGCGAGGAGATCGATCCTGCCGTTGTCGACTGGAACCGCGTGGACATCCGCAGTTTCGACATCTACCAGCCGCCGGGACCCGACAACGTACTCGGCAAGGTCAAATTCGTGTTCCCCAACAAGCACGACGTCTACATGCACGACACGCCGCAGAAATTCTATTTCGCTCAGGCCGTCAGGGCCGAGAGTCACGGCTGCATGCGGGTGCAGAACCCCGATCAGCTTGCCGCCGTCCTCTTAAAGCACGACCGGGGGTGGAGCGAGGCGCGGACGGAGCAGGCCATGGAGGACGGCTACGATTCTCATGTTGCACTGCAACAGAAAATCCCCGTCTACATCACCTACTTCACTCTCAAGGTAAACGACGACGGAAGCTTGTCGAGCTACGGCGATATTTACGGCCACGACGCCCGGATGGCTGCCGCGCTTAGACTTTAGGCGTCTGATTATCCTGTGGAAATCCTGTTAACTCTGCTGGGCGATTCCTGGCAACGTTAACTCGTTTGCCTTGTTTTTCCCGCAATTTGGCTAATACTCTTACTTAACGACCGGTATGCGACAGGGCGCCGGTCGCCGATGTCTGGCCTGAGGGGGCCGGACTCGCACGGGGAGAGCCGGCTCCAACGCCGGTGAGGGAAAGTTCGGGGATGCTCAAACGGGGGAGTGTCGCACGTCGCGCCGTGTTCGGCGCCTCTGTGATGATCCTGACCGCCGCAGCGTGGTGGTCGGCGACCACCTATCGGGCGAGCGCGACCGGCGAGACGCGCACCCTCTCCATGTACAACATCCACACCAAAGAGACGATCACCGTCACCTTCAAGCGCGACGGCAAATATGACGAGGCGGCGCTCGCGCGGCTCAACACTTTCATGCGCGATTGGCGGGTCAATAAAGAAACCAAGATGGACCCCGAGCTGATCGACCATATTTGGATCCTGCACAAGGAGCTCGGCTCGCAGGTACCGGTCCATCTCATCTGCGGTTACCGCACCGCCTCGACCAATGAGACTCTGCGCAAGCATGGCGGCGGCCAGGCGAAGAGAAGCCAGCACATTCTCGGCAAGGCATCCGATATCACCTTCCCCGACGTTCCCGTGAAAGTGCTGCGCAATTCCGCTCTCGTGTGGGAATGGGGCGGCGTCGGCTATTACCCGACCTCCGGCGTTCCCTTCGTCCATGTCGATACCGGCCGGGTGCGCATGTGGCCGAGAATTCCGCGGCTCGAGCTCGCCGCGCTCTTCCCCGAGGGCCATTCGCAATATTTACCGGCCGACGGCAAACCGATCACCAGGGACGATTACAAGCTTGCTCTTGCCCAAGGGCTGGTGAAGCAGACGCAGATCGCCCAGGCCGTTCGTATCAAACCGGCACCGGAGCCTGAGGACGTCGCCGACGCTGATGACTCGATCGAGAGCGCGCCAAACTCGACTTCTGACTCAGCGACCGCAGTCGTCGCGGAGAACGAGCCCGCCGCGGCGCCCGAGCCCGAGCCGGCACAGCCGATCCTCGCCTCCTACACGCCGAGCTCTCCGACCGAGCATGAGATCGCTGCCGACGCCCACGAGCAGGGAACGCCCCCGCCGCCCCAGAGGCTCTTCGCCTATGCGAGCGCAGGCGGCATGCCCTCGATACCGAGCTTCCATGCGAAGCCCGCGCCGGAACCCGCACCTCTTCCGGCTTATCGTGACGCCGCGGTGGTTGGCGCGCCCGAGGCCGACGAGGACCATCCCGACGAGCTTGCCTACGTCCCCTTCGACATCGGCGGCCTCATGACCGACCGCTCGGTCGCCTATAGCCGCACCGTCGCGCCGATGACCCATCCCGATCAGGCTGCTCTCGACTATCTGTTCGAGGACATGGACAAGCCGACCGCTCTCACGTTGCGCAAGAGCTCTGGCTATCGGGGCTTGGCGGCCGCGCAGCAATTCTCCGGCCAGGCGGTACGCAACCTCTATGCCGAGATGGAGCCGGCGAAGCCCGCTCCCACTCAGGTCGCGCAGCGCTAGCCTCTTCCACGTTTTTGAACAGTCATGGCCGGGCATGTCCCGGCCATCCCCGTTTTAAGGCTCTCCAAAATCGTGGATGCCCGGCACAACAAGGCCGGGCATGACGGTTGAATATGGTGATCGTGCTAAGCCGCCTCGGCTTCTGTGGCCATGCCGAGCGCGTGCAGATAGGTCACGAGCACGGCTTCCTCCTCGCGCCTCTTGTTCTCGTCCTGCTTGCGCATTCTGATCACGGCGCGGAGCGCCTTCACGTCGAAGCCGTTGCCCTTGGCCTCGGCATAGACCTCGCGCAAATCAACGGCGAGGGCTGCCTTCTCCTCCTCGAGCCGCTCGATGCGAGCGACGATGGTACGAAGCTGGTCTTTGGCTGATGTCTGGAGCTGCACGGTGGTCCCCCGCTAGACGTATGATTCGGACAGGCGTCGAGCTTAGGTCTCGCCGCTTCGCCGCCGCAAGGCGAGCGCGCCGCTTATCCCGCTTATCCAAAGCAACCCTCGGTGTCATTCCCGCGAAGACGGGACTCCAGAACCCCAGCCGTGGTCGAGCGTGACCGTCTCGATTACTGGATTGCCCGGTCAAGCCGGGCAATGACAACGGGTGAGGCTAGGCACGCGTCTTTACCTTGCGCTTGGGCTCGTTCTGGAACTTCGCCTTCCATGTCTCGTAAGGCATGCCATAGACGATCTCCCTCGCCTCCTCGTTGCTAAGCGCGATCCCCCTCGCCTCGGCCGCCTCCTGGTACCAGCCCGACAGGCAGTTCCGGCAGAAGCCGGCAATCTCCATGAGGTCGATATTCTGCACATCGCTCCGCTCGCGAAGATGCGCGAGCAGACGCCGGAAGGCTTCCGCCTCGAGCTTGGTGCGTGTCTTCTCGTCCATGGCGAGAACTCCTTTGCATGGCATTGACCCGATCGCCTCGATGCGCGCGCCGTCGGTATAGGAGCCGTGCAGCTCGACCGCGTGCAGCGCGCGCTCTTCGCGCATCACTTTGCGCAACACTCCCGCGAGGCACTCAGCCCATTCGACCTGGCCCTCTGCGCTCAGGATCAAATCCTGGCGCACCTCGATCAGCGCGTGCGCAAGGCCGCGCACCGTGCCGTGGCGGTAGAGCGTATCGCCGTTCAGTTGCCCAGAGTAAGGCTGATTGTCGCCGACCTCGATGCCGGGGATCTCGCGCAAGGCGGCAAGCAGCGGCAGAGCAAGCCGCGGGTCCTTGTCCCACAGAACCCCGACCGACCACGGGCGCGGCACGCCCTTCCAGGCCTGGGTGAAGCTGTGCATCGAGACGATGACGGGCGGCTTTCCCACTGCGAGCCCGGCCTCGATCGCGCGCTCGATGGCGCGATGATAGGGCTCATAGTAGCGGTCGACGCGGGAGGCGATCTCGGCTTCGTCGAGTCCGACATTGCCCGGCACGATGAGACCGTCGGAAAGCTGCATGATCAGCGTCGGGTCGTCGAGGCCGCGGTTGGGATCGATCAGGAGCCGCGAGAATTGCGAGAGAAGCGCCGGCGCACCAAGCATCCCGGCGAGACGCTCGGCAACCCGCGCCGCTCCCATGTCGTAGGCAATATGGCGGTGGAGGTCTTCTTGACGCAGCCCGAGAAGGCCATAGGCTTCGGGAAGGGTGTTCTCGGCGTGGTCGCAGAGAATGAGGAGACCCGTGGCAGCGTCCCCCGCGATGCTCCGGTAGGGCTTGGCGCCCAATTCGCTCCTAGCAAGACCAGCCAGACTTCGCTCCAACGCGCCGTCCCCCTTGCGCCCTTAATTGGGCGAAGGCGCCTGTCTCGGCAAGAGAAAATCCCCGCCAAGGCCAAGATTGCGACGTATTTACCTAGGACTTAGAGCAGTGTGATGCTTGGCCGGAGCCGCCCTATAATCACGCCTGGCCCTGCCAGGGAATTGGCCCTTCTGGTCAGAGAAACTCAACCGATTCGGTGCTATGGTTGCGATATCTTTAACCGTGTTTCAGGCTATATGACCGCGATGCTCTCCGCCCACCCGATCCCGCATAGGCCGGACACGTCATTTCTCGCTGCGCGACGATACGGGTGGGGCACTCCCGCGGCGCTCGGCTTGCTGCTCCTTTTTGGGCTTGGCGTGCGCCCGGCCTATGCCGACCTCAAGCTCTGCAACACCACGGCGAGCCGCGTCGGGGTCGCGATCGGCTACAAGGACGCCGAAGGCTGGGCTACCGAAGGCTGGTGGAACATCACCTCCCACACCTGCGAGACCCTGCTCAAGGGCGTGCTGATCGGCCGCTACTATTACATCCATGCCGTCGACTACGATCGGGGCGGCGAATGGGCCGGCTCTCTCTTTATGTGCACCGACGACAAGTCGTTCACTATCCGCGACACCAAGGACTGCGTGAAGCGCGGCTACAAGAAGACCGGCTTCTTCGAGGTCGACACTGGCGAGGAGCGCGACTGGACCGTCCGCCTCACCGATCCTGAGGGCGAAGCGAAGTCGCAATGAGGCGAAAACGCCGGGTCAAGATCGTCGCCACGCTCGGTCCTGCCTCCAACAACGAAGAGACGATGCGCCGCCTATTCGAGGCGGGAGCTGACGTGTTTCGCGTGAACATGAGCCACGCGACGCATGACGGCTTGCGCGACATCCATGCCATCGTGCGCAAGCTCGAGACCGAGTTCTCCCGCCCGATCGGCATCCTGGTCGACCTGCAAGGCCCCAAGCTGCGCATCGGCAAGTTCGAATCCGGCGCGCTCAGGCTCACGGAAGGCGACGTGGTAACCTTCGTTCGCCGCGAGGCCATCGGCGGTCTGGGCCGCGTGCATCTGCCCCACCCCGAGATCTTCCAGGCGGTGAAGCCCGGACACACGCTCCTGCTCGACGACGGCAAGCTCAAGCTCCGCGTCGTCGAGGCGAGCGACGTCAGGATCGACGCCGAGGTGATGACGACCGGACTCCTCGGCAGCCGCAAAGGCATCAGCCTTCCCGACACCGTTCTGCCCTTCGGCTCGATGACCGAGAAGGACCGTGCCGATCTCGAATACGCGATGTCGCTCGGGGTTGCCTGGATCGCGCTTTCCTTCGTGCAGCGCGCGGAGGACATCGCGGAAGCCCGCAAGCTCGCGCGCGGCCGCTCGTCAATCATGGCCAAGATCGAGAAGCCTTCAGCCCTCAATCATCTCAAGGCGATCATCGAGCTCGCCGACGGGATCATGGTGGCGCGCGGCGATCTCGGCGTCGAGATGCCGGTGGAGAAGGTGCCGGGGCTACAGAAGGAGATCACGCGCGCCGCGCGCAATGCCGGCAAGCCGGTGGTGATCGCCACGCAGATGCTTGAATTGATGATCTATGCGCCGGCGCCGACCAGGGCCGAAGTGTCCGACGTGGCGACTGCGGTGTTCGACGGCGCCGACGCCGTCATGCTGTCGGCCGAATTGGCGGTCGGCAAATATCCGGTGCAGGCGGTCGAGACCATGGACCGCGTGGCCATCGAGGTGGAGCGCGATCCACTTTACGAGGCGATCATCCATGCCCAGCGCATCGATCCCGAGGCGACCGGCGCCGACGCCATCTCGGCTGCCGCCCGCACCGTGGCCGAGACGCTCAACCTCGCCGCCATCGCCTGCTACACGGCCTCTGGCGCGACCGCGCTCCGCGCCGCGCGCGAACGCCCGCACCAGCCGATCGTGGCGCTCACGCCGATTCCGGCCACGGGGCGCAAGCTCGCGCTGGTGTGGGGGCAGCATTGCGTGCTGACCGACGACCCGCGCGACCTCGACGACATGGTCGCCAAGGCCTGCCGCATCGCCTACCAGGAGGGTTTTGCGCTGCCCGGCCAACGCATCATCATCTCGGCGGGCGTGCCGCTCGGCACGCCGGGCGCCACCAACCTACTGCGCATCGCCTTCGTCGGCGACGGCTCCGACGATCTCTAGCCGGATCGCTAGATGTCCTGGCCTTCGACCTCGCGGGTCAATTCCTTGACCGCGTCGCGCGCTTCATCGAGGAACGGGTTCGCCTTCAGCGCCTTGCGATAGGCCTCGAGCGCATCCTTCTTGGCGCCGATCTGCTCGAGCGCGGCGCCGAGATCGTTCATGGCGCCGTAGTTGCGCGGATCGAAATTGAGCGAGCGCCTGAGATCGGCGAGAGCGGCCGGAAAGTCCTTGCGCAGCATCTCGACCTTGGCGCGCTTATGCCAGACCTCAGCATTTTCCGGCGCGAGGTCGCCCAGGGCATCGAGGACCTGGGCGGCGAGATCGAGATCGGCGTCTCTCGTGAAGCGATCGACGCGGCTCAACAGAAGGTCGACGGTGTCGCTGCCCGAGCTCCGCCACATCTCCTCGATCGAGTCCATGATCGGCCTCGCCGCGCCGAGATCCTTGGCACTTGAGAGCTCGTCGTAGAGCTGGCCGAGCATCTTGTCCCGATCGAGCGGGGTGAGCAGCGGCACGTTCGCCCCTTGCCCGCCGGGCTCGTTGTCTTGTCCCGGGCCAAGTTTGTCTTGCTTGTTCTCCTCGGTCGACTGTGGGTTGCCCGCGCCCTCGCCGCCCGGCTTGATGTCCGGCTTGAGCGGTCGATTGTCGTCGAGCTCCTCAGGTCCGGCTGGGCCTTCTCCAGCCTGGCCGAGCGGCACTTCTTCGGTGTCGCCCTCATTCGGGGCGACATCGTCGAAGCCGGTGTCCGGAGCACCCGCGTCATTGGTGCCGGTCTCGTCAGGCGGTGCCTCTTCGGCGGGGGCCTCCTCGGGCCAGACGGCGCCGGCCCCCGGCTGAACGGGAAGCGGAGCCGCGCGCAAGCTCCGCTCGGGAGTAAATGCGAAAAACGTGAGCAGAAGCGCGGCGACCGACAAGCTGCCAGCCGCTCCCCTCAGGCGAAAGGCGCCGACCCGCTTCGGGCTGAAGCTCTGTCGCGAGCCCATGGGAACCTAGCCCTGGCGGGCCTTGTAGCGCCGGTTGGTCTTGTTGATGACGTAGAGCCGCCCGCGCCGCCTGACCACGCGGTTGTTGCGATGGCGATTGCGGAGCGCTCGCAGCGAATTCTTGATCTTCATGGCAACCATCCATCAGGGCGGAAAAATGAGGCGGCGGCCCCCTAGATGCGGGCCGCCCGCCAAGCTGGCCGGACCATAAAAAGGGCGAGAGCCCCTGTCAACGTCTTGGACGGGGTCCGGAGTATCTAGGCGGCCTGCCGGAAGGACCTAATATTCGTCCTTCTCCTTGGACGTGATCTTGAAGTCCTTGTCGAAACTCACCTCGAACTCGCCGCCCTTGCACCTAACGTCGTCGGCCTCGTAGCCGTCGTCGGTGGCATCGATATCATCGGCCGCGACCGTGCAGCCGATCTCGGCAAGCGCCTTCTCGATCGCGACCTGAGCGTCGGCACTCACCTCGCCCGCCATGGCGCGACCGGCCGTGGCGAGGGCGATCGCCAGCACGGCGAGGGAAATCCTGATCATGAGACACTCCCCCTGGCGAGCGTGCGAGCGCCGCGCTTCGCGGCGCTCGCGTCGATCTCGCAACGTATGAGAAAAGCGAGGACTAGTCCTCTTTCTTCTTCTCGGTGATCTTGAAGTCCTTATCGAGCAGCATGTCGTATTGGCCGTCCTTGCACTCGACGTCGTCAGCCTTGTAGCCGTCGCCCTTGGCGGTGATGTCGTTCTCCTCGACCGTGCAGCCGATCGCCTTGATCGCCGTCTCGACACCCTCGACCTGTTTCTCGGTCAGCGCCGACTTGGCGTAAGCCGACCCTGCCGCGACAAGCGCGATGGCAGATGCTGCAATGAAATTCCTCATCATCGACGTTACCTCCAAAAAAAATCTCGAGCTTTGTTCTTGCCCAATGACGAGAGCGAGCCCGCTCCTCACGGGAAACCGAGCGCTCCGGCCTCTAGCTGCGCGCCGGCCGCTTGGGATAGGTCATTTTTCGGAGCGGGCCCCTAGCAATTTCTCCTGGAAAGCCCCGCAACGCCGTTGCCACCTCTTAACCTGGATTGACAGCCGAGCCGGCCGCCTCTATACTTAACCACATGGTTAAGTATCAAGAGACCTCGCTCGACCGCACCTTCGCCGCCCTTGCCGACCCCACGCGGCGTGCTCTGCTCGCGCAACTTGATGAGCACGAGAACGTTTCAGTAAGCGAACTTGCCCGGCCCTTCCCCGTGTCGCTGCCGGCGATCATGAAGCATCTCGACGTTTTGTCGGACGCGGGCCTCGTCACGCGGACCAAGACCGGCCGCGTCGTTTCGTGCCGTCTCGCAGCCTCCCCGATGCAGGAGGCCGTGAGCTGGCTCAATCGCTACCAACGCTTCTGGTCCGAGCGGCTCGATAGTCTCGCCGCCTTCCTGGAGGAAGAAGAGTCATGTCAGTCCAACCCGCCCCAGTCCCCAAGCCAAGCCTCACCCTCAAGCGGCGGCTCAAAGCCACACCCGACAGGGTCTTCGCCGCGTGGACAGAGCCGGAAAAAATAGCGAAGTGGTTCGGCCCTGAAGGGATCGAGCTCCTGCGCGCCGAGGCCGACGCCCATGTCGGCGGCAGATTTCGCATTCTCATGCGCGGACGCGACGGCGAGGAGCATGACGTAAGCGGTCGCTATCGCGAGGTGGTGCAAAACGAGAAGCTGGTCTTCACCTGGGCGTGGCGCACCACGCCCGAACGCGAGTCGCTGGTGACCGTGCTCATCAAGCCTGACGGCGCGGGCTCGCTTCTCACCCTGATCCACGAGCAGTTCTTTGACGAGGCCGCGCGCGACCGCCACTGCGAGGGCTGGAGCGGCTGCCTCGACAAGCTCGAACGTTATTTCGCGTAAACCAAGGAGACCGCCATGGCACAGGCCGCAGCCAAGAAACGCAACGAAGCCACCGAGCCCTCGAAGCAAAGCTTCCACGGCAGCTTCTGCTGGAACGAGTTGATGACGAGGGACATACAAGGCGCACAGCGGTTCTACCGCGACACGATCGGCTGGAGCTTTGAGCCGATGAAGATGGATTGGGGCACCTATTGGATCGCCAAGTCGGGCGACAAGAATGTCGGCGGCATGTTCGAGCTGACGAGCCCTAAGTTCGACGGCGCGCCGAATGCCTGGATGTCCTATCTCGCCGTCGACGACGTCGACGCGCGAGTCGCCAAGGCGAAAAAGGCGGGCGGCAAGCTCATGCGGCCGATCTTCGATGTGCCGGGTGTCGGACGCATAGCGATACTGATGCAGCCCGACGGCGCCGGCGTCGCCTGGATGACGCCGAAGCCCGAATAATCTTTCATCCGTCAAACGAGGGCCCAGTCATGCAACCGAATCGTATTGTCTCAGCCGACGAGTGGACGAAGGAGCGGAAAGCGTTTCTCGGCACGGAGAAGGAGTTCACGCGGGCGCGCGATCGCTTGAGCGCCGAGCGCCGCGCTCTTCCCTGGGTCAAGGTGGACAAGGTCTATCTGTTCGATACGCCGGAAGGGAGAAAGACGCTTCCCGGTCTATTCGACGGCAGGAGCCAGCTCATCGTCTACCACTTCATGTTGGGGCCGGACTGGGAGGAAGGCTGCCAGAGCTGCTCCTATCTTGCCGATCATTTCGACGGCGCCCTCATCCACCTCGCCCAGCGCGACGTGACGTTCGTGGCAATCTCCCGCGCGCCGCTTGCCAAGATCGAGGCCTTCAAGCGGCGCATGGGCTGGCGCTTCCCTTGGGTGTCGTCCTTCGGCAGCGATTTCAATTTCGATTTCCACGTCTCCTTCAAGGACGACGAGGCCGACAAAAATGTCGAATACAATTACGAGCAGCAGGAGATCGACAGCGACGAGATGCCGGGCGCGAGCGTCTTCTACAAAGACGAGAGCGGCACCGTGTTTCACACCTACTCGGCCTATGCGCGCGGCCTAGACATTCTCGTCGGCACTTACAACTTCCTCGATCTTACCCCGAAGGGTCGCGACGAGGATCAGCTTCCCTGGACCATGGCCTGGGTGCGGCATCACGACAAATACGAGGGCGCCGCGACATCCCATTCCTGCTGCGCGGGCGCGGCCGAATAACACGCCTCACAAGGAGCAATTCATGCCGATCGCCCAACAGAAGATCACGCCCTGCCTCTGGTTCGACACCGAGGCCGAGGATGCGGCGAAATTCTATTGCTCGATCTTCGAGAACTCGAAGATCGAGCAGATCAGCCGCTACGCCGATGCCGGGCAGGAGATCCACGGCAAGAAGGCGGGCTCGGTCATGGTGGTCGCCTTCCAGCTCGAGGGCCAGAAATTCGTCGCGCTCAACGGCGGCCCTCAGTTCAAATTCGACGAGGCGATCTCCTTCCAGATTTCCTGCCAGACGCAGAAGGAGGTCGATTATTTCTGGAGCAAGCTCACCGCCCAAGGTGGACAGGAAGGTCCCTGCGGCTGGTTGAAGGACAGATTCGGTCTCTCCTGGCAGGTCGTCCCCGCTCCCCTCATCGAGATGATGCTCGACAAGAACGCCAAGAAGGTCGCGCGCGTCACCGACGCTTTTCTCCAGATGAAGAAGTTCGACATCGAGGCGCTCAAGCGCGCCTATGACGGCAGACAGTAGCTGCAAGGAGCGCCATCATGAACAGCACCAAGACAATGCCGAGCGCGACTGACCAGGCTGACGACGCGTTCGTCATCACGCGCGTCGTCGACGCGCCGAGAAGCCGCGTGTGGAAGGCCTGGACCGATGCCAAGGAGCTCAAGAAATGGTGGGGACCTAAAGGCTTCGAGGTCGTGTCGACCAAGGTCGATCTCAAGCCCGGCGGCATCTTCCACTATCTCCTCCGCTCGCCGAACGGCCAGGAGATGTGGGGCAAGTTCGTCTATCGGGAGATCGTTCCGCAAGAGCGGCTCGTTTTCATATCTTCGTTTTCCGACGAGAACGCAGGCGAGACGCGCCACCCGATGGCGCCGGATTGGCCGCTTCGCATGCTCTCGACCGTGACCTTCTCCGAGGAGGCCGGGAAGACCACGATCAAGGTCTGCTGGTCGCCCTACCAGGCGACGCAGAAGGAGCGCGACACCTTCGAAGCTGGCCGCGAACTCGATGAAAGCGGGCTGGACCGGAACCTTCGAGCGGCTCGAGACCTATCTCGGCAACGCGTGAGGCTCGTTCCACACACGCAAGCGTTCACACACCCAGGGAGTGCAGCATGCAAGTCAATCCGTATCTCACCTTCAACGGCAATTGCGAGGAAGCCTTCAAGGCCTATCAGGGGATCCTCGGTGGCGACATCGTCGCCATGATCCCGCACCAGGGCACACCGGCCGAGGGCCACGTCCCGGCTCAATGGCTCAAGAAAATCCTGCACGCGCGTCTCGTCGGCAACGGCATGGTTCTGATGGGATCGGATGCCCCGCCCGAGCGCTATCAGCCGATGCAGGGCTTCTCCGTCAATCTCAGCTTTAAGAGCCCTGAGGAGGCCGAGCGCGTCTTCAACGCTCTCGCCGACAAGGGAACGGTGCGCATGCCGCTCAGTGAGACCTTCTGGGCCAAGAAGTTCGGCATGGTGACCGACAAATTCGGCACGCCGTGGATGATCAATTGCGAGAAGGCCCAATGACGGTACGTTCGGTCACCCACGACAGCTTCGTCATCGAGCGGATATTCCCGCAAGCACCCGAGCGCGTGTTCAACGCCTTCGCCGACGCCGACGCCAAGGCGCGCTGGTTCTCCGGGCCTCCCGATCAGTGGACGCAGAGCTTGCGCGAATTCGATTTCAGGGTCGGCGGACGCGAGCGGCTGATCGGCGCCTGGGCCGGCGGCAAGGTCTCGAGCTTCGACTCGATCTATCAGGATATCGTACCGAACGAGCGCATCATCTACTTCTACGCCATGCAGATCGACGGGGTGCCCATCTCCGTCTCGCTCGCGACCGTCGAGTTCAAGCCTACGGGCAAAGGCACGCGTCTCATCATCACCGAGCAAGGCGCCTTCCTCGACAGCTACGACGACGCCGGGAGCCGGGAGCGCGGCACCGGCATGCTGCGGGGATGCCTCGCCGAGTCTCTTGAGAGCGAGCCCGCAACCGCTTAGGAGCAGGTGCCCCACCCATGACTCTCAAACTCTACTTCCACCCCTTCTCGTCGTTCTGTCAGAAGGTCCTGATCGCCCTTTACGAGAACGACACGCCATTCGAGCGCGAGATAGTGGACCTCGGCAATCCCACGTCTGCCGCGGCTTTCAAAACGATGTGGCCCCTCGGCAAGTTCCCCGTGCTGCGCGACCAGAGCAATGACCAGACCCTGCCCGAGTTCGAGCATCATCATCGAGTATTTGGCCGAGCACTATCCCGGCAAGTCGGAGCTTGTGCCGGAAGATCACGACTTGGCGCGCGAGGTCCGTCTCAGTGACCGGTTCTTCGATCTTTATGTGCACCTGCCGATGCAGAAGATCGTCACAGACCGGTTTCGGCCCGACGGAAAGCACGACCCCTTCGGCGTCGATCAGGCCAAGAGCCAATTGCAGACCGCGCTCGGAATCCTCGAACGCAAGCTGACAGCGAAGACATGGGCGCTTGGCGAAAGCTTCACCATGGCCGACTGCGCCGCGGCGCCTCCGCTGTTCTATGCCTATCTCGCGATGCCGTTTGAGAAGGACTACAAGCAGACGGCGGCCTACCTGCATCGCCTCATGCAACGGCCATCTTTCGCGCGCTGTATCGAGGAGGCCAAGCCCTATCGGCAGTTCTTCCCCATCAAGGAAGCCGACTGGAGCTTCGCCTGAGCTGACGCCTCGCATGCAACAAACCGCCCTAGGAGTGTTGAAGCATGGCCTATGTCGATGGATTCGTGGTGCCAGTGCCGAAGAAGCAGCTTGAGGCCTATCGGCGGCTCGCCCGCAAGGCCGGCAAGATGGTCGTTATTGCCTTGATCGCCGCAATTATTCACTACGCTCATCTCGCCGTCCCGTATGTCCACAGCGGGTTCACGCTCCTGTTAGTCGGCTTTTTGGTGCTGGCTGCGGGTAACTTGGTTCGAGGAGTTTAGGCGGTAGTCCATTTCTGAGAATTGGCTGGCAACATTGGCTCCTCTTAAGCTAGAGAAACCATGCGCCTCATCCGGACGGATAGGGAGAGCGAACAGGAGTTTGCCGATGTCAAAAAAGTTAGCTTCGATCCTGGCTGGTTGCGTGCTGGTATCGCTATTCTCGTTCGACGCTCAAGCCTTACCCCTGCCCGTGGCAGTCGAACCCTTGCCGGACAATATCACCTTGGTGCGGGGCGGTTGCGGGTGGGGCTTTCACCGTGAGTATGGCGACTGCGTCCGCAATGGCACCGCGTATGTGCCGCCTGTGGTAGTCGTGCCGCACGTGGTAGTGGCGCCGCACTATGTGCCGTCTGTGGTAGTAGCGCCGCACGTTGCGCCGCATGTGGTAGTAGCGCCGCATGTGGTAGTAGCGCCGACTGTGTGCCCGCACGGCTACTATCTTGATCCGTCTGGCCACTGTGTCCCGTATTGATCTGATTGCATCGGGCCATGCTATCGCGCGGCTTCCCTTTTCATCTTAGCTAGGTGATTGAGAAGAGTTCTCGCATCGGCGTGGCCGTAGACATAAGCGAGAGCCTGTCCGTTGGCGTCCAAGACCTTAAAGCCGCTGTCTAGCGCCCTCGACTCTCCATGGTGGGGGGAAGCGTCTCATTGGCAGAGACTACAGGAAAGGTGCGAGCGCTACGAAGCTGCAAAGCCGCCAATGACCCAGCCTATCGCGCAGACCGCTACAGGCACGGCGAACGCATTGGCTGTGCCGAATTATCGTTCTCGCTCATGCCTGCCGTATAGTTTGGCTCACCAAGGGAGGGGGCGATGATACTTTTCCCACCCGCAAGCGCCTCCATACCAATGCGGACATGTGCACTGCGGCCACCAGAGGATGCAGTTATCGCGGATGGTGGTTCTGGCTACGCAGACGCCATTAGCTCGTACCGTGCCCCAACCGCATCCCATACGGACTTGCGTGATTATGCGGTCCGGCTGATGAACTGGCGCGAGCGTCATTGCCTGTGCTGACGTTGCGACAATCAAGGCTAAGGCAGCAACGGCAATCGACCTGATCATTCGTCTCTCCTTTGTGAACCTTGCCGGTGAAAGCCACGGCTAACCCTTGGCGATGTGCTCATTGGAAACCCCCGCCCTTGCTCGCGCACTATAGCACCAGAAGCTCGTGGCTCCCTTCTAGCGTCGGCGTAAGAGGGGGGCGCAGCCTCCCGACATTTCGCCCGCTGCAAAAATGCGCGGCAGGGGTTAAGATCAGCGTGCTGACAGTATGTTAGCAAGGGAGGACACCATGAATCTCAAGCACCTGTTCTTAGCCGTGCCCACGACGCTTCTCGTCCTTGGGAGTGGCGTAGCCAACGCCGGACAGACCATCAACGAGGCGGCCACCATGGCATGCGTCAATGATAAGTGGGACGAGAAGGAGCCTGAGAAGGGCCACAAGCTAGTCGACTTTGCTGGTCGATGCATAAACGTCCCCAACGATCCCGCCGCACCGAAATCCGCAGGGAACTGCGTAGGAAACTATGAGTACATGCCTGATGAGAGCTGGAAGGGCAGCGGGACGTGCACTTACACCTTTAAAGGCGGGGACACACTGAGCGACAGCTGGGAGGAGGGTTCACACCTCAAGGAATACACATACAAATATACCGGTGGCACTGGAAAATACCAAGGTGCCAGCGGCGGCGGAACCTACATGTACGAGAATATAACGGACACTCTCGCAGGCGGCACATACAAGGGCCAGTTGATACTGCCCTGACCGAACGCCGCGCACGCGAAGGTCGGGGAACACTGTGACGCAGTCTGTCGCACCCGCGCCCCTTGTATCGCCTCGACTACCGCCACACATAGGGCAAAGCCCCCCTGCGGGGATTTGGCGGGAGCGCCATCGGTGTCTGGTAGTCCGTATCGCGTCACGCTCCCGCTCATTCTTTTTCTCCATTATTTGAGTCGGGAGAGGAAAAGGATCAGCTTAACCCATCGGCAAAGAATTAGGGGCTAGGCTTCGTCACCGTCCCAATCACGAGACGGGTGCTAGCCTACGTGTTTTTAGCGGCCTCAGGACGAGCCTCCTGGGGCCGTTTTCCTTCTTAGATGTGCTTTTCGGGTTACGGCGGCGGGGGCAGCTAGGTGCTACCGTTCTGTCGTGCGGGGTGGCCGCTTGATTCGCTTTGGTGAAGAGCGGAGACCACAGGAACCCGCACACCACTTTCCAACGAAGCGGCCCTAGGACAAGCCTCCTGGGGCCGTTTCTTTTTATCGTGACGAAATTTGCAGGATGTTGCCCCCAGCGTTGCCCAATGGGCTTTCGCTTAAGATTTCTCCCACTAAGTATCTGAAGAGCAATGGAAAATATGGTGGGCGGTACTGGGATCGAACCAGTGACCCCTGCGATGTCAACACAGTGCTCTAAAGCTCGTCGCCTTCGGCTCCTCGCAAAAGATCAAATGATCTTAGCTGCTTGCTCAGCTTACGACCTTTCCTAGTCCCAATCAATTTGATCAAGTTGCAGCCTGTCGCTGTGACACCGCTGTGACAAAACGCAGTGACTTTCCGGCTTAGGCCATACGAAACGCAGAGACCAAGTTGGTCGGACATGGAATGCTGCCCGGCAACTTCAACTCCTTATTAGAGTCTTATTAGAATTTGAAGTGAGTCACCGCCCAGTGACCATGACGCCCTCGCGTTGTGTTTCCCCCAGCCGGAGTCCCAGACTGGACCTAGTTGCAATGGGGTCCCGTCCATACGACGAGGGTCTCGGCAGGGAGATGGTCGAGTTTTACGTGAGGCGCTAGGAACGCGGACTTGTCAGTATGTCCGCTAATGACCCATGGCGGACTCGGTTACTGCTTGGTTACGGCGGGATCATCCAAACGGCGCTTCGCTGGGCACGATAGGCGGCATCGGGGAAAGCGTTAGGATTCCTCAATTGCCTCGACGGCACCCGGAATGGGCCCGTCAACGCGCAACAGTAAATAAAACGGACCTTTGGGAGCTGGGAGCCAATTGGCCTCTTTATCCGGGCCCGGCGTGTCCGCCTGCAGGTACATCGTGAACGACCCGTCCGGGTTTTTAAGAACGTTGTCGCTGCCGAGCGAATACCGGTTGATCGGGTTTTGGACGGCGAGTTTGGTAATGCCGTCATACATTGTCACCGACGACCAGAAGCCCGTCAGGATCGTCGGCTCCGCAAAGGGCATGGGAGGCTTAAACGTGATTGTGTATCGCCGCTCGCCCGTCAGAGCGCGTCCCTTCGCGTCCAACCGGATACGACTAAGGTTGAACATAGGTCCTTCTCCCCTTGAGCTTCGAGACCCAAGCAGAGAATGGCGCACAGTTAGAAATTGCGATGTGGCAATTGTCACACCGCGATCACCGAGTAAGCAGGTGTCCTAAATGGAAGCCCTGATGCCAATTGGGCACCAGGGCTCCATGGGGGAGAAGGTAAAGACACCGGCTCAACCAGAGCCAGCCTCAGAAGAGTAATTTCACCGCATTCGTGCCGCTGTGGCTTTTCTCACTTCATAGCGCCCAAGAGGGCCGCAGGTTCGCTTCTGGGGGCAAAGCGGACGTGACCAACCGCCGCTTACCAATCTCGATTTATGAGTACACGGCCTAGGCGGCTTAAGGGCCTTGCCCGTGCCCAGACCATAAGCATTGCGGTGTTTGCGTTGTTGCGGCCGGAGAGGCTAGTCGCGTTGTGTTTCCCCCAATTGGGTCCCTCAGCGGCGCTCACGGAGCTAAGGGGACCAACCTATTCTCGGCACTGTGAACAGCTTCGGACGTAGGGGCTGAACAGCTTTGTCCGCGCCTAGACCTTGTTGATGCCATAGCGTGAAGTCATTACGCGGAATGCTTTAAGGCTATCCGACAGCTTCTGCTTAGCGTGTCGAAGCAGCGGAGGCTTGCGGGTCAGGCGTCGCACATTTTCTTGCACCCGCGATCGATAGAACGAAATCACCGACCGCGTCGATGCTCCCTGTACCAGCATCCCTGCCGCTTCTAGGGCGGCAACCATTTTCTCAGTCACCATCAATCGGGTCTCTGCCTCGGCTCTAGACCGCCTCGCGCAATAGCAGCCAATCTAAGACTGATTACACGGTGAGCTTCTATGCCGAGCATCAAGCTGTCGGAGAGCCAGACGCTATCGTGGGCGAGGCGGTCACCTCCCGCAGCCGTCCGCCCTTTGAAGGGCAAACGCTTCAACCAGCTATAGCGCCGATCACTTGTCGCCTTACCGTCTTGGGGCACTTCGCTGTCTCTTTCACTTAGTAATCTATGCAAGCTTCTTAGCCTGGTCGCATCACGGTTTAGAAGCCGAATGAGAAGCTTACCCCTGGACGACCATAATAGGCGTAAGGCCCACCGTAGTAGCCATAAGGTCCGCCGTAATAGGCGTAAGGACGGTAGTAGCCGTAGGGCCGATAATAGCCATAAGACGGATAACCATAGCCGTAGCCGTAGCCGTAGCCATACGGATAAGCATGCCGCCTCCAATAGCGAACTTGCTGAACCATACCCGCGTCTGTTTCAACGCGCTGGGCTGCGGTGCTCCCCGCTGTAGCAGCCGTAGCAGGGTTTGGCGCGGCGAGGACGAGAGCGGCAACGGCTGCACATCCCGCAATGGTGTGAGCTAAAGTTCTAGGCATAGCGGTACCTCTCGAGGAAGCTCTGATTATCGAGCTAACATCGCGAGGTGGCATAAGTTCCGATGCCATAGTTCTGATTGTCGGTTCGGGCGAACTGCCTCGCCGTACCCCCCGTGACTTTGCGGCCTAACGTCTACTTGCAGAGATGTATTCGTTGGTCCAACGTGCTGTATGCAGGAGAAGGGGGGACATCATGTCGGCTGAAACGTTACTCATCATCTTGTTGGTCGGTCTCATTGCGGGATGGCTCGCTGGTCAAATCGTGAAAGGAACAGGATTTCGCTTGGTAGCCGACATTGCTATCGGCATCGTCGGAGCTTTGATTGGGAGTTGGTTGCTGCCCCACTTAGGCATCCACCTAGGCTCAGGATTTGTTCCCGCTATCATTGGCGCTACCATCGGCGCGATCATTCTGCTGCTCATCCTCAGACTGGTTTACAGCCGAGGGAGGTGGTGACGGTAAGCGTTAGGCTTGTTGGCAAGGTATGAACGCACTGGCTCCGCATTAGTCGCAGGAGTATTGTCGGAGCAAATCACGACGGGGGTAAAATGATCAAGACAACCGTGAGAACTGCGGTGGCCACAGCCCTATTCGGGATGGCCGCGCTATCTATGACCGCGTCCGCAAATGCGGGCCACGGTGACGCCGTGGGCGCTGGTCTGCTCGGCTTTGGCGTAGGCGCAATCGTCGGCAGCGCAATCACACCGCGAGAGGTCTATGTGGCGCCGCCACCGCCGCCGCCTCCACCTGCCTATTACGGTCCCGCCGCGTATGGACCGCCAGCATGGTCGCCAGGCTTGGTATCAATACTGCCGCTCTCGATATGGCCCTGGCTTTGACCCGCGATCAGGCTATTTCCAAGGTCCTGATGGCGGTTGGTACTTTTGCCGCTAGGCGTCTCAGTCCTAACGTCGTTGTCAGGGCAATATGGCTTTGTGCTTGAGCGCATCACCATGTTGGAACTCCGGTTGCTTCCTGCGGCTAAGTCGGCTGGTTAGAAGTGCCAAAGCCGTAACCTACGCCCCTGCTGCACCGACTATCGTTGCGACAACGATAGTGCGTTGACGGCGTTCCCGTCGTTCCTCTTGCTCCTTCACCCAATCCAAAGCGTCTTCACGCATTGGACCTCGCGGAATGTCGAAGCCTCGAATGAGAGGCAATGCGGAACTCGTTCAAGTGAGGTGGTGAAGGCGTGGTGCGATTTCACCAACTATCAGTATCAGGTTGATACCCGGATTGAGGGAAGTTGGTTACAAGACTCTCGATAGCCTCAACCGCATCTTTGCGTGTTCGATAAGGGTAGGGGATTACTCTCCGGTCGAGAGGAGGCCCTATTATCGCCCGTACCAGCACAAGCCGCTGGCGCTCGTGTTCCTCCTCCGGTCATGCTACATACTCCCTTGCGAGCGCACGTGCCGGGCGGAGTTGGTCGTGGCGGTGCGAATTCCTTTCCCATTCACGCTGATCGATGCACGTCATCGACCGTTCGTCGACGGCCAACGCGATACTCTTCTTACGCTGTCGCAGCTTGTGGGATCTGTAGGCTACATCAAACTTGTCTTCGCGCGTGCTCATGGGGCTGTTCTTCCTCTTCGAAGGCGGTCGCAGCCTCGTCTGACGATCTCTCGAAGAGCTGCTGTTTTCACCTGCTCGGAATTTCTTGCTGGGCATGGTCGTCTATAGCCTGCGTTCTCTTCCTCGGCAACTACCGAGCGCTACGCCGCCTCGCGCATTCCGGAAAACCCATCCCGAGAGAAATCATCAACGTGCAACCCGTTTTTGTAACCGCGTCTACTATCTGCCGAAATTAAGATAAACTACCTTGCCAAAATGGCGGACGGGAACCCAATATTGGCGGGGGATGTCACGATGGCCACCTTGGTCATCTGGTGGGGCCAGCACTTCCGTTTTTTAGCACGAAAGTCGCCATCTGGTATGCCGATAAGAGAGCGCCGTGCTGCTTTAGCCGGGGCAGTTGGCCAACTGCCCTTTCAGCGTAGATGCCAGTATCGTGGGCCTGCCAGGCAGTTAGCTCATGCCAGAAGCTCCCGTCGGCGCGTCGCCCGGCAATTTGTCTGCGTAAGCGCTCGGCATCCCTCGCGACATCGCAGGAATGAGGATAAGTGGATAGGGACCTCCAACGTTGCGGTTTCGTGTCCCACGCAACGCAACGGCAGCAGCTTTCAGGAACTCACTGACGAGGCGTTCGCGGATCTACTCAAGAGGCACAAGCAACCCGTCTGTTGATGGCATTCTCTTAAGGAGAGCGTCGGTATGCAGCGAGCGCGGCATGCTGACGAGTCAGTCTGGTGTGGAAGGCGACGTTTGAGTTGCTTCCCTAACCCGCGAGAGACTTCGTCCCTCGTCGGCCTCTCCCTTCTGGAGAAGAATTAGCCGCCGTAGTTCCAGCAGACTTCGGCCAGCACCAGCGGCTGCGCCTTGTCGTCGCTCACGCCCGCTTCTACCACTTGCGCGACGAAGAGCGAGTGGTCACCGCGGCGCACCACATCTGTCACCTTCGCTCCTACCCACGCGCTGAAACCTTCGAGCAGTAGAGCCCCCGTCACCGGTGCGCTGAAACGCGATACCCCCGATCCTGCCGCCGCCCACCGTGGTCGGCTTAGTGAACGCCTCAGCGAGCACCTTCTGCTGCTTCGTTAACAGGTATATCGCGAACGCGTGGTGCCGCTCTATCACCTGCGCGAGATAGCTATCTGCCTTCACCGCGACCACCACCAGCGGCGGATTGAACGACGTCTGCATCACCCAGGTGACGCTCGAGCCCTCGAGGTCGTCCCCCTTGCCCGCGTGAGTACCCACATGCCATAGGTCATCTTGCGCAGCGCCGTCTTCTTCTCTTCCTCTAAGTCGGAAACTTCCGGCCGGATCATGATTTCCCCCTATTGAGACGCTCTAGGACGCTCACCCCCCTTATTTATCATAAGTATTCTGAGAAGGTTATGGTGGAGAGAGTGCGATTGTAATCCCTACGACAGGCGTTTGGCACACCCATAAAGCCCTAACCCATTGGCGCGACGTCAGAAAAAGAGCCTTCATCCACCTCTAACGCGCCCTATTTCTGCACAGAAGGTGAGGAAAGCACCACGCCTCACTTCAACTTCTTATTAGGAGTTTAATAGAGAGTTGAAGTGGCCCCTACCTAAGCCTTTAAACACGCACCATACCCTTGTCCGACTTGCGGTCCGGCCCCGCGGCCTCAATCCCTCGGCGGCGAAGTTCTTCAACTACCTTCTGCTCCTCAAATCGGCGCAGTACTGTGTTCCACGAACATGCGGCGTGTTCGCCGATGTCCTCAAAGCTGACTGCGGTTTCATCCTCCTCTCCAAGACAAATCTCAATTTTGGTAGCGCAGCAGATGAGGAAGTTTCTGCTAAATCGTAAACAAGACTTGCGCGTTGTAGTGATCTTTTCGCCCTAGCGAATTTAGCTCCTCATTATCAACCCCAGTCCGGACGGCAAACTGGTCCTTTGACACGCCAATCTCCTCGATGAGCCGGGGAATTTCATTTAGCTGATTGACGAATACGACAATCCCGACCTGCTCATAGGCAGAGTCCGAAATGAGAGCCTTCACACCTTCGGCGACCCACTGTCGTCTTGCCCATGCCAGTCTGCAGACGACAAGTAGAACTTGCTTGGCTGTGCCTAAAGCCTGAGCCTCAATGTTCTCAGCAATAGCCCTTAGTCCTTCCCAATGCGTAGACGACGGACAAGCCATACTGTAGAAAGCGTTTCTCCACACCAGCCATGATTTGGTTGGTGAGTGAACCTAGCTTGGCCACATCGTAGGTTTCTGTGTGCGTCATCCCGTCTAGGTAATCGAAACCGCAGCGAGCAGATAGTCAAATTTAGAGAGTGCCAATCCCCCAGCTTCTCTGCAATGAGGCTGCGGCTTCGGGTGTGTGTAGCGAAACAGCATCCGTGGGTCGCGGTGCCCGCTAATCAACGCAACCTCTGGCACGTTTAACCCCTTCTCAAAGAACCGACTTATCGCTTCATGCCGAAGGTCGTGGAAGTGAAGATCGGTTATGCCAGCGCGTACTCTGAGCCTATCCCACGCCAGTCGAAACGCATTTGCGCTGATAGCAAAGACCCGCTCAGCGTTCATTGGTACTTTGCCAAGGATTTCGAGCATTGCCTTCGTCAAAGGAATTGTCCGCGAGTAGCCATTCTTGGTGTGAGGAATAAGCAGCGACGATGCTTCTCTATCAATGTTCTTCCATGTAAGGCTCAGAATTTCGCTTCGCCTCATGCCTGTAGCGATTGCGAAAAGTATGATTGGGTGAATGAAGCAATTGCGGCACGACCGAGTGGCAACCAGGAGCCTGTTGAGTTCTCCATCCTTGAGCCTTCGCTCACGTCTTTGCCGTGGCAGTTGGAGACGAACCCGGTCCAAGGGATTTTCACGCAACGGCAAATCCCATTCATATCGAGCCACCTCAAAGAGATTGTGTAAGGGTGAAAACTCGCGCTTGAGCGTCGTCGCCTTGATGCTCTTTAGGCGCTCGTCTCGATAAGCCGCAAAATCCTCAACGCGAATTTGTGAAAGTCGCTTACGGCAAATCGGATGTCGTAGGAAAGCCGTTAGGACGATTTGCTCGACGGCGTGGCCTCGTTTCTTCACGCTGATGGTGTCGCGGTAGCGTTCAACGAGTTCGCCAAGCGTTACTCGCTGCAATGCCTTACGGTCGCTTGGAAGTTCGCATCGGTCAGCTTGGACCTCCATTTGTCTTGCCCAAGCCTCGGCGTCTTTGCGAATGCGGAATGAACGTGAGAGCGAGCGGAAAGCCGACTCGTACGAATTTGAACCTGCCACTTTGCGCCTCGCTTGCGGATTGTAGCCATGTAAGAAACCTCTCGCTGTGACGTAGCTGTGACAGCCGAGATTTCGATCAATTTGCGAGGAGAGGTTACCCTTGCTGATCTATAGGAGTCAGATCAAAGGCTTAGAGATGGTGGGCGGTACTGGGATCGAACCAGTGACCCCTGCGATGTCAACACAGTGCTCTACCGCTGAGCTAACCGCCCTGGGTCCCGAAAAGGAACGAACAGCTTCTATATCGGGTGCGGCCTCGTCAAGGCAACCCGCGCCGTGAACGTCTCAGGCCGCCAGCATCCGCTCCACCTGATCGACCAGGTCGCGCAGATGGAAGGGCTTGGACAGGATCTTGGCGTCCTTCGGTGCATGGCTGTCGGGATTGAGCGCGACGGCGGCAAAGCCGGTGATGAACATGATCTTGAGATCAGGATCGAGCTCGCTTGCTTTGCGGGCAAGCTCGATGCCGTCCATCTCCGGCATGACGATGTCGGTCAGGAGCAGCGAAAAGGGCTCTTCCTTGAGCCGCTCATAGGCGTCGAGTCCGTTGCCGAACGAGACGACATCGTAGCCGGCCTTGGCGAGCGCCTTGACCAGAAAGCGCCGCATATCCTCATCGTCTTCGGCGAGCAGAATGCGCTGAAGGCTCCGCGCCCGTGGATCGTTCGCCTCCATCCCTCTCCCCCTAACTCTCGCCCCTTTGGGCGTACACGAACTTGGTAAACGACCGATTGCCTCGGTTTTAGGGGACGGACGGCCGCCCCCTCCCCCGGAGGCCAAATCATCGCGTCTTATTGCCCGGCGCACAAGAAAGAAGACGCCTAGACAGGTTCAACTCTCATTGGCAGAGTTTACAAGCGATTCCATGCTGGCAAGCCGGGTTCGCCAGCGCGGCAAGAGAGTGGCCATGAGCCTAAGCGAGGCTGCGGCTATCGAGAACGAATTGGCCCCGCCCTTTGCGGTGGCGCGGCCGGACGCCTTGCAAGGCCCGCTCGTCTTCAACTCCCCCCATAGCGGCCGCATCTATCCGAGCACGTTTTTGGCCGCTTCCAGGCTCGATTCGCGTGCCCTCAGGCGGTCCGAGGACGCCTATGTCGAGGAGCTGTTCGGCTTCGTCACGGCTCTTGGCGCCCCTCTGCTTCATGCCCATTTCCCGCGCGCTTATCTCGACGTGAACCGCGAGCCTTACGAGCTCGATCCGGCCCTCTTCCGCGATGGCTTGCCCCATTATGCCAACACGCAATCTGTGCGCGTAGTCGGCGGACTTGGCACCATCGCGCGCATTGTCTCGGAGTCGGATGAAATCTACCGCGAGCCGCTTTCGGTCGGGGCGGCGCTCGAGCGCATCAACCGCCTCTACACCCCCTACCACGAGACGCTGAAGACCCTACTGCTAGAGGCGCAGAAGGAGTTCGGGCTCGCCGTGCTCATCGATTGCCATTCCATGCCGTCGAATCCGATCGCTGACCAGGTCGGGGGGCGGCCGGACTTCGTGCTCGGCGACCGGTTCGGAACGTCCTGTAGCAGCGAGCTGACGAGACTTGCAGAGGCGCAACTCAAGGCGCTCGGCTACCTCGTGGCGCTGAACAAACCCTATGCCGGCGGCTATATTACCGAGCATTACGGGCGGCCGCACAAAGGTCAGCACGCGCTTCAGATCGAGGTCAACCGCGCTCTTTATATGGATGAGACGAGCTTCGAGAAGTCGTCGGGCTTCGCGAGGCTGCGCGAGGATCTTGAAACCGTCGTCCGCGCGCTCATGGCTGGCGTCTTTGGACTTGCGATCCCGCGCGCCGCGGCCGAATAAATCCTCCTTGCGGATAAAAAAAGGGCCGTTCGAATGGATCCGAACGGCCCAAGTCTAGGGAGGAAACGCCCAAGGAGGGCAGCGGCACGACCTGGAGAGCCATGCCGCGTTGCAGCAATATGTCATTGCGCCGCACAAAAAGCAAGGTTCCAATGACGTTCCAGAGGCATTTTCGAGACACTGGTGCATAACTGTCACGAAGGTTTGGAACGCCTTAGCTTTTCGCGATTTTCTCTCCCTCTTCGCCCGCTGGAGGCCTTGACTCGCAAAGCAAAAGGGCCGCAAGCCTCATCCCGTGGCTAGTCTGGAGAATCCGACCTTTGACGCCCTTTTGGCGACCGCGCATGCCCTCGCAGACCGGGCCGGCGCGGTCATTTTGCCGCATTTCCGCACAGGCTTCGTCATTGACCATAAAGGAGGCGATCTCTTCGATCCCGTGACCGCCGCCGACCGCGCTGCCGAGATGGCGATCAGGCAAGCGCTTTCAGAGATCTATCCTTCGCACGGCATTCTTGGAGAGGAGTATGGCGCGCTCCACGCCGATGCCGACTATTGCTGGGTCATCGATCCGATCGACGGGACGCGCGCCTTCATCGTCGGTCAACCGCTGTGGGGGACTCTGATCGGGCTCAAGCGAGGCGGCACGCCTGTGCTTGGTCTGATGGATCAACCCTTCGTCGGCGAGCGCTTCTACAGCACCGAGTGCGAGTCCTTCATCCGTGAGCGCGGGACAACAAGACCCATGCGCACCCGATCCTGCGCGACGCTTCGCGAGGCCCTGCTCACCTCGTCGAGCCCCGACCTCTTCACCACCGCTGACGAGCGCGAACATTTCGAGGCCTTGGCCCGCGCTGTGCGGCTCAGGCGCTTCGGCGGCGACTGCTACAACTATTGTCTCTTGGCGCTCGGCCAGGTCGACCTCGTCGTCGAGGCGGGACTCAAGGCCTACGACATCCTGCCTTTGATGCCGATCATCGAGCGCGCCGGCGGCATCGTCACCACTTGGGACGGAGGGGATGCCAAGGACGGCGGCCGCATTCTCGCCGCCGGCGACCGGCGGCTGCATGAGGCGGCACTCAAGGTGCTGTCGCGCTGATCCCGGCTGTCAGCTTGCTCTGCTGAGCGCTTGCCCGCTTAAGGCTTCGCCTGGCACGAAGGCATCGAAGGCAGCCCAGAACTGCTCGCGGATCGCATCCCGCTCCTGCAGGATCTCATGCCGCGCCCCGCGCATGACGATTTGCGAGCCGGCCCTGAGCCGCGCGGCGAGATCCTCGATCGCCTTGCTCGAGACGATCTGGTCATCGCCCGCGGCCATCATCAGCACCGGCACGCGGATGCGCGGTGCGAACCGCTCGTTGTCGAGCTCTTGCATCGCGGCAAGCGCCGCGTTGAGCCAGCCGATCGTAGGCGGTCCCACGGCGAGGCTGGGCTGGACTTTGAGCACCGACAGATTGCGCAGGAAACGCTCGCGATCGGAGGTGAGCGGATTGCCCTCGAATACATCGCTCGACCAATATTCGTGCTTGCGTCTCGGCACGACCCGGCGGCCGAGCCCGATCAGGGTAAGGCCGTCGGCCAGTTGCCCGCAGAGCTTATGCGACACCGGGAGGCCCAGGACCTTCACCATCGGCGCGATCATGACCATGCGGCTGAACCAACAGCCGCGCTTGGTCGAGGCCTTGAACAGCACCGTCGAAGCCATGGAGTGGGCGAGCGCGAAATAGGGCGTGGGACAGTCCGGCAGCACCACGCCCTTCATGAAGTGGGCGAGGTCCTCCTCATAGTCGGCGAAATCGTTGACATGGCCCTTCAGCGGATTGCGCGCGAGCCGTGTCGACCCGCCCTGGCCCCGCCAATCGAGCACGGCCACGGCGAAGCCTCTGCGGCGGAGCTCGCCCACGACCTCGAAATATTTCTCAATATATTCGCAGCGGCCGGGAAAGATGCACACCGTGCCCTGCCTGCTCTTCAGCGATGACTGCCAGCTCGCATAGCGGAGGCGAATGCCTTTGCGCACGTCGATAAAGCCGACCGATGCGCCGAGCGGGATGGGGTTCTTCGGTGTGGCAACAAGGTCCATGGGAACGGCCTGGTCTTCTGTCTCGCCGGTGCGCGAGGATTGCGCCGGTCGCGCGTTCGCTTCGCCCGCGCCTGTTATAGCAGCGCGAGAGGACTTCCATAGCGCTCCCGCGCAAAAATGTCGCTGGAGAATGCGGCCGCAAGCGGGCTGCCCAACTCACGCCCTCTAGGCGATTAAAGAGCGGATAGCGTCTCTACCAGGAGACGCGCATGCCGGCCTTGCCGCCGACGCCGTCGATATCCTGGCCGAAGGTGACATCGACCTTGGCGAACACTGAGGTCGAGGCGGTGGGGTTGAAGAAGTTCACGCCCCCTGAGACCTCGCCCCACACGTCTTGGAGATGGTCCTCGAGGATGAAGGTGGTGCCGGTCGAGACCAGCGTCGCCTGATTGTCGTTGGAGAGGTTGCCCCACAGGCTGCCGATGACGAACGGCTCTGCGGTGATGCCGTACCCGAGTTGGGTGGTGGTCCCAACTCTAAGCCCGAGGCGTCCTTGCACATTGGCGTCGTTGTTGAAGGAGACCTTGTTGCCGCCTTGGCTAAAGCCATCGATATCAGCCCAGTCGACCGAGATGGTGGCCAGAGGCTCGATAAAGGCCCCGCCATGGAACGAGCCGAAGCGGTAGCCAGAGTCGGTCCGGACACCCACCGTGGTGGCATTCAAGGAATTGGGGAAGCCAAGGGTCCTGGTGTCGAGCTGCATCAGATGGACATTGACCAGGGTGTCGACGAACAGACCGCCCCTCAAATAGGTGGCGTAGCCTCCGACCTGCCCGCCGTCGAAGCTGAAGATGCGGTTGATGGCGTCGTAATCGAGGTCGGAGTGGATGTAGCCGCCGAGAGCCCCAAAGACGAGGATGTCGTTTTCAGAGAGCAATCCTCTCTTGCCGAGGTCGATGCCCGATTGGAAGTCGACCGTCTCGAGGTCGCGGTTGAGGTTGTACTGGTAATCGCGGCCATAGGCCGTGACGCTCTCGCTATCGTCGCGGTTGAGCCAGTTGCCGGCCCCTCTTGCCCATGCCGCTGGGGTGAAGTTCTGCGGAGCGGGAGTCCCCTCGGCATATTTGGCGTTGGGATCCTCGGCCGGAGCCGCGCCGCCATTCAAGAGAACACGTAAATCCGCGGTGCGGTCGAACCAGGTGGATGAGCCCGAGTGCCACATATCCTGCGCCGCGGTGATCAGCTGCGGCAGCACGAAGCGCTGCGCGCGCTGACACAGTTCGCCCGCCACGATGCTTGCGTCCCATCCGACCGCCCCCAATGCGTCGTGATGCGTCTTAAGCGCGCACCGCACGATTCTCTCTTGCGGCCGATTTTCCAGGAAAGCCTCAAGGGGACTAGTGATTTGGGCAACAGCACACTTTAATGTTGCAGTCACATTGGCAGGTCCGGTGCCTCTGCCGTCATTCCCGATGCTCTCAGGAGCAATCTCCGGGCTCCGCGCGCATAATTATTCTTCTTTTATATCAGCGGCATAATGGCCTTGACGCGTCACTTTCCGCTTACCATATCACCCCGCGGCGCAAGGCCTTCGGGCTTGCGTCTTTACTGCCCGGCTCCACGCGAGCGGGCGAACAACCATATCGCTTCATCAGGAGGATGTGACATGAGGCGCTTCGATCTTACCCCCCTTTATCGCTCCACAATCGGCTTCGACCGGCTTGGCTCGCTGCTCGACACGCTCTCGAGCTTCGAGGGCGAGTCCCCGAGCTATCCGCCCTACAATATCGAGCGGGTCGGCGAGAACGAGTACCGCATCTCCATGGCCGTCGCCGGTTTCGGCGAGCGCGACCTCGACATCGAGGTGAAGGAGAACACGCTTTCCATCCGCGGCGAGAAGAAGACCGAGGTCGAGGACACCACGTTCCTCCATCGCGGCATCGCCTCGCGCAGCTTCGAGCGCAGGTTCCAGCTCGCCGACCATGTGGTGGTGAAGGGCGCGACCCTCGAGCACGGCTTGCTGCATGTCGATCTCGTGCGCGAGCTGCCCGAGACCATGAAACCCCGCAACATTCCGATCACCACCAAGACCGAGAAGGCCGAGCAGCCCAAGGTCATCGACAGCAAGGCGGCGTAACGCTCCAAGCGACCGATTATCGGCGCTACCAACAAGAAGGGCGCCCTCTCATGGGGGCGCCCTTCCCTTGTCAGCAGGTGCTATGGGAGAGACCTGCAGGATCCGCCCCCTACACGCGAGACATTCGTCGGGGACGAGGGTTAAGCCTAACAGCGACAACTTGCGCGAGACTTAACGGCAGAGACGCTTTTGGCCTCTCTTTAACGTCTCAGATGAGCGCGCAACGCTCCGGCACCCTCGCGAGTTTAGGTCTTGCAGCCTCTGAATCCCGCTTGTGCGCCCATTGGAAATCTGTCAATTTGAGGACGAATAGGACAGGCATGCTGACCTTCCTTGCGATGGGGGCGGCGCTGGTCTTGAAGCTCCTCGCTCTCGCAACGAGTCGGGCCCAGCCGTCTGCCGCAGGAAGGGCGCTCGCCGCCTAAGGAGCTGGGTTTTCGCTTTCAGCCGCTCCGCGTTTTCCTGAGAGGTGAAGGCCCGGCCACTGGCCCAGGCTTTATTGGCTCCGCCCGCGCGGTTCGCGCCCGAGGCGGGTCGAGGTTCTGTAGACGATGGCACTCCGTGCGTTCCCGTCTGGTTCAGAGAAGGCGGCATGGCCCTCCCCGCCGCCAGCGCAAGGACTCTATGATCCGAAGCGCGAGCACGATGCTTGCGGCGTCGGCTTCGTCGCCGATCTGAAGGGGCGCCCGAGCCACACCATCGTCGAGCACGGCCTCCAGATCCTCGAGAACCTGACCCATCGCGGCGCGACCGGCGCCGACCCGCTTGCCGGCGACGGCGCCGGCATCCTAGTGCAGATCCCGCACGCCTTTTTGAAGGAGGTCACGGCACAGCTCAGGATCAAGCTGCCCGAGGCGGGCCACTACGCGGTCGGCCACATGTTCATGCCGCGCAACTACGCGCAGCGCATCTATTGCGAGTCCGTGGTGGCGCGCGTGATCGATGCCGAAGGGCTGAAGCTGCTCGGCTGGCGCGATGTGCCGACCGACAATTCCTGCCTCTCGAAGGGCGTCATCGCCACCGAGCCCACGCATCGCCAGGTGTTCATCGGCCGAGGCCCCGACGTCGAGGATGAGCGCGACTTCGAGCGCAGGCTCTACGTCCTGCGCAAGGTCATCTCCAACACCATCAACGGCGATACCGGCGGACACGACATCGGCTTCTACACCGTGTCGCTGTCATGCCGCACGCTTGTCTACAAGGGCATGTTCCTCGCTTATCAGCTCGGCCGTTATTACCCCGACCTGCATCATCCGAGCTTCGCCTCGGCGCTCGCGCTCGTCCATCAGCGCTTCTCCACCAACACCTTCCCGTCGTGGAAGCTCGCCCACCCCTACCGCATGGTTGCCCACAACGGCGAGATCAACACGCTGCGCGGCAATCTCAACTGGATGGCGGCACGACAGGCGAGCGTGTCCTCGCCCCTGTTCGGGCCCGACATCGCGAAGCTCTGGCCGATCTCCTACGAGGGCCAGTCGGACACGGCTTGCTTCGACAACGCGCTCGAATTCCTGGTGCAGGGCGGCTACTCACTTGCCCACGCGGCGATGATGCTGATCCCGGAGGCCTGGGCCGGCAATCCGCTGATGGATGCAAAGCGCCGCGCCTTCTATGAATATCACGCCTGCTTGATGGAGCCGTGGGACGGGCCGGCCGCCATGGCCTTCACCGACGGACGCCAGATCGGCGCCACGCTCGACCGCAACGGCTTGCGCCCCGCGCGCTACCTCGTCACCGACGATGGCCTCGTCATCATGGCGTCAGAGACCGGCGTGCTGCCGATCCCGGAGAACTCCATCGTCGAGAAATGGCGCTTGCAGCCCGGCAAGATGCTGCTTATCGACCTGGAGAAGGGGCGCATCGTCTCCGACGAGGAGATCAAGGCCGAGCTCGCTGGAGCGCATCCCTATCAGGAATGGCTCGACCGGACTCAGATCCGCGTGCATGAGCTGCCGGGCGCGGGTGCCACGCCGCCCCGCACCAATGTGAGCCTGCTCGATCGCCAGCAGGCCTTCGGCTACACGCAAGAGAGTATCAAGTTCCTGATGCTGCCGATGGCCGAGTCGGGCCAAGAGGCGGTCGGCTCGATGGGCACCGACACGCCCATTTCCGCGCTCTCCAACCGGCCGAAGCTGCTGCACACTTATTTCAAGCAGAACTTCGCGCAGGTGACGAACCCGCCGATCGATCCGATCCGCGAGGAGCTCGTGATGTCGCTCGTGACCTTTATCGGGCCGCGGCCGAACCTGCTCGACCTCGAAGGCACCTCGAAGCGGAAGCGGCTCGAGGCGGCGCATCCGATCCTCACCAACGAGAATCTCGAGCGCATCCGCGGCATCGGGGACGTCGCCGACAACCAGTTCCGCACCGTCACGCTCGACATCACCTACGCCGCCGACCAGGGCGCCGCCGGCATGACGCGTGCGTTGGACAAACTCTGCAAGCGCGCCGAGGAAGCGGTGCGCGCCGGCGAGAACATCATCATCCTGTCGGATCGCGCGACCGGTCCTGACCGCATTCCGATTCCCTCGCTGCTCGCGACGAGCGCGGCGCATCATCATCTGATCCGCTGTGGCTTGCGGACCTCTGTCGGCCTCGTGGTCGAGACGGGAGAGGCGCATGAGGTGCATCAATTCGCGACGCTCGCAGGCTACGGCGCCGAGGCGATCAACCCTTATCTCGCCTTCGAGACGATCGAGGCCATGCTGCCCGATTTCGAGGAGGAGTTGACCGCCGAGGAGGCCGTCAAGCGCTACATCAAGGCGACCGACAAGGGCCTGCTCAAGGTGATGTCCAAGATGGGCATCTCGACCTATCAGTCCTATTGCGGGGCGCAGATCTTCGACGCGGTCGGCCTTCGCAGCGACTTCATCGCCAAATATTTCACCGGCACCAACAGCCAGGTCGAGGGCGTGGGTCTCGAGGAGATCGCACGCGAGACGGTCGAGCGCCATAGCCTGGCCTTCTCCGACGCACCGGTCTTGCGCGAGGCGCTCGAGGTCGGCGGCGAATATGCCTATCGCATTCGCGGCGAGGCGCATATGTGGCGCCCGTCGGTGGTCGCCGATCTGCAACATGCCGTGCGCGGGCAGCTCCCCGAGAAGTACCGGTCTTTCGCCAAGCAGATCAACGAGCAGACCGAGCAGCTCCTCACGCTGCGCGGCATGTTCCGCATCAAGACCGCCGAGGAGATGGGCCGGAAGTCCATCCCGCTCGACCAGGTCGAGCCGGCCAGGGAGATCGTCAAGCGCTTCTCGACCGGAGCCATGTCGTTCGGCTCGATCAGCCGCGAGGCGCATACCACGCTCGCCATCGCCATGAACCGCATCGGCGGCAAGTCGAACACGGGCGAAGGCGGTGAGGAGTCCGACCGCTACAAGCCCCTGCCGAACGGCGATTCCATGCGCTCGAAGATCAAGCAAGTCGCGTCGGGTCGCTTCGGTGTGACGGCCGAATATCTCGTCAATGCCGACATGATGCAGATCAAGATGGCGCAAGGAGCCAAGCCCGGAGAGGGCGGCCAGCTCCCCGGCCACAAGGTCGACGCGGTGATCGCCAAGGTGCGGCACTCGACGCCCGGCGTCGGGCTGATCTCGCCACCCCCGCATCACGACATCTATTCGATCGAGGATCTGGCGCAGCTCATCTACGATTTGAAGAACTGCAACCCCGCGGCGGACGTCAGCGTCAAGCTGGTGAGCGAGGTCGGCGTCGGCACGGTCGCTGCCGGCGTGTCGAAGGCGCGCGCCGACCATGTCACCATCGCGGGCTTCGAGGGCGGCACCGGCGCATCGCCGCTCACCTCGATCAAGCATGCCGGCTCGCCCTGGGAGATCGGCCTCGCCGAGACGCAGCAGACGCTCGTGCTGAACCGCCTGCGCGGCCGCATCGCCGTGCAGGTCGACGGGGGCGTGCGCACCGGACGTGACGTGGTGATCGGTGCGCTGCTCGGCGCCGACGAGTTCGGCTTCGCCACCGCACCCTTGATCGCCGCCGGCTGCATCTACATGCGCAAGTGCCATCTCAACACCTGCCCGGTCGGTGTCGCCACGCAAGACCCAGTGTTGCGCGCCAGATTCCAGGGCAAGCCCGAGCATGTGATCAACTATTTCTTCTTCGTCGCCGAGGAGGTGCGCGAATACATGGCCGCTCTCGGCTTGCGCTCCTTCTCGGAGATGATTGGCAAGACCGAGGTGCTCGATAAGAGCCAGGCGATCGACCACTGGAAGGCCAAAGGCCTCGACTTCACCCGCATCTTCCACAAGCCGGAGGTGCCGAAAGAGGTCGCCATCTACAACTCGGAGCGGCAGGACCACCAGCTCGACAAGGTGCTCGACCGCACGCTGATCGAGCTCTGCCGGCCCGCGCTCGAGGAGAAGAAGCCGGTCAAGCTCGATCTCAAGATCAAGAACCTGAACCGCACGACCGGCGCCATGCTGTCCGGCGAGATCGCCAAGCGCTATGGCCATACGGGTCTGCCCGAGGACACGATCTGGGTGCGCTTCAATGGCTCTGCCGGCCAGAGCTTCGGCGCGTTTCTCGCCCATGGCGTGACGCTCGATCTCGTCGGCGAAGGCAACGACTATGTCGGCAAGGGCCTGTCCGGGGGACGCATCATCGTCCGCCCGCCGGAGGATTCGGCGATCGTGCCCGAGAAGTCGATCATCATCGGCAACACCGTGTTGTACGGGGCGATCGCCGGCGAGTGCTATTTCCGCGGCATCGCCGGCGAGCGCTTCGCCGTGCGCAACTCGGGCGCCATCGCCGTGGTCGAGGGCACTGGCGATCATGGCTGCGAATATATGACCGGCGGCGTCGTGGTGGTGATCGGCCCGACCGGGCGCAACTTCGCGGCCGGCATGTCCGGCGGCATCGCCTACGTTCTCGACGAGAGCGGCGATTTCGAGCGCCGCTGCAATCTTGCCATGGTCGACCTCGAGCCAGTGCCGAGCGAGAACCATGTCATGGAGGGGCGGCGTCACCAGGCCGGCGATCTCGAGAGCCACGGCCTTGTCGATATCACCGACATGAGCCGGTTCGACGAGGAGCGCCTGTTCCAGCTGATCGAGAACCATCTCCATTACACGGGCTCCGCGCGCGCGAAGCTGATCCTCGACAATTGGGCCGAGTATCTGCCGAAATTCGTCAAGGTGATGCCGGTCGAGTATCGCCGGGCGCTCGAGGAGATGGCCAAGGCGCAGGTCGCCGATAAGTCCGGCCTCGGCGAGATCGAGATCGGGCTGCGCAGCGGCAACGGCAAATAAGTCTTCAGACGAAGGAGCCAAGATGCCCTGGAGGATGGGACCAGGCGGCGGTCTCGCTGCGCGACAGCCGGGCGCGCTTGACGCAAGCGGCGAGACGGTGACTACTCGTTGGGGAGAGAACTGCTTGGCCCCGGGCCAAAGAGCATGAGTTTAATGGGCAAGATCACAGGTTTTCTCGAGATCGAGCGCGAGGACCGGCATTACGAGCCGGCCTCCGACCGCATCCGCCATTATCGCGAGTTCATCATCGCGCCGAGCGAGACTGACATCACGCGCCAGGCTGCGCGCTGCATGGATTGCGGCATCCCCTATTGTCACACCGGCTGCCCGGTGAACAACCAGATCCCCGACTGGAACGACCTCGTCTATCACTCGGACTGGCAGTTCGCGGCGCAGAACCTTCACTCGACCAACAATTTCCCCGAGGTGACGGGGCGCATCTGCCCCGCGCCGTGCGAGGCCGCCTGCACGCTCAACATCATCGACGAGCCGGTCACCATCAAGTCGATCGAATGCGCGATCGCCGACAAGGCCTTCGGCGAAGGTTGGGTGCAGCCTATCCCGCCGGAGACCAAGACCGGCAAGCGCGTGGCGATCGTCGGCTCCGGCCCTGCCGGACTCGCCGCGGCCCAGCAGCTCGCGCGCGCCGGACACGACGTCCATGTCTACGAGAAGCACGCTCATCCCGGCGGACTGCTGCGCTACGGCATCCCCGACTTCAAGATGGAGAAGTACATCGTCGAGCGGCGGGTGAAGCAGATGGAAGCCGAAGGCGTCACCTTCCACTGCAACGTCCATGTCGGGCGCGATCTCCGCGTCGCGAAGCTCGAGCGCGACTGCGACGCCGTCCTGCTTGCCGGCGGCGCCGAGCATCCGCGCGACCTCGCCGTGCCGGGTCGCGAACTTTCCGGCGTGCACTTCGCCATGAATTTTCTGCCGCAGCAGAACCGCCGCGTGTCCGGCGAGCCGCTCGGCAATGTCGAGCCGATCCTCGCCGAAGGCAAGAAGGTGGTGGTGATCGGCGGCGGCGACACGGGCTCGGACTGCATCGGCACCTCGTTCCGGCAGGGCGCGGTCTCGGTGACGCAGCTCGAGATCCTGCCCGAGCCGCCCGAGAAGGAGAACAAGGCGCTCACCTGGCCGAACTGGCCGCTCAAGTTCCGCACCTCATCGAGCCAGGCCGAGGGCGCCGCGCGCGACTTCGCCGTCGCCACCACCAGGTTCATTGCCGATGGCGGCCAGGTGTCGGCGCTCGAATGCATCCGCCTCGACGGCCAGATGAAGCCGGTCCCCGGCACCGAGTTTGAGATCCCGGCGGACCTCGTTCTGCTCGCCATGGGCTTCCTGCATCCGGTAGAGGAGGGCATGGTCAAGGACTTGAAGGTCGAGCTCGACCCACGCGGCAATGTGAAGGCAAATGATCTCGACTACCGCACCTCGCGGCCCAAGGTGTTCGCCGCAGGCGACATGCGGCGGGGCCAGTCGCTGGTGGTGTGGGCAATTCGCGAGGGGCGCCAGGCGGCACACGCCATCGACAAGTTCCTAATGGGAACGACCAGCCTCCCCCGCTGACCTCGCCGCTTTAGCTCGGAGGCCAAGTGAAGTCGTCGCCCCTTCCCGCTTTCGGCTTGAGCTGCTCGCCCTTGATCAGGACCTTGTAATAAGGCCGCTGCGACAGCGGCAGGCGCGGCTTCGAGGAGGCGAGCGAGATGTCGGTCACCGAGGACAGGGTGGCGACGGCCGTCAGCCCGTCGTTCAACTCGCTCGTGATCAACTCGGCCTCCGGCATTGCCGCCGCACCTGTTGTCGGTGTTAAGCTCTGCGCCGCCTGAAGCGCCGTATCGATCGCCGGCCTGACGACGCTCACCTCGCCGACCTGGCTTTGATTCGGCGTAGCCTGGTCCGGCGTGGGCTCGCCTTGCGCCGTGGCTTGGGCATCGGCGGGCGCCGCACTCTGCGACGCCTCCTGAGCAGGTTCGGCCGAAGCCTCGTCCGCGGCAGCGGGCGCGTCAGAAGAAGGCACCGGTCCGAGGTCATGGCCGGTGACCTTGGCCTGCTCCTCGACGCTGCCCGCGAGCGGAATGTTGCGCTCCTGTTTGGCGACGCCGAGATCGCGCCGCAGCTCCTTCTCGACGTACCCTGCGAGCTTCACATTCCCGCGCATGGTGAAGAGCACGCCGTCATCGGACCTGAGCCGCTTCGCCTGGCCGGTCATATCGGGGCCGTAGGCGCTGAACCGCCCACCCTCGTCCATGAAGCCGCTCCAGACGTCGATATATTTGGCTCCGTTGATGAAGGCCTTCTCGCGATAGACCTCGTTCATCGCCTGGGCATCAGCGCTCTGCGTCGGGCTGCGCATCACGGGAAGTCCGACCCAATAGATCGCGAGATTGGCCGCGCGCAATTTCTTGATGACCGTCTCGACGCGCTCACCATAGGCCTGCCGCCAGGCATCGCTGCCGACCTTCACCCAATCCTTTCCAACCTTGATCGACTGATCGTCGTTGGCGCCGTACATGACGACGGCGATCTGGTACGTCCCGTCCTTGAGCGCGTCGTTGAGATCGTCGTCCCAAGTGCTGGAGAGCAATCCGCCGTTCGGCCTGGTGCGTTTCACGAATTCAAGATTGGCGTCTTCCTCAAAGGCGCGATAGAGGCCGGTCCACAATCCATCGCCGAGGGAATCTCCGAGCACCAGCACGCGGTAGCGATCGCCGGTGGGGAAGGGATTGATGTAGCTGCGCTGCACCGGCGGCGTGCCTTGCTGTGCCTTCACGGGCTCTGCGGCAAGGCAAGCGAGCAGCAAAGCGACGACGCCACAGGCCGCGGCCAGCAATCTGCCCCGCAGGGCCGATACGGCCGGATTTGGGCTAAGGTACAACTCGCTACGAGACATTCCGGAAACCATCAGGCGTTCCTTCAATTACACAATTCAATCAGGCCTAGCCACCGGCTTGCAAGTCTTTCAGGATGGTCAGACTTGGGAAGCCGTCGACCGGAAGGCCCTTTGACCGCTGATAGGTCTTCACCGCCTCGAGCGTCGCCGGCCCGATGACGCCGTCGGCATCACCCGTCAACAACCCCTTAGTAATGAGAAGCTGCTGCAGCTCGGTCCGCTGATCGAGCGACAGATGCGTCTCGTCGGTCGGCCAAGGATGAACGAACGGTCCACCACCTGCCAGGCGGTCGGCCAGATGACCAACGCCGAGCGCATAAGAGGTTGCCGTGTTGTAGTGCAGGATCGAGCGAAAATTGTTGAGCACGAGGAAGCTTGGACCTCTCGCGCCCTCAGGGGAGAACAAGGTCGCCTTGTCGCCCGGTCGCGGATACGGCTCGCCGTTCACCCGAACGAAGCCGAGCTTCTGCCAATCGCCGAGCGACTTTGCCGTGCTCGGGCTCACCTTCTTGGGATCGATGCCCTTGGGCACGCTGACCTCGTAGCCCCAGGTCTGGCCAGGCTGCCATTTGGAGGCCCTGAGATAGCTCGCCGTCGAGCCGAGTGCGTCAGGAATGTTGTCCCAGATGTCGCGCTTGCCGTCGCCGTCTTGATCGATGGCGAACCGCGTGTAGGTGGTGGGGATGAACTGAGTATGCCCCATGGCGCCAGCCCACGACCCGTTCATGCCTTGCAGATTGATGTCGCCATGCTGGAGGATCTTCAGCGCCGTGACGATCTGAGGCTTGGCGAACTTGGCCTTGGTGCCGGTGCAATAGAGCGTGCCGAGCGAACGGATGATGTTCTTGTCGCCTGGCTGAGTGCCGTAGTTCGAACTCGACCCCCCAGATGGCGACGATGATATGCCGGTCGACCCCGTATTTCGCCTCGAGCTGATCGAGCAGGGCCTTGTTGTCGATCAGCATCTGCTTGCCGGTCGTGATGCGCTTATCGGACACGACGCGGTCGATATATTCGCCGATCGGCTTCACATATTCGGGCTGGAAATTGGCGGCCTCGACCACCGTGGGGTCCGGCGTGAAGCCCTGAAAGGCGACATCGAACGTAGCGCGGGTGACCCCGGCAGCCTTGGCGGCAGGCCATAACGTCTCGACGCAAGCCTGATTCTTGTCGGCCGCAAAGGACGCGGACGGAGCTGCCGAGAGTCCGGCACCCGCAAATCCTGCGAGCAGGATCAATGACTTAGAATTTTTCATGATTCGCATGAGCGAAATCTAGCAACCACCCCCGGCAAAACCTAGGCAAGTCCATGGGGCAAATTCGCCGCTAATTGGCCGCGGCGCTCGCCTCTTTCAGCACCGCATTGACGAGCGCGCTCGACGGATAGCAGCTCAGGGGCAAGCCGCGCTTCTGCTCCTCAATGCCGATGGTGCGCCGCGTCTTGAATCCGGCAAGCCCATCCACCTTGCCGACGTCGTAGCCTTGCGCCACCAGCACCTCCTGGAAGCGCTGGATGCGATCGCGCGGAAAGCTCTCGACCGGTTGCCAGGCGCCCACGAAATCGACCGGCGCGTTCGCCGCGATCATGTCGGCGACATGGCCGACGAAGATCGCGTAGACGTCAGAGTTGTTATAGAGCTTCAGCACCGAGAAATTGTTGGTGCCGAGGAAGGCAGGACCCTTGAGCCCGGCCGGGAGCACGAGGAAGGCCTGATCGTTCAGCCTCTCCTGGGGAAAGGGACGATCCTTCACCCGCACCACGCCGAGCTTGACCCATTCCGAGATCGAGAGCGCCTTGTCGGGCCCTTGCAGTGTGCAATCGAATTTCGCCGGCAGCTTGACCTCATAGCCCCAGCTCTGCGCGCCGTCCCAGCCTTGACTGTGCAGCGAGTTGGCGGCTGAGGCGAGCGCGTCGGTGACCGTGCCCCAGATGTCGCGCTTGCCGTCGCCATCGAAATCGACTCCGTATTTGTCGAAGTCCGTCGGCAGGAACTGGGTGTAGCCCATGGCGCCCGCCCATGAACTCTTCATCATGGTGCGCGTCGCGTGCTGCTCTTGCAGAATCTTCAGCGCCACGAGCAGCTCGTTGCGGAACTCGTCGGGTCGCCGCCCCATGAAGCCTTGCGTGGCGATTGCCGAGAGCGCGTCGAACGGCATGTCCACCTTGCCGAAGCCCGTCTCGCGCCCCCAGATGGCGACGACGATGGAGGCCGGCACGTTGTACTGCTTCTGGATCGCCGCAAGCTGTGGCGCGAGCTGAGCCATCTTGCTGCGTCCCGTCGCGGCAAGCGCGTCGAGAGCGGTCGGGTTGAAATAGCCGGCCGGAGGCTCGAACTCGGGCTGCCGGCTCGGCTTCATCAGATCGGCGAGAGCCTTGGGCAGAGGCGGGCCGCCTGGCACCGCCGGGTCCGGATAGACGAGATGAGGCAAGGACCAATCGAGCTTGAGCCCCTTGACGTTCGCATCGAACACGGCACGGCTGACGCTCATAGCCTCAGCATCGGGCCAAAGCGCCTGGAGCCACGCGGCAAAGCTCTGATCCACCGCGCGCTTGTAAACTGCGACCTCGTCCTCCCCCGCCCTCGCGCCGAGCGGCGGAAGGAAAAGTGCGCCGAGGATGAGGGCAAGAAAGATCAGCGCGCGCCTTGGCGTGAGCATAAGCAAACCTCAAGCAAGCTCGGATTCGACGTCTAGGCCGATTGTGCGGCTGGCTTAAGGCGCTGCAAAGGCAAAAACGGGAGTTAAGAGGCCGCGCGGCGATCTTCCCTGAGGCGCTTCTCCCAGGCGAGCGAATGGCCGACGATCGTGTCGAGATCGTTGAGCTTGGGCTCCCAGCCAAGCACCTTATGGATGCGCTCGGCGCCAGCGACGAGTGAGGCGGGATCGCCCGGACGACGCTCACACATGCGCACCGGAAAATCCGTCTTGGCCGCGCGCTTCACCGCCGAGATCACGTCAAGCACGGAGAAGCCCTCGCCATAGCCGCAATTCAACACCTCGCTCTTGCCGCCCGCCCTCAGATAGCGCAGCGCATCGAGATGGGCCCTGACGAGATCGCAGACATGGATATAGTCGCGGATGCAGGTGCCGTCCGGTGTCGGGTAGTCGGTGCCGAACACTTCAAGAAAGGGGCGCTCGCCGAGTGCCGCTTGCGAGGCCACCTTGACGAGGTGGGTCGCATGCGGAGTCGACTGTCCGGTCCGCCCCTTGGGGTCGGCGCCCGAGACGTTGAAATAGCGCAAGGCCACGTAGCGCAGCGGATGCGCCTTGGCCGTATCGCGCAACATGATCTCGGTCATCAGCTTCGAGCTGCCATAGGGCGAGATCGGCGTGAGCTCGATATCCTCGGTGACGGGACTGACCTTGGCGATGCCGTAGACCGCCGCGGTCGATGAGAAGATGAAATGCGGAATCTTGGTCTCCACCGCGACCGCGAGCAGAGAGCGCGACTTGCAGGTATTGTTGAGATAATAGCCGAGTGGATCGGCGACCGACTCGGGCACCACGATCGATCCGGCGAAATGGATGATGGCGTCGATTTTGTTGCGCAGGAGAAGACGCCGCACGAGGTTATGATCGCCGACATCGCCCTCGACGAACTTCGCCTCGGCCGGGACCGCCCAGCGAAATCCCGTCGACAGATTGTCGAGAACGAGAACGTCCTCGCCTGCATCGAGCAGCTCAAGCACCATATGGCTGCCGATGAAGCCAGCGCCACCCGTGACGAGCACACTCATTGACGATCCCCGCGGCACAGCCGTTGCATTTCGGCGCTTGTTATCGGAAACAGGTTACTTCTAGCTTTGCCGCCGGGCCCCTCCGACGCCCGCTTCGACTTAACCTTAACGAGGACTGCAAATGGCGCTTCGCGTGCGCAAGGCCGTGTTCCCCGTCGCCGGATTGGGCACGCGCTTTCTCCCCGCCACCAAGGCCATGCCGAAAGAGATGCTGACGGTTGTCGATCGTCCGCTCATCCAGCACGTGGTGGACGAAGCGATGGAAGCGGGGATCGAGCACTTCATCTTCGTCACCGGACGCAACAAGGGCGTCATCGAGGACCATTTCGACCGGCAATTCGAGCTCGAGCAGGTTCTCGCCGCGCGCGGCAAGACGAGCGAGCTCAAGAGCCTCGATGCGGACTTGCCCGGACCCGGCTCGACGAGCTTCACCCGCCAGCAGGAGCCGCTCGGCCTTGGCCACGCCGTATGGTGCGCGCGCGAGCTCGTCGGCAACGAGCCCTTCGCGCTGCTCCTTCCCGATGTGCTGGTGCAGACGAAGGGCAAGGGCTGCCTCACCCAGATGCTCGACGTCTATGCCGCGCATGGCGGCAACATCATCGCGGTCGAGCCCGTGCCCCAAGACCAGGCGAAGAATTACGGCGTGGTCTCGATCGGCGAAGGCGATGGGCGCGTCTTTCCCATCGACGGCATGATGGAGAAGCCGCGGCCGGGGACCGAGCCCTCCAACCTCACCATTCTCGGCCGCTACATCCTCCAGCCAGAGATCTTCGGTCTCTTGTCGGCACAGGAGAAGGGAGCGGGCGGCGAGATCCAGATCACCGACGCCATGATCGCTCTCCTCAAGCGCCAGCCGTTCTACGCCCTGAAATATGAGGGCAAGACATTCGACTGCGGCTCGAAGATCGGCTTTCTCACTGCCAATGTGGCCTACGCTCTCGCCCGTCCCGATCTTGCCGACGCCTTCAAGGCCGAGATCAAGAAGCTGATCTGATTCTCTGGACCAACACTTAACCAAGAAAATAGCGGTTCATAATCCAATCGAATACTTCGGCTCGCCGTCCACTACCATCCTCATCGATATTTTAGCACTAGGCGGGCCAGTAAATAGGCGTACCCCATCAGGCAATATATTGATTCTATTGGTTTTGATGCCCGACCATCCCGTACACCGATGGACTAGTTGGTAACTCTTTTATGGTGGCCTGCGTGGTGCCGCGAAGGTCGTCGAGCCGCGGCCCGCGAGGAGCTGTGCCCTGATGAGTTCGACGTCCGTCGAGACGAGCGTTACGCCGCCCCATCCAAGGGTGCTCGGCTGGTTCGGGACCAGTGCGGGCCGTTTAGGGCCGTCCCGAAACGGGAACGTCTTGGGCCTGACGGGGCCCTAAACCGTGCTAATATGCGTGCTAACGCAACAGGGGGAACGATCAATGCCGGTCGGCCTGAAGCGGGATTTTGTGCGACGCGGCGGCTATAGCGAGGCGATCGAATCCGCCACGCGCACCCTCCAATTCGAGACCGAGGGCCTGAGCGGCCTGAAAGCGGCACTCGCCGACGGCTTGGGAGAGAGCTTCGGCAAGGCGATCGGCATGATGCGCTCATGCCATGGCCGCATCATCGTCACCGGCATGGGCAAGAGCGGCCATGTCGGACTGAAAGTGGCCGCCACCCTCTCCTCGACCGGCACGCCTGCCTTTTTCGTGCATCCGAGCGAAGCGAGCCACGGCGATCTCGGCATGATCACCAAGCAGGACATGATCCTCGCCTTCTCCTGGTCCGGCGAGACAATCGAGCTCGGCAATATCGTGTCCTACTCGCGCCGATTCGCCGTGCCGCTGATCGCTGTGACGTCGAACCCTGACAGCACGCTCGGCACCAGCGCGGACCTCGTGCTCGCCCTGCCGCAAGCCAAGGAAGCCTGCCCGCACGGGCTCGCTCCCACCACCTCGACCGTCATGCAGCTCGCGCTCGGCGACTGCCTCGCCATCGCGCTCCTCGAAAGCAAGGGTTTCACCGCCCGCGATTTCAAGGCGCTGCATCCGGGCGGCCAGCTCGGCGCACGGCTGAAATTCGTTGGCGATTTGATGCATAAGGGCGACCGCCTGCCGCTCGCCCCTTCCGACTGCGTCATGGCCGAGGCCATCGTGGTCATGACCGAGAAGGCCCTCGGCTGCCTCGGCGTGCTCGACGGCGACGGCCTGCTCAAGGGAATCATCACAGACGGTGATTTGCGCCGCCATATGGGCGACGGACTTCTAGCGCGACGCACCGGAGACATCATGACGCCGGGGCCGAAGACGGTGACACCCGACCTGCTGGCGAGCGCCGCGCTCGAGATCATCAACTCATCCGCCATCACCACCCTGTTCGTGGTGGAGGAGGGGCGCCCCGTGGGCATCATCCATATCCACGACCTGCTTCGCGCCGGCGTCGCCTAGTTAGACGCAGCACGACGGTTGATCCTCCGCGCGGAACGCGCGAACCTTCCTCGATGCAGGAGGCGCCTTTCATCGCGGTCGGCGGCGGTCTCGCCGGCGCGGCCTTCGCGCTCGAGCTTGCCCGCAACGGCGCCCCGGTCCTCCTGATCGAGAGCACCCGCTCGGCCCATCACAAGGTCTGCGGCGAGTTCCTGAGCGAGGAGGCGCAAACGCTTCTGAGCTATCTCGGCATCGACGTGCATACGCTTGGCGCAAGCTCCATGGGCATATTCAGGCTCGCCGCAGGCAAGAGCTTCGCCGAGGCCCCCCTTCCCTTCCGCGCCGCCGGTTACTCGCGCTATCGCCTCGACCAGGCGCTGCTGGACAAGGCGGCGGAAGCCGGCGCCGAGATCAGGCGCGGCGTCACCGTGACCGAGGTGAACGGGAACGATGCGCCCATCACCTTAAAGGCCGGCGGCAAGAAGCTGACTGCAAGCGCGATCGCTCTGGCGAGCGGCAAGCATAACCTCCGCCAATTCCCTCGCGCGCCGAGCGACATGGTCGGCTTCAAGCTCCAGCTCCGCGTGGGCGCATTAGCGCTCACTCGGCTCGATGACGTCGTTCAGCTCATGATGTTCGATGGCGGCTATATCGGCGCCATCATCGTCGAGGAGGAGATCGTGACGATCTGCTGGGTGATGCACAGCGCGCTGCTGCAGCGCATCGGCGCTGACTGGCCTGCCCAGGCCGCTTATCTTGCGCAGCAGTCGCCGCTTATCGCCGAGCTTCTCGACGGCGCCAAGCCGCGCTGGTCGAAGCCTGTCGCGGTCGCGGCGATCCCTTACGGCTATCTTCGCCGCGAGGTCATATCGCCCACGATTTTCCCGGTGGGCGACCAGCTCGCCGTGATCCCCTCTTTCACCGGCGACGGCATGTCGATCGCGCTCCTCTCGGGCATCGCCGCGGCGCAAGCCGTGCTCGCCGGCGACAGCGCGGAAGACTTCCAGCGCCGCATGATCGCGCGGCTTGCTCCCCAGTTCCGCTGGGCAGGGATGGTCAACGTGCTGTTCGAGACGGGGCCGCTCCACGGGCTCACCATCGGCACGGCTAGGCTCCTGCCGCGCCTCGTTACCTGGCTCGCGCAATCGACCCGGATCAGGTCCTACGCCGACATCATGGCCGATCAGGCCTGACCGAGCGGATCAGATAGCGGAACGGGAAGCGCGGCACGATCTCGGCATCCTTAAGTCCCGCCTTCATTGCCAGCTCTCTCGCCTCGGCCCGGGTGAATGCGCCCTCGACCGAGGTGCGGCCATCGAGACGGCAGATGTCGTTCAGAAGGAGAAGCCGCGTGCCGACCCGCGCGAACCAATAGCTCATTGGGCTGCGCAAGATGTCCTGGATCACGAGCCGATCCCGCGCCTTCGCGGCGCCCTCGCGCAGGAAGGCGATCGCATCGTTCTCGTCGAGATGATGCAGGAAGAGCGTGCTCATGATCATGTCGTAACCGTCGGGCAACTGATCCTGCCCGACCTTGAGCTCGAAAAAGGCGATGCAGGCGCCTGCCTTGGCGGCGGCCCCACGCGCATAATTGACCGCTTCATGGCTCGCGTCACAGCCGGTGAATTCGATATTGAGCCCGGCCTTCACCGCCCAGCGCCACAGCGTGATGAGAATGTCCCCTCCCCCGCAAGCAACATCGAGCACCCGAAACGCCTGACCTGGATGACGCCTGGCACCTGCCAAAAGGTCCGGCCACATCAGGCGGCTCGACCGGGTGATGGTATTGACCAAGCCAAGGCCTTTGAGTGTTGCGACCAGGCGCGGCGCGGGCAGATCCGGCGCGTCCATGATCTCCGGGCGCCGGTGGCGCCTCTTGAGATCTGTCCCCTGGTGATGCGCGTTCACGGGAGCTTGCTCGCGAAGCCGAGGGCTGACGGAAGCGACCCTATAGGAGGATTGCGGCGATTGCGCGCCGTTTCGCTGGAACGGGCAGGCTCTGTATAGTTGCCTCGGGCGGAGGGCAAAGTGGCAGGCCGGACTATCGATCTTCTCGTCATCGGCGGCGGCATTCACGGCGCGGCCGTCGCGCGCGACGCCGCCGGGCGCGGACTTAACGTGATGCTCGCCGAGAAGGGCGACTACGCGCGCGCTACCTCCTCGGCCTCCTCCAAGCTCATCCATGGGGGCTTGCGCTATCTCGAGCATCTCGAGCTTTCGCTTGTACGCGAGTCGCTCGCTGAGCGCGCAGGCCTGCTCAAGACGGCGCCCCATCTCGTTGCGCCTGAGCGGTTCCTCCTGCCGATCTATGGCTGGCAGAAGCGGCACGCCTGGTTCGTTCATGCCGGGCTTGCGCTCTATGATCTCTTGTCGCTCGGCGACGGGCTCGCTCCGAGCGGAAGGCTGTCGGGCCGCGAGATCGCGCATCTCCCGCATTTGCGCCAGGACGGCTTGGCCTCTGTGCTGCACTACCATGACGCCAAGACCGACGATGCGCGGCTAACTCTCGCCGTCCTGCTCGATGCGCGCTCGCGCGGCGCCGACGTGCTGAACCGCCGCGCCGTCACCGCGATCTCCCCGATTGAAAATGGCTATGCGGTCGAGCTCGACGAGCGCGGGCAGAAGGTCAGAGTCGCTGCGCGCTTCATCGTCAATGCGAGCGGGCCATGGGTCGCAAGCGTCGATGCCATGACCGGAGCCAGTCCACCGCCGCGGCCGCTTCGGCTCGTGCGCGGGAGCCACATCGTGCTCGCGATGCCTGACCCGCCGCTGACAGACGCCCATACGCTGCAGGACGAGGACGAGCGGGTCATCTTTGTCATCCCCTGGCTCGACGACCGCTTCCTGATCGTCGGCACAACCGACGTGCCGCACAAGGGCGACCCCGGAGCCGCGGTCTGCTCCGCCGAGGAGGAGACCTATCTGCTCGTGGCCTATAACCGCTATTTCGCGGGACCGGCCGGGGCGGCGACCAGCCGGGATGTGGCGTTTACTTGGTCAGGCGTGCGCGCGCTGCACGACGACGAGGCGACCCGCCCGAGCCGCATCAGCCGGAGCGGGGCACTCTCCTCCGCCGCCAACGGGACCGGCGGCTTCGTCACCCTCTACGGCGGCAAGCTCACCACCCATCGCCTCATGGCCGAAGAGGTTCTCGACAGGCTCGCAGGCCTCGGCGCCAAGATTGGCGGGCCTTGGACCAAGGGCGTCGCGCTCTTCGGCGGCAGCCTCTCCCGCGCCGAGCTCTTAGGCCTTGCCGAGCGCGGACCCGTAAGCATCGCCTATAAGACGCGGCGGCGCCTTGCCTTCACCTACGGCGATCAGATCCAAGCTCTGTTCGCGCGCATGGCCGCTGACCCCGCCGCCGTCGAAGAGAGCGCGCCGGGCGTGACACGCGCCGAGCTCGAGCATGCGGTCGAGGCCGAGGATGCCATGACGGCTGAGGATTTCCTCCTCCGCCGCACCAAGCTTCGCCTCATGCTCGATCAGGCCGGGCGTGAGGCTGTCGAGCGCTGGTTCGCCGCGTCTTGCTCGTTGTCCCCGCTCGAGCCGTCGCGCTTATGATCGCCCGATAGTCGAGAGGGTGACAGGAATGACGACCTATACGGTGCAGAAGGGGAAGCGCTACCAGGCAACCATTAGGCTCGGCCTGTTCAAAAGCGTCGCCTCTAACGAGCAGGTGGCCGACCAATTCCGCGAGGTCGGCTTCACCGAGGTGAGCGTCTCGGGATCGGGCCGCGAGCGGCGCGGCGAGGGACTTTGGCCGCATCCCGACGCAACCGCCGAGGTCCCCGACGAGATCACCTCCGTCGAGGAGATCAATACCTGAGCTTGCTAAGCCGCGGCCGCCGTTCCGGCCGGCACGACCTTGAGCAGAGAACCGTCGGCGCCGACCACCGTGACCCGCGTGCCTCTCGGCAGCTCGGGCCCGGTCACCCGCCAGATTGAATCGCCGATCTTGACGCTGCCCCGCCCGTTCACGATCGCGTCGATCAGGTCATGCGACTCCCCGATATGACGCACGGCACGCTCGTTGAGCAGCGGCCGCTCGCTCTTGAGCGGATACACGCGTAGATATTTCCACGCGACCACCACGAAGGCGACCGACAAGAGGCAGAACCACACGAGTTGCCACTGCCAGCCGACGTCGAAACCGAAGGCGATGAGCCCGGTCGCGACGGCGGCAAGTCCGAACCACATGAAGAAGATGCCAGGCGCGGTCAGCTCGAGCACAAACAGGATCGCCGCGAGGATCATCCAGTTCCACGCGCCAAGCTCTGCAAGCGTTTGCATGGCGTATCTCCGCGATCACTAGACGGTTGGAACCGAGCCGCCGCCGCGCTGTCGCGCTGGCGCTTGCGGCTTGGCCGGGGCGGGAGGCGAGGCCTGATCGCCACCGCCGGCGCCGCCAAAGGCTTCACGCGCGATCTCGCCGATGCCGGCGATCGCGCCGATCACCGATGATGCCTCGATGGGCAGGATCATCACCTTCTGGTTCTTGGCTTCGGCGAGCGCCTTCAGCGCGCCCACATAGTTGTTTGCGACGAAATAGTTGATCGCCTGGACGCTGCCTTTCGCGATGGCATCACTCACCACTTGCGTGGCCTTGGCCTCGGCCTCTGCCGAGCGCTCGCGTGCCTCGGCGTCGCGATAAGCAGCTTCGCGCCGCCCCTCAGCGGCAAGGATCACCGCTTGCTTGGCGCCCTCAGCCGTCAAGATCGCCGCCTGCCTCTCGCCCTCAGCGACGAGGATCGCGGCACGCTTGTCGCGCTCGGCCTTCATCTGTCGCGCCATGGAATCGACGAGGTCGCGCGGCGGCTCGATGTCCTTGATCTCGATACGCGTGACCTTGACGCCCCAGGCATGGGTCGCGTCGTCGACCACCTTGAGCAGGCGGTGATTGATCTCGTCGCGCTCGGAGAGAAGCTTGTCCAGATCCATCGAGCCCATCACCGTGCGGATATTGGTCATGGTGAGGTTGAGGATGGCGATCTGGAGATTGGTGATCTCGTAGCTTGCCTGCGCCGCGTCGAGTACCTGGAAGAAGGCGATGCCGTCCACCTTCACCATGGCGTTGTCCTTGGTAATCACTTCCTGACTCGGCACCTCGACCACCTGCTCCATCATGTTGAGCTTGCGGCCGATGCGATCGATGAACGGGATGATGAGTGTGAGCCCCGGGCGAAGCGTGCGCGTATAGCGGCCGAAACGCTCGACTGTGTAGTTCCAGCCCTGGGGCACGACTTTTACGCCGGCGATGACGATGAAGATGAAGAGGACAAGCAGGAAAATGACGAAGACATTGAAGCCGAGCATGGCCACCCTCCAGAGGTGTCTGGGCGAGACTGGATTTGTTGTTCGCTAGGCGCGTTCTTGTTTTCGATCTGTCGAGCTAGCCTTCCTCGCGGCAAATTAGATGGGTGCAGCTGCGGGCGATTATAAGAGCCGCAAGCCCTAATGCGGCAGGAGCTGGACGATGTCGGCCGCGGCTGCGGCTGCGGCAGCGTCTGCCGCGCCGCCCCACTTCTTGTCGAGGGAGCCCTTCTTCATCTCCTTGATCTGGCGGGTGACGCCGAGCTGATTGCCGTCGGGAGCGAGAACCACCCAAATGATGGTGATGGTCTCTTTACCGCGCGGCGCGGGGCTCACCCGCACCGTGCCCTGCACGTCGTAGACATCCGACTCGAAAGCAGTCGCTAGCTTCACGCCAAGGGCCGCGAGACGCCTGCCGAGCGCGGCGGCGAGTGCCTGCTCGCCATCTCCGGGCGCTCCGGCGACAGAGACATAGGCAGGCGGTTCCTGGGTTTTCGCCTTCTGGTCGGCGTCGGTCGCATATGCAGGGGCGCCGATGAGAAACGCGACAAGCGAGCCCAAAGCTGCGAGGAACAAGCGGCGCATCGTTCAGCACTTCTTCTTGGCGCGCCCGGGCTCGGTGAGCTTGGCGTGGCCCGGCGATTTTACACCCAACCCTGAAGCTCGCGCTCGATGACATGCACGAGCACTCGGATCCCCTCGTCGCTGTCGTTGAGGCAGGGGATGTAGCTGAACTTCTCGCCCCCATGCTCGAGGAAGATGTCCTTGTTCTCCTGCGCGATCTCCTCGAGCGTCTCGATGCAATCGGCGGCGAAACCCGGGCAGACGATGGCGAGCTTCTTCACCCTATCGCGCGCCAGCGCCTCGACCGTCTTGTCCGTATAAGGCTTGATCCACTCGGCGCGGCCGAAGCGCGACTGGAAGGTGAGCTTAAGCTTGGCGCCGACCGGGCCAAGCGCCGCGCGCAAGGCGTCGACCGTGTCCATGCATTGGCACTGGTACGGATCGCCCTTGTCGACATAGTCCTGCGGCAGCCCGTGGAACGAGGCGAGAATCGCCTCGGGCTCGAAGTCGAGGCCGGCGAGATGCGTCCTGATCGAGTTGGCCAAAGCCGCGATATAGATGGGATCGTCCGGGTATGCCGGCACGGTGCGGAGGGCCGGCTGCGCGCGCAGCGTCTTCAGCGCATCGAACACCTTGTCGTTGGCTGTGGCCGTGCTCGCTGCGGCGTATTGCGGATAGAGCGGGAAGGCGATCAGCCGGTCGCAACCTTGGGCGACCAGGGCCTCGACGCGAGAAGCGATGGTCGGGCTCCCATAGCGCATCGCCCAGTCCACGATGATAGTCTTACGTGAGGACAGCGCGGCGGCGACCTTCTCGGCCTGGCGGCGCGTGACGGTGAAGAGCGGCGATTCGTCGAGCTCCTCGTTCCAGATCGAACGGTACTTTGCACCGCTCGCGAATGGCCGCTTCACCAGCACGACGCCGTTCAAGATAAACCACCACAAGACGCGGTTGACCTCGATCACCCGGCGATCCGAGAGGAACTCCTTGAGGTAGCGCCGCATGGCCCAATAGGTGGTCGCATCAGGCGTGCCGAGATTGATCAGGAGGACGCCGATCCGGCCAGATCCTTGCGCTTTCTCAGACTCTTGCGGGCGCCGAGCGGCAAAAGCCTTGGGGCGGGCGCTCTCATTCATGGCAGGCTCCATTCAGAGCCTAGATAGAGCATCCCCCGCCTAGCGCCTAGTCTTCACCGTTCCCCTTGGATTTGCCCTCTTTGAGAGCCTCGGCGTCGGCGAGGATCCGTGCATGGTCGAAAGCGAGCTTGAGCACCCGCCAATCCTCGACCCATTCGGCGGCGGCGGCATCGGACCCCGCACGCGGAACGCTCGCGCGCGGCAAGACTGCAAGAAAGGCGATGCTCACCGTGTGCCCTCGTGGATCGCGAGCCGGATCGGAATAGACGCCGACGAGACGAAGCTCGCCAACCTCGATGCCCACCTCCTCGAGCACCTCGCGCCGGCACGCCTCGTCGACCGTCTCGCCGATCTCGACGAACCCTCCCGGCAGCGCATAGGCGCCCTCGAAGGGCGGGTTGCCTCGGCGGATGAGAAGCACGCGGTCGTTACCATCGAAGATTGCGCAGTCAGTGGTCAGAGCCGGGGTCTTCGGAAGGGGCATGCCGCAAATGTTAGCAGCCACCGAAACGATGTCATACCGGCGATACCGGCATTGACTCAGTGGCCGGAGAGCCGCCGCGATTCCTTCAGCGCCATCGCCAAGAGATAAGCGAGAAAATCAAACTTCGTGGACCGCGCGAGCTTGATCAACGGCACGATCTGATCGCCAATCCGCTTCGCCGTTTCACGCGCGTTCGTGCCGCCCCCGGATGCCCCCGAGTTGTTTGAATCGGTCATAGCCCCCTGCCTCCGACGCTTTCCGACAGCGATGCCGCGCGCCTTATTGTTCACGGATCAATATAATCCGTGTACAGCATTTCTAGCATGAATGGGGCTTAGACCGCCAATCGATTTTTGCGCGGGTCAGACTGTCATTTGTGACAGTGCACCACGTGACTTGAGCAAGTCGGGCGCGCTGCTCGGCCTCAGCGGGGCTGTGGAACGATGCGGATATAGGGCCGCGGCGACCTCCATCCATCTGGATAGATCTTCTTCGCCTCATCGTCAGACACCGAGCCCGCGATGATCACGTCGTCGCCTTCCTGCCAATTCACCGGCGTCGCGACGCGATGCTTGGCGGTGAGCTGGAGAGAATCGATCACGCGCAGCACCTCATCGAAATTGCGTCCCGTGGTCATGGGATAGACGAGGATCAACTTGACCTTCTTGTCCGGGCCGATGACGAAGACGTTGCGCACGGTCTGGTTCTCGGCTGGCGTCCGGCCCTCGGAGGTGCCCGATGTGCTCGCCGGCAACATGCCGTAGAGCTTCGAGATCGCGAGCGTCGGATCGCCGATCATTGGGAAGTTCGGCGCCGTCCCTTGCGTGTCCTTGATGTCCTCGGCCCATTTCGCGTGACGATCGATGGGATCGACGCTGAGCCCGATGATCTTCACCCCGCGCTTATCGAAATCGGGCTTGATCTTCGCCATGTAGCCGAGCTCTGTGGTGCAAACCGGCGTGAAGTCCTTGGGATGGGAGAACAGCACGCCCCACGCATTGCCGAGCCATTCGTGAAAACGGATATGCCCTTGCGTCGTGTCGGCCTCGAAATCGGGTGCGGTGTCGCCAAGCTGAAGTGCCATCTTTTACCTCTTGATCGCTAGCACGAGGCTTCTGCCAAGCCTCTGAGGTCCCCGCCTGTCGAGCCAAGATTTAGGACGGCTTGCCTTCGAGCCGCAATGCTGGTGCCGAAAAAGCAAAGCCATTCTCGCGCTACACCTATCCGCAGCGCGGCGATCGCGCAAGAACGGGTAGCGCGAGAACGGCTGGGTGCGTCGAATGCGCTCAGGCGCAAAGCGTCTTTTGCGAGGCGACTGCTCTGAGCAGAGGCCGCGGTTCGCCGCAGCGGGTCCGTCAGAACGGGCGCGCCGGGCCAAGCGAGGCCGCGAACAGAAGCGCCCCGAACAGGAAAATGACGACGGCGCCGCCGATGGTGCAGGTCGTCCACACGGCATTCGCCCAGGTTCCACTCGCCCCGCCCAGTTTGAGCGCGAGCTCACGCGAGCCGAGCGCAAAGGTGGCGAGTACCGCCACGGTGATGGCGGTGCCAAACGCCATGGCGAATGTCGCCGCGACGCCCGCCCAGAAGAGCCCCTGCGTTACCGCGAAGACGAGCACGAGGATCGCCCCGGTGCAGGGCCTGATGCCGACCGAGAACACCACCGCCATCACCTTCCGCCAGGAGAACGGACCGGCAAGCTGCCGCGCATCGACGATGTGGTCGCACGCCTCCCCCGGCGCGTGATGATGGCCGTGATGGTCATGCTCGTGGTCATGATCACGATGACCGTGGGTATGGTCGTGATGGCCATGATCATGGCCATGGTCGTGATCGTGATGATGGTCATGTCCGTGGTCGTGGCCCCCCACGTGAGCATGCGCTTCGGCAATGTGCGCCGCCGCGGGCGCACCACGCCAATTGCCCCAGAGCCGATAGAGCTGCGTCGTCAGCAAATAAAGACCGACCACAGCGATCATCGCATAGCTCACGCTTTCGAGCTGGTTCGACCAGGCATTGATCTGAAGCCCTGAAGCGTTCAGCCCGAACAGCAGCACGCTGACGAGCGCGACTGCTGTCAGCGCCTGGAGACCGGCGGCGATGAAAGAAATGATCACGCCGCGCCTGACCGTCTCCTCATTGGCGACGACGTAGGACGAGATGATGGTCTTGCCGTGCCCAGGACCCACCGCGTGCAGAATCCCATAGAGGAAAGAGAGCGCCGCAAGGGTCAGCGCGCCGGCTATGGGATTGGCGCTCTTGAGGCCTTTGACGCTCATGGCAAGCGTGCGCTGCAACGTCTGCTGCTTGTCGAGCACCCAGGCGAACAGGCTGCCGAGCGGGCCATGCGATTGGAAGGGGGCCGCGACCGGACGAGGCCCGAAGGCCGAGGGAGGCGCCGCCTCGGTCGCCGCGAATGGCGTGATCGGCCTGAGTTCCTGTGCGCTGCCGACGGCGGCGAAAGCGAGCAAGGCGAACAGAGCTGATGCCCGCAAAGGCGCCTGCGCGTCTCATAAATGCGAATCCTTGCATTTCACCGTCACCGTCTGAGCGAACTGCGACCCGAAATTCGAGTTCGGCCCGAGCTGGGTGAAGAAGGATTCGGTCAAGGCCTTGGTGTCGGCGGCAGTCTCGGGATCCGGCAGCGTGACCTTGGCGTCGCAGCCCTTGATGTCGCTGCCGGCAAGCGTGACGGGCTTCTCGGTGGCGAATCCGAAAGCCACAAAGAAGGACGGATCGTAGACATCAATAGCGACCGGCTTGCCGTGCGTATCCACCGGCGTCTCGAGCGGCAAGGTGAAGTGGAGCGTCAGCACGTTCTTGTCGTAATCGATCCAATAGTCGACCGGCGGCTTGAGCTTGATGAGCTTGTCGTCCTCGCCCTCGAAATGCACGAAGGTGAAATAGTCGAACTCCTTGAGCGACTCGACATTGACCTTGGCGAGAGGCGCGAGCTCCTCCTTCGAGTAGACGCCGTCCTTGTTGGTATCGAGGCCCTCGACCGCCATCGCGGTATAGAACTCATCGAAGGTCCAGGCTTGGCGGATTCCGGTGATCTGGTGATTGGGAGCCAACTCGATCTCGGAGCGGACCGTCGCCCAGACATGGGGATGCGCGAAGACGGCCGGCGCGAAGGCGGCAGAGCCGGCAAGAGATAGAATTAGCGTCAGGAGATGTCGGCGCTTCGGCGCACCCCACAACCGCAAGGCTCACGCTCCCCTCGAAGATGAGCGTTGTTAGGCGCAGATTGTGGAGGATTGCGGGCTAGGCCACTGGGGCAAAGTGACCGGATGAGCACCGCCCTCGCCGTTTTTCTGCAGGGGAGAGCTCGACGCGTGAAGCTAGCAAACACCCCAGAAAACCCGTGGGGCCGACGTCCCTTCGGGGGCCGGCCCCTGGGCTTGGTTTGAAACGTTACTTCGCCGGCGTCAGATCGCTGGCGATCGTGTCGAACATCCCGCTCAGCTTCGTGCCGAGGGCATTCACGGAGACCAGGATGGCAACCCCGATGCCGGCGGCGATCAGCGCATACTCGATGGCCGTGGCGCCGGACTCGTCCTTGACGAAGCGCGCGATTGAAGTCCTGATTTTCGACTCTCCCTTTTGCTTTAGGTTCAAGGTCCCCCTCGCAATTGTCTTCACGGCGGAACCGACGCGGAAGGTAACATCCACGCCTTAGATTTTAGATGTTTTGGCGGGTCCGGGCCGGAGGCCATCGGGGCTCGGCTCGGGAAGCCGGCTCAGGCCGCCAAGGGTGCCTCGTCTTGACTCTCGGTTCGACTCTGTCTAGAACAAAACAGGAACGAGAGTTGAGGTCAGTAGCGTGCGTAACGACGTTCCAGGCGGTGCAGAAGGTCTCCTCGTTCCGCCGGCTGGCGTTGCAAGAGCAGGCGGGACCCCGGGGAGGGTCCTGATCGAGCAGCTACGCGCATCGATCCGTGCGCTCGAGCAGGTTCCCGTGTCCCTAGGCCTTCCCCCCGCACGGGGTACGGCCCCTTCCCGCCCCGCCTGCTCTTCTCTATCCCCCAAGCTGTCATCGCCCGGCTCGGCTGGCCGATCCAGTAGCCCGGAGCCTCTCCTTGGAGCGCTCCCGCGTCCAATCCATCAAGAGTGCCGCTTACTGGATGATGCCCGCCTTCGCGGGCATGACGAGGAGCCAGAGGAAAGAGAATTTCCTCTGGCTAGGCTGAAGCAGGCGGGGCTGCACGAGATCAAGCCCGCCTCCTACCGCGACACCCCGGCCGCGCTCGCTTTCGCCCTTGCCGTGATCGCTCGTGCAATGAGCGGGCGGGGGCGCCGGGAGCTCTTGCTCTGGTGCCTCACCCAAGAGGCCGCGCGCGAATGGGGACACCCTTACGGGCCAGGTCTCATGGCTCTCGGCCTCGACCCCGCGCGTCTCCTCATCGTCGAGGCAAGGACGATGCTGGATGCCGCCTGGACGCTCGAAGAAGGGCTGAAGAGCCTGACGCTCGCAGGCGCGCTCGGACAGGCGGAGATCATGGCCGAGCTTGCCGCCCGCCGCCTCGGCGTTGCCGCGCAAGCCTCATGCACGCCCTGCCTCTTCATCTCCGATCATCGGCAGGAGAGGCTTCCCGGGACGTTCACCAGTTGGCGCATCGCTGCGCGTGGAAGTCCCCCTGCCTCCTTTGATGCAGCAGCACCCGGCGCTGCCGCCTGGCATGTCACCCTTGAGCGCTGCCGGGGCGCGGCACCGGGGCAAAGTTTGATCGTGGAGTTCAGTCATGAGTCGGATGGTTTCCATCTATCTGCCGCATCTTCCGCTCGAGCGGCTGAAGCGAGCCGGCAAAGCTCTTACCGATGACAGGCCCTTCGCCCTGGTCGGCAGCGAGGAGCGCGGTCTCCTTCTGACCGCCGTCAATGGAGCGAGCGCCGCACAAGGCCTCATCCCCGGCATGGGGCTTGCGGACGCGCGCGCTATTTGCCCGCATCTTTTGACCGCGCCGGCGGAAGCAAGGAAAGACGCTGACGCCTTGCTCGATCTCGCGAGCTGGGCGAGCCTCCGTTACAGCCCGACGCTGAACGTTGACGGCGATGACGGGCTTTGGCTCGACGTCACCGGTGTGGCGCATCTCTTCGGCGGCGAGGCTGAGCTTCTCGCCGACCTCGAGGGAAGGCTCGCCCGCGCAGGTCTCACCGCGCGCCTCGCTCTTGCCGAGACCCTAGGCGGAACGCATGCGCTCGCCCGCTTCGCGCGAACCTCACCCATCGTTGTGCCGCACGGAAAGATCACGCCGGCGCTTGCGGGTCTTCCCGTCGAGGCGTTGAGGCTCGAGCCCGAGATCGCGCACCTCCTCAGGCGGCTTGGGCTTAAGCGCATCGGCCAGCTCTACACGTTGCCGCGGGCGAGCCTCGAGCGGCGCTTCCATGCCAAAGACGTGGCTGAGGCTGTGCTCCTTCGCCTCGATCAGGCGCTAGGCGAACGCGAGGAGAAACGCGCGCCGCTGCGCCCCGCAGCAGACTTCACGGTGAGACTTCCGTTCCCTGAGCCGCTCATCACCCATGAAGGCGTGCTGGCTGGCCTCGACTATCTCGCCGAGGAGCTTTGCGCCCTGCTCGCCCGCAAAGGCCGTGGCGCCAGGCGGCTGGCCCTTTGGCTCTGCCGGAGCGACGGCTCCTCCGCCGTGGTCGAGGCAGGGCTAAGCGCGCCCTCCCGCGAGAGGAGGCATCTCCTCAATCTGTTCAAGGACAAGATCGAGGAGGTCGACATGGGCTTCGGCGTCGACCTCATGGCCTTCACCGCCCCCGTCACCGAGACGCTGTTGCCCGCGCAGACAAGTCTCGCCGCGAGCGGGGAGAAGGTGGCGGCAGAGCCTCTGATCGACCGCCTGGTCAATCGCTTGGGCACCCGCGCCGTACGCCGCCTCTTGCCCCGCGCAAGCCATATCCCCGAATTGGCGCAAAGCACGCGGAGCGTCTTGACGGGGAGTGTCTTGGCACGAAGTGCCTTGGCACGCGGCGCTTCGGCCTCCTGGGATGGGCCGACACCGCGGAAGCCGCAGCGTCCTCCGCTTCTCTTCGCGAACCCTGAGCCTCTCACCGTGCTCGCCGAGATTCCCGAAGGACCGCCTGCGCGCTTCACCTGGCGGCATGTGAGCCGCCGCGTGGTCAAGGCCGAAGGGCCGGAGCGCATCGCGCCGGAATGGTGGCATTCGCTGCGGGGCAGCAGAGCTCCTGTCAGAGAGAGAAGGGGCTCATTCACTCCGAGACCACGCGACTATTACCGCATCGAGGACGAGGACGGGCATCGCTATTGGGTGTTCCGCGAAGGTCTCTATCAGGAGAGCGAGCTTGGTTCTCCTGGCTGGTTCCTGCACGGGGTCTTCGGATGATGGCATCGCCATGGCCCGCTACGCCGAGCTCGAAATCACCACCAATTTCTCCTTCCTGCGCGGCGGTTCCCATCCCGAGGAGCTGGTGGCGACGGCAAGGGCGCTCGATCTTGCGGCGATCGCCGTCACCGATCGCAACACGCTGGCCGGCGTGGTGCGCGCTCATCTCGCCGCGAAGGAGGTCGGCGGGATCAAATTCATCGTGGGCGCGAGGCTCGATCTCCAAGACGCCCCGAGCTTGCTCGCATTCCCGCGCGACCGCGCAGCTTACGGGCGCCTCTGTCGTCTGCTGACGCTCGGCCAGCGGAGAGCCGAGAAAGGGCAATGCACGCTCTTTCTCGACGATGTCGCTTCGCACGCTGAGGGGCTCATCTTCATCGCCCTCCCTCCCGATGATTTTTCTTCCCTCTCTCTAATGTCATCGCCCGGCTTGACCGGGCGATCCAGTAACGACCGATCTCTCAATAACGAAGGCCCGGGGTTACTGGATGCCCGCTTACGCGGGCATGACAAGGAAGAGGTCGAGCTGCAACTTCGGCGCGTCAAGCAGGCCCTCGACGCGAGAGCTCGGCTCTATCTCGCGGCGCGGCACTCCTATCGCGGTGACGATCGCGCCCGCATCGAAGCACTCGCGCAACTCGCACGCCGCGTAGGCCTAGGCCTCGTCGCCACCAATGCTGTGCTCTATCACGCTCCGCATCGGCGCCCGCTCCAGGACGTGCTCACCTGCATCCGCGAGAAATGCACCATTCACGAAGCGGGTCTCCACCTCGAGGCCAATAAAGAGCGGCACCTGAAGCCGCCGCGCGAGATGACGCGCCTGTTCAAAGGCCACGAGGACGCGATCGAGCGAACCATCGAAATCGCGCAAGCCTGCACCTTCTCTCTCGACGAGCTCCGTTACGAATATCCCGACGAGCCGGTACCCGAGGGCAAGACGCCGCAATCGCATCTTACCGACCTGACCTGGGAGGGTGCCCAGTGGCGCTTTCCCGATGGCATCCCCGGAAAGGTGCGCGAGACGCTCCACAAGGAGCTCGCCCTGATCGAGGAGCTCAACTACGCGCCCTATTTCCTCACCGTGCACGACATCGTGCACTATGCGCGCGGGCTCGGCATTCTCTGCCAGGGCCGGGGCTCTGCCGCCAACTCGGCCGTCTGCTATTGCCTCGCTATCACCAATGTCGATCCGACCGAGATCGATCTTTTGTTCGAGCGCTTCGTCTCGCCCGAGCGGAAAGAGCCGCCCGACATCGACGTCGATTTCGAGCATGAGCGGCGTGAGGAGGTGATCCAATATATCTATGCCCGCTATAGCCGCGACCGCGCCGGGATTGCCGCGACCGTCATTTCCTATCGCGGGCGCTCGGCGGTGCGCGAGGTGGGAAAGGCGCTCGGCCTTTCCGAGGACACGGTCGCTGCGCTCGCCACCACCATCTGGGGCCTGAGCAATGCGGGGCTCCCCGATGAATATGTCCGCCAGGCCGGACTCGATCCTAAGGATCCGCTGCTCGCGACTTGCCTCGAGCTGACGCAAGAGCTGATCGGCTTCCCCCGCCATCTTTCCCAGCATGTCGGCGGCTTCGTGCTGACGCGCGGGCCGCTCTCGGAGGTTGTCCCCATCGGCAATGCCGCCATGGAGGATCGCACCTTCATCGAATGGGACAAGGACGATCTCGACGCGCTCGGCCTGCTGAAGGTCGATGTGCTGGGCCTTGGCATGCTCACTTGCATCCGCAAGGCCTTCGCCCTGCTGAAGGCCCATTACGGCAAGGAGGTAACCCTCGGCACGGTGCCGCGCGACGATCCTCAAGTCTACGACATGCTGTGCCGCGCCGACTCGATCGGCGTATTCCAGGTGGAAAGCCGGGCGCAGATGAACATGCTGCCGAGGCTGAAACCGCGGGTGTTCTACGATCTCGTCATCGAGGTTGCCATCGTGCGCCCTGGACCGATCCAGGGCGACATGGTTCACCCTTATCTTCGCCGCCGCTCGGGCGACGAGCCGGTCGAGTTCCCCTCGCCCCACCCCGACCACGGCCCTGCCGACGAGCTTCGCCAGGTGCTCGGCAAGACCATGGGCGTGCCGCTCTTCCAGGAACAGGCCATGCGCCTCGCCATGGTGGCCGCGAAGTTCTCCGGGCCCGAGGCGAATGAGCTTCGCCGCGCCATGGCCACTTTCCGCCGGAGAGGCACCATCGAGCGCCTGCATCAGAAGATGGTCGGGCGCATGACGGCGCGCGGCTATCCGGCAGAGTTCGCCGAGCGCTGCTTCAACCAGATCAAGGGCTTCGGCGAATACGGCTTTCCCGAGAGCCACGCCGCGAGCTTCGCCCATCTCGTCTATGTCTCGGCCTGGATCAAATGCCATTACCCGGCGGCCTTCGCCGCCGCGCTGCTCAACTCCCAGCCCATGGGCTTCTACGCGCCGGCGCAGATCGTGCGTTGCGCGCGCGAGCATGGCGTCGAGGCGCGCGAGGCCGACATCAATCTGAGCCTCTGGGACTGCACGCTTGAGCCCGCTTCAGAGGGAAGCTTCGCGCTGCGGCTTGGCCTTCGCCAGATCGATGGGTTGCGCGAGGAGGATGTGAAGCGCCTCGTCGCAGTGCGCGATCGTCTCCCCGCCGACCTCGACCCTCATCTCTTCATGCCTCCTCTATTGTCATCACCCGGCTTGACCGGGCGATCCAGTAACCACGCAATTCTCGATCACGAAAATCAGGGATCACTAGATGCCCGCTTTCGCGGGCATGACAGAGAAGAAACACGAGGGAGGTATCGTGATGTGCCGGATCTGTGGCGGCGAGGCGGCGTTTCGCGCGCATGCCTCGAGAAGCTCGCGAGCGCCGATGCCTTTCGCTCTCTCGGGCTCGACAGACGCCAGGCGCTGTGGGAGGTGCGCGGCCTGCCGAAGGAGATTCCGCTCCCGCTCTTCGACCACGCCGATGCGGCGGAAACGGGCGCAGAAGTTTCGGTGACTCTTCCCGTCATGCCGCTTTCCGAGCATGTGGTGAATGACTACCGCACGCTCAGGCTCTCGCTCAAAGCCCATCCCATGAGCTTCTTGCGCGAGCGCGTCAGACAAGCCCGCATCGCTGCTTGCGCCGATCTCAAGCAAGCACGCGACGGCGCGTGGGTGAGCGTCGCCGGTGTCGTGCTGGTGCGCCAGCGCCCGGGCTCTGCCCAAGGCGTAGTGTTCATGACCATCGAGGATGAGACCGGTATCGCCAATTCGGTGATCTGGCCGAAAGTGCTCGAGCGCGAGCGGAAGGTGGTTATGGGCGCGCGGCTCGTCGTGGTGCATGGCCGCGTGCAGCGTCATGAGGACATCATCCATGTGGTCGCCGCGCGGCTCGAGGACCGGAGCGATTGGCTCCGCCTCCTCACTGAGGACGGCGAGAGCTTGAGCACAGCGCTTGCCAATGCCGACGAGGTCAAGCGGCCAGATCCCGGCTCGTGGCGCTCATCGCGTGAGGAGGATACTTCGCTGCCCTTGGCGCCAGCCGATCACGTCAAGCACCCGCTCCCCTCGCGCGAGCGTGCCCATCCGCGCTGGCACCCGCGCCGCCATCCGCGGCTGGAGCGCATCATCCCCAAATCCCGCGACTTCCATTAGCCGCATATCAACTTTGCGCGAGAGGTAGCGAGCGACCCGAAAGTCGCTATGCTGCCGGCCATGACCCGCAAGCTCCTGACAATCGCCGCCACGCTCGCGCTGCTCCTTGCCCTCGGCGCGCCGGCTTTGCGTGCCTTCGAGCAACCGGAAGGTGGAAGCGGGCTCGCGCCGAAGCCGCTCGTCAAGGCGAAGCATCACATGGTGGTCGCCGCCAACCCGCTCGCCGCCGAGGCCGGGCTCGCGATCTTGCGCAAGGGCGGCAGCGCCGTGGATGCCGGCATCGCCACGCAAATGGTGCTCAATCTCGTCGAGCCGCAATCCTCAGGCGTCGGCGGAGGCGCCTTCATCCTCTACTGGGATGCCGCGACCAAGCAGCTTGAGAGCATAGACGGCCGCGAGACGGCACCGTCGGCGGCGACGCCCGAGCTCTTCCTCGACAAGGACGGCAAGCCGCTCGCCCGCGACGCCGCCATGGCGAGCGGTCTTTCAGTCGGCGTCCCCGGCGTGCTTGCGGCGCTCAAGCTCGCGCATGACAAGTACGGCAAGCTACCCTGGGCCGATCTGTTCGAGCCGGCCATCGGGCTCGCCCGCGCTGGCTTCGCCGTCTCGCCGCGCCTTGCTGCGGTGCTCGCAGAGGCGCCTGCGGAAAGCTTCACGCCGGAAGCCCGCGCCTATTTCTTCGATGCGGAGGGGAAGCCCTGGCCGGTCGGCCACATCCTCGACAACCCGGCGCTTGCCGACACGCTCGCAACGATCGCCCGCGACGGACCGGATGCCTTCTACAAAGGCGACATCGGCGCCGACATCGCCCGTGCCGTGCAGAACGATCCACGCCGGCCCGGCACGCTTTCGGTCGAAGACATCGCGAATTACCGGGCCAAGGAGCGCGCGCCCGTCTGTGTCGTCTATCGTGCCGAGAAGATTTGCGGAGTCGGGCCTCCCTCCTCAGGCGGGGTCGCCGTGGCCCAGGTGCTGACGCTGGTCTCCCCTTACGATCTTGGGCCCGCGCCGCTGGGCGTGCGCGCCGCCCACACCATAATCGAGGCCGAGCGGCTCGCCCTTGCTGATCGCGCCCGCTATCTCGCCGACCCCGATTTCGTCACCGCTCCGATCGCCGGGTTGCTCGACCCGTCTTATCTCGCCGAGCGCCGCCGTCTGATCGATCCTGACCGTGCCCAAGCCAATGTCGCGGCGGGCACGCCGCCCAATACACGCCAGGGCGCCTATGGTCGTGACGCGACACACGAAGCATCGGGCACGAGCCAGGTCTCCATCGTCGACGATGACGGCAACGCGTTCTCCATGACCACGACCATCGAGCAGGCGTTCGGCGCAAGAACCATGGTGCGCGGATTTCTGCTCAACAATCAGCTCACCGATTTCTCCTTCGTCCCCACGGACGATGAGGGGCGTCCGGTCGCCAATCGGGTGGAGGGCGGCAAGCGCCCCCGCAGCTCTTTGGATCCGACTCTCGTCTTCGCCAATGACAGCGGAGCGCTGCACTATGTCCTCGGCAGCCCCGGCGGGCTTGCTATCATTCTCTACGACCTCAAGGCGCTGATCGCCCTGATCGACTGGCGTCTCGACCCGGCGCAGGCAGCGGCGCTGGTCAATTTCGGCTCGACCGGCGATGCGGTCGCGATCGAGCCCGGAACCGAGTGGAATAATCTCGCCACCGCGCTCGAGAGTCTCGGCCATAACGTCCAGCGCGCCGAGCTCGTCAGCGGGCTCCACATCATCGCCGTGACAAAAGACGGGCTCGAAGGCGGAGCCGACCCGCGCCGCGAAGGCGTGGCGCTCGGAGATTGATGGTGGCGCGCAGTCAATCGATTGCTATCCGCGGCGCGGGAATCGTCGGCCTATGGCAGGCGCTGACGCTCGCGCGTGCGGGCCACGACATCACCATCTACGAGCGCTCGCCAACACCCTTTGCCGAGGCATGCAGTCCTTATGCGGGCGCCATGCTCGCGCCTCGCTGCGAGGAGGAGAGCGCCGAACCGATCGTCCGCGAGCTTGGTCTCCGCAGCATCGCGCTGTGGCTTGCGACCTATCCCGGCACCATCGTGAACGGCTCTCTCGTGGTGGCGCCGCCGCGCGACCAGACCCTGCTCGATCGCTTCGCGCGCATGACGGACGGCTCAGAGCGGCTCGACGGCGATGCGCTCAAGGCGATCGAGCCCGATCTCGGCAAGCGCTTTGCGACCGCGCTCTATTATCCTGGCGAAGCGCATCTCTCTCCCGACGCCGCGCTCGATTTTCTGCTGACTGAGGCGAAGGCCGCCGGCACGCGCCTCATGCTCGGCGAGGGCGAGGCACCAAGAGGCGCCGACCTCGTCATCGATTGCCGCGGGCTTGCGGCGAGAGACAAGCTTCCAACTCTGCGCGGCGTGCGCGGCGAGCGCATCGTGGTGCGCGCGCGCGATGTCGCACTCGCCCGTCCGGTGCGACTGCTCCACCCGCGCTTTCCGCTCTATGCCGTGCCCTGGGGGCAGAGCCTCTTCATGATCGGGGCGACGGTGGTCGAGAGTGAGGAGACGGGGCCGGTCAGCGTGCGCTCGGCGCTCGAATTGCTGTCAGCCGCCTACGCGCTCGACCCAGCCTTCGGCGAGGCGGAGATCGTTAAGCTTGGCGCCGGCGCAAGGCCTGCCTTCCCCGACAATCGGCCTAGGATTATCACCGCAAAGGGCTATATCTACGTCAACGGCCTCTACCGGCACGGCTTTCTGCTTGCGCCGGCCCTGGCCGAGCTGGTCGCCATTTATCTTGCGACCGGCGACAGGCATCCGGAGGTGTTTCTTGCAGATCCTGCTCAACGGTAAGCACTTCGCGACCGAGGCCAGAAACCTCGACGAGCTCTGCGAAGGCTTGGGCTTCGCCGATGCCAAGATCGCGACCGCCGTGAACGGCAGCTTCGTCGCGGCCTCCGAGCGCAAAGGAACGCCATTGGCGGAGGCCGCCGAGGTCGAGATCGTGGCGCCGAGGCAGGGCGGCTGATGCTCACCCTCTACGGCGCGACCTTCACCTCGAGGCTTCTGCTCGGGACTGCGCAATATCCATCGCCCGAATTCCTGAAGCATGCGGTCAAGGCATCAGGCGCGGAGGTCGTCACCGTCTCGCTCAGGCGCGAGTCGGCGCGCGCGCGTACCGGTCAGGGCTTCTGGGCGTTGATCGAGCAGCTCGGCGCCCAAGTGCTTCCCAATACCGCAGGATGCCGCACCGCCAAGGAGGCGATCGCCACCGCCAAGATGGCGCGCGAGCTGTTCGGGACCAACTGGGTGAAGCTCGAAGTGATCGCCAATGACGACACGCTCCAGCCCGACCTGTTCGGTCTCGTCGAGGCGGCATCGGAGCTCGTGAAGGACGGCTTCGAGGTCCTGCCTTATACCACCGAGGATCTGAGCGCCGCTGAGCGCCTCGTCGCCGCGGGCTGCCAGGTGCTGATGCCGTGGGCGGCACCAATCGGCTCTGCCCGTGGTCTCGTCAACAAGGATGCGCTGAAGACGCTCCGCGCCTATTTCCCCGAGACGCCGCTGATCATCGATGCCGGGATCGGCGCGCCGTCGCATGCCGCGGAGGCGATGGAGATGGGCTATGATGCGGTGCTCCTGAATACCGCCGTCGCCAAAGCGGGCGATCCGGTGAAGATGGCGAGCGCCTTCGCGCGTGCCGTCGAGGCGGGACGGCTCGCCTTCGAGTCCGGGCTGATCGAGCCGCGCGACATGGCCGCACCCTCGACCCCTGTCGCCGGTACGCCCTTCTTCAAGATCGACAACGCCTCCTGATCGGCTTAGTTCGTGCGGGGGCGGTCTTGCTCAGCCTCGATCCCTTCTACCCCATCCTTCCCGACACAGAGTGGCTCGCCCAGCTCCTGCCGCTCGGGATCAAGCTCGTGCAGCTCCGCATCAAGGAGAAGCCGGCAACCGTCGCAAGAGCGGAGATCGCGAAGGCCATCGCGCTCTGCCGCGAGCACGGTTGCGAGCTCGTGATCAACGACTATTGGCGCGAGGCGATCGACCAAGGCGCGCGTTTCGTGCATCTCGGCCAGGAGGATCTCGTCGCGGCCGATCTCTCGGCCATCAGGCGGGCTGGGATCAGGCTCGGCGTAAGCACCCACACTTTCGAAGAGCTGAAAGCGGCGCTTGCTGCGAGGCCCGATTACGTCGCGCTCGGTCCCATCTATGCGACCACGCTCAAAGCGATGCCGTGGCCGCCACAAGGCCTGCCCCGCCTCGCTGAGTGGCGCGCCAGGATCGATTGCGCTCTCGTCGCCATCGGCGGCATCACGGCTGAGCGCGCTCCGCTCGCGCTCGCTGCGGGCGCCGACAGCGTCGCCGTCATCACCGACATCGTGACCAGCCAAGACCCGGAGGAGAGAGTGCGGCGCTGGATCGCCCTCACCGCCCCTTGGCGGTACTTGTCCACAGGAACTCCACAGGGCTGAGGGCGTTGCTTCCTCCTTGACCCGGAACGCCGCTCCCGGGATCATTCCTCACCCGCCGCGTGGCGGGAAAGCGGGCAATCTGATGAGCTATCGCCTCGATCCGGCTTTACCCATGAGCGAAGCCTTGCGGCGCGTCGCCTTCGGCGAGATCGAGATCGCTCAAGGGGCGCTCGCGAGCCCGCCTGAGCGCCATAGCGGGGTGCACAATGCGCGCAAGTGCTTGAAGCGCCTGCGCTCTTTGCTCCTGCTGGCGAGGCCCGGCATGCCCGAGCCGGTCTTTGCCAAGCTCACCGAGAGGGTCGCCACGATCGCCCGAGGGCTTGCCGCGGCACGCGACGCCCAGGCCCTGATCGACGCCGTGAACAAGCTCGAGCGGGAGACGGGGGCCGGCCTCGGCCAAGGGCCGATCCATTCCATGCGCGCCTGGCTCGAGAAGCGCCGCCATGCGGCCGAGCAGAACCTCGAGCGGAGCGCGGCCTCCGACGCCATGCGCGGGCTGCTCGAGATCAAAGGCGCCTTCGCTGGGCTTGCGGTCTATCCCGACAATTTCCGCTCCCTCGCCAAGGGACTGAGGCTCTGCTACCGCTTCACGCGCACATCGTTCCAGGATGCGCTCGTCAGCGAGCGCGACGAAGACCTGCACGAATTGCGCAAAGGCGTGCAGCATCATTGGCGGCAGATGCAGTTGCTCGCGCCCTGCTGGCCGTCGGAGCTGACGGCCAGGGTCGAGGCCGCCCGCTCGATCTCGCAGCTTCTCGGCGACGACCACGACATCTCGCTGCTGTGCCAGCTCGTCTCCACTCCGACCATGACCTTCGGGAGCCCTGAGGAGACCGCGGCCTTCCTCAAGCGCTGCCGCAAACGCCACAAGGCACTGCGCAAGGAGGCGGCCGCGCAAGGCGCCCGGCTCTTCGTCGAGCGGTCGCGGCCTTTCACCGAACGCATCGAGGCCTATTGGATGGCTGCCGCCAGCCGCGGCGGCAAGCCTGCTGTGGTCGAGCCGCCGCGCCAGGACAACGTCGTGGCGTTTGGCGATTTGCGCGGCACGCGCGCGAGCTGAGACGCTATATCCCGCGGCTCTCGCGCCACGCCTGGAACATCAGCACGGTCCATAACGGCGCATGCCAATTACGCTTGCCGGCAAGATGCTCCTGCCAGCGCGCGATGATCGGCGCAGGCTCGAGCAGTCCGCTCTCGGCGAGCCGCCTTTCGGACAGAAGCTCCTCCGCCCAGGGCTTGAGCGGGCCTCTAAGCCAAGCTCCGATGGGAATGGCGAAGCCGGATTTGGGACGCTCGACGAGAGCTTGCGGCACATGGCGGTAGAGCACCTGGCGGAGCAGCCATTTGCCCGTGCCACGCCGCATCTTGAAGCGCGTCGGCAGCCGCCAGGACAGCTCGACGACGCGGTGATCGAGGATCGGCACGCGCACCTCGAGCGCGACCGCCATGCTCGCGCGATCGACCTTGGTGAGAATGTCGTCGGGAAGATAAGTGAGCGTGTCGAGATATTGCATGCGCTCGAGCCCATCGGGGAGCGCCCTCTCGACAGCGGGATCGAAGATCGCTCCCTTGAGCTCCCGCCCTTTGCGCGCGATCCTCTCCGGCTCGTCCCAAGCGCTGACCAGACTGCGATAGGCGCCCGCACCCCCCTCTTTCAGCATGGCGGCCGCCTTCAACATCTTGTCGCCGGCAAGCGTCGGGCGCCGCGCCGCCGGAACGAGGCTGAACAACCGGTCCCAAAGCGCAGGCCCCGCGACACCGAGCCCACAGGCAAGCCCTTTACCCACGCTCGCAGGCAAACCCGCGAGCGTGCGGGCGAAGCGGTGGCGCGTATAGCCAGCGAACAATTCGTCGCCTCCGTCCCCCGACAACGCCACCGTCACGTGCTGGCGCGTGAGCTTGGAAAGAAGATAGGTCGGGACTTGCGATGAATCGGCGAACGGCTCGTCATAGATCGTGGGAAGCTCCGGGATGACCGCCTCTGCCTCGCGCGGGGAGACGTAAAGCTCGGTGTGCTCGGTGCCGAGATGGTGCGCGACGGCTCGCGCATGCGGCGCCTCGTCATAGCCCGCCTCGCCGAAGCCGATCGAATAGGTCCTGACCGGTGCCGTGGTGTTCGCCCGCATCATCGCCGCGACTGTTGATGAATCGATCCCGCCCGAGAGGAACGCGCCGAGCGGCACGTCGGCGACGAGCCGCCTCTTCACTGCGTCGCCGAGCAGCGCCTCGAGCATGTGGGTCGCCTCCGCATCGCCAACGTCGAGCGGAGATGCGTGTCCCTCGCGAGCGACATCGGCGAGACGCCAATAGGCGCTCGTCTCGATATTGCCCGCTTCATCGATGGTGGCGATGTGACCGGGCGCGAGCTTGTCAATGCCGCGATAGATCGAATGCGGCGAGGGCACATAAGAAAGCCTGAGATAGGACGCGAGCGCATCCTCGTTGAGTTCGCCCCTCCATCCCGGCAGCGCCTCGAACGCCTTCAACTCAGAGGCGAACACGATGCGTCCATTCTGCCGCCCGAGATAGAGCGGCTTGACGCCGAGCCGGTCGCGCGCAAGCGTGAGCAGGCGGTCCTTGCGATCCCAGATGGCGAAGGCGAACATGCCGATGAGGCGCTTGACGGTTTTGGGTACGCCCCATTCGTCGACTGCTTCGACGATCACCTCGGTGTCGGAATGGCCCCTGAAGCGGTGGCCGAGCGCTACGAGCTCTGGCCTCATTTCGGCGGCGCTGTAGATCTCGCCGTTATAGGTGATGACGTAGCGACCGGAGGCCGAGATCATCGGCTGCGCGCCGGCGGGCGACAGATCAACGATCGAGAGTCGCGTATGCCCGAAGCCAAGCCCCGCGTCGGGATCGACGAACACGCCGTTCGCGTCCGGTCCACGATGGGAGAGCCTTGCCGCCATGGCGACCGCAATCGCCTCGAGCTCTTGCGTCCCGGGCCGGCGCTTAAGCTCGAGAAAGCCTGCGATGCCGCACATGAGGCCTAGACCCTCACCTCCATACCGTCATAGGCGACTTCCCACCCGGCCCGCTCCACTGCCGCGCGCTCTGGCGAGTCGTCACGCAACACGGGATTCGAATTGTTGATGTGGATGAAAATCTTGCGGCCGACATTAAGCGGCCCGAACTGCTCGACCGTGCCGCCCTGCCCGGACATGTTCATATGCCCGATGCGCTCGCCCGTCTTGTTCATCAGCCCTTGCGCGATCATCTCGTCATTGGTGTAGAGCGTTCCGTCGAAAAAGACGAGGGGCGCATTCTTGAGCCGTGCACGCAAGGGATTGTCGAGCCTGGCGCAGCCCGGGATAAAGAAGAAATGGTGCCCGTTGCCGCTCTCCATCACCTTCAAGCCGACCGTGTCGCCCTCCTGCGAGCCGTAATTTCCCTTGGCGTCGTCGGTCTCGAGATAGAGCGGAATCTTGCCCGGCACGGCGAAGGGCTCGATGGTGATGCCGACCGCCCCTGTCGGTCCTTCGACCGCGAAGGGCCTTCCGAGCTCCATCTTCACGCGCTTGACAATGTCGGCATCGAGCACGTCGAAGATGCTGTTGGCGGCAAGCACGTCGAGCACACGGGAGCTGCCATAGATGGTGAGCGGCTGGCCCTCGCGAAGGCAGAGCAATCCGGCCAGCGCATCGACATCGCCATTGGTCAGCACCACCGCCTTGATCGGGCTGTTGCGCGCGCCCGCGCCCGGCACCGGATGCAGCTCCGGGGTGTCGATGATCTGCTGCCTGAGATCCGGCGCCGCATTCAAGAGCACCCATTGCCGCCCATCGGCGCTGACCGCGACCGAAGCTTGGGTGCGCGGTACGAGCCCCGGCGTACCCTTACGCACGTCGGCCGAATTGCGGCCGTTGCAGTTCCATTGGGGGAAACCGCCTCCCGCCGCTGAGCCGAGGACTTTGATCAACATGGCGCGGAATGAAATGGCGGCGGAGCCGGGCCTGCGTCAAGACCAAAAGCAGCTTCGGCTTCACGAAAGGCGCTTCGTGAAGACTTTTCGCGCGGCGGGCGCTTTGCGCCCTTAGAAGTTAAGTTCGCCCTGAAATTTCAGTGCAGTGTCCGACGTTGCATCGGTCAGCCCGAACTGGAGGCCGACGTTGAAGGACAACTCCAGTGGCGGCGGCCCCGCGACCTTGTCCTCGTCGCCACCCCCTTCCGCCTGCCCTGCTTCATCATCGTCATTGCTCGGATTCCAGAACAGGGTCGGACCGATGCTGTGATTCTGATCGTTGAACGAGCCGGCATTGGCGAGATCCTCGATCTCGCCAAACATCTCGACGCCTAGGCCCCAATGCTTGGCGAAGTCATACTCGGCCCGCCAGCCATATCCGAAGCCTAAGCTGTCGGTATCCCGATTGGGTCCAACTTGGTCGGTAAAGAGAGGATTGAACGTAATCAGTAGCTTTCCGCTGGCCAGTTCGACAATTGGGCCGAAGCCGATCTCATCGGCGTTCTGCTCGCCGCCGTGGTTGATGGCCTTCTCATATCCACCCTGGATGGCAAGGGCGATACCGTCGCCTTTGCGCTTGACGAACTGGTACTGGGCCTCGAATTCGACCGAGCTTACGTTGAAATCCTCGCCACGAGGCTGATCGGTGCCGAGCGTGAAAGAGAATAACCACCAATTAGTCAACCCATACTGAGTCTCAAACTCGTGGCTCTGAACGAGGTCATTGGCGTTTTCGTTGTCGTCCGTCGCTTGAGGCACGCCCCAATGAACGGCGCCTCGATATGAAAGCTGAACCGCGCCCTTCTCGACGTCGGCCTCCTGGATTTGAAATTCGGCGTGGGCAGGCCGTATCGTGCCGACCGCCATGCCAGCCGTCGCCACCGCAGAGACCGCAGCCGTCAACGCAAAGTATTTCAAGCTGCGCAAAGCGCATGAATAGTGTCGCAAGAGCCGCCCCCCGACGTTAAGCCCTGCTTGGCCTAATTCTTTTATCTTGTCAGATTAACAAACATCTCCGGACTGGCCTTGGCAAAAATCCTTGCCGGAATTTCCCGAGCTTCGCACCTCTCGCCGGCGAACCCTGGCTCACCTTCGCTCTGAAGATGAAAAGATCCTGACACCAAGATGAAAAAATCATGGCGAACGTCCAAGGACACCGCCAAGTTTTCATGAAAGTGATGTATAGAGAAACCCAGGCATTGCGAGGCAGCAGGGCGCGCCTCTACTGGCCTCTTGGAGGGATGATGCTGCGCCTCTCGCCCTCCGGGCGGGCGTCGCTTTGAGACATTCGATGCGTTATCAGACCAAGCTCCTCATCACCGCGGGATTGCTGCTTGCCATGTCGCTGTCTGCGGCGGCGCTCGCTTATTGGGGCGTGGCCCAGTCCCACATGTATCTGACGCGGTCGCGCCTTGCTCATGAGGAGCTCGAGCGCCAGCTCCAGCTCTCGCGGCATAGTCAACAGCTGTTCAAGTCCTGGACCGATACCCTGCTCACCGGCATGACCGACAAGCCGATCGGGGCCGCCTATCTGCACAAGGTCATCCAGTCGGACCTCGCCACCCTCCAGGACCTCACAGAGAAAGAGCTCGCCATCGTGCCGCCCGAGGAGCTCAAGGCCGAATCGGCGGAGCTCGACCGTCTCGATCAGATCAAGAAGGAGTTCCAGCACACCTTGGATCAGCTCGCCGAGGTCGAGCAGCTGAGGGACCGCGGCCGGCCCGACATCGCCTGGCAGAAGCTGATCGATCTCCTGAAGGGAGGCATCGACCAGAAGCTCAACGAGCTGATCGAGGTCGCCGTCGCCGACGAGACCGCCGAGGTCATCAGGATCGATGCCGACGCGGCTTCGCTGTTGAGCCGGCTCGAGCGCATCAGCCAGATCCATGCAGTGCTCGCCATCCTCACCACGCTCGGCCTCGCGATCCTCCTGTTGCGCGGCCTGCGTGCGCCCCTCGCCGAGCTTCTGCGCGGAACCGCCAAGCTCGCTGAGGGCGACCTCTCCTACCGTATCGCTATACCCGGCCATGACGAGTTCGCCGATCTCGGCAGGAGCTTCAATCGCATGGCTGAAGACCTGCAAGGCCATCAGAAGGCACTCCAGGACGCTCACGCCAATCTCGAAACGATCGTGGCCGAGCGTACCGAGGAGCTGCGCCGGGCGAATGAATCCTTGCGCAAGGTGGATGAGACGCGCCGTGGCTTCTTCGCCGATATCAGCCATGAGCTGCGCACGCCGCTCACCATCATTCGCGGCGAGGGCGAGATCGCGCTCCGCGGCGCCAATAAGCGCGTCGCCGAGTACAAGCGCTCGATCGAGCGGATCGTCGAGCAGGCAAAGCATCTGTCCGTGCTCGTCAACGATCTCCTGTTCATCGCCCGGCAGGGCGCTGGCGCGGCGCGCCTCCACCTCCAACCGATCGACCTCGGCACCCTCGTCGAGAAGGTCTGCGGCGATGCCAAGGTGATCGCCCATCAGAAGGCCGTAGACATTGCTTTCGCGAGCGAAAGCGAGCACGAGATGGTGCGCGGCGATCCCGCCCGGCTCAGGCAGTTGTTCCTCGTGCTCCTTGATAATGCCGTGCGCTACTCCAACTCCAAGGGCGCGGTGAAGGTCGATGTCGGGCGCGTCAATGGCGAGGTCAGAGTGCGCGTAACGGATCGCGGCATCGGCATCCCACCTGATGAGCTTGAGGGCGTTTTCGAGCGTTTCCGTCGTGGCGGGAACGCTGCCACGATGAACGACGAGGGTCTGGGCCTCGGGCTTCCCGTCGCCAAGGCGATCGTCGAGGCGCACAAAGGAAGAATCGAGATGGCGAGCCGTTTGGGTGAAGGGACGACCGTCACCGTGGCTTTGCCGGCCGCGCCCAAGGAGGCTCCAGCGTGAACGTGCTCCTGGTCGAGGACGAGCCGCGCGTCGCCGACTTCATCGACCGCGGCTTGCGCGCCGAGAACCACGGCGTCACCGTTGCCCCCACCGGTAGCGAAGGGGTCGAGCTTGCCAAGACCGGCGAGTTCGACGTCATCGTTCTCGATTTGATGCTGCCCGACATGCATGGCTATGACGTCTGTCAGCGCATTCGCCTGGAGGGCGACCACACGCCGATCCTGATGCTGACCGCGATGGACGCGACCGAGGACAAGATCAAGGGACTCAAGGCCGGCGCCGACGACTATCTCACCAAGCCCTTCGATTTCGACGAGCTTCTCGCGCGTATCGAGGCGCTGGTGCGCCGCTCGCACAATTTCGCACCGAGCTCTAACGTCCTCAAAGTGGCCGATCTCGTGCTCGACCGCGAGCTGCTCGAGGTGCGGCGCGGCTCTGACACGATCAAGCTCACGGCCAAGGAGCTCGCCATCCTCGAGCTCCTGATGAGCGCGCCCGGCCGCGTCTTCTCGCGCACCCGCATCCTCAATCAGGTGTGGGGCTATAGCGAGGACCCCCTGACCAACGTGGTCGATGTCTATATCGCGCGGCTCAGGCGCAAGATCGACCCGCCAGGCCGCGAGCCCTTGCTCGAAACGGTGCGGGGCCACGGCTACCGGCTCAAGGCTCCGGGATAATGCGGCATTGGAGGCAGGAAGTTTTGCCAAGAGAGCTACCAACGGCCTGGCAATCCGGCACTGGAACCTTGCTAAGTAAGGCGGGATCGGTAGAGTATGCGCCGCCACTCTCGCCGATGATGCGCCATAAATTTTCTGGGCCTCGCCAGAGGGCCGCGACCTGCGTCTGCCGCCCCGCGGCACGAGTGCTCGGCGCGCATCTCGCCTGGTCAGTCCCAACGCCATAGGATCAAGAACAACAACGTGGAGGAGCGCCCGTTGCGGTCATGTCTGTTAGCTTTGCTGGTCTTCGCCGTGGCTTCGATTGCCGGCGTGCCGGCCACTCACGCCTCGACAAAAGTTAAGGTCGGTGTCCTCAAATTCGGCACCGTGAGCTGGGTGCTTGAGACCATTCGCGCCAACGGCCTCGACAAGGCCGAAGGCATCGAGCTCGACGTGACGCCGCTGGCGAGCACTCAGGCGACCACCGTCGGCTTGCAGGGCGGCTCGGTCGACATCATCGCCACCGACTGGCTGTGGGTCTCGCGCGAGCGGAGCGGCGGCGCCGACTTCACCTTCTCGCCCTTCACCACCGCGCTCGGCTCGATCATGGTGCCACCCAACTCCCCCATCAAGACGCTGGCAGATCTCAAGGGAAAGCGGCTCGGCGTGGCCGGCGGCCCGCTCGACAAGAGCTGGCTCCTGATGGTGGCCTATGCGCTCAGGACCGCCAATCTCGATTTGCGGAGCGAGACCAAACAGGAGTTCGGTGCGCCGCCGCTCTTGAGCGAGCGCGCCAAGGAGGGCGAGCTCGATGCGGTGCTCAATTTCTGGCCCTACGCGGCGCGGCTCGAGGCTGAGGGCTTCACCCAGCTGATCGGCATCGAGGATGTGGTGAGCGAACTCGGGGCCAAGGGCGAGGTCGCCATGGTCGGCTTCGTGTTCAGCGATGGCTGGGCCAAGGATCATCTCGAGGCGGTGCAGGGATTCTTGCGCGCGGCGGCCAAGGCCGACGAGCTTCTCGCGACCTCCGATGAGCAATGGGAGCGGCTCAAGCCGCTGATGGCCGAGAACGATCCCAATTTCAACGACGCCACCTTCAAGGCGCTGAAGCGCCGCTATCAGGAGGGCATCCCTGAGCGCTCGGTCGCCGAGAATGAGACCGACGCCAAGGTCCTTTACCAATTCCTCCGCGAGCTCGGCGGCGAGAAGCTGGTCGGGCCTGCGACCGAACTCGCTCCCGGCACGTTCTGGCATGATGGCAAGCCATGAGCGTAACGGTTGCCCGCCAAGAGACGATACAAGAGACGCGGCAGTGGACGCGCATCCTGCGCGGTCCTCTCGTCTCAATTCTTTCCGTCGCGGGCTTCCTGCTGGTTTGGTTCATTGCCGCGGAGATCGCTCAGAGCAGGCTGCTGCCCGGACCTGGCGCGGTCTTGCACTACATCTACGAGGAGTCGGTGCATGGCGACCTCCTGACCGAACTTGGCATCACTCTGTGGCGGGTGGTGGCATCCTTCGTCGTCGCCATGGCGATCGGGAGCGTGCTCGGTGTCGCCATGGGCGAAATGCCGGCCCTCAACCGCGCACTCGATCCGTGGCTGATCGTTCTGCTCAATCTTCCCGCCCTCGTCATCATCATCCTGGCTTATGTGTGGTTCGGGCTGAACGAGGCTGCCGCGATTGGCGCGGTCGCGCTGAACAAGATCCCCAACGTCGTCGTCACCTTGCGCGAAGGTGCGCGCTCTCTCGATCCGGGCCTTGAGGAGATGGCGCGCGCCTACCGGCTCTCGCCTTGGAGCAAGCTCCGCAACGTCACCCTTCCTCAGCTCCAGCCTTACTTCGCCGCAGCCTCGCGCTCCGGCATTTCGCTCATCTGGAAGATCGTGCTGGTGGTGGAGTTGCTCGGCCGCTCGAACGGCGTCGGCTTCGAGCTTCACCTCAATTTTCAGCTTTTCAACGTGACGGCGATCCTCGGTTATACGCTCGCCTTCGTCGCCGTCATGCTGGCCATCGAATATTTGCTGGTGCAACCCCTTGAACGATATTCAACACGCTGGCGTAACAAGCCGGTTTGAAATCCGCATCGAGGAGAAAACTCACGTCGGCGCTGACGGCACGCTCGTGCCGGCCATCCGCGACTTCGTCCTCGAAGTTAAGTCCGAGAGCATGACGGTCCTGATGGGACCGTCCGGCTGCGGCAAGACCACGCTGTTGCGCATCGTCGCTGGACTGGACGACCGCTTCGTCGGCGAGGTCGCTGTTCCGCCGGGCGCGCGCATCGGCGTCATGTTCCAGGAGCCGCGGCTGTTGCCGTGGCGCACGGTGCGGCAGAATATCGAGCTCGTCGCCCCTCCCGGCTTCAGTCCGGAAGATTTGGAGCGCCTCACGCAGGCCGTCGGCATCGCCGACATGCTGCCGCGCTATCCGCAGGAGCTGTCGCTGGGTCTGGCGAGGCGTGTGGCGCTCGCCCGCGCCTTTGCCACCAAGCCCGACCTGCTTCTCTTGGATGAGCCCTTCGTGTCGCTTGACGAGCGCACCGCCGATCGCTTGCGCAAGCTCCTGCTCGAAGTTTGGCAGGAGCGCCCGACCACCGCCATCCTCGTCACCCACAATGCGCGCGAGGCGATCATGCTCGCCGATCAGCTTGTGTTGCTGGCACCGCGGCCGACGCACGTGATCGCGGTCGAGACGATTGCCATTCCGCAGGCCAAGCGCAACTCGGCTACGGTCGATGCGATCTTCGCCGATTTGTTGGCCCGCTATCCTGCCAATTTCACCAGCAGCTGATCCGCCGTCCGCGACGGGTTGAGGCGGCTTGCTAGCCGGCGGCGGCGGGGGCTGCGGCCTTGCGCTGCTGAATGCCGACCGCGGGATCGTAGGCCCAGAACGACAGCGCGAGGAACAGGGCGGTGCAGCCGACCACGATGCCGAGCGCCTGCCAGTTCACCTCGAGATAGAAGGCGAAGCGGATCAGCTCGACCGCCCAGGTGAAGGGGTTGTACAGGCAGATGTAATAGAGCCAGAGGCTTCCCTCTTTCATCTTCCACAAGGGATAAAGCGCCGAAGAGGCGAAGAACATCGGGAAGATCACGAAGTTCATGATGCCCGCGAAGTTCTCGAGCTGCTTGATGGTCGATGACAGCAGCATGCCGAGCGCGCCGAACATCATGCCCGCCAGCACGAGCGCCGGCAGCGCCGCAAGATAGCCCCAAGGCGGCAGCTCGACGCCGCAGAAATAGGCGACGAGCAAGAACGCATAGACCTGGAACAGCGAGACGATCACGCCGGCGAAGAGGCGCGACGTAAGGAGAAACCAGCGCGGCAAGGGCGTCGTCAGCAGCACGCGCATGGAACCCATCTCGCGGTCATAGACCATCGACAGGGAGCTCTGCATGCCGTTGAAGAGCTGGATCATCGCGAGCAGGCCCGGCGTGATGTAGACGTCGTAGGTGATGTAGGTCTGATAGGGCGGGATGATCGAGATGCCCAGCGCCGCGCGGAAGCCCGCGGCGAAAATAATGAGCCAGATCATGGGCCTGACGAGTGCCGCGAAGAACCTCTCGCGCTGCTGCAGGAAGCGCAACAGCTCGCGCCAGACGATGCCGTTGAAGGCGCGCGCGTAGTGCATGAAGCTCATGCGGCGACGTCCTCCTCGGTGTCGCCGCCGATCAGCAGGCGGAAGGCGCCGCCGAGATCCTTCGCCCCTGTCTCGGCCACCACGTCCTTGGTCGTGCCCCGCGCCACGATCCTGCCGCGGCTCAACACGAGCAGGTCGTCGTCAGGCTCGATTTCGTCGAACAGGTGGGTCGCCCACAACACGCCGACATTGTCGACCCGCGCGAGCTCGTGGATGTGTCGCACGATGGCCGTGCGCGTCGGCACGTCGAGCCCGATGGTCGGCTCGTCGAGCAGGATCAGTTGCGGGCTGTGCAGGATGCCGCGGGCGATCTCCACGCGCCGGCGATGGCCGCCATTCAGCGACCGTACGCGCTCGTCGATGCGCTCGGCCATATCGAGCGCCTTGAGCGCGCTGAGCATGCGCTCGTCGGCGTCCTTGCGTTTTAGGCCTCGGAGCGCAGCGAAGTAGCGCAGGTTCTGCTTGACGGTGAGATCGAGGTCGAGAGTGGGCTGCTGGAACACGACGCCGAGCGGTCCAAGCGCCTTCGAGCCCCATTCGGCGGGCGAGCGCCCGCAAATCTCGATGCGACCTGTCGGGGCATCGAACAGCCGCGTGATAAGTGAGAACAGCGTCGTCTTGCCGGCGCCGTTGGGGCCGAGCAAGGCCGTCACCCGGCCCGGATAGACCTCGAAGCTCACATCGTCGAGGGCCTGCTTCGAGCCGTACCAATAGGAGACGTTCTTGACGGTCAGGACGGGGGTGCGGGCCGGTCCGTCCCGTGAGGGGTCTTTCTGCATCTATTGTTCTCGGGGCGATTGTCGCGGGTCGCGGCCTCGCCCCATGAGCTCCAGTCTCGCCCAAGGGATAGCGCCGGATGGCGGCTTCCACAACCCTCCCCGCTGACGCAGACGATTGGACGTGAGGGCCGCCCTTGGCCCCGTCTGCAGCGTCTAGTCTCCGGGCTCGCCTCATTAGCGCAAAAAAAGAAGCCGCCCCGAAGGGCGGCTTCCGCTTGTTGCGTCTCGGTTTGCGTTTAGAAGAAGATCACGCCACCGAGTTGGAAGAGGTCGAGGTTCTCGAAGCCCTGGCTGGCCTTGCAACCATGTTGGCAGTTGCCAGCCAGGTCGAAGCCCTTCAGATCGACGTCCAGTTCCTGGTGCTGCCACCGGGCGAAGACGTGCATGGCGGCTGAGTCGATCTCCTGGACGACGCCCAGCACCCCAGCGCTGCACTTCCGAACCGCTCACGAACACGCCGTTGTCGAAGGCGCCGGAGGTGCAGATCGGAGCCGTGCCGAAGGACGAACCTGTCGGGCCAAGTTTATTCGCAGTAGCCGGGAACACGTTGGTGAAACCGCCGCCACCGCAAACATCAGTGCCAGCAAGAGTAGAGTACTGGTTGTTGTACCGGCCATACTCGCCGTAGAGGACGCTAGCGCCGAGCGGGAGCCACGTCCGCTTGATGCCGCCCTTCAAGTACCAGGCATCAGGCGTCTGCAGGTTCGACTGGAAGGTGTTGTTGGTGAGCATTCTCGAGCGTGCCGCCAGCATCCTCACGCGAGTACATGCCGTAGATGAACAAGCCTGACGGGACATGCATCACGGACGCGCCGGCCTGGACCAGGTTCACATTGAGCTCGGTGCCGTTCAGGCCGCCGCCGCCGAAGATGTAGTTCTCATCCGTCATGTTGGTGTAGCCGATGGCCGCCGACACTTTGAAGTTGTTCCAGTCAGCAGCGTATTTGACGGCGACGTCCTTGTAGTCGTCCTCACCGAAGCCGCCCGACACGCTGAAGCCACCCCAAGTCGGTGAATCGTAGCGAACGCCGTTGGTGGTGTTGCCGTTGCAGTCCACACCGATGATGCCGCCACCAGAGAGGCAGGTCACGAACTGTCCCCAAACAGTGTTGGCCTGGCCGAGAGCACTCTTAACGGCTCCATTCGGCCGGAGGAAGTAGCCTGGGCCTTCGAAGAACACCGCATTCGAACTCGATGATGGTGCCCGAAAGGTCGGGGAGCAGTGCGACGTTGTCAGTCGCCTGGCTCAACAGACCCCAGTTGATCGTGCCCCACCTGTCGCTCTTGATGTACATGTACGACAGGAGCACGCGGAGCAGACGGTCTGAATGAGTGCCGTCGACCACACCCTCGAAGTTGGTGTTGTCGTTCTGCTTGGTTGGTGAAGAAGCCGTTGGCGTTACCCGGAGCCTCGATGCTCATCGTGTAGCCGCCGGACCAGCCAGGAGCGATCGTCGCCGAGCCGGAGATCTGGAAGTGGCTCGACAGCGTCGTGTCCTTGTCACCAACGTAGACGTTGGTCTCCTGCCCGTCATCCCACCAGGTCATGTCCTTGACCACCCAACCAGAGAGGGTCACGGACACCTTCTTGTTGCCCTTGCGGACGGTCGTCGCCTCGAGTTCGGCCACCCGCTCCTCGAGATCCGCGCAGCAGTCGCCACCGAGATCCGCAGCTTTGGCAGGATGCGAGCTCATAACGAACCCGCCGAGCGTCATGCCAAGTGCGGCTGCGATGGCGATGCGGCTGGATGTTTTTGTCAGTCCCCCAAACATGTCCATCTCCACCTTCCCTGATAAATTGCCTAATCCAAACTCTCGCTTCGTATGAGCCTCTCGGCAGCGCTTCGGTGAGCCCCCGACCTCTCTGGACAGAAATCCCCCCGAAAGAGAGTTCTGAAATCTGCTTATACGCGTTCCGTCGGGAAGGTAAATTGCTATCAAAGCGGGCGCGGACGTTTTTGGCCTTCTTGTGACATTTCCGCCACGAATTGCCGAGTCCGGATCAAGCTTGGGCGCGCGCTTCATCTTGCCGGAAAGTTATTTGTTGTCAATTTGTTGGCGGAACTTCTCCGCCGCCCGCGCGGGACGCTGCCGGAAGCGTTCGTGGCGTGTGAACCGGGAAACACAGAGACGCGCTTTGCCTAATCCCTGCTCAGCTGAAGAGCATTTCGCGGGCACCGCGATTCCTCGTGCTGCTCCAGCCTGTTGCTCAGCTCTTGCGCCCCGGAATGACAAGAAAATCAGCCATGCTAAGCCCCCTCCTCGCTCCTCCCATGATTCGCCTTCGGGGGGAGCGGCTTGACTTGGTGATCCGCTTCGCCCTTGCTAAAGGGAGCGGAGGATCTTGAGGCTCGTCCTCCCGGAGAGGCACGGATGGCGGAGCAGCCCCCAGAGGAAATCTACCTCAAGCACGAGAGGGCCGCTGACTATAAGGAAATCTCGGCCGACGGGACCTTGCACAAGATCGTCGATAGCCATCTCATCATCACCTTCTACATCGAGGATTCGCGGGTCACAGGCGAGGTCTTGAAGCGCGAGGATCGCGCCTCCGGCCAGCCGACCTACCGGATTGCTGCGATCGAAGAGGAGAAGCAGCGGCTCGACCTCATGGCGGTGCGCGTGCCCGCCAAGGCCATCCTCGGCCTTGCGGCTGCGGTGGCCGAGCACATGACTCAAGCGGCAGCGGCAAAGAGTCCCAAGACTGGCAAGAAATGACCGCGGCTCAGGCTGCTTGGGCGAAGGCTCAAGGGCAACACATCATTGTTTTCTGTCACGAATTTGTAACATCCCCCTTGCCCTCGCCGAGGTCCGCTGTAAATTGCGAGCCGGGCCGTCGGGGGGATGGGTCAAATGCACTTCCGCTCACTGGGCATTTTGATTGTCGCCAGCCTTCCGCTTGCCGCTTGCACCTATGATGAAGGACCCGATCCCAGCACCCGCTTCAGTCGGTTGGGAATGGACGCGCCGCAGAAGAATACGGTGGTGGTCTGCCACGCTTACGGTTGCAAGATGAAGACCGAGTATCGCTTCACGAGCGCAAACATTGCGCAGATCGCAACCACGATGCGGAAAGTTAAGCGCAATGACTCGCCCGCCGAGGAACGTCGAGCGATTGCCTATGCGATCGGATTGATGGAGCGACAGGTCGGTGCGGCGATCGGCATTCGCGACGTGGCCGGCATGCAGTGGACGGCTTCCGGCGATCCCACGCAAGAGGACTGCATCGACGAATCGACCAACACGACTAGCTACTTGGTCGTGCTCCAATCCAATGGATTCTTACGCTATCACACCGTCGAGGGCCCGTTGGGAGAAGACAACATGCTCTACGGGACGATGATTGGGAGGCCGGTTAAATATTGGCCCCACTACACGGCGACCATCAGGGAGAATAAAACCGGCCAGCGCTGGGCGGTCGACTCGTGGATTGCCGACAATGGCGAGAATCCCTCGATCACGAAGCTCGAGGATTGGTACCTCAAGAGCCCCACCCGGTCGTAACGGAAATCTGATTGGAATGGCTCAAACGATGCGGCAATAAACCCGCAAACCCATGGGCTTGCAGCCTTGTTCCCGCAACGTGATCGGTGCTAGTTAACCCCCCTCAAGAGCCGATTGTTCGGCGTCTTGACCCAGGTCAAGGCTGCTGCTTGGGCCTCTTGTTGTTTACTGTCTGAGGATCAAGATTCCAGGCAGCATGCTTGCTGGGCCGGCATAAGCCCGAAGAGGCCGAAGCCGAAAATGGGTTGAGGTTGAGATGGATTACGAGGATCGCTTCCGCCAGCATCTCGATGCGTTGCATCAGGAAGGCCGCTACCGGGTCTTTGCCGATCTGAAGCGGCGGTGCGGAGCCTATCCCGCTGCCCAGCATTTCACCGATGCCGGCACCCGCGAGGTGACCGTCTGGTGCTCCAACGACTATCTCGGCATGAGCCAGCATCCTGTCGTGCGCAACGCCATGCACGAGGCGATCGACACTGTCGGCGCGGGCTCCGGCGGAACCCGCAACATCTCCGGCACCACCCATTATCACGTCGAGCTCGAGGCCGAGCTCGCCGATCTCCACGGCAAGGAGGCCGCCCTCCTCTTCACCTCGGCCTATATCGCCAATGAGGCGACGCTTTCCACGCTCGTCAGGCTGATTCCCGGAACGGTGATCCTCTCCGACGAGAAGAACCACGCCTCTATGATCGAGGGCATCCGTCACGGCGGCGGGGTGAAGCACATCTTCCGCCATAACGATGTCGAGCATCTCGAGGAGCTGTTGAAAAAAGTCCCGCTCGAGACGCCGAAGATCATCGTGTTCGAGAGCGTCTATTCGATGGACGGGCACATCGCCCCGATCGCCGCGATCTGCGACCTCGCCGAGAAATACAATGCGCTGACGTATCTCGACGAGGTGCATGCCGTCGGCCTTTATGGCCCGCGCGGCGGCGGTATTGCCGAGCGTGACGGCGTCATGCATCGCGTCGATATCATCAACGGCACCCTCGCCAAGGGCTTCGGCGTCATGGGCGGTTATATCGCCGCAAGCCGCGCCTGCTGCGACGCGCTCCGCTCCTTCGCGCCGGGCTTCATCTTCACCACATCTCTGGCGCCGGCGATCGCCGCTGGCGCGCTCGCCTCGATCCGCCATCTCAAGCGGAGCGAGATCGAGCGCGCGCGTCTTCGCGAGCGGGTCAAGACGGTGAAGCGGCTGATGGGAGAGGCCCGCCTGCCGGTGATGGAGAACCCGAGCCACATCCTGCCGGTGATGGTCGGCGACCCGGTCCACTGCAAGGCGGTGACCGATACGCTGCTCACGCAATACCGGCTCTATGTGCAGCCGATCAATTATCCGACCGTGCCGCGCGGCACCGAGCGCATGCGCTTCACCCCCTCGCCGGTCCACACCGACGCCGACATCGCCTATCTGATCGGCGCACTTTCGGAGCTGTGGGCTGCATGCCCCGTCGGCAAGGGCCAATATGTGAGGCTCGCCGCCGAATAGGTTTCGGGGGCCACCGTCTCTCCATAAATTTGCGCGAGCGTCGCCGCACCTATCGGAGGCGGTAATGTTCGCTCGATACACGCTCTTGCTCGTCCTTTTCGGTCTCGCTGTGGCCCTCCCCGCAGCCGCCCGGGCGCAGGATATCGACACCTGCTTTGCCATCGCCGACCGGGTGGCAAGCGGCCAGGAGGTCACGGAAGCCGACAAGGAGGCCGGCCACAAAGCCTGCCAGGCGGCGCTCGCCGCCTCTTCGAGCGTCGTGCAGAAATCGCAGATCCAGGATGCCGATTTCGACATCATCGGGCGCCCGGCACAGAAGCCGAATTGAGGCGCGTTTCGTCGCGTTCGCGGGAAAGTGAGCGAGCGCGGGCTTGAACCCCTGCCGCGCAAGTCTAAGCTCTGTGAGTCCTGATCCTGGGTGCGTGCGGCCCCCCTCGCGCAAATTTATGGAGATCGTGGCTTTGCCGATCACCGATGTGGTGAAGATGAAGATTGTCGCGGCGCTCTTGTCGACCCTGACCATCGGCGTCCTCGCCGAGGCTCGCGCCGAGGACCTCTTCTCGACCGGTGGCGATGCTCTCATCGGTCCGCAGCGCCATGGCGCCGGCTTCGAGTTCCGGCGGCGGCTCTCCTCGATCGATAACCCCTATTGCGAGATCACCACCTATGTCCTGCCCGAATTCCCCGAGCAGGCCTCATCGACGATCGACATCAAGGACAACCCGGTCATCGTGATCGATGCCTCGATGCTCCGGCAGAATCCGCCTTACTCCCATTTCCTGATGGCGCATGAATGCTGCCACCACACGCTCGGCCATGTGCGGCTGACCTCCGAGCGGCTCGGCCAGCTCGGGCCGCAGCCTTTCTACTATGTGCGCCCGTTGCTCAAGACGATGGAGCTCGACGCCGATTCCTGCGCGGTCAAGATGCTGAAAGAGACCAATGAGCCGGACGCGATCGAGGCTGCGCGCGAAGAGATGCTCGAATTCGGCAACGCTCCGACCGGCGCCTATTATCCGACTGGAGTTGAGCGCGCCAACAATATCGCCCGCGCCCGCGACGCCGATTGAAGCGATCAGTTGGACCGCTTCTTTTTCTGCCGGCTGACCTCGAAGCGCATGTCCTCGCCGTCCTCGCAGTCGTTTTGATGAACCATGACCTTGATCGGGTCGGCATAAGCGTTGAGGCCGCCTGACGGCGCGGCCTCGGACATCTCCTGCCGATTGCTGCAGATCGAGGAGGCAAGCACCTCAGGCGCGTCCTCGACGAGGATCGGACGATTGCCCTTGAACAGGTTGCGCGTGAGCTCGATCTTGGAGACTGCCCCTTTCTTTCCGGCAATCAGAATCCCGGGCCCCGCATTGTCGATGAATTTCGAGTTCTCGATCTTCACGTCGGTGATGGTCTGGTCGCGATCGTCAGGCTCGAAGTCGATGCCGGCGCCTGGGCGCGTCCCTCCCGTGTTCTTGAACACCGAGTTCAGCACCACGAGCCCCATTACCGCGATGATCGACAGGCCTTGACGGCGGTTCTGGTCGGCGGTCACCCCGCAAAATTTCACATCCGAGGCGTCGCTGACATAGAACCCGTCGCCCCACATCTTCCTCGCCGTCACCCCGGCGATGACGATGCGCTCTGCACCATGGCTGATGTGGACTCCCATGCCCCATCCGCCCCCTTTGCCCTTATGCTCGTCGCGCTCGCCCTCGAGCGTGCCTCCGATCACCGTGACATCGGAGACGCCCGAGATCATGAGAACGGCGGATTTCTTCTGGTCGTTGGGGATCGCCTTCAGCGTCGCGCCGTCGGCGAGCTTGAGGGTCATGTCGTCTTTGAGCGAAAGCCGCGGCCTGGCCGTGGCGTCGATCATATAGACGCCGTCAGGGACGAGCGCAGTGCCGCCCGTGCCGGCGACCGCGTCGATCGCAGCTTGGATCGACGCGGTGTCGTCGGTCTTGCCGTCGCCCTTGGCGCCCTTGTCCTTGACGTTGACGACGAGCTGCGATTTCGGCGCCACCGCGCAGCCTTGCGCGGGAGGCGCGGCAGACGCCGCATGCGCTGGGGCGCCAGTTGCGAGAAGCGCGGCTGCGACCAAGTAGCCTCCGATGACCGGAGCTTTGGGGCGGAATCCCATGCCGCACCCTCGCTTACGACCTGGGCGGCATTGTGCTCAGTCCTGTAAGCGCCAGGATACGCCCCGGCTTTGGAGCAGCTAGACTGCCCTGCGCAATGCCATGTCCTGCTGCGGAGGCCGGGGCGGTTGGGCCTGCGCTTGCGGCCGCGACGGTTCGACCTGCGCTTGAGGCCGCGACACTTCGGCTTGCGCCTGCGGCTTGGCTTGAGGCACTCCGCTGCCCTGTGGAACCACATTGACCTGTGGCACCCCATTGCCTTGAGGCATCCCATTGCTCTGCGGCGCTCCGTTGGCTTTGGGCGCGCCGGTGCCGAGCAGCCGATGCTCCAGGCCGATCAGCAACTTCACGGCGTCGAGCTCGGATTTCAGGTCATTGAGTTCTGAGGTCATGCTCTTCCTTGAGCCGCACCATGAGCTCGTCGAACCGCCCTTGCGCCGCCTTGATCTCCCGCTCCAGGGCCTCGGCACGGTCTTTCAGATCGCCACGAATGTCGCGCATATCGGTATTCCCCCGTTTCGTTCCGCCTCGTGCCTCAACGGCGAGGGAAGGGAACGGGTTCCAACCGGCGAGAGATTTAGGCGGCGAGAAGTTTAGGCGGCGCGCGCTTTGGTCGGCTGAATCACAATGGCGCCCTTATCGCCCTTGATAATCTCCTCGTCATGGAGCTTGAAGTTCTCCATGCGCACGGTGAGGTAGCGGTCGAAATAATCGTTGAGCGGCTTCTCGATCGATTTGTCGAAGTCGGGCCTGACCACATGGGTCGCGCCCTGCACCACTTTTACGACCTTGCCGTTCCTCACCACGACCTCGCCGTTCTTAAACACATATTCGGGCGCGGCGAACATTTCCTCGCGGTTCGAACTCGTCGCGATAGACGGTGATGTCGGCTCGCGCGCCAACTCCAAGATGACCAAGATCCTGAAGGCCCAAGCTCTTGGCGGGTCCGGCGCGGGTGAGAATGGCGATCTCGTCGAGCGAGTATTCGCGCGTCAACGATTTCAACAAGCCCGCTTGCGCCTGCGCGTCAGGACTGATCTTCGCCAACGCCTCGTCACGGAAGCTCTTGTCCATGAGCAGCCTGATGAGATGCGGATAGAAGAAGAACGGCGCGCCGTTCGGATGGTCGGTGGTGAGGAAGATGCGCCAGGGATCGTCGAACAGGAGGAAGGTCTCGAGCCCGATCACCCATTGCATGGCATTGACGAAGCTCTTGTCGCGGTAGCGCATCGGCACCACGCCGCAGCCCGCGTCGCACTCGATGTCCATGACTACCGGCTTCTTCGGATGCGCGCTCTTGGCGATGGCATATTGGCGCATCGAGTCCCCCGATGCCGTGCAGGTCTGGCCGAACAATACCTGGCCCACGTCGATCGAGACGTTCGGCGTCTTGTTGACGAGCTCGGTAAGACGCGCCGCGCCCGAGGAAAATTTGCGGTCCCCTTCCGTGCCGTAGCTCAGGAACTGGGTATGCGTCATGTGCAGGCGCAAGCCTTCGGCCGCGCGCACCGTGGCGAGCGTCGATTCGATATTGCCGGGAATGCCGAGATTGCAGCCGTGAATGTGCAACGGGTGCGTGACGCCGAGCTCCTGCACCGCACGGGCGAGCGTCTGAATGATCTGCCGCGGCGTCACGTGGTAATAGACGTGCTCCTCGTCGAGATCGAGCTTGCGCTGATTGAATTTGAAGGCGCTGATGCCGCCCGGATTGACCACCTTCACGGCGATGGCTTGCGCCGAGTGCATGGTCCAGGCGACGTAATCCTTGATCGCCTTGAAGTCGTTCTTGGCCGCGAGCTGGCGCAGGAAATAGTCGTCGGAGCCGAGCATGACGAAGGCGCCTTTGTCGACCATGGGCGTGTCGCCCATCTCCATATGCGCCTGACGCGCATTGGCCGGCAGCATGGCCGGCTCGAAGCAGGCGGTGTAGCCCATCTCGGCATAGCGATAGCCGGTGACGTGAGTGGAGGGCACGGCGCGGCCGGAGCCGGCGCGGGTCAAGTCCGTGCGGGTGACGGGATCGCCTCGGTGGTCCTCTGGAAGAAGCATGCGGGCGATGGTCATCTTGCCGCCGCCGATATGTGTGTGCGGATCGATGGCGCCGGCCATCACGATCCTGCCCTTGATGTCGTAGGTGTGATCGGCCCGGGCGTTCGGTCTGGCCGCGACGATCTTGCCGTCCTCGACATAGATGTCGCGCACCTCGCCGCTGACCCTGTTGGCGGGGTCGTAGACCTTGCCGCCCGTGAGCTTGATGAGCATTGACTTTAAGGCTCCAGACTTAGAGGGCGGCTTCTATCGCGGCGAGCACGTCCGCGGCGACAGGCAAATCGGCGCGGCCGAGATCCTTGAGCGGCAGCGACACGACATTGTCGACGCGGATGAGGCGCCCGGCATGGTCGACCCCCGGCGTCCCCACGGGAATGAATACTTGCGGCTCGTTGGCGAGCTTAAGTCCCGGCGTGCCGAGCACGATCGTGGGGAGGTCGGTCTTCGGCGGCGAGAGCTCAGGTGAGATCGAGGCGATCCATATCAGGAGATCGCCTTCCTTATCTTCCAGCATGCGGGTGATCGACCAGCGATAAGGATCGTAATCGGGGGCGCCAGTCGCATAACTCACGCGCAAAGGATAGCCGCTGATCCAGGTGCACACCGCGCCGGCAGTCACCGCGCCTTCGGCGCCGCCGAGCGAGAGCCCGGCGAAGCGGATGGTCTGATTGAGGTCCTTGGAGAGGCCGGCGAACTGCTCGACAGCGAGATCGGCGAAGGGGAAGTTGAGCGAAGGCGGCGCCCAGACCACGACGCCATACTTCGCGTTCCGGCAGCGCTCTGCGAGCGCATCGATATCGGCGAGCTTCACACAGTCGAGCGTGGGCTCCTTGACGCGGAAACCGCGGAGCCGCGCCCTCACCAGAGCCACCACCTCCCCTGCGCGCGCATCGTCGCAATTGATCGTCACCACCTCGCCGATGCGCGAGCCTTTGGCGCCCGAGCGGTCGAGGCCCTTGCCGACGAAGACTACCGTCCGTTTCGGCGCCTCCACATCGAACATCGAGTTCTGGCGGGGAGACGATCGTCTCGAAGAAGCGCGGATGGAGCGCATGGACGTCGCTGCCGGCGATGATGAAGAGGTCGGCGCGGTTGCGCGCCTCGGTGAGCGTGGTCATCACCCAGCCGCTCGTCTGCAGCACCTTGAAATTGCGGTATTGCGCCTCGCTCAAGGCGTGATCGACGATGCCGCTCGAGCGCTCGGCGAGCGCCATGACAGCGCGCATGCCCTCGACGTCGGTGGCAAGCCCGCCATAGAGGGGAAGCTTCGCCTTGCCGATCAGCTTGGCCGCTTCCTTGATCGCCTTGTCGAGATCGACGTCCTTGCCGTTGACCTTAGGGTTCGACGGCGGGAGCTTGCGCTCGAAGCCCGCGACCGACTTGCCGTCGCCATTCTTGACGACCTTCAGCCCCTGTTCGGTGCGCTCGACGACGAGGTCGTCGGGAAGCGTCCCGCAAAAAGGGTTGGTAACGTCCTCGAACACAGTTGTTTCGGCGCGCTCGCTCTTGGCTTTGCGCGCTGTAGAACTCGACATGCGGGCTGATCTCCCAAAAAGGCGGGGAAAGAAAGCATGGGACGGCGCCCATGACAACTCGCGAAAAGGAAGCGCCGGCTTGGGTCAAGCCGGCGCCACCCGTTACGGCTTAAAGTCTCACCCTTGCAAATCCGCTGTGTTCCTCAGCCGGAACGGCCGGCGATGGCGTGGTAGAGCCAAAGCAGCACGGCAGCTCCCACGATCGCGACGAACATGCTGTAGATGTTGAACCCGGTGATGCCAGTGGCACCGAGCGCGGTGAAGAGATAACCGCCAACCACGGCGCCGACGATCCCGAGCACGATGTCCATCAGCAGCCCTTGACCCGAGCCGCTCACCAGCTTGCTCGCGATGAAGCCCGCGATCAGGCCCAACACAATCCAGGCAATAATCGACATTTCACGTCACCTCCCTTGTTGGCATCGCTGACGCTTTACGTGTCGTTTGAGCATGATCTTATCGGAAAACCGGTTCCCACTTTTCCGGATCATGCTTTAGCCGAGCAACTGCTGCATCTCGCGCCGCGTGGGAAGCCGGCCCTCCGGCGTCAGCCTGTCCACCGCATTCGGCAGCATCTTGGCGAGCTCGCCGATCACCTGATCACGCGAAAGCCCGGTACGGCGCGCAAGATCATCGACCACGTCGCTCGGAAGCGCCTCTGAGACATCGCGCGGAGAAATGTCCTTGTTGGCGCCGGTATTGATCCAGCTGTCGATCGCGTCGCCCAAGCCCTTCTGCTGGAACTGCTTGATGAGGCCGCCGAGCCCATCGAGGATATTGCCGGGGTCCGGCACGGCATCGGGTTGAGATTGCGGCTGCGGAATTCGCGGTGCCGGCGCTGATGTCGGCTTAGCCGTGTCGTCGCCGCCTTTGCCGCCGAAATAGCGCGCGGCAAGAAGCGCGAGCAGCGCGATCATCAGGGGCTTCCCGACGCTACCGCCAGGGACTGCGGGATTCTGATCCGAACCGAAGATGTTGTTGGCTGAGCTCATGGTGACTGTCCTCCTCGTGAGCCTGAGTACACCGCCCCGCCTGGGGGTAATCTACCACCCAAGTCTCAGCCGACCAAACGCGGCATTCGCGAGGAAGTTTCGATTGGGAGTGCATCTCAACATGCCGCTCAGGCCCTAACCTGCGGGCGCAGCGGCGCCCGGGGAACTTACTTGAGCTATGCAGGAAACGTTGGTTGCGGGGACTCGCAACCGTCTTGATTTGCAGCTGCGTCAGTTGCTTAAGACCGCGATGGTCTGGGAACAGACATCCCAAACGTCCGCTCGTGGCCGGTAAGCCGACATGCCCTGACGCGGCGGGGATGTCCGCTCATGACCCGAAGCGGACTTTCGACTGCCCGAACACTAGACTTCTCAAAAAGCTGCTTAATGCAGCCAATAATCGGGCTTTTCGTGCGAGGATGCGTGAGTGCGCCGAAGTGGTGGATTTACCATCGTGACGCAGCTAACTATCTTAGCTGTAATGTCGGGATAGAGAGAAAGATGGTTGAGCAGACAACGATGAATCTTGCTGCTCTGATCGTAGCATTTGTAGTTGGTCCTATCGCCGGTTGGCTTGTGGGTTTACTCGTTCACGCAACTGGTATCGGATTGAGCGAGTACATACTCATCGGCATCGCAGGCGCTACCCTAGCTGCGTTCTGGTTTCGGCGACTGGGGCTGGGGCTCACACTTGCCAGCGGCGTGGTAGGCGCCATTGTCTGGGCAACAATAGGTGCCCTGACACTTTTGCTGGTTGCCCGTTTTCTTTGCGGTATCTTCGCTTAGCTCGGCTTCCGAGAAGCCAATCAGAAGCAGATGGGTGAACGCCTGCCGCAACGGCTTGCAACAACCAGCTCGGTGCAAGGCCTTGCGAAGCCGCCGGCAATGAGAGAACGTATGCTCAAAAGGCAGCACGCAACTTCGCGGTATCATACCTGCTCTGAAGCCTCGAGCGCATGACATGGCGTGGCTGAGCAACCAAGCCGTTGATTGGCGTCTGAGCGCGAGGGCGCTGTTCCGACTGGAAGCTGCTCTGCTGGGCGTGGCCTGTTTCTCGGCGAGCGCGGTGCCGCGACTTTTGCCCATTCTTCTTGGCCTTCTCGGCCTCGTCGCTGCCATCCACGTCTTCACCACCGATCGGTCGCCGCTGTTCAAACTCCTGCGCAGGCCATTCTCGATTGGGTTATTCGTCTTCTTAGGCTATGTCTTCATCAATACGATGTGGTCGCCCGATCGCGTCGCAGCCTTGCTCAAGGCCGCGACCGTGCTGGGGCTTGCTGCCGCCACCTTACTCATTGCCGCGTCTTACGCCTTGCGCAGCGATAGAGAGGCGCGGGTGCTGGCGAAGTCGGCGCTTGCCGGGCTCCTGCTCGGGATCGCCTTCCTCCTGATCGAGCTCAGTTTCGGCGAGCCGATCGCGCGCTTCCTGAACAATCACGTCATCCAGCTGTTCAATATCTCCCCCAAGAAGACCAAGGTCGTCGAGGGCGAGGTCACCAAGATCGCGGCTTTCGTGCTCAACCGCAATGTCACGAGCCTCGTGCTCCTGCTGATCCCCGGCCTCCTCTTCACGGCGGCGCTCGCCACGACAACGGCGCGCCGCGTGAGCCTCGGCGTGCTGGTCGGAGCCACCGCCGTCGCGGTGCTCTTGTCGGAGAGCGGGACCTCGGTGGTGGCGTTCTTCGCCGGCGGCCTCGTGCTCGCTCTTTCCGCGCTGTCGCTCAAGGTCACGCGGACAGTGCTGATCGTCGGGTGGACGGTCGCGACGCTGCTTGCCGTTCCGCTCGGCGCTCTCCCTTACGAGCTCGGCTGGCATCATTGGACCTGGCTTCCGCCAGAGAGCGTCGCGGCGCGCTTCTATATCTGGAAATATGTCGCTGACCGCGTGTCAGGAGAGACCGATCACGGGGATCGGCATCCGCGGCACGCGCGCATTGCATCTGGTCATTCCGACCGATGCGGGCGATCCCAGCCACGACCGAATTTGCGTTGCAGGGACGCGCGGCACGCCACCCGCACAACATCTATCTCCAAACCTGGCTCGAGCTCGGCGCCATCGGCGCCGTGTTGCTGCTTGTCGTCGGGCTCGCCGCGATCTGGCAGATGCGCTTCTTGCCGCCCGCGCTCGAGGGAAGCGCCTATGCGCTGTTCGCGGTCTCAAGCATGATAGGTCTCTCGGGATTCGACCTCTGGCAGAGTTGGCTCCTTGCCGCTCTTGCTTTCGCCTGGGCCGGAATCCTGCTCGCGGCACGGCTTCCGGCCCCGCTTTTCTTGGGCTTCGTTCACCCTCGCGACGATCAGTGCCGAAAAGCTGTTTTACCTGAAACAAGAGCTTGATAGATTGGATAAATAGGATCAATGCCGAGACCGCTGACCGAGCGCATGGTGTCGGCGGTCTCCGGGGTTTCGAGGTTAAGCACTGTGAATGGGCCGAGCGGCGATGCCCGCCTTCCGGAATGAGGAAGAGGATCCGCCACCGCGCATCGGTTGTCTGGGCGATACTTGCCAACTCATTGAAGCATGAGGTGGCTGTATTTCTCGGAACGGCGGTTGCCAATGTTGCCTACCATCATCGCCTGGCAGCGCCGAACCGCGACCCCTACGCGCGGCGTATGGCAACGGTCCATTTCGGGAAGGGATAAAACCTCGGACACAGGTTCAAGCTCGAGCCGGTCGCACCCAGGCGTTTGAAATCGAGGGGAACAAGCCTTGCACTTGAGCGGCGAAACACCGGCCGCATTTTGCCCAGTTTCGATGCCATAGGTACGGGCTTTCGTTTTCGCTCCTGGCTCGCGGCGGAATGAAACCAGCTATCGTGCTATTGTTTTGGGTGAGCGTGGTCATCACTTTGGCCATTGCGGAAAGTCACAAAGATTGTGAACATCGCGGAGGGATCGTTCCTTGCGGCCTGAGCAGGACGATAGAGCAACTCCTAAATACGGGTAACGCAAAGCCATAAAACTGAAATCGCCAAAGGGGGCTTTTATGCTGCAATCACAAAGCGTCGCCAAAAGCGATTGCACATTTCGGATTCTAGATTTGGACAAACTGGAATCCATGCCCTTAAACACTGATCCGTTCGAGCATGTGATTGTTTCCGCGTTCATACGCTCCGAATGGGAGGATCGGTTGATAGCTGACTTTCCCATCATCGACAAAGGAGGCAGCTTTCCTCTATCCACCGTCCGTGTCGGGGCCGATTTTGCCAGAATGATTGACGCTTTGAATGGCCCTGACTTCCGAGTGGCTGTAGAGAAGAAATTTTCAATCAACTTAGAGGGCCGCCCCACTATGTTCACTGTCAGAGGGCGCTGTCGTAACTCAGATGGCAAGATACACACCGATTCCGAAAGCAAATTAATCACTGTCTTGCTTTACATGAATCCCAGATGGGAACACGACCGAGGACGGCTGAGACTCCTCCGAGATGCGACAAACATCGACAATGTGGCGGCTGAAGTCTCGCCGACTATCGGCACTCTGTTAGTCTTCAAACGTTCAGACCATTCTTATCATGGTCATCTGCCGTTCGACGGTGCGCGCAAGGTTGTCCAGATGAACTGGGTCATAGACCAGAGAACTGTGGATCGCGAGGCAAAACGGCATCGGTTGTCCGCTGCAATGAAGCGGCTTGGGCTCTCCTGACCTGATGCGTAAGCCGCTTACTTGCTGGGCTCTAACCGAGGGCTTCGCAGGTATGGAGAATCAATGCATTGGACTTGCCGAGGCGCTTGGACTGGATTGTCATCCAAAGCAGGTGCGCCGTCCGCGACCGCCTCTCAACTACTTGCCTCCCAGATTTTGGCCCAATCCCCTTGCAATGATCTCTGAGAGTCGAGAAATCTGGCCGGACGTTTTGATTTCAAGTGGACGCGGTAGCGTCGCGCCAGCTCTAGCTATTCGACGCGCCAACGGTGGCAGGACTTTCGCCGTGCATATCCAAACTCCGTACGTGAGCCCTTCGCACTTCGACGTTGTTGTCATACCGCAGCATGACGCATTGCGCGGCGAAAACGTTCTAGTAACGCGAACAGCGCTGCACCGCGTGACAAAAGAGCGCCTAGCTGAAGCGGGGGAAAAGTTTAGGGACCTGTTATCCAAGCTGCCTCGCCCAGTGATTGCGGTGTTAGTGGGTGGCTCCAATAAGCGTCAAAACTGTTCGCCCGGGATAATGCATCAAATGGCGGATCTCCTGATCGCAGCGGCGCGTGATAGCGGCGGAGGGCTCGCTGTTACGACGTCCCGGCGAACTGAACAGGAAAACGAGAAAATTCTTCGGGAGCGTCTTCAGGGAGTGCCGTTATTTTTTTGGGATGGAACTAGAGACAATCCCTATATGGGTCTTCTTGCGCTTGCCGACGCGATCGTCGCGACTAGCGATTCCGTTTCAATGGTGTCCGAGGCTTGCGCAACTGGCAAACCCGTTCATGTCTTCAACATTGGCGGAGACTACAAAAAATTGCGCGAATTTCACAGAGCGTTGCAAGACGACGGGATTACACGTCCGTTCGCTGGCCGCTTGGAGCAATGGTCTTACGAACCACCCAGGGAAACCGAAAAGATCGCAAAAATAATCCTCGAGCACCTTCTCCGAAGCGAATACCAAAATCGAATTTGCACCGATCTAGCAAAGCAGTTCGCAAACCCATTTGAGTGAAACTAGGGAGTCGGGTCGACAGCAGAATGATTCTCCAAACCAATAGCGCGTCTGATTACACGTGCCACAAGATCGACATCCCCACTTGGATCGCCTGAATAAAACTCATGGTCAGTCGCAGCCATTGACACATTGTATATAGCGTCGAAGCCGTTCGTACCTTCCAAAGTATCGTTTCTCACGCACGTTACGGTGAGATCAAATTGAGGTGTCCAACTGAATCTCCGCTGGATACGCAATGCAAAAACGGGCGTGGCCGAAACGCTCTTCATTGAGAGGGCTAGTGGAACACTTCTCTGACCTGCCGCTATGATGAGCCTTGGAAAGCGAGTACTCGAGGCGTCGAAACTTGAAACGGAGGCGAGTAGCCGAGCGGGGTCGACTTGCATTTGTAGAGAGATCGGGAGGTAAGCAAGCAGCCCTGTCCTTTCCAGGCGCTTCAGTTCGATTGGCAAGCCCACTGCCCTAGCGACAGCAACTGCATGCGCCTGCAGGGCGACAGACTCGTTCAATATCCAAGTGATATTGTTAGCTGTCAAAGTTCGGCTCGTGGGCAGTTTAGTTCATACTTTATCAAGGTATAGGTCTCCGCTGAAGGATCATCTCAAAACGAGCGCGCCCAGGCCTAACGCACGCGACTCACGCATTTCCGCCTTTGTTATCAGTCCCCATGTCGCAGTTCGATGGATCAAAATAAAGAGGACCGAGGGCCTGCGCGAGTGGGCTCAAGACGCTTTTCATACCGTGCGTCACGCCGCCAATATGAACCCTCACGTCAAGCTGCAGAAGAATGATGCGACTTACGCGAGCCATTCGCGAAGCGGTCAACAGGACAAGAAGCGGTCAACAGGACGATATGTGGCCGCCCGAGACCAAGACGCCCCAGCAGCAGAGCTGCCTCAGCTTCATCTTACTCGCCAGCTCACAAAGCAGCTTGGACCGGCGCAGGTCTTGAGCCGATCGTCGAGGCCGCGAAGCACAGCGAGATCGCCCGCATAGGTAAGATTGGTCACCTCGTTGTGAATCTCATTCGGGTCGGCTTCCAGGTTGAATAGCTCCTCGAAGCCATTGTCGTATCTCACGTATTTGAGTGTAGCCGTGCGCACGCCGGTGAAGCGGGCACGGGATTGCTGAACATGGGAGATCGGACTCTGTAATAGCATAGCGCTTCGCCATGGGGCATTGGCGTTGGCAAAGAGCGTGGTGAGCGAGCGGCCGTCGAGAACGAGCCGAGGAGTGGCGCCGGCAAGCTCGGCAATCGTCGCCACCACGTCGAGATTGTTTACGAGTTCGGAACGCGTCTCGTTTTTCGGGATGCCTGGGCCGCGCATCAGAAGTGGAACCTTGATCGATTCCTCATATGCGGCGGATTTGCCGATGAGCCGGTGCTCGCCATGCATGAACCCGTTGTCGGACGTATAGATGATCACCGTGTCGTCGAGCTTGCCCGTCTCTTTCAAGGCGTCGACCACGGAGGCGACGAGGTCATCGACCGATTGCAGCGACTGGAGCTCGGCACGATAGCTCTTGGTGAGCTGGGCCAGCGTCACTCCGTGGATGGGACGCGCCTTTAGCGATTTGTGCGACACCTCCTTCTCGTTGTTCTTGTTAAAGGAAGGGCCCATGGGAAGGCTGACGTCCTTGAACATGTTCGCATATTGAGGTGCCGGAATGGCTTCCTGGCCTTCATCATGGACCGCCTTGGTCGCGATCAGCATAAAGAAGGGATCGGGCTTTCCCGATCGGTCGATTATGAAGCGCACCGCTCGCTGTTTGAGCACGTCGGTGGAGTAGTCGGTCGAGCGATTGCCAAATTCTAGGATCGTCCCGTTCTCGTTGACTTGATAGTCGAAATAACGCGCGCGCGATCCCGTGAACGCATACCAGAGGTCCCAACCGGGCGGTACCCAATCCGGCGGATTCCCGATGGCGACCCCTTGGAACTGGACATTGACGAGATTGCCGGCCCAGCCGAGCCACGCGCCCCATGTACTCTGCTGGCCGTAGCGGTTCAGATATTTACCGAGCAGTGCCGTCTTATAGCCGGCCTGTTTGAGCCAGACTGGAAGCGCGTCCGCTTCCTTCGGCTTGAAACCCGCCCATCCGCCCTCGTCCAGGGGGTTATTGGCTTTGATACCGTGATTATGAGCGGCCTGCCCCGTGAAGAATGAGGCCCGGCTGGGAGCGCATAAGGGACAGTCGACGAAGCTGTTGGTGAAGGTCACCCCCTGCTCAGCAATGAGCGCGCGTAGCTTCGGCATATAGGTGACCGAGCCCGTGTCCTCTTGGTCGTCGGTCATGATCACGACGATGTTGGGAGCGGCCTCCGACGCGGTCGCCGAGGCGAGCAGCACCAAGAGAGCGGCGAAGAGGCGGATGTGCATTAGTGTTCACCCTCGTCAGCAGCGACTGGAATATTCCGCGAATTGGGAAATAAGCGGACATGACAATGTGGTAACGCGACGCATTTCGCATGTCCGCTAATGGCACTTAGCGGACATTTCTGGACGGCTAGGCGCATGTCCGCTTTCGTGGGAAAAGCGGACATCTCCGACGCCTGCTCCAACGTCTGCTTATGACCCAAAGCGGACATCAGCACGCGTCAACGGGTTCGGGCTGGAGCCAGCGGCCAGCAAGGCCAGCCCTAAAGGTATTTTACGCCCGCGTGACGGCCACAGCCCCAGAGAAAAGAAGAAGCCCCGCGCGGGGGAAGCGGGGCTAGGGTTTTCCGCTGCTATTCAGCGCCCTGCATGCCCGCGCCGCTAGGCTTGTGCTTAGCAGCGCCAGCGCCCGTGCTCCGCGCTGCTGAACACGTCCCCGTGCAAGGATCGGACGCATCTTTGGAGCAGCCCAGGCGGGAGTTCCCGGCGCAATCCCCTATTCCAGTACTGCACGTGCAGACCGTCACAGCGCCGGTGCCCTTCGACATCGCCAGGGCACCGTGACCGGCAACCGAGACCGCACAGGCAACGACAACAACAAGCGACACTATCTTCGGGCTGTACTTTGATCTCCGCATAGATCGCCTCCATCCTTATCAAGGTTGCAAGCGTCCCTGCCTCGGTCCAAAGCGATCTTATCACTTTGGGATAGGCCGCGTCAGAGCCTTGTCATGCCGCTCTCTCCCTTCGCCTCGCCTAGCGAGGGTTAAACCTCACTATGCCCTCCACTTCGCTTCGAATCGTCTCGCTGTCACTTCTTGGGATGGGTGCGGATTGTCTTCCAGCGGTTAACCCAGACTTTGGCTGCCGGTTGACGCGGCCACAAGACGCGCTGAAGAAGCTGGCCAAAGACGCCAAGGCGAAGAGTTTGTACCCGAGGAGAAGCCCGTCGCGCCGCCAGACCTCAATGTAGGCAGTCGGCGGGCCCGCCACTAAGCATAGACACGATCAGAGCTGTTTCCGACTGCCGGGTCGATCCTCTCAGGTTTTTATTGATCTACGGCAAGGCCTCTGGTCGCAGGATGGGTAAGAATTGAGCCTGACTTGAACGCGACGAGGAACTCGGCGCGGAATAGTCAGCGCGGCCCCGGCCGGTGCGACCCGCTAAGACCGGGGCCGTCGCTGTTCACCATCAAGGCCATAGTTCTACCAAATGGGTCGTCCCGAAGCCCGACGCATAGTCGACCAGCGCAATGGCCACGGGCCTGATTTCATAGACTGCAAGCTCCTTTGGATCTTCTGGAACGAGCCGCCTCGATTGCGGGAGCCTACTAAATAGTCGCAAAGCAAATTCTTCGGCCCTTTGTTTCTCTTGCACCCTTGCCGCCGTCCCCGACATGGATAGACCGCGAAGCTTATAAAAGTCCTGCGCCAAATCGACGATCGCCACCGACACTTTGTTATTGAGCTTAATGTTGCCGGCCTTTTGTGAGGTCGCAGCGGTGGCAAAGTACACGATGAGATCGTCGTGGATGTAGTTGACGGTGGTGGCTTGGGGATATCCGTCAGGGCGAATGGTCGCGACCGTCATGATGTGTTGACGTCCTAAGACCTCGAGGATTCTCGACCTGAGTGCTTCATCCATAGGCGATAGGAGGGCTTCCAGCTGAGTGCGGCAAATCAAGAGACTATCACGTCGCCTTCGTTTGGCGTACGGGGCAGATCGTCAGCGGTAGGCACAACTTCCGTAGCTCCGGCGTTCTCCTCGCCGCCGTCCCCTCTTTGTCAAGGCGCAAGCGGCCGCGCTCATAAAAGGGAAAAGCTCTGGCTGCCGAAGGTTCACTTAACTTGTTGGCTTTACCATTCCCCGTGAGCACGCCGCTGCGCTTCGAACGAACCTATTTGAACGTCTCCAGATAAGCGATGACGTTCGCCCGGTCGTTGGCATCGGGCACCCCAGGGAACATGGTCATATAAGTACCAGGGAGCACGGCCTTGGGATTGGCGATCCACCTATCGATATTCCCCTCGGTCCATACAACACCAAAATCCCCAAGTGTTTTCATTATGTCGCTATACATGGGGTAATTGGTGCTTGCTGCCTTGCGACCGACAACGCCGTTCAGCTCTGGTCCGACCAGCGTTTTCGCACCGGGCCCGATCTGGTGGCAAAGGCCGCATGTCGATTTGAACACCTCTGCGCCCTTCGCGGCATCGCCTGCGGCAAGTGCCGATCCGCTGAAGGCCGCAAGCAGCGCGGTGCCTAGCGCCAATGGCGTTAATATTCGCATCCCAGTTCTCCCTGTACCGACAAAAGATCTATATAAGTCGTCTACTTTTTCACCCAGAGCCTGCACCAGCCGTGCGGACTGATGGGACCCTCGACGAGCGTGCAGGAGGATGGCGGTACGAATAGGTTGCAGTTTGCGCAGCTTTGGCTGCCCTTCGGCTGGCTCTGATAGCCAACCGATGCTTTTGACATTTTCGCTGCCGAAGCTGGAAATGACGCCTCCACAATAACTGGCGTGGCGACGATTGCAGAAACCACCCCCTGTAGAACGACACGCCGTGAAACATTCGGAAGCCATGTTTTCCGGGTCTGTGCCATGCTTGTGGGCCATGGTAAAGCTTAAGGTACCAACATGCAAAGGCGCCCTTCGTTGGTAGTCAACGTGAGAAATCGTCACGAGGGGTCAACGTCCCGAGTTCGTTCATGTTATTGCTTGCTGCAGGCACGATCCAAAGAGGCCGGCACGGCCGTCACTTAAGTTGCTCCCTCAAGAAACGTATCAATGAAGCTGGCTAGGGTTTTCCAGTCGGTGAACTCGCGATCGCTTTCGGTGTGCGTTCCGCCACTCATGACAATGAATTTGACGATCTGCGCTTGAAAATAGTCGTACTCGGTGAAGCGCAAAGCACCTCCGAGAAGAAGAGTCATGCGTGGATACCACCCCGTAACAGAGACGAAATGATCCACATATCTTTGCGCTTCTGCCCTCTCACCTTCCAACACCGCAGACAGACTGACTGATATAAAGGCCGAGGGTTTAGCGTTTAGCAGCTTGTGATGCGCAATGACGAAGTCTGTAACGGTCTCTTGATGGTACTGCTGATGAACGGATGCGGCGATTATGAACGCGTGGAAGGTCTCAAAATCCAAATCGGACATCGGCACCCCGCTATCGCGCAATTCGGCATGGTGCTCGCGCTCGCGAATATACGTTGCCGTCCACTCGGCAATTTTTCGCGTCTGCCCTTCGGTGGTTCCGTAAACGATCAGGACATCCATGACCTCACTCGCATCGTCACTGATACGACGCGGTCACGGTGACTCACGCTGCCATCTACTTGATCAGCGTGATTGGAACTTCGGCCAAATGGATAACCTGCATGGCGACCGAGCCCAAAAGGAGGCCTTGAATTCCACCAAGACCGCGAGTGCCCATTGCGATGTGCTTAACGTTTTCCTTACGAGCTACCTGCCCTACCGCTTCCGCAATCTGTCCGGTTCTGACAAGCGCCTCGGAAGCGACGCCGGCATGTTCACATTTTCCTATCGCGTCCTTCAGAGCCTTGGCCGATGCTCGTGAACCCGCCTCACGCAGCCATTCGGTGTCCATGGCCTCCGACGCGCCAGCCAACTCAATAGCTCGAGTATTCTGCACATGGAGGAGCACGAGCGAGGTGCTTGGATCTTGAGCCACCATCTCGATTGCAAAATCGACCGCGCGAAGTGACGCCGGCGAACCGTCGACTGGGATCAGAATCTTTGACAGAGACACTTGCTCACCCTTGGGTTCGATACTCTGCAGTCCCGCTAAGGAATTGCAACTCACCTGACAAAGCTGAGATAGGACGCAAGCGCCTCAATGTCGTTCGCCGATAATTTGCTCGCAACTTCGGGCATGGGAGGCGACGCGGTCCGGTGATATCCCTCGCCCCACTGCGCGAGTCGCCTTTTCAAGTAGTAGTAGGACAGTCCTCCCAAACGGGGAATTTGTCCGGCACCCTCGGCAGCAGCGCCCTCAGCATTCGGGCCATGGCAGGCAACACAGGACGGAATATTCGCGTCCGGAATCCCCTCTTGATATATCGCTCGTCCACTCGCCGCGAGGGCCTCATATCCGTCATTCGCTGATTTAGGACTCAGCGTCGCTAAATACAGGGCTAAATTATGCGCCGTCTGAAGACCGAGATGGTTCGCGGCTGCCCCCCACATATACTGTCGGGAAAGTGGGTTATCACGCGCGTGATCTCTAAAGCCATAGAGTTGATTCATGATGTATTGCGGTGTCTGCCCGGCCAATCGGGGCGCGGTCGAGAAACCTTGCAGAGACGGCCCATGGCACCAGACGCAATTCCTGTTCGCGAACCTTTCCCCCGCAAGGGTTCCCACATCACCCGCCCATGAGGGAAGGGAAGACGAAACAAGTGCGAGGATCGCGGTGGTGAAGTTGATAATCTTCATGATCTGGCTCAAGGAGAATGAGTTACTCCAGAGTACTTAGATAGGCCGCAACGGCTTTGATTTGTAACTCGGTCAAGCTATGTGCGATCGGTCGCATGATGGCGGAGGTGTCCGGATTTCCCGGTCCGCCCTGACCCCGCTCTTTGTCCATATTCGTCAATGTTTTGATGATGTAGGGGTAGAGCTGTCCTGCTAAACGAGGAAACTGTCCGTTGCCCTTAGCCTCTGGGCCGTGACAGACTTGGCATGCAGGGACATTGGCATCGGGGAGTCCCTCTACGAAGATCTTCTTTCCAGCGTCTACAAGCTCCGTCGGAGCCCCCCCCAAGGGTGGAGGATTGAGGGCATTAAAATGATCGGCCAGAGCCGTTAACATCTCCGGGCTGAGACTGTGGGCTACCCTAAACATGAAGAAATTCACGCGACGGCGGTCAATAAAAGCCTGTAGCTGATTCTTGAAGTATTCTGTTTGTTGCCCCGCGAGTCGCGGTATGGGGGTAGATCCGACATAGCCTTGCCCCGAGGGTTGGTGGCAATAAGTGCAATATTGGATCTTGGCCTGAAGCTTTTGGTCCGAGACCGTAGCCGTGTCCGTCGCCTCGGCACGTCCCGCTGCGGCGAGGCACATTGCCAGCATTGCTATCTGCAAAGCCAATGTTGAACCGCCCGTCTTCACGATTGCTCGCCTCCATTTGCACCAGAGATGGAGGCTGTAAGCTTTTCGAATTGGGTGACGGGAGAGGGCGGCCAAGGAGGTTACTCCAGATTACTGAGATAGGCCGCAACAGCTTCAACCTGGGATTTATTCAAACTGTGTGAAATCGGCTGCATAACAGCGGATAAGTCTGAATTTGCCCCCTGACCCCGTTCTTTGTCCCAGTTCGCCAGTTCCTTTACGGTGTAGGGATAGAGCTGACCCGCTAGACGAGGAATTGGACCTGTCCCCTTGGCATCCGGACCGTGACAGACTTGGCAGGCAGGGACATTGTCGTCGGGAACTCCCTGCTCGTAGATATTTTTTCCTTCGCCCGTGAGCTGCTTTGCAGCTCCTCCCAAAGGGCGGGGGGTTAAGCTCGTTAAAATGCGCAGCCAGAGCGGTCTGCAGGGCGGGGCTGACGCCGTGCACCCTTGACATGGTCATCGCCATGTGAGGCTCCCGCCTGTGCTCAATGAAAGCCCGTAACTGATTTTCGAAATACTCTGTTGTTTGTCCCGCAAGTCGGGGCATCGGATAATATCCACGATAACCCGCCCCGAAGGCCCGTGACAATCGCTACAGTATTGTATCTTGGCCTGGAGGGTTCCTACTTGGGCTTCTCGGTAGCGGGGCGCAGGGTAAGCGGGGTGAGCCCACAATCCATGCGCATGGCCAGTGCCGTGTATGAGGCCGAAACCCAAGAAAATAATTGCGAGGATTGCCGCTGCTACCGCCGATTTTGACCTGGGACCTGCATCAGAATGCCAACCAAGTGTAGAGAAATGTTGTGTCGTTATCGCTGGCGTTGCGGAAAGCACCATTGTAGTTAGAGCTCGCGCCATTGAACTGGTTGTAAAGCGTGAAGGACACGCCGATGCGAGCGTTAAACCAGGGATAAATGGCTGGCCCTCCGTTACTCCAGGGCAGCCAAGCGACATCAAAAATCCAGCCATTCGATTCGGTGACCCCAAGTGCGTTGGCGATAGTGAATCGCCGAACAGTGACTGGTTGGCGTCGCCCAGACGTTGAAGTAGCCCGCGGTCAGACTGACCGTACCGTTGTAGACGTACGAGCCTGAGACCTTGAAGCTATTCAGATCGTCGCTCGAGTTGGAGGAGAGTCCCAGTGGCTGGTACTCTGGCCATTCAGCTTCTGGTGTTCAAAGATGTAGCTGATCCGTGCAGTCAGCGCGTTAACTTCGCCAATGTACTGAAGTTGGGCGTCGCCGCCCACATCAGTGAGCTCGTCGGTTGGAGCGGACTGGTTTCCGATTGGGGGGCGACGTTGGCGAACATGCCAAAGGTCCCGAACATGACCGAGTATTTATCCCAGTCCTGCTCGTAGGCCGCGCGCCAGTAGGGTGCCAGACCATCGAAGCGGCTTGCGGGATCGGTCGGATCGAGCCCGAGCGCTTCCAACGTCTTCGTGTCGAACGTGCCGTAAGCCGTCCCTTCGAGATAAAACTTGTCGTTCGCGAAGATATAGGCGCCAGTGCCCGCCACGCGGCCCTCGAAGGTGCCTTCAATCATCGTGCCCGCGGAAGGAACTGGAGCGAGTGCGTCTGGACGTGGCTGTAAAAGGAAATGACCAAGCCGGAGTTGTGTTCAGGATCTTGAACAGTGGGATTGTTGTTCGCAGTGACGCCATAGACCACATCAGTTCCGCCCAATTTGAATTTGTTGGAATAACGGATATCAGCGTTGTCCAAAAACAAACTGCTGCCAGGGCGCTCATAGGTGCCCTGTATGAATGCCCCAAAGTTGCAATAGATTTGGCCG
>CAVVDW010000004.1:0-30963 GCA_963747175.1 uncultured Alphaproteobacteria bacterium | reverse complement strand
CGAAGAGTTTGTACCCGAGGAGAAGCCCGTCGCGCCGCCAGACCTCAATGTAGGGAGTCGGCGGGCCCGCCACTAAGCATAGACACGATCAGAGCTGTTTCCGACTGCCGGGTCGATCCTCTCAGGTTTTTATTGATCTACGGCAAGGCCTCTGGTCGCAGGATGGGGTAAGGATTGAGCCTGACTTGAACGCGTCGAGGAACTTGGCGCGGAATAGTTAGCGCGGCCCCGGCCGGTGCGACCCGCTAAGGCCGGGGCCGCTGCTGTTCGCCATCAAGGCCATAGTTCTACCAAATGGGTCGTCCCGAAGCCCGACGCGTAGTCGACCAGCGCAATGGCCACGGGCCTGATTTCATAGACTGCAAGCTCCTTTGGATCTTCTGGAACGAGCCGCCTCGATTGCGGGAGCCTACTAAATAGTCGCAAAGCAAATTCTTCGGCCCTTTGTTTCTCTTGCACCCTTGCCGCCGTCCCCGACATGGATAGACCGCGAAGCTTATAAAAGTCCTGCGCCAAATCGACGATCGCCACCGACACTTTGTTATTGAGCTTAATGTTGCCGGCCTTTTGTGAGGTCGCAGCGGTGGCAAAGTACACGATGAGATCGTCGTGGATGTAGTTGACGGTGGTGGCTTGGGGATATCCGTCAGGGCGAATGGTCGCGACCGTCATGATGTGTTGACGTCCTAAGACCTCGAGGATTCTCGACCTGAGTGCTTCATCCATAGGCGATAGGAGGGCTTCCAGCTGAGTGCGGCAAATCAAGAGACTATCACGTCGCCTTCGTTTGGCGTACGGGGCAGATCGTCAGCGGTAGGCACAACTTCCGTAGCTCCGGCGTTCTCCTCGCCGCCGTCCCCTCTTTGTCAAGGCGCAAGCGGCCGCGCTCATAAAAGGGAAAAGCTCTGGCTGCCGAAGGTTCACTTAACTTGTTGGCTTTACCATTCCCCGTGAGCACGCCGCTGCGCTTCGAACGAACCTATTTGAACGTCTCCAGATAAGCGATGACGTTCGCCCGGTCGTTGGCATCGGGCACCCCAGGGAACATGGTCATATAAGTACCAGGGAGCACGGCCTTGGGATTGGCGATCCACCTATCGATATTCCCCTCGGTCCATACAACACCAAAATCCCCAAGTGTTTTCATTATGTCGCTATACATGGGGTAATTGGTGCTTGCTGCCTTGCGACCGACAACGCCGTTCAGCTCTGGTCCGACCAGCGTTTTCGCACCGGGCCCGATCTGGTGGCAAAGGCCGCATGTCGATTTGAACACCTCTGCGCCCTTCGCGGCATCGCCTGCGGCAAGTGCCGATCCGCTGAAGGCCGCAAGCAGCGCGGTGCCTAGCGCCAATGGCGTTAATATTCGCATCCCAGTTCTCCCTGTACCGACAAAAGATCTATATAAGTCGTCTACTTTTTCACCCAGAGCCTGCACCAGCCGTGCGGACTGATGGGACCCTCGACGAGCGTGCAGGAGGATGGCGGTACGAATAGGTTGCAGTTTGCGCAGCTTTGGCTGCCCTTCGGATGGCTCTGATAGCCAACCGACGCTTTTGACATTTTCGCTGCCGAAGCTGGATATGTCGCCTCTAAAATAATTGGCGTGGCGAAGATAGCAGAAACCACCCCCTGTAGAACGACACGCCGTGAAACATTCGGAAGCCATGTTTTCCGGGTCTGTGCCATGCTTGTGGGCCATGCTGAAGCTTAAAAGTACCAACATGCAAACGCGCCCTCCGTTGCTAGTCAACGTGAGAAATCGTCACGAGCGGTCAAATCCCGATTCGTTCATGTTATTCCTTGCTGCGGGCACGATCCAAAGAGGCCGTACGGCCGTCACTTAAGCCGCTCCCTCAAGAAACGTATCAATGAAGTTGGCGAGGGTTTTCCAGTCGGTGAACTCGCGATCGCTTTCGGTGCGCGCTCCGCCGCCACTCATGACAATGAATTTGACGATCTGCGCTTGGAAATAGTCGTACTCGGTGAAGCGCAAAGCACCTCCGAGAAGAAGAGTCATGCGTGGATACCACCCCGTAACAGAGACGAAATGATCCACATATCTTTGCGCTTCTGCCCTCTCACCTTCCAACACCGCAGACAGACTGACGGATATGAAGGCCGAGGGTTTAGCGTTTAGCAGCTTGTGATGCGCAATGACGAAGTCTGTAACGGTCTCTTGATGGTACTGCTGATGAACGGATGCGGCGATTATGAACGCGTGGAAGGTCTCAAAATCCAAATCGGACATCGGCACCCCGCTATCGCGCAGTTCGGCATGGTGCTCGCGCTCGCGAATATACGTTGCCGTCCACTCGGCAATTTTTCGCGTCTGCCCTTCGGTGGTTCCGTAAACGATCAGGACATCCATGACCTCACTCGCATCGTCACTGATACGACGCGGTCACGGTGACTCACGCTGCCATCTACTTGATCAGCGTGATTGGAACTTCGGCCAAATGGACAACCTGCATGGCGACCGAGCCCAAAAGGAGGCCTTGAATTCCACCAAGACCGCGAGTGCCCATTGCGATGTGCTTAACGTTTTCCTCACGAGCTACCTGCCCTACCGCTTCCGCAATCTGTCCGGTTCTGACAAGCGCCTCGGAAGCGACGCCGGCATGTTCACATTTTCCTATCGCGTCCTTCAGAGCCTTGGCCGATGCTCGTGAACCCGCCTCACGCAGCCATTCGGTGTCCATGGCCTCCGACGCGCCAGCCAACTCAATAGCTCGAGTATTCTGCACATGGAGGAGCACGAGCGAGGTGCTTGGATCTTGAGCCACCATCTCGATTGCAAAATCGACCGCGCGAAGTGACGCCGGCGAACCGTCGACTGGGATCAGAATCTTTGACAGAGACACTTGCTCACCCTTGGGTTCGATACTCTGCAGTCCCGCTAAGGAATTGCAACTCACCTGACAAAGCTGAGATAGGATGCAAGCGCCTCAATGTCGTTCGCCGATAATTTGCTCGCAACTTCGGGCATGGGAGGCGACGCGGTCCGGTGATATCCCTCGCCCCACTGCGCGAGTCGCCTTTTCAAGTAGTAGTAGGACAGTCCTCCCAAACGGGGAATTTGTCCGGCACCCTCGGCAGCAGCGCCCTCAGCATTCGGGCCATGGCAGGCAACACAGGACGGAATATTCGCGTCCGGAATCCCCTCTTGATATATCGCTCGTCCACTCGCCGCGAGGGCCTCATATCCGTCATTCGCTGATTTAGGACTCAGCGTCGCTAAATACAGGGCTAAATTATGCGCCGTCTGAAGACCGAGATGGTTCGCGGCTGCCCCCCACATATACTGTCGGGAAAGTGGGTTATCACGCGCGTGATCTCTAAAGCCATAGAGTTGATTCATGATGTATTGCGGTGTCTGCCCGGCCAATCGGGGCGCGGTCGAGAAACCTTGCAGAGACGGCCCATGGCACCAGACGCAATTCCTGTTCGCGAACCTTTCCCCCGCAAGGGTTCCCACATCACCCGCCCATGAGGGAAGGGAAGACGAAACAAGTGCGAGGATCGCGGTGGTGAAGTTGATAATCTTCATGATCTGGCTCAAGGAGAATGAGTTACTCCAGAGTACTTAGATAGGCCGCAACGGCTTTGATTTGTGACTCGGTCAAGCTATGTGCGATCGGTCGCATGATGGCGGAGGTGTCTGGATTTCCCGGTCCGCCCTGACCCCGCTCTTTGTCCATATTCGTCAATGTTTTGATGATGTAGGGGTAGAGCTGTCCTGCTAAACGAGGAAACTGTCCGTTGCCTTTCGCCTCTGGGCCGTGACAGACTTGGCATGCAGGGACATTGGCATCGGGGAGTCCCTCTACGAAGATCTTCTTTCCAGCGTCTACAAGCTCCGTCGGAGCCCCCCCCAAGGGTGGAGGATTGAGGGCATTAAAATGATCGGCCAGAGCCGTTAACATCTCCGGGCTGAGACTGTGTGCTACCCTAAACATGAAGAAATTCACGCGACGGCGGTCAATAAAGGCCTGTAGCTGATTCTTGAAGTATTCTGTTTGTTGCCCCGCGAGCCGCGGTATGGGGGTAGATCCGACATAGCCTTGCCCCGAGGGTTGGTGGCAATAAGTGCAATATTGGATCTTGGCCTGAAGCTTTTGGTCCGAGACCGTAGCCGTGTCCGTCGCCTCGGCACGTCCCGCTGCGGCGAGGCACATTGCCAGCATTGCTATCTGCAAAGCCAATGTTGAACCGCCCGTCTTCACGATTGCTCGCCTCCATTTGCACCAGAGATCGGAGGCTGTAAGCTTTTCGAATTGGGTGACGGGAGAGGGCGGCCAAGGAGGTTACTCCAGATTACTGAGATAGGCCGCAACAGCTTCAACCTGGGATTTATTCAAACTGTGTGAAATCGGCCGCATAACAGCGGATGAGTCTGAATTTGCCCCCTGACCCCGTTCTTTGTCCCAATTCGCCAGTTCCTTTACGGTGTAGGGATAGAGCTGACCCGCTAGACGAGGAATTGGCCCAGTCCCCTTGGCATCCGGACCATGACAGACCTGGCAGGCAGGGACATTGTCGTCGGGAACCCCTTGCTCATAGATATCTTTCCCTTCGCCCGCGAGCTGCTTTGCAGCTCCTCCAAATGGCGGGGGGTTAAGCTCGTTAAAATGCGCAGCCAGAGCCGTCTGCAGGGCGGGGCTGACGCCGTGCACCCTTGACATGGTCATCGCCATGTGAGGCTCCCGCCTGTGCTCAATGAAAGCCCGTAACTGATTTTCGAAATACTCTGTCGTTTGTCCCGCAAGTCGGGGCATCGGATAATATCCACGATAACCCTGCCCCGAAGGCCCGTGACAATCGCTACAGTATTGTATCTTGGCCTGGAGGGTTCCTACTTGGGCTTCTCGGTAGCGGGGCGCAGGGTAAGCACGGTGAGCCCACAATCCGTGCGCATGGCCAGTGCCGTGTATGAGGCCGAAACCCAAGAAAATAATTGCGAGGATTGCCGCTGCTACCGCCGATTTTGACCTTGGGACCTGCATCAGAATGCCAACCAAGTGTAGAGAAATGTTGTGTCGTTATCGCTGGCGTTGCGGAAAGCACCATTGTAGTTAGAGCTCGCGCCATTGAACTGGTTGTAAAGCGTGAAGGACACGCCGATGCGAGCGTTAAACCAGGGATAAATGGCTGGCCCTCCGTTACTCCAGGGCAGCCAAGCGACATCAAAAATCCAGCCATTCGAATTCGGTGACCCTAAGTGCGTTGGCGATAGCGAATCGCCGTAAAGCGACGGGTCGGCGTTGCCCCAGACGTTGAAGTAGCCCGCGGTCAAACTCACCGTACCGTTGTAGACGTACGAGCCAGAGACCTTGAAGCTATTCAGGTCGTCGCTCGAGTTGGAGGAAAGTCCCAGTGGCTGGCTGCCATTCAGCTTCTGGTGTTCAAAGATGTAGCTGATCCGTGCAGTCAGCGCGTTAACTTCGCCAATGTACTGAAGTTGGGCGTCGCCGCCCACATCAGTGAGCTCGTCGGTTGGAGCGGACTGGTTTCCGATTGGGGCGACGTTGGCGAACATGCCAAAGGTCCCGAACATGACCGAGTATTTATCCCAGTCCTGCTCGTAGGCCGCGCGCCAGTAGGGTGCCAGACCATCGAAGCGGCTTGCGGGATCGGTCGGATCGAGCCCGAGCGCTTCCAACGTCTTCGTGTCGAACGTGCCGTAAGCCGTCCCTTCGAGATAAAACTTGTCGTTCGCGAAGATATAGGCGCCAGTGCCCGCCACGCGGCCCTCGAAGGTGCCTTCAATCATCGTGCCCGCGGAAGGAACTGGAGCGAGTGCGTCTGACGCGGCCGTAAAAGGAAATGACCAAGTCGGAGTCGTGTTCCAGGGATCTTGAACAGTGGGATTGTTGTTCGCAGTGACGCCATAGACCACATCAGTTCCGCCCAATTTGAATTTGTTGGCGTACCGGATGTCGGTGTTGTCCAAAAACAAACTGCTGCCAGGGCGCTCATAGGTGCCCTGTATGAATGCCCCAAAGTTGCAATAGATTTGGCCGCCGTAAAATATGCTCGACTCTTCCACAAACGTATTGTCGTTTGTGCTGAAGCCCTTCGGAGTATCTGCTGGATCCAGCTTCTTATTGATGTGGGTGAAATTGGGAACGCTCATCCCGGCGATCGGGATCTGGAGTTCCCTCTCGGCAAGGTCCTCGGCTGGACCACACCGCGTTCCCCCCGCCGTGTAACCCTCGAGCTTGAAGCGCCGGCCATACGGCGTCAGCTGCGGGAAAGCGCTATGGCACGTCGAGCAAGGCTGGCCGGTCTGGCGAGCAAAGCTCGGTATCGCGGAAACCGGTTTTGGAGCAAATGTGACACCGGCTGCTACGAGCAGCAATGTGGACAACAAAGAGCCGCTGAAGGCGCAGACCGCCGCGCTGTGACCCTCACGAGTGCATGCGACGATCCGGGGATGCCCAATATGGATGCTATCTTCTGCAAAATCTGGGCGCACCTCATCCCCCATGTGAAAAGTGCGACCCGCTAGGATCTTTACGCTTAGCTTACGCCCGGCTTACACACACGTTAAATCCACGTTCGGGATGTCGATTTTGTGTGATTGTGGCACTCGGGCCACGCCCATCCGGCGCCAGCACTTCTCCGACGACCGTTGGTCGAACTCGAACGCTCGTGGACCTTGTCAATCGCCTTGCAGAAGTACGGTTTTGCTGCTTGGACTACGCGGTTGCGTTCTCGTAGATATCTTCCTCTTGCGCATTATGAATTCGAACCAGTGCTTCAATTGATTCGATCACACGCTGCGCGTCCCGAATGAGGTACTTGTCCACATCCTCGGGACTCAACCCATCGGCGAGCCGCGCGAGAAGCCTTGCAAGATGGAGAATCTCTCGATGCGCACGGCTCATTGCCGAGAGACCATGACTATCGGCAAGAAACGGTCTCAGTTGTGGATAGACTTTTGTCTCGTCTCCGCGCTCATGCATAACGATACTCTCTTGAACAACGGTATGCGCTTTGGCGATGAGACTAACGGCTTCTTGCCCGCGCGCGTCGTCAAGCGCGTCCGCAATGGACCTTAACTGATCCAGGCTCCGCTCGAGTACCTCATGTTCGTGGTGAAGCGCCTGCGCCATCTGGGCGGGAAGCGCGTGCGAAACGAACCTTGGGGAAGAAGCTAGGGCGCGCAGTGCGTTCAGGATGACCGCAACGTCGATGGCTTCTTGTGTGAGAGCGCCGGCGACAGGGGTGAGCCACCCAAAAGCGGCAAAACCCATGGCTATGCCGGATAGGGTCATACCCCAAATGATGCTCTCCACGGCAATTCGATGGGTGCGACGGGCAATAACAATGGCTTCTGAGACCCGATCAAGTCGGTCGACCACGATGACCACGTCAGCCGCCTCGGAGGAAGCGCTCGCGCCGCGGGCGCCGAGGGCGATACCGACATCCGCAGCAGCGAGAGCTGGCGCGTCGTTGATGCCATCCCCCACCATCACCGTGTGATGCAACCGCTGCTCCATTGCCACCGCGTCGACTTTGTCGGATGGGACCCGATCTGAGAGCACGGCATCAAGATCGAGCGCTGCGCCGATCGTTTCGGCAGCGTCTGCTCGATCGCCTGTCACCATGACGATGCGAGCAACCCCGGCTCCGCGAAGTGACTGAACTGCTCTCGGCGCCTCCTGTCGAAGTTCGTCGGCAAGGAGCAAAGCTCCGATCGTGCGTCCATCAACTGAGACGAATACGCTTAGCGCCGAACGCCACGAGGCGCGGCGTAAGGCCCGGATAGCCCAGTCATCAGGTTTATGAGCACCGAATATCAACTGTTGCGAACCAGCGCGGACTCTGCGGCCGTCGATTACACCCTCGAGACCTGAACCCATGGCTTCTTGCACAAGCTCAGGCATTTGAAGGTCCAAACCCTTTCTCGTCGCGGCGGAAACAATGGCCGCAGCCACCACATGCTGCGAAGCCTGCTCAAGTGAGCCTGCAAGACGCAACACTTCATCAGCACTTTCGCCAGGCGCAGTCTCAACCGCGACGAGCCGTGCTCCACCGACCGTTAGCGTGCCGGTCTTATCAAATAGAACTGTATGTGTTCGCGCCAAGGCTTCGAGTGCGGCACCACCTTTGACAAGGATGCCACGTCGCGCTGCTAGGGAGACGCCGGCAATGAACGCAACGGGTGCTGCCAGGATAAGTGGGCAAGGAGTGGCGACTACGAGGACGGCAAGTCCGCGAATAGGATCTCCTGTCAGAAACCAGGCACCACCCGCGACGGCAAGGGTGAGGGGGAGCAAGAGCAGCGCGTAGCGATCGGCAACACGGATAAAAGGCGACTTAGCCGTTTGAGCGGCTGTTACCAACCGCACAATGCCGGCATAAGTGCTCTCCCCAGCGGTAGCTGTGGCCTTCATTGAAAAGGCCTGACCCGCGTTTACTGTACCGCTGCGGACTTGGTCCTTTTCGAGCCGCGTCACTGGAATTGGTTCGCCGGTGAGCGCAGATTCGTCGATGACGGCGCTCGCAGAGGTAATCAGACCATCGACGGGGATCATCTCTCCGGCGCGAATAAGAATCGCTTCGCCAATGTTGATCTCGTCAACGGGGACGTCTTCAACAGATTGGCAAATGTGCCGATGTGCGGTTCTCGGGGCTCGATCCACGAGTGACTTGAGACTTCGCTCCGCGCGTGCCACAGCAAAATCCTCGAGCACCGTCCCACCTGCGTACATTATAGCGACCACGATCCCTGCGAGTGTCTGTCCCAGAGCAAGCGCTGCGATCATCGACAAGAAGGCGATGGCGTCGACGCCCATGCGGCCGCGGAAGAGATCGCGGGCGATGGATACCGCGAGAGCGACCACGATGGGCAGCGTGGCTCCGCCCCAAATCCAATGAGCGAGGGTGCTCTCGCCTCTTGCGTATGCTGCAAGGCCGGCCGCGAGGCCCAGTAGGGCAATGATGATCAGGGCACGTCGAATTACACGTTCAGTGATCACGTCGAAGCCCAAGAATGACGGTTAGACAGCTCTTCCAACGAGCGCACCAATCCCCGCGGTGATTGCCATCGCGATAGCGCCCCGAAGAACCACCCTTATAGTTGGGCGGACGATTGCAGCGCCGCCGGCCCTCGCTCCCATAGTGCCGAGCAGAGGCAAGAAGAAACCTAATGAAACGGTCGGAATAAGCCAAGCTGACGGCGCGAGGAGCGTGAGAACAAGTGGAGCCGCCGCTCCGGCAGAAAAGGTGCCGCCTAAGCCAAGGCGGCTTGCCGTATAGCGTTGAGCGGCCCCCTCCTGAGCCGCCGGTGATTACAAACGCTAAAAGCAATGCTCGCCGCAGCGCGGAGCACGCAGTGCTGTTCTGAGGAACGCGCGGTGACAGCACACTCGAGAGACCTTGGATCTGGCTACGAATCGAAATCGGACGTCTGCATTGGGTCAGAAGCACATGCACCAAGCGCACGCCATGGTCCGCTTTGTGCCAATACCTGACATTATGAAAGACCTGAGTTCATGGAGACGAGCTTTATCATTTGATCCGCGTGATCTTAAAGCCCTCAAGACTCAGGCTAGACGTCAGCCCCAGGATCTGACTTCCATCGGTACGTAGGTGCGCTCGGTCGCGCCTGTATAAAGCTGGCGCGGCCTGCCGATGCGTTGCGAGGGATCGTCGATCATCTCCTTCCATTGCGCAATCCAGCCCGCAGTGCGGGCGATGGCGTACACCACTGTGAACATGTCCGTCGGGAAGCCGAGCGCCTTCAGCGTGATCCCCGAATAAAAGTCGATGTTGGGACAGAGCCGATTCTCGATGAAGTAGTCATCAGAGAGCGCGATGCGCTCCAGCTCAAGCGCCACCTTGAGAATCGGATCCTCGCGATGATGACGGCCCACAGTTTCGAGCACCTCGTGGCAGGCCTTCTGCATAATCCCGGCTCTTGGGTCGCAGTTCTTATAAACGCGATAGCCGAACCCTGTGAGTTGGAACGGATCGTTCTTGTCCTTGGCGCGCTTGATGTATTCTGAGATGCGATCGACCGAGCCGATCTCCTTCAACATCATAAGCACTGCCTCGTTGGCACCGCCGTGCACAGGTCCCCACAGAGAGGCGATGCCGGCTGAGATGCAGGCGTACGGATTGGCGCCCGACGATCCGGCAAGGCGCACCGTGGCGGTGGAAGCGCTCTGCTCGTGGTCAGCATGAACAATAAAGATCCGCCTCATGGCGCTGGCGAGGGCGGGATCGACTTCGTAGCCCTTGCCCGGTGCGGCGAAGCACATATTCAGGAAATTCGCCGAGTATTTCAGCTCGTTTCTCGGATAGATGAACGGCTGGCCGATTGAATATTTGTGGGCCATGGCGGCGATGGTCGGCATCTTCGCGATCATGCGGATGCTCGCCATCTCACGCTGAACGGGATCTTTGATGTCGATAGAGTCGTGATAGAACGCTGAGAGTGCCCCGACCACGCCGACCATCACTGCCATCGGGTGCGCGTCGCGGCGGAACCCGGAGTAGAACCGGGTCATCTGCTCATGCACCATGGTGTGCTTGACGATGTAGTTCTCGAACGCCTCGTATTGCTGGGCCGTGGGCAACTCGCCGTAGAGCAAGAGGTAACATGTTTCAAGAAAGGTGCTGTGCTCGGCGAGTTGTTCGATCGGATAACCGCGATAGAGCACTACCCCCTTGTCGAAGTCGATGAACGTGATCTTCGACTCGCAGCTTGCCGTCGAGGTGAAGCCCGCGTCGTATGTGAAGCAGCCTGTGTCCGGATAAAGGTTACTGATGTCGACCACGTCGGGTCCCAACGTACCCGTGCGCATCGGCAAGTCGTACCTGGTGCCGCCGATAAAGACGGCTGCACCCTTCTCGGTAACGCTTTTGGTGCGGTGGTTGTCGGTCATCACACACGGCCTATCCCGACATAGGCGGACGAGTTGAGACTGATGGAGCGGTGGCTTTTTGCTTGCCGTCTGAAATCAGCATCCTCAATTTTTTTAAGCCGAGTTGCTCAAGGATGCATTGATGCCGGTCAATAGTCGCGCGAACGCACCACGCCGAGGGACAGAGACTAAGTGATGTGGAAATGGCCCTTCCCGGGGCCATTTCTTTGCGTGACGAACCTAAATGGAACCGCTGCATGGGGTTCGCCGCCGAGGGCTATACGCATATTGAAAGCGCATGTCCGCGCTGTCGCATAATCCGGCTGCGGCCCATGAATTGGCTTCCGAAAATCTCGATGGGTCTCACTCTGGCGCAACTCTCAAAGAGGCGGTGTGTCGAGTGCGGAGGGCCGCTCGAGTCAGTCAAACCATGGCGGAAGACGGACGCGGCTGGTAGGCCATGGGGTCAAAAAGGATAAGAACGCGAGGATACCCATGCTTAGAACTTTGATCGTCGCCGCGATTGTTGCAAGTAGCTTCGCAGGTCCCGCCCTCGCAGATTGGTGGCTCGTTCGGTCGTCCGACCAGGAATGTCTTGTCGTCGATATCGAGCCGACCGGCAAGGACATCACCAAGATAGGCAAAGACTCTTATAAGACGGCAGAAGAGGCCGAAGCCGACGCCAAGAGACTATGCAAAGAGCCAATGACAGCGCCGAAGCTGGATTCCAATGACGACTGATCGGCTTCGGAGGCAAATGACTGTCTCTTGGATGAGTTGGGCAGGCCCCGGCCCAGAGGAAAAAGACTCCCTCATAAACGAGGATGCTGTTCCTGAGCGCTAGGACCTCTTTCTGCCCGCGCTGCTGCTCGACCTTGCGAAGAAGCCCCGCCTTAGGCAGGGCTTCCCCATGACTGGGTCTTCTTCGGAAGGAGGAGATTGCTCACGCCGAAAGACCCGTCACAACGAGGGCATAGCACTGCCGCGATGCCCAGGCTGTTGACCATTTTTGCCGCAGCGCCGTTTGGCCTCAGCCCCGTTTGGTCTCGGCACATTTAGTGTGAAAGCGCTACCCCACGGGTAGTCCCACAAATGGAGGAGATATATCTATGAAAAAGCTCGTATCGGCGATTGTCGCTCTGGGGCTCGCAGTTGCTTTCACTGCGCCCACCCTTGCAGCTGATGCATCAACCGCCAAGACCAAAGCTGAGTGCCATAAGGCTGGCGGCATGTGGGATACCACGGCCAAGGCTTGCAAGCCGAAGTCATAGGCCGCAATTGCAAAAGCGGAGCCCCGGTCGCGTGCCGGGGCTTCCTTTTTTTCGGCTGACTCGCACTATTCGCACACATCAAGGGTCCGCTGACACGGTGCCGCTTCTGCCATTGGGGAGTAATGCGGAGCCGTCGACCACCGCGATATCGCGCACCTTATCGGAGCCCAGGAGTTAGCCTCGCAGCAGCGACCCTGGCGACGACACACCTGAGATAGTCTCATAGAGTTCTCAAGGCTCGGGCGATGAAGCGCGCCCTTTAGCTTTGTTAGAGCTAGGCTCAGCTTTTCCTTGCAGCAAGGAGACGCCGCTGCCTGACCCCAACCAGTGCTTCGCCCCAGGGTACGGCTGGTATCCATGCCCCTATTACAACTATGGCTACTGAGGGCGGGCTGCCGAACTCTCGCCAGTCAGGATAAGCGCCTCGCTTAGTAGAAGGGGCTGAAAGTTCACTGTTGAGCGCTAGGGCGATTTTGCCCCCACGCTGCCGTACGTCTCGGTAACGGACGATTGTTTCGCTTTGTGCCTACTCCGAGGCTGCAGAACCAGCCACGCATTTGGCCGCGTCTCCATTGGGACCGACAGGCGCCAAAATGCCAAAGTTTCGCTCTGTTCCGGCGCTATTCAACCGAAGGGGGTATTGTTTTCCGCGCAGCCAGAGGGATCAGGCGCTTGCCCTACCCGACACCACAAATTTACTTCTGGTGGGACCTACTGATCACGCTGGTCTGCATGCGTTGAGGGAGGAATTCCCATGACATGTGGACGGATGCTCGCATTTTCACTGGGCTGCTCAGCTCTGTGCGTCGGTAGTTGGCCGAGCACGCCGGCCAGGGCTCAGGTGCTGGAGCGTGGCATCGAAGGAGCGGCCGTAGGCGCCATCATCGGCGGCATTGTTGGCGGCGGCAAAGGCGCCGCTACGGGTGCTGGAGTTGGCGCTGGTATCGGGGCGCTGAGTGGTGCGGCCGAGTCTAATGCGCGGGCACAGGGATATTACGGGCCGCCACCTGCCTATGGGCCGCCCCCTCCTGGCTACTACGGTTCACCGCCTAGCTATGGCTCGAGACGTAATGGTCATTACGGGGCGCCAAATCCTGCTTACGCCGCTCCGCCACGTCGCGCACCTGTCGCGGCCTCAATCAGTATCGCTCCGCCTCCTCTTCCAGCTTACGACCAGCCGATTTGTCCTGGACCGGGCTACGTCTGGACGCCGGGTCACTGGGCTTACGCTGCGGGCGGATATTATTGGGTGCCGGGAACTTGGGTCCTGGCCCCCGCTGTCGGCCTCGTCTGGACGCCAGGCTACTGGGGGTATGAGGGCCAGCGGTACATTTGGCATGCCGGATATTGGGGACCGCACGTCGGCTACTATGGCGGTATCAACTACGGCCTCGGTTATTTCGGATCCGGCTATGAAGGCGGCCACTGGGAAGACGGGGTGTTCTTCTACAACACTGCCGTTACGAGGGTAGACACCGCCGTCATCACCAACACCTACAACAAGCAAGTCGTCAGCACCGCCACGGTGAACAATGTCAGCTTCAATGGGCCTGGCGGAATTGCAGCCCAGCCCACGGCTCAAGAGGTGGCCTGGTCTCGCGAACGACACACGCAGCCGACCGCACTTCAGGTGAAGCATCAGCGCATCGCGAGCGCTAATCGGGCGCTGTTTGCTGCGGTGAACCACGGCACCCCGACGGTAGCGGCAACGGCCAAGCCTGGGGTGTTCAAGGGCCCCGAGATCGTCGGGTCAAAGGCGGTTGTCGCGACCGCCAACGCGACTGCCGGTACGGAGGCAACGGTGCCTGACCACCAAACTCTCCCGCAGAGCCAAGACGGAACTGCTCCTGGCGCCAGCGGAGGAGCAGGACCAAGTGTCGGTCAACAGACTCCGGCTGGGCCGCACGGTCCCAGCGCTGCTGCCAACGGAGGAGCAGCCGACACCGGCAAACATGCCTTGAGTGGACCTAACAGTCCTAGTGGTACCTTTGCCAGCGGAGAACCAGGATCAGGTGCCGGTCAACCGGCTCCGGGTGGACCGTACGGCCAACCTGCTGCTGCTAACGGTCAACCGGCTCCCAGTGGTCCGCACGATTTCGCTGCAAAGCCACTTGGCAGTTCAGGCGGGCCACAGGGTGACCCATCCGTTGATTCGGATCTTGCCCGACCAACCGCCCCAGCCAACGAGGGCTCTGAGGCTAATCCGACCGCCACCGCTGAGCCCGCACCAAAGGCCAGCGCGGTTCTGCCGCTCGCGACTTCGTCCATTTCAGGCGACAAGCCGGCGTCCACGACGTCCTCCGCGACTTCGGCTGGGTCTTCGGGCTCTTCTTCGGAGTCATCCAAGCCAGCGTCAGCCGGGGCGGCAGGCTCTGAGGGCCCCACGCAAACCGCGAACCTCGAGCCAACGATTAATATTCCGCCGGGCACCACGCGCTTTGGGATCGAGATCGGGACAGTCGAAAAGCAGGCCGGCTTGCAGCGCTTGTGGCGCGACATCCTCACTAAGCATCCCGCGCTCGTGGCGGGATTACAGCCGCGTCGCATGCTTGCGCCAGATAAAAAGTGGCAGCTGATCGCGGGTCCCTTCGGTAGTACTGCTGAGGCGACCCAAGTCTGCGGTCTCTTCAAGAAGGAGAATTTAAAATGCGAGGCAACGGTCTTCGCCGGGGATGAGCTTTAAGCGCGGAGAAAGCCAGAGCACAATTCGCCCGCATGTCCGCAGTGGGGTCAAGAGCAGACGTTCAGCCGATCGGAACAAATGTCCGCTTCGTGCCAACAGCGGACATAAGCCCCTATATCGCCTGCTGGTCGACGCCCGTGATCTCTCGCTCTCATCACTCGGATCTGGCGGTTTGAACAGGCCGAGGATAGTCTCTTGATGGTCGCGGCACTCGGCCTAAAGCCCAGGGTCGCCGGGCGCTAAGGCCGCCCTAACGTTTTGAGCCCCCCTCGCGTTATGGATGAAGCGCTCAGATCGAGAATCCTCGAGGTTTTGCGGCGTCAACACATCATGACGGTCGCGACCATTCGCCCTGATGGATATCCGCAAGCCACCACCGTCAACTACATCCACGACGATCTCATCGTGTACTTTGCGACCGCTGCGACCTCGCAAAAGGCCGGCAACATTAAGCTCAACAACAAAGTCTCGGTGGCGATCGTCGACCGGGCGCAGGACTTCTACAAGCTTCGCGGTCTATCCATGTCGGGCACAGCGGCAAGGGTGCAAGAGAAACCAAGGGCCGAAGAATTCGCTTTGCGACTATTTCGTAGGCTCCCGCAATCGAGGCGGTTCGTTCCAGAAGATCCAAAGGAGCTTGCAGTCTATTCGAGCAGTCTATTCATGTCGTGGATGATCGGCGCAAGTTCATCAGGCGCGGCGCTACCCCGGGCGTCGAGTTCTTGCCACTTGGACGTACCCGGCTAGCTTAATTCAATGGATATAGGGCAGACCCCGGGCTTCCCCAATGCGCCGTCCGAAGATATTCTGAAATTGCAAACCAAGCATCCTGCTCCGACCGCGAGCGCCGATGTCGATGCGAAGTGGATCAAGCCTTCCGCATCCGCGAATCTTCGGAAAGGACCTAAATCGTCGGCACCAATTGTCGGGGTGATTGCGAAGGGGGCCAAGCTCCGCGTCATCAGTAGGAAACGGGGCTGGGTGGAAGTAAGTAACCCGGCGACTTCACAACAAGGTTGGATCTACGCTGGAGTCGTTGACCGCTGAGGTCGACGGTCTCACTGCACGAACTCGACCTCGGGCGACGCTATCCTCGGCGAGTTGGGCGCTACTGCAACGGTCAGGCCGTGGCGGCAGCGGATATCCTGGTAAGCGACCGGCCAAAAAGGGCTAACGATGATCGCGCAAATCGGTAGCCACTGCAGTGCGATTTCCACGTTGAGCCTCCAAGTGCGCAACGATCTGTAGAATCCAGCCTGCTGCATTCGCGATGGTTTCGATGGTGCGACCTTCAGCTCGACATCGTGTGATCAGGTCTAGCGCCAGCCGCTTTGCGTCCATGTCATTCTCCATAGCCCCCTCCCTCATATGGTGCCATGCGAATGATGCGCCCGATGCTGATTCGTGTTGAATTCTAAGTTCTGAATTCCACCGCTTTTTCGTAGCGTAGAACGCTTGCGCGTCGGCCGCTGATCAACAGCTTGCCCCTTAATATGAACCTATCGGGTGACCTGCAGAAGCGTCTTGGAGCGTTCAAATGCCTGCAACAAAAATGTCGGTGCCAAACTCAATCGCGGGATCAGGGCAATGGGTGTTAGAGACGGTCGAGGAGGGGCCCAGCTAAGGCGCGGATGACGTCGCGTTTATATTTTTGCGCAGGCATGTGATAATGGGCTCCAGTGCCTATCTGCATCGCTCCACTCAACTTTACCTTCGGCATATGAATACCGTCTGGCTTCTCGCAGTCCCGAACCGGAACTTTGAGGTAAAGCTACTCACCGAAATCCAACATTTGTTAAAGGGCAATGTCGCGCGCGCCGTCCGACGGTCTCATCGAATTTGACGTTCGAGGGTTGAGGGAATGAAGCTGGTCAAGGCCCAAGTCAAAAACTATCGCAGCATCATCGACTCGGGCCCTTTTGATATCGAGCGCACCAAGACCATTTTGGTCGGACCAAACGAAGCAGGTAAGACCGTTCTCCTTCGCGGTTTGCAACAACTCAATCCGCCTGATGATGCGGCGAAGTTTGAGGCGCTGCGCGATTACCCGCGGGCGCACTACAACGACATCATCACAGGCAGGGTGGATCCGGCGAAGACCGATGTGGTGATCGGCTATTTCATTCTCGACGAATATGATCTGGCCGCCGTTCCGTCGGATTTCCGAAACGCGATCTATATCGTCGGTCGACGATTGGATAATAGCCGGTGGCACCACCTCGAAGGTGGACCAAGGCCGAAGCTTCTTGCAGAAGTAAAATCTGAACTGCAGCACTTAGCGTCGCATATGGACCAAAACGCCGGTTCCGAGGCTGGCGATAACTCCCTCCATAAAGCGCCAAGTGCAGAGCTTGCCTCACTCATTTCGGCGTGGATTGACGACAGCCCCGTCAGTGGCGAGCTGGCAACCAACCTGAGTGACTGGCTTACGAAAAGCCAGTCTCACGTGTCACGGCAGGACGCTAAAGAAGTCGCTCGTCTCGAAATGTTGCAAGCCACTTGCGGCATCGAACGGCGGCGGAATGAGGTGCTGAACACGCTCCAGGAACGGCTGCCTGTCTTCGTGTTCTTTAGTAACTACTTCCGAGTCCATCCCATCATCCATCTTGAGCATTTTGCCACGAGGATCGAGCAGGGATTGCTGGATGATAACCAGTACGATTTCGGCAATCAGTGCCTGCTCAAGCTGCTTGGTTTCACCCCTCGTGATCTATCCAATCTCGGTAAGGTCAACGAGCCCGAACCGTCGAGCCAAGCTGCCTTTAGGGCTTACCGAGACCAGCTCGACCGGCGGTCCTATCAATTGAATGCCGCGAGCGTAAGGCTCACCGACGAAATCCGTTCCGTCTGGAACCCCAAGCGCCGAGGCGGAGAAGCTGACCGCCTGCGCATCAGTGCCGATGGTCAATACCTCAAAGTGGCTGTCGAGGATGATCTCGGCGTCGAGATTGAGCTCGATCAGCGTTCCGAGGGCTTCCAGTGGCTGGTCTCGTTCTTGATCGTGTTTTTCGCGGAAGCAGGAGGGAAGCATAAAAACGCGATACTTCTGCTCGACGAGCCAGCATTAAGTCTGCATGGACTCAAACAGAGCGAATTCCGAGAGACGCTGACGCGATTGGCAAGGGCGAACCAGACAATTTACACGGCTCATTCGCCGTTCCTCATCGGTCCGGACGAGTTGGACCACGTAAGGATTGTCGAACTTGTCGACCGTCGAATCGGAACGAAAGTCCACACCCTCGAAGATGCCGAGGACCCGGCCGCACTTCTCCCCCTGCAGGAAGCTCTCGGCTACGACCTTGTGCAAAGCCTGTTCTCGCAGCAGCGGAGCCTCTTGCTCAAGGGTGTCGTCGAGCTTTGGTATCTGCAGGCAACGAGTGAGTTGCTTAAGGCGGCTGGCCTCGCAGATCTCGACGAAAGGATCGAGCTCATTCCATGCGATAGCCTTAGGAAGCTCGTCTACTACGCCACCATTCTGCATGCCCATGCACCTAACGTGGCAGCGCTCCTCGAGTCCGACTCGGCGAGCGAGGAAGCGGCTGAGCAAGAAGTTCTCGCTCAACAACTCGGGCACAGAGGAATTATCCGTGTTCGTGACGCGTACACGGGCAAAATGAAAGCCCCGCAGATCGAGGACCTGCTCAGAACGACTCTAGTCAGGGTCGCGAAAGAGCAGCTTAACTGGGATGTTTCTGCCGAGGCAGCAGCGAAGCCTGATCAGGTCATAACGGAGGTGTTCGCCTCACGAGTGACCGGCTTCTCAAGATACAAGCTCGCAAAAGCTTATCTCCAATGGACGAGCAAGCACGAAGCAAACGAGATAGAGGCAGATGAACGAGCGCAGTGGTTTAATCTGATCGGTAAGATCAACTCCGCTCTTAGATGAAGGGTCCCAGTGCGCCCTTCGCTCTCTGCGGCCGCCTCCCCCGCTTTGGCGAGGCTAAGCCGCCGAGCTCCCGCGATAATTTCTAGGGTCAAACGGGGGATACTTCTTTGCTAGCTAAACTGGCGCGCGACGCGCAAGAAAGTCGCCGAAATGGAAGTGAGATCCTTGCGTGGACTCTGGTTTTGGCTCTCGAACAAGCTTTCGAGCTCCTTTTGTAGGTTACTGGCCCGGCCATTCTTCTCTGCTGCCTCGAACGCGTTCATTGTCGGGCCATAGTACCGTCTGAAAGCATCGACGAACTCGGTACCGTCCCCGGGAAGTTGAAGGTGTAGGTGTCGCGGGCGAACGATATCCTGTCCCTCGGCACACCGGCGGCCTCGAACCTCTCGATGACGTTTTTTTCGATGCCCCAGGTCATCGGACTTACGAAACCTTCCGGCGGCGGGGGTGAGTAGGCTGAGCTGATCTTGAGGATCTGTGCGACCAAGGTTGGATCGTTCGGAATCCAATTGCCCATCACGATCCGTCCGGCAGAACGACAGACCCGAACCCTCTCCTTGGCGACGTCAAAGGGTTTCGGCGCGAACATGGCGCCGAAGATGCTGATGACGAGGTCGAAACTTTGATCCTTCAGCTCCTGAAGATTGGTCGCATCGCCTTCCTGGAATTGGCAGTTGGTGAGGCCCTCTTCTCTTGCACGCTTGTTCCCGGCCTCGACGAGATTCCGTGCGATGTCTACCCCCAAAACTTGTCCTCCCCGTCGCGCCGCCGGCAGAGCCGTCGTTCCATCGCCGCATCCGAGATCCAGGACCTTCTCCCCTTGCGTGACACCGATCCTGGCGACCAGCTCGTCTCCGCTTTCCCTCATGCTCTCCGCGATGCGAGTGAAATCACCTTTCTCCCAAAGCGCCTTATTTGGGTTCATGAGAGCCTGCCTTGCTGCAGTGAACCTACGGCGTATTACAACAACGCTAAGACGCACTTGGCATACGGAAAGATGCGCCGTTGCTGTCGGGCTACTCTTTTGGTCGAGCGTCTTCTAAAGGTGCAGCGGTGCCTAGCAGTGATCGCTTGAGCATAGTCGGTGCTCCGCGGCAGAATGCCGGTCGCTTTCCGAGAGAAAGAAGCGGAAGGCACAGGAAGAATGCTATGGGAATGATGATCATCCGGCACAGAGTGAGAGATTATGGGCAGTGGCGTCCCATCTTCGATCGCCATGCCGACATGCAGAAGCGAGCTGGTCTTAGCAATCCGCGGGTCTACCACTCCGCTGATAGCAATAAGAGTGAAATTGTCGTCGTGTTTGATACCGAGGATACCAAGAAGGCTAAGGACTTCGCTGCATCCGCTGACCTTAAGGAAGCGATGGAGGCTGGAGTTCTGGACACGCCGACAATCTATTTCCTTTAATCGATCGATTAAGCGTGCCTCTAGCGATTGGCACGGAGTTGCCGCTAGGAAATTCAAAAGGGTAGAGAGCACGCCAAGACTTGCTTACGGTTGGCGGCAGAGTCCCAGTCGCCCCTCGCCAAGGCTAGATTCGAGGATTTAGCAAGCACTTGGATGAAGCTCGTGTGCTGGAACTGCGGCGAATCCGCCCTGAGCATGGACATACCAGGGAGCGTGGCTTAGTAGCGTCTCCACGACGAGCGCCGCCGGAATACACCCTTGATGGTAGGACCGGGCAAGGGGGGCCGTTGCACCAACACGGCTTTTGCGACTCTGCCGACCGCCCATGATCAAGCGCATCGCCACTGTTGGCGGGCTCACGCTCGTATCTCGCGTTACCGGATTCATGCGCGACGTAGTTATGGCCGCTGTGTTGGGCGCTGGTCCGATCGCCGATGCCTTCTTCGTTGCGTTCAGGCTACCCAACCACTTCCGTGCGATCCTCGCCGAGGGGGCCTTCAACGCGGCCTTCGTGCCGGCCTATGCTCGGACGCTTGAGAAAGCTGGGCTGCCGGCGGCGAGGCTGTTCTCCGACCGCGTCGCCGCTGCGCTGCTCGTCATCAATCTTTTGCTGCTGGCGGTGGCGCTGGTCTGTACACCCTTTGTGGTAAGTCTACTTGCGCCAGGCCTCGACCGGGATCCAGCGCGCTACGATCTCGCGGTGATGCTCACCCGCGTAACTTTCCCCGCTCTGCTACTCGTCTCGATGCAAACCATGATCTCAGGCGAGCTGAACGCCAATGGCAGGTTCGCCGCCGCCGCCGGTGCGCCGATCCTGCTCAACATCTGCATGGTTGTGACCCTCAGTCTCTCTTATTGGTTCCCTAATGCTGGACTTGCTGCGGCTTGGGGTGTGCTCATTGCGGGCGTAGCGCAAGTGCTACTGGTCGGCGTCGACGCCGAGAGGTCTGGCTTCGGTCTCAGATTTCGTGCACCTCGGCTCGACCGTCCGACCCGCCGCTTCCTTAAGGCGCTGGGTCCTGCCATCGTCGGCGCGGGCGGCGTGCAGCTTGCTCTGTTCGCCGATACGCTGATCGCATCCTATCTGCCGACTGGCGCGCTCTCGGCCCTCTATTACGCCGACCGCATCAACCAATTGCCTATCGGTGTGGTGGGGATCGCCGTCGGTACTGTGCTCTTGCCCGAGATGTCCCGTCGGCTGGCGGCGGACGACCGTCGAGGGGCGGCATTGGCCCAGGCTCGCGGCATCCAATTGGCGCTTCTTCTCACCGTGCCTTGCGCCGCGGCTTCTATCGCCGTGCCCGACCTAATCATGCGCGCGCTGTTCGCTCGCGGCGCGTTTACCTCTGCCGACGCTGCGGCCGCCGGCGCAACCCTCGCCGCGTATGCCGTCGGTCTCCTGCCCTTTGTCATGCTCCGGAGCTTCACCGCGCCGTTTTTTGCCCGCGGTGACACCTTGACCCCAGTCAAGGCCGCGCTGCTTGCAGCGACCGTCAACATCGCGCTGAAGATCGCTCTCATGGATTGGCTTGCCCAAGTCGGTCTCGCCTTCGCCACCAGCGTGGGGGCGTGGATCAATCTGACCCTGCTTTGGTTTTTCGCACGTCGCCAGGGCTTCGCCGTTTCCGGCGCGGGTTTACGTCCAGTGCTAAAGCTGTTCGGAGCGGGCGCGGTGCTGGGCATCGCTCTCTATTCCGGCGAGATGGCAATAACTCACGCCCTGGCAGGAATGTCCCAGTTCCGCGAGGAGACCACGCTTGCGCTTTTAATCTTTCTAGGTGGCGCGATTTATGCTGCTGCCGTGTTGCTGTCGCTTGGACGCAATTGGCTGCATGATTTGCTGAGAGACGTGGGCGGCGCAGCCGATACAGTCTCCCCGCTAAAGCCCGGTCCCAGCCTCTCGGACCAAGCGGGAAAAGCCGCCGACGAGGTAACTAAAGAGACTTCGCCTAGCCGCGAAGACCTTCTTGAGAGCGTGTGAGTCAGCCGAACAATACCGCAAGCGGACATTTTCGTCCGTGTCGCGAGGTCTGGTTCCCGCCGAAAGTCGGACATGCCTAATCAGCGTGTTGAATGTCGGCTTATTATCAAAACCCGCAGACCCCCGACCAAATTGGCGGTCCGGTAATGCGAATCTTGAACTCAGAGAACTTTACCGGCGACTTCGCGTCGCAGCCGTTCGGGGTACTGGCCGCCATTCGCGGCTGGCTCACGACAAATCGTACCGTTACAAGAAGAACCGAGCGCGCAGATCCACCTCCGGAAAGGCTTCAAGAAATGCGCCGAAAATTCAAATCCGCCCTGTGGGCGCTTCTGGTATTGGGCATGGTCGCTTCCGGTACCACAATGATGAGCTTCGCGCGGAGCCCGTCAGTCCCGGGTGGTGACTCGGAATTCTATCGTCAGGTTGCTCTTTTCGGCGAGGTGCTCGATCGCGTGCGCTCGGACTATGTCGAGAAGCCGGACGACTCCAAGCTGATTGAAGACGCCATCAACGGCATGCTTACGGCGCTCGATCCACATTCTTCTTATCTCAATCCAAAGAACTTCCGAGACATGCAGGTTCAGACACGAGGCGAGTTCGGCGGCCTTGGTATTGAGATTACGATGGAGAAGGGGCTGCTCAAGGTGGTCTCTCCCATCGAGGATACGCCGGCAGCCAAAGCGGGCATCATGAGTGAAGATGTCATTACCGCTCTCGATAAGGAGCAGATCCAAAACTTTACCCTGCAGCAAGCGGTCGAAAAAATGCGTGGTCCGGTAAATTCACCGGTCACCCTCACCATCATGCGCCGTGGCGTAGACCACCCCTTCGACGTGAAGCTGGTCCGCGACGTCATCCACATCAAGCCAGTAAAGTACGAGTCGCAGAACGATGTAGGTTATGTGCAAATCAGCAGCTTCAACGAACAGACCACCGCTGACCTCCAAATGGCTATTGAGAATCTGAAGAAGCAGATCGGTCCCAAGCTCAAGGGCTACATCATCGACCTACGCAACAATCCGGGCGGCTTGCTTGATCAAGCGATCTCGGTGTCGGATGCCTTCCTCGATCAGGGCGCGATCGTGCTCACCAAGGGCCGCAATCTCGAAGAGACGCAGCGGTCCAACGCGCGGCCGGGCGATCTGACTGACGGCAAGCCGCTCATCGTGCTGATCAACGGTGGCTCGGCCTCAGCATCGGAAATCGTTGCCGGTGCACTTCAGGACCATCACCGGGCGACCATCCTCGGTACGCGGTCCTTCGGGAAGGGTTCCGTGCAGACCATCATCCCGCTCGGCTCGAACGGCGCGCTGCGTCTAACCACGGCTCGCTACTACACGCCGTCCGGGCGTTCAATCCAGGCCAAGGGCATCGAACCCGAGGTCGTGGTTGAGGAGGAGTTGCCCGAAGATCTGAAGAAGAAGGCTGATGAACTGAGCACACGCGGAGAAGCCAATCTGCGGGGCCACCTCAAGATCGAGGGCACGGATGACACTGCGGAAGCCTCAGAGGAGGAGTCCGGAAGTTCGTCGTATGTCGCTCCCGAGAAGGACAAGGATACTCAGCTGAAACACGCACTAGATCTGTTGCGGGCCTCCAAAACGGTAGGCACGGACCCTACCAAGACTTAACCCGCCTCACGACTACTTCCAAAAGCAGATCGTGAAATTCATTGTCACGAAGGGTGGCGGCGCAGCAAGCGGCCAAAGTGATCGCGAGTTCACCGATTGGAACGTTCTCGCACGCTTCGTTGACGAGTTTCTTGATGCGGCCACGTAAGCGCCGATGTCTGCTTAGGGTCAGTCACTGAGGTCCTCGCGCCTGTCGAGCTGAGTCGGCTAGAAGGACCCCGCCGATGCCCCACGCTACAGGGGAGCATACAGGTCGCAATAGCCCATCGGGCTAATTCTACCTTCCTTAGTTGGCACGCTCCGGCTCCCATCATTCCATGTCCCATCCTGCCGCCCCCATTGGGCACCCCATCATCCCGGTGGAAGCGTTAAGCGAGCGAGTCTTTCAGGCAATGGGCGCTATCCAAAACTGATGCCACAATGCTATTCTGAAGAAAACAAGGCTTGTGCTGATCGGACCAACGCCGGGGAAGAGTGGTTCGTTATGCTGAAGTGCACTGCCTTTCCGCGGCTTTTTATTCTGGCCATGGCCTTTGTGGTCGGCTATGTGTCGGGATGGTCGAGCCACGCGGCCCAGGCACAACAGGCACAACAAGTCGACCCAGGCTCGCCCCCGCCTCGTCGAGGCCTTACCTTGAGCGACGTTTGGGGACCTCCCGTGATGCCGGCTGAGCCCCGAGACTTCGGTCCGCATTTCGACTTTCCGGCGGGAGGCTCTCAAAATCTGACCTGTGGTCCTCCGGGATCTCAATATTTCTGTGGCGCGCCGTCAGACGCTCCATATGTTCATTGACCGCCCAACAACTAAGCGATGACTGGCTTCTCGCACGAGGACATGGCTTCGACGAGATGGAAGCCGAGGCGCTTAAGGTCTTGAGACTGACAGTTCGCCAGTCCGAGCGCGGCGAAAATCTCGACACAATTTGGTCAAGAGAGCGAGGGGGAAGCCACCCACCGATGAAAGCGAACGTCTGCTAAGGGTCAATAGCCGACATGACGGCCCGTTTGCGTCATGTCGGTTTTACCTCCGATAGCGGACATTCGTCAGTGCAGGTGAGATGTCCGAAAAGTGCCAGTAGCGGACATCCGAGCTACGACGCGACGCGCTGGCGGACGCGCAAAGTGAGCCAGCGCGCCTTCAGGTAGCTCTCGAGCACGTGCCGCAGGGTGACGACCGGCGCCGGCTTCCGCTTGGGGTCGATGCCCCGGCGCATATCGTGGATGACGTCCGCCGCTTCACGACGGGCGTCGTCCAAGCTGATCTCGCCGACGGCGCCGATGGTGAAGCGCCGTGGCTTGCCGCCTGGCAATTCGCGTTGGACGATGAAGCTCTTCTTCGCCGTCACGCCGGACAAGAGCACACCGAAGCCCTTCAGCTCGGCGTCCCGCGCCCTGCGCGCCTACATAACAAAGGGGCGGGGCGACCCGGTGGCGACCCAAGCGAATAGGCGAGAAGAGCGGTACGAAGATCGCTTTATATTTATATGAAATTTCAGAGGCTTGAATTGGTTGCGGGGACTCGCAACCGTCTTGATTTGCAACTTCGTCTCCTGACGACTGTTGCCCTAGAACAGGGTCTCGTAAAGGCTCTCAGTAGCAGCCCGGAATGTCCGCTTTAGAGCTAAAAGCGGCCCTCCCCCGACCTCTCGCTCATGTCCGTTTAGTGCCACGAGCGGACATGGGAAGAAGAGCGGCGAGCGCTCATCCGCTCCATTGCCGCTGCAGATGTGGCGCCAAAAAGGTCGCGCGCTCTGCACGTAACCCTAGCCCCGTCACTCAGGCCGGGGCTTCTTTGTTGGGTCGGTGTCGCGCCGATCCCTTTCTCCCATTTTTTGGAGTACTTTGATCTGGCCGCGCGGCTTATCGAGGGAGATGGAAATGGGAATTATCTGGACTATCCTGATTGGCTTTATCGCTGGTGTTTTGGCTAAGTTCGTAACTCCAGGCGACACGCACGAACCTCAGGGCTTCATTCTCACAACAGTCTTGGGGATCGCAGGAGCCTTCGTCGCTACCTATCTTGGTCAGGCTCTAGGCTGGTATCAAGAAGGCCAGGCGGCGGGATTTATTGGCGCGACCGTGGGCGCAATCCTAATCCTATTGGTGTGGGGCTTCATCGCATCGAGGAGACAAACCCCTTAATTCGGGGTCGGTCCTCCCCGATGTCGGCAGCCGGGCCAAAGTGACCTCCGGCTGCCGGACTGCGATGCTTACTACTGAGTGTTTTTCACGAGGCCCTTGCCGCAGGCGGTCTTGAATTCATCCGCCGTGATGTTGCCGTCACCATCGACATCAACCATCGTAAAGTTGACGATATAGGGCACTGCCTGATCTTTCGATATAGCTGCTCCGTTCGGCGACGCCATCGTCCATACGGCTTGACATTGAGTGTCATTGAGGACGGCGCTCGGGCGACCTGACGTCATAGTGTTTGCGCCTTGGGCGAAAGCAATGCCCGCGCTGAAGACCACTGCCACCGATGTAAGAATCGCAAGCTTCATTGTCTCCTCCTTGGATTGGATTGTTAGGAACCCAGAATGTTGCGACCAATATGCGTCGTGGGAAAGACGGTGAGTTGCCGCGACGTGAGTGATAGTAAACCGCTGAAGCACGGCTAAATTTGTATGTCCGCTTTTGGTCAGCAGCTGATGTCAGCTCAGTCGCTGCGCATGTCTTGCCAGAAGCGGAATAGGAGGCCCGTTGTAGCCTCACGAATCAGAACGATCCAAATGCCGAACCAAGCACGATAACGGCCGCAAGCGCGATCAGCGCCCCTACGATAGCAACCATGAAGATGTCGAGATAGCCTTCGCGGTGACTTACCCCGCAGACGGCGAGCAGCGTCACCACGGCACCGTTATGCGGCAGGCTGTCAAGGGTGCCCGCGCTCATCACGGCGACCCGGTGCAGAAGCGCCGGCTCGATCCCGTGTTCGGCGGCGAAACGAAGATAGGTTTCGCCCAACGCATCGAGCGCGATGGTCATGCCCCCTGAAGCAGAGCCGGTCAGCGCCGCCAGGATATTGGTGGCGATCGCAAGGGACACGAGCGGACCCCCTTCGATCGACAACACCCAATCCCGAACCAAGGCAAAGGCGGGAAGAGCCGCGATCACGGCCCCAAAGCCCACCAGGCTGGAGACGCTGAGGGCAGGCAGCACCGAGGCGTTGGCGCCGGCGTCCATGCTTTCCCTGAGCGAGGGCAGGCGGCGGTAATTGAGCGCGATCAAAGTCACGATCGCCGCCAGCAGCGCCACCACCACGGCCCACACGCCACCAACCGCGGAAAGCGACGTCGTGCCCCAACGCTCCTCCGCGAGAAAGCTCGTGTCGAGTCGCGGCAGCACGAACACGCTCATGGCGAGGTTGACCAGAATGACCACGACCAGCGGCAACAGCGCGATCAAGGCACCGGGCGGCGCTGCCGCAATATGGCCGTGCGAAATCTCGGCGGGATCGAATTCGCTGGCGATCGTTGCTCGCTCGCGCAGAGCGGGGTCGTCGACCGCCGTTTCGGCACGAGCGTGTGCCCCGTAACCCTCACCCGCGCGTCGGGCTGCGTTCTCTGCCCGTCCGAGCCACCACAAACCGAAAGCAAGCATGATGCCAGCCGCGATGATGCCGAGCCCCGGGGCAGCGAAGGGCGTTGTGCCGAAGAATGGCATCGGGATGGCATTTTGCAGGGCAGGGGTGCCAGGCAACGCGGACATCGTGAAGGTCATGGTGCCGAGGGCGATTGCCGCCGGCATCAGGCGTAGTGGTATGTCGGCGGTCCTGAATAGGCCCTGTGCCATTGGCACGATGACAAAAATTGCGACGAAAAGACTGACGCCGCCATAGGTGACGATCGCCCCGGCCAAAACCACCGCCAGCACGGCGCGACCTGTGCCGAGTTTCTCCGTCATGAAGCGAGCGATGACTTCGACCGAGCCGCTGTCCTCCATGAGCTTGCCGAACAAGGCGCCAAGAAGAAACAGTGGGAAGAACTGCGCCAGGAATTGCGCGCCGCCTCCCATGAAAGTCTGGGTCCAGTGGGCGAGGAGCGGCTCGCCTGCGGCAGCGGCCGCTATCAGCGCGGCGGCCGGCGCCAACAGAAGAATGCTCCAGCCGCGGAATGACAGCCAGATGAGCAGGCCTAAGCGCGAGGAGTATGCCGGCGAGCCCCATCGGGGTTCAGACTTGGTCGATCAAGGCGTCGATGTCGAGCGTCGAGCGCGCGCCGATATCCGCGGCGTGCGCCGTCAGGAACTCTTCTGCCGAGCGGCGGCCCTCATCGCGCAGCATGGTCAGGAATTCCCACTCGGCGTTGAGCTTCGAGGAAGCGCCAAGGCCCGTAATCATATCACTTGCGACGCGGTGAATGCGCATCTCGGCCCAACGAGCTCCCTCACTGCTGCCTGGATCGGACACCTGGCGGAGCACCGCGATCATCCGCAGCTCTTTCAGCAATGTCGCATTGAAGGAGACTTCGTTGACCCGATTCAGAATCTCCTGGGCCGTGCGCGGGGTGCCGGGCCGTTCCACAGGATTGACCTGAATCAGGATCGTATCGATCGATGCACATTCCCGAATGAGCGGCGTGATCGTGGGATTGCCTGCGTACCCGCCGTCCCAATAGGCCTCGCCATCGATCTCGATGGCCTGAAACATCGTTGGTAGGCACGCCGACGCAAGCAGGACGTCTGGCGTAAGCTCGGCATTGCGGAACACGCGTCCGCGGCCCGTGTGTACGTTAGTGGCGGTAATGAACAGCTTTATAGGGGCTTGTGATAAGCGCTTGAAATCGATGCAGTCTGCCAAGATCGCGGTCAAAGGGTTGACCCCACGCGGATTGAGATCGTAGGGCGAGAACACGCGGGCCATGAGGTCGAAGGCAAGGAACAGTGGTGACGTATCGAGCGTCCATCGGCCGAGGAGAACGTCGAGCGGGCTGCGCCGGAAGGGGCTGAACCGAGCGCCGTCGGAGACCCGCTTCCAAAAGAGCTCGAGGCGCGCTCTAGCACCGTCTGCTCCTCCTTCTGCGTAGCCGTCGACAAGAATCGCGGCGTTCATGGCGCCCGCAGACGTACCTGAGATGCCCTCAATTCGAAGCCACGGTTCCTGGAGCAAGCGATCGAGCACGCCCCAAGTGAAGGCTCCGTGCGAACCGCCACCTTGCAAGGCGAGGTCTACAAGAAGCGGAGCCCGCGTAGACCTCGATGAAGGAACGGTGATCATCTCCATGGATCTGCTCCTCGTTTGAGACGGGTTCCCAACTCCATGGATCTTTGATTTTGACGAGTCTTCCGTCAACGACACTTCGACCGCCACAATTTCGTTAAGCGGTCCTGACAAACCCGACATTGTCGCCAATCACGGTGGTAGGCCCGATAGGCAGAGGTTCGGGGCTAGCAATGTCGAGCTTTTGAAACTCGATGCTGTCCTTCCAGACCTTTCTAAGGAAATCCTCAAAGACCTGAATGGTCAGTTGCTCCCCGGGACAGCGGCGATAACCAAAACCGAATGGCGCGAACCCCGCATAGTCGCAGACAGGAAGTGGCTTGCCGTCGACGATGCCGTAAGCGGTGCCGAATCCACTATTGTGGATCGAGGCGGTTCGGCCATCCTTGACGTCGAAAGTTGTCCGGTCAAACGGGCATTTAGCGAAACCGATCTGCTCGCAGTTGGCCTCGTCGATCTCATGGCTCGTCGGCGCGCTGTTGTATCGATCCGGGTTAAATGTGTCGGGGTCCTTCCAATGCAACGGATCGAAGCTGGTGCTCTCATGCGGGGTAACGACGTAGCCATGTCGCTCATAAGGCGGCGTCCTTACCTCCGTTAATGCCGATATGCTTCCCCCGTTCGGCGTGATGGTGCGGAACAGTTCCATGACAAACCGCTCCAATGGTGTGAACGGTTTGCCCCCCGCATCATCTGGACTTCCCTCCATGGTCTTCTTGAACCAAGCGCGGGCATCAGGGTCGCCGGTGTCCTTAGCGAGCTTGAGCATGATGTTGTACATGGTGTTCCCCCATTGGCTTAACGCCACGAAATTGTGGAACACCTCGAACACAACGTCTTTGTGGGCGAAATTTTCGCCTTCTCCGCCGTTCTTGATCCAATAGTGCGCGAAGGTTCTCTCTGGATTCGAGGTCTTGCTGCTCTCTAGATCACTAAGCCTGTCGTCGATCCACTCCTTAAGAAAGGAAAGGTTCGCACGCACAGCCATGTAATTGTCGTAGACGATCTTCTGAGTGACGTCGCGGTAGGCAAGCACCGTGTTGAATGCTTCGCCGATTTGGCGCACTCGCGGCGGAATGGCATCGCCTTTTACGCCCAAGTGTAAGTCCCAATAGAGGTCGAAATAATTTTCGAGATAGGGCCGCATCAGCGGCTTGCCGGCGTTGCTGTCGTCCAGCAACTTATCGAAGAACTGCACCACTTTCTCGCCGTACATCGGTCGATAAAGGTCCGGCGTTACCGCCGACATGTAAATGCGCTTTCGTTCGTTATGTGGGCCCCGTTTCTCCAGCCCTTGCAAAAAGACCGTAACGCCATTTTCCGGTGCGGGCTTCCAGGTCTCACTCAAGAGGCCCCAGAGGTCGTACGGGATGGCATTCTCTTTGGTGAACTCCACGCCAATCATGGGAAGCGACAAGCGCTCCCCGTCATAAATGCTCACCAGAAAATGAGGGACGATCACATTCTCGACGTAAGCGGGATCGAACTCGGCGAGGAACTGCTTGCGGAGGCGTTCTACAGCCGCCTCTATATCGCTAGGGGCAAGAGGCTGTTGGCGATTCTCAGCAAACCAGGAGCTGTCGACGTATTGAGCTCGGACAGGTCCGGTGGCCGCTCCCGTCACAGCTAATGTGCTACCCAACAAAAACGTCCTGCGATGCATCGCGCCCTCCATCTAAGTGAGTAACTTGCGGTTCAATGGTGACAAACGATGGCTGAGCTTCTCTGGCAACTGCCATGCCGCACACGAGTCCGATTACGATTATACGACGTTCGATAGCCGTCATTGAATTGCTCCTCGCTTGATGGCTAGGCAGCAATGGCCATTCGATGGGAGCCGCAAATTAGAACCAGATTAAGTCACAAAAAGGCACTGCATTTATGACGTCTGACCGAATCTCAATGTCCGCTTTGGGTCATTAGCGGACATGAGAGCGCGGACCGGCCAAGTCCGCTTCACCCCGAATAGCGGACATGCTCAGCGTCGGCATCAATGTCTGCAA
>CAVVDW010000003.1:0-288582 GCA_963747175.1 uncultured Alphaproteobacteria bacterium | reverse complement strand
GAAATCATACCTTGCGACGCGATCATCTGAACGTCCGCTTTGCGCCATCAGCAGACTTCGTTGCGTGGGGTTAGGATGCCGTGCCTAGCGCCTTGGAGATGTCGCGAAGTGTCGCCGTCTCAGCATCGCTTACTCGAACACCACCAAAGCCGAGAAAAGACCCCTCCACGGTAGCTTCTGCGACCTTCCGGCTGATCTCGCAAAGCCAGGTTTTGAAGGCCGCTGCCTCGTCAGGGGCCTTGGCATCGACGATGGCGGAAACCTCGCGCAGGCTCGCCAATGAACGCCGTACACATTCCGTGGGCTCCGCCTGGGCAAAGCGTTCGCGCATTGCAAGAATGCTCGACCCTCCCTCGTCGGATCTTTCAAAATCAGCAATTGCTGCCTTGATGAGTTCGTTAGAATTGGGATCGCGATTAGCTGAAGCGAGCGCCAAGCTGCTTGCAGCGGCTTCTTTAAAAGTGCCCCACAAACCGCTTGGATCGGCTGCCGAAACGGCCATGCCGGCGACCATGATGCTCTCTAACACCTTAGTCCATTCTTCCGGTGTGAAGTCATTTTTATTAGCCATGGTCGTTTCCAGTGAGAGCGAGTGTCCTACCCCGGCTGCTTGCAAACCGCCCGCTTTTACGTCGAAAGCTGACTTGCAAATGGCAAACGCGAATGTCCGCTTGGTCCCAGAAGCAGACTAGCCGCTAATCCGAACTCCAGTAGTTCGATCAGTAACTTTCCGGAGGCGGCGCGTCCGCGTAATTCCCGTCCGGAGGTGGAGCGTCGGCGTAATTGCCGTCCGGAGGCGGCGCGTTGGCGTAATTGCCGTCCGGAGGTGGAGCGTCGGCATAGTTGTCGTCCGGAGGCGGATAATGGCCAATTGCGGGCGGGTAGGCGTATGCGGACGGAGGCCCATAGTAGCCATATGCTGGAGGGTAGTACGCATAGGGCACCGGATACCCATATCGCCGGTAAAAACGTCGTCGGTAGCCAACGCTCTCGACCGTGGCGGCCTGAATGTTTGTATTGCCTATTCCTGAGACTGACTGTTGGGCTGCATTGGCGGTCTCTATGCCCATCCAGACAACACCCGCAATCACGGCGGCACTGAACACGACGGTCCGCATCGACTTGACCTTTCTCATGCTTGGCCCCAGCCACTATACGCCGAGTTGATCGAGAAGGCACGACGCCTTGGGATACTCTGCGACGTAAGTGGGACATGTTTTGATGTAATTGGGACGTCCAAATCCTCCGGCGTAGGCGGGCGCTTGAGGTCCGTTAAGGGTCAAAACCGGACTAAGCAGGGATATGCTGATGACGTCTGCTTTACCCCCGCGAGCGGACTAAGACTGAGACCAGAACGCTGTTGTCGGCGGCAACCAGAGCACTACACTGGCGTCTTCGTGTCTTTGTCTCACTGAGCAAAAGGGCGCCGACCGAAGCCGACGCCCCAAGCCGTCTCGTTGAGGTGACTAGCCCTCACATTCCTTCATCTTTGCCATGGCCGTCTTGGCTTCGGCCTCTGACTTAAAGCTGCCCATGCTCTTCATGGGTGCGGCCGGCTGGCTGTGCATCATAGTGCATTTGTGACTCGCGGGATCGAAAGCGACGTAGATCGTCTCCGCGAAAGCGGGGGCCGCGAAGCTGACGATTAGAGCAGCTGCTACGAGATACTTTTTCATGGGGTTGCTCCTTGGACGTGATCTCAAGGGAAAAGCGGACCACGATCACAACTAAACGCCCCCGCCTTGCGGTTTGCCTCATCACGTTTGCGACAAATGGCCAAAAATGAGGGCCCGGCGCGAGACCGGGCCCTCAAATCTAACGCTGGCGTTACATCACCCTAGCCGCCTCAGCCTCTCCAATGCTCAAAAAAATTTCGAAGATCGTGGGGGAGAGGATCGCCGCTCGCCATTCGAACCGCAAACGCAAAGGCCAGCACCAGCGCGATACGAGCGCTTTTTGATTGATCAGCAAAACCACGCTTTACCCAAGGAGGTAGAGCGGCTCCCGAAAGACGAACCGCCGATCTAGGTCTAGCGCTTAAGCCAAGCTCGTCCGGTCGCATCCGTCTGCCGCCAGGGCTTGACCGATTGCAACGGCCCTCCACACTCAGCACAGCGCAGCCGCCGCGATAGCTGATCGAGCGTCAGGGTTTAAGCAGACAAAAATCACAGTTGCGCTCGATGTCCGCTAATGACCCACAGCGGACACCGAGAGAATGATCAAAGCAGACAACAACTGCGGAGCTGCGGCGCTATGACGTGAGGTGCGTCCTTTCCTCGCATGACTTTCACTCAGGGAACTTTCCTAAGTGCCTGCCTTCCGAGAAACACAAACCTGCGGCACAACGAGCGTTGAGAAATTATTGGAAGGGTAGGTGATCATGAAGGTATCAGATATCCTTCACATTAAAGGCTCTGAGGTGAAGACGGTCAGGCCAGACACATCGGCGCGCGAGTTTGCAGTGCGGCTTCATGTGGAGCAAATCGGCGCCATGGTCGTGAGCGGCGATGGCAGGTCAGTTGACGGGATGGTTTCTGAACGTGACCTAGCCTACGCCCTTGCGGCGCATGGCAGCGAGTTGTCTACCCTTCCTGTTTCCAGGCTCATGACGCAGGCGGTTTCCTGCTCGCCCGATGACAGCATCACGCATGTGATGAAGATCATGACGCAGCGGCGCATTCGCCACCTGCCGGTTCAGCAAGGCGATCAACTTGTAGGCATTATTAGCATCGGCGATGTTCTGAAACATCGTCTTGATGAGCTTGAATTGGAAGCCAACGTAATGCGCGACTACGCCGTTGCGGCCAGGCGTTAGTCTCCGGGTTTGATAGCGGGTTATCTGAAAACCCGCTACCAACGCTCCCTTCGCAAGGCATCGAATGTGACAGAGTAAAGCTTGCCCGCGACGGCGCACACCGAGCGCCGTTTTTAGCGACACGACAGAAGACAGGAGGTCAACTGGTGGGGCTAGGAAGTGTACGGCGCCTTGCTGGGATTTTGGGGGAACCATAAGCGTCGGCGTGCTTTTGCTTTGCTTGCTTCTCGCGCGCAACATGCAGGATGGTGATCCATAGGCTCTGGCCCCGCGTCCAGTCCCAGTTACCTCCCATGGAGTCCGAAATGGAAGAGCAGAAGAAATGTCAGTGCCAGTCCACAGCGCACGGTCACAGGCCAGGAAAGTGTCCGCAGCCAGCCGTCGACGACGGGTTGTGCAAGGAGTGCAATGAAGAGAACCGCGCAAGGGAAGCAAATCCCTACGGAACGGTGCAGGCCCAGCGCCAAAAGTAGCGCGCCTGCCTTTTAGCCCTCCGCCCTAGTGGCTTCCCTAGGACGTCCGCCTGCCGCCAAGGCCTGACCGATTGCACTCTTTGCACAGAGCGTCACGGTGGCTTCCAAAACCACGATCCGAGGATGCCCGTTCTGAAAGGTAAAGCGGCCTAGCCCATTTGCGCTCAAGAGTCCGCTAGTGATCCAAAGCAGACGTCACTTAGCGAAACGGGCGTCCGCGTTTATGGTGCGGACGCCCGCTTGGTCATCAGTGTTACAAGGCTCTAGTCGCTTAGACCGTTCGACTTCATTTCCCGGACCTGCTGCATGACCTGCTCCAGATTGTAGCTGGCCGGGTTCTGCAACGGCGGGAAGTCGATGTAGGTCTGTAGTTCCTTAAGCCACAGCGCCTGGCCGATGGGCAGCATGTTCCAGTCATACTGATAGGCGGTGACCGGCGCGGCGATGGCGCCACCGTTCCCCATGAGCGTCTTATCAAACGCACCAATCGAAGTTTCGAATGGATCGCGCTTGATGTTGACGACCTGGGTCCAGTGATAGGGCACCACGCCGTTGATGAAGCCGGATGGTGCATCGGACACCATGGCGAAATACATCTTCCAGTTCTTGTACCGTACCGCCGATGGCTCCTTACCTGAGTAGTACAAGAAGGTATCGCGAGCCGACTTGTCGGACTTGCCAGTGAGATAGTCGATCTGGTTGACACCATCGAGCGTGGTCTTGACGATGCCGGGATATTTGCCGGCCTCGATCTGCTTCTTCAGCCCGTCGCCTTTGGGGCCACCCGCGATTTCGACGAACGTGGGCACCCAGTCGAGGGACGAGAAGATATCGTTAAAGACCGTGCCAGGCTTGATGTGTCCCGGCCAGCGGATAACGCAAGGCGCGCGCATGCCGCCTTCCCAGGTGGTGAGCTTACCGCCCTTGAAGGGTGTGGTGCCGCCGTCAGGGTAGGTGATCGTCTCGGCGCCATTGTCGGTGGTGAAGACAACGATGGTGTTGTCGAGCTGGCCCATGTCCTCGAGCTTCTTGAGCACGTAGCCGATATTGTCGTCCATCTGCTTCATGCCGGCTTCGTTGACGCCCCAGTCCTTGCCGCCCTTCTCACCGACCATATCCATGTACTTGTCGGACAACACGGTCGTGATGTGCATGCGCGCCGGGTTGTACCAGACGAAGAACGGTTTGCCGGTCTTCTTGGGGTCGTTGCGATCGAGGAAGTCGATAACGTGAGAGGAAATCTCCTCGTCTACGGTCTTGGACCGCTCGAGTGTCAATGGTCCCTCGTCATGGCAATTCTGATTTGCTTCCGAACCATCTGATGATTTGCACAACAGCACCGGCCGCGGGGGCGTCAGGCAAGTTGTTGTCTTGGGGTCGACGGCGCCCGGAACCTCAGACAAGCCCGGGATCGGCGTGTTTTTGCACGGTGGCGCGATGGTCTGCTCCGTCGGGGACTTGTTGATGTCGGCGAAGCTCACCTGCTGCATGGCATCGAGGTGGTACAGTAGCCCCAAAACCTGAAGCCATCGCTGTCGCAGCAACGTGTATCGCCGAGATGCCGAACTCGCCGGTGGTGTAGCCCAGATCGAGCAGGAATGCGAGTGACGGGTGCCAGTCCGCAGATAGAGGGGCTGCCCGGAATTTCCGGTAGAACCATGCCGACGCGCACTGGCTGCATGCCGGTGATGAAGGCTGTACGCCCCGCCGTTCAGCTCTTTTTGGACCGTTGGAGGATGCTCTCGCCCTTGGCAAGCATCCACGGCTGACTTGGCACCACTAAACTCTCCGCCCTACGGGCAATCGAATTCACTCGATCCTGCACGGTACTCGGACGGTGAACGGGCTTTGTCACCGAACCCATCGGGCCCTGTGTCGGAACCGCAACCGCCGCCGGCGTGGCCGGGAGCACGCAAGGTCAAGACGATCACCATTCCGGCCCCCGCCCCACACGAATAGTTGGGATCTCCCACATCAGGAAAGTCGAGGCCGCCGCGCCGACATGATGTATAGCAGCACGCGATGTATAGCAGCACGCGCATGTCCGGTTATGGCACGAAGCGGACCTCGCGGGTGGCCACGCCGCACGTCAGCTTTTGACCCAAAGCGGACATTCGAATGGGCCCTGGACCGGGAACTGCCGAAGCGGTCGAGTATGACGACGAGATGGCGGCCTTATGTTGGCGTGTTCCTAAAACAGACTCGACCAAGCAAGTAGTCCTACAGCAAGTGCCATGAGCCCGGCCGCAAGCCACCCGAGTATCTTGACCCACCGCGGCAGAGATATCGCTCCTTTTCCCGTCGTGCGTGATACTACCAGCATCATCGCTACCATGATTGGTACCGCGACAACGCCGTTGATAACCGCGGTCCAGAACAACATGGCGATGGGATCGATATTCGTGGCTGCCAGTGCTCCGCCACCGAGTGTCGCGGCAGCAACAATCGCGTAGAAACCGAGCGCACGATCCGCGGGCAACTCAAGACTCCCGCGCATGCCGAAGGCCTCGGCCACCGCATACGCCGCTGAACCTGCTAGGACCGGAACAGCGAGCAGGCCGGTGCCGATGATACCAGCGGCAAACAAGGCGAAGGTGAGTTCTCCCGCGATCGGCCGCAAGGCTTCTGCTGCTTGCGCGGCCGTGTCGATCTTGGTCACGCCATGTGCATTTAGCGTAGCGGCCGTTGTCACCATGATGAAAAAGGCGATGAAGACCGACACAGACATGCCGATCCACGTGTCGATTGATATATGCGTGAAGTAATCTTCGCCCGGCGCAAGTTGCTTGCCGTATTTCCGTCGATGGCTAAGGCGCGACTCCTCCGCCTCCTGCGATGCCTGCCAGAAAAACATATATGGACTAATCGTGGTGCCGAAAATGGCGACCATCATGAGCAGGAAGTTGCGATCGAACGACACCTTCGGGAGTAGCATCGAGGCGATCACTTTGCTCCAGGGCACCTCGACAGTGAAGGCGGCGGCGACATAGACGAACAACACCAAGGTCAGGAATTTCAGGTAACCGGCGTAGTTGTGGTACGGGATAAGGACCTCCGCCACGAGGCACGCGACTCCGAAAGTGAGAGCATAAACGAGCGCAGGACCGCCAATCACGAGCCGCAACGCCTCGCCCATTGCGGCAAGATCAGCCGCAATATTGATCGTGTTGGCGACGACCAGCGATCCAACCAGGAAAAACAATGCGAAGGAAGGAAGTCGGAGCGCAATATTCCGAGCTAGCCCGCTTCTGGTCTCCCACCCCATGCAAGCACTGATAAGCTGGATCGCCGTCATGCAAGGCAGCGTCAGAAACACCGTCCAGGTCAACGCGAAGCCAAATTGGGCGCCTGCTTGGGAATAGGTTGCGATGCCACTCGGGTCGTCGTCAGCTGCTCCCGTCGTGAGGCCGGGTCCGAGAGCGTTGAGGAGGCGTCTGAAATGTCGCTGCGTGCGGTGCTTTCGTTCAATGGCGACCATTAGTTCGCCTCAGAAGCCACGGGGCGAAAGTGAGAGCCCCAAGCACCGCAAGCCCTGCCCCAGCGGAGCAAAGAGGGCGCTGGGACAGTAATAGGTCCCAAGCGCAAAGGCCACGACGGTCACGCCAAGCGCGATGGCCGTCAGCATCGTGAAGAGCAGTTCTTTTCTGTCCGCCATGCAGTGCATTGTTTCAGCGAGAGTATCGCGTAGCAACTCGCAGGAATGCTGCTTTCGTCAGTTTTTTTCAACGCCCGCCTGGTTCTCCCACTGGCCCGGCAAAACGGAGGGTAGTTCGTCGGAAGATCTAACCCTGAGCACCTGAGACAGAAGCGAGCTCCTGTTCCGCTTCTGGCACTTAGCGGATCAAGTGACGAGTTCATGGGACGTCAGCAGCTGGCCAAATGCGGACGCGCGAAAGGGTTGCCAGGGCTCGCCTAGAGCTGCGCCCGAGTTCAACACTCTCTACGAACAGACCTTGTGCGCTAGACCGACAAGAGATTGCCGTTTTGATCGGCTATCATAATGGAACGGGGGTAACCATTCTAGCGATTGGGGTACCTTCGATGTGTGATTACAGCCTACATCTCGTTGCGTCCCGGCCTGCCAAGGTCGGAGACAAGCTGGTATCGACCAAGTTCCCTCAGACGATTACGCGTGGTTTTGCTTCGGTCGACGATCGGAATGTGGCCGTATGTTTGCTTCCTGGCACCGAGCTTGCCTTTGACGAGGAGGTGCGATGCGAGACTGGCATTGTCTTCTCCTGGAGGCTAGGGCACACGGTCGCGAAGTTCCAACAGGTCAACAAGGGCCAGTCAAACGCTCATCATGATGCCCTTGAGTTTCCCGACGGAAAAACCGTTCTGCTGACGCATTTATGCCAAGGGCAGCATGCGACCGTGTTGCAACTACCAGCGCGCCCGCGTGTCACAGTGGATGACACCCAACGACACGATTCGCTCGTGGTGTAACTGACCATCGCTGCATGCCAGTGGCTGACAGGGCCGCACCGATTGATTTGTGTTCGGCTTGCCACTTGATGGGAAAAGCATGATGCCAACCTATCAATACCATTGCGAGCGATGCGAAAAGACCTTCGAGCGTACTGAGACTATCTCTGAGCATGAGGCAGCGAAGCCGCAATGCCCGAAATGTGGGAGCAAGAAGGTCTCAGTCGTACCCGGTCGGATCTATGTGGTGACTTCGAAGAAGAGCTAAAGGTACGGGACACCACCACTGCAAGGCAGCAGTTCTGTTACCTCACTACCGTCTATCTCCATCAAGGAGGTCCACCATGAAAGTCAGAGATGCGATGCACAAGGGCGTCGACTGGGTCGGTCCGGACACCCCGGTCACCGACCTCGCGAAATTGATGCGTAAGCATGACATAGGCGCCGTTCCGATTGGAGAGGAAGACCAGTTGATCGGGATGGTGACCGACCGCGACATCGTCTGCAAAGGCTTGGCTGAGGACGGCTTCGATGCCCGCCGCGCGACGGCGCGGGAGGTGATGACCCCAGGCATCCATTGCTGTCGGGAGGACGATGACCTCGCCAAGGCGGTACGGCACATGGAAGAGCTGAAGGTCCGCAGGTTGCCAGTGATCAATAAGGGCAAGCGGATGGTCGGCATCCTCAGTCTGGGCGACATCAGCCGTTCGGCGCCCAGTGATCTGCTGTCCGAGATGCGTCAAGAGCGTTTCGGCCCATCACCACTGAAACATGGGTGGTGCCACTCGCGCACGAAGGGGCATTGAAGACGAGGCGGGCCGACACGCCCGTCGCAATAACCTCGACGTTGTTCGGGCTTCAGTACGGTGATGCCGAATGACGACAGTGAAACATGTGCTCGATCAGAAGGGCCACCACGTTCACTTCATTCATCCCGATGCCTCTGTGTTCGACGCTCTCAAAATGATGGCGGAAAACAACATTGGATCATTGGTGGTGCTGGAAGACGGCAAACTTGTCGGCGTCATCACCGAACGGCATTACGCGCGCGAGATTGTTTTAAAAGGCAGGACATCACCAGGAACACTGGTCCGGGACATTATGTCGACTAAGGTGATCTACGCGCGGCCCGACCAGTCAGTCGAGGAATGTATGGCCGTGATGACGGCAAGAGCCGTGCGCCATCTTCCGGTGCTCGAGGGTGCACGACTAGTTGGCATAGTTTCGATTGGCGACATGGTGAAAAGCGTTATCGATGATCAGAAGTTCATTATCGAACAGCTCGAACATTTCATCCATGGCGACCGGTGACCGGCTGACGCGCGCCTACTCAAAGGTCCGGCGCCGAAAGATGAGAGCACAACCACACTCGGCAAGGGACAAACTCAAAGGATGAGTTCCGCTTCTGGCACTTATCGGAACAAGGTCGCGGTCAAGCACAGGTCCGCTTCGGGCCACAAAGCGGAAACCTGAAATCACCTAGCCGGCGGCTTAGCGAAGTTCACCGGTGAACCTTCTCCGCATGGAGAGCCCCTGAGCCGCCCTACTTTGACTGTTCTGCTCGCTTTGGAGGGAGCAGGCGGTGGGGTCGACATTAGTGGCGAGGCTTAGACCCTCTGAAGCCCTCCATTTCAGCGTCCAAAGTTAGACACTTTATTAGACACACTAGTCGTAAGCTATTGATTATACTTATGTATCTCAGATTCCTAATCTGAGGGTCACAGGTTCGAATCCTGTCGGGGTCACCATTCACAGCCACTTTTTGCGTGCGGATTCACTTTCCGGAGAAAGAGTCGCAGGCCGAGCGCTTATTACGAGCTTTGGCGCGTCCAAATTCGGACATTCACTGGTTTGATTTTAGGGGTTCCAAGAGAGGGGACCACGATGCGCCGCCTGATCGTAGTGACTATTCTCTGCCTCATCGCAACTCCGGCCTTCGCCTGCGTGTTCGACACCGACTGCAAGCCCGGCACCAAGTGCATGGATAGTGTCTGCAGCGGCGTCGAGGTGAATACGGATGACACCGATGACAATGTCCCCAAGAAACGAGCGACTGGGAAGACCTGCGAGGACAACAGTGATTGCGGCCAAGGTTCCCTTTGCATCAAGGGCTCAGGCCTGGAGGGGGTCTGCATAGGCCACTGACCCTCGCGCGACGGCGCTATGGGTCATCGCGCCGAAAGGAACAACACCCGGCGCCTGGTGCGCCTTCATCATGGCGCGGTCTCAGTCTGGCGTACGATCAGCCGCATGACTTCAAATAAAGCTCGCCCTCGAGCTCGCTCAGGCCATGCGCGCTGTACAAAGCTACTGCGCGGGCGGCTCGGTGGGCTTGAGGAAGCGCGCATAAATCCAGCCATGCGCGGATGTGGCGGGGTCGGTGACCTCCACCCAATTCTGGTCCCGCGAGGCGACGCGAAGCTTCAGGCCTCTTTCCACGACCTTTACCGTCTCGGACGACTGTTGTGCCTTTGCGTGCATGTCGACAGCGCTGACGATCTCCACCCATTCTGCAGCTGGATCTTCCATCGGCTCGCCCAACGCGTAAGCACCGTCGTGCGGGCGAGTCGGGGCCGGCGGTTTGATGGGGACTGTTTTGACCTTCGCCACCTTCACCGAAGGCGCAATCGTCGCTGAAAGGGCAGACTTCGGCTGCGGTGCGGGCGGTACGGCTTCCACCGGCTTGGGCGCAGGTGGTACGGCTTCCATCGGCTTCGGCGCCTCGACTTGAGCGATCTGCTCAAAAGGATTGCTTTCGATGGCGCTGACAAGATCGGCGGCGGGAGCGGCGGCAACGCTCAATCGCGTTTCGGACTCGGCGAGCACGGTGCCGTCCGCAGACAGCAATTCGAGGCGAATGTCAGACGCGCCACTTCGCCCTTGGGGAAGTCGCAGCCGCAACTCGCCGATCTCATCGGGGCGCAAGCTCCATCCGGTCGCGCCATAGGGACGGCCTTCCGAGAATGCTGCGCCATCCGGGAGGGCGCTGATCGCGATGACGGAGCGCGACGGAAGACTCTCTGTCGCATCGATGGCGACGGGAAAGTCGATCTCCTCCCCGGCCTTGGCCTCGATCCTGTCCGGTGAAGAAAGCGCGACTTCCAGCGTGGATGAGCCTTTCGCTGATGTGGTCGTGCTCGGCGCGCTTGCCGCGCTCTGACCGACAGCAGGAGACATCGGGTTATCGGCGTGGGGCTGCATCATCATCCCTCGCCACAACAGAACGAAGAGAATCGCCGTTGGAATGAGCGCAACGCCGACCAGGGCTGAGATCAACCCCTTCACGTTTACTACCTGTGCAGTGGGAGAAGCGGCCTTGTTTTCCCGCGCGGGTAATCGGATCTCGGCATTTCCGGGCACGGGTGGCTCAGGCGCAAAGCGCTCCGCTAGAGCCGCAATTGTCGCCTTGGACATGCTCGATCGGCTGGTGGGCCGCCCCAGATTGAGCCCCTCGCCCAAGAGCCTGGGCAGCGGCCGCAATGTGTAATCGGACTTACGGAGGACTGACGAGCGCATGACACTCTCCACCGGCCTATTGAAGGGGTGTCATTTTGGTCACTGTCAAGTCTTATGAATTTAATGTCGCAACAAAACCACGATTTCGCTCCAATGCCTCCAAATTTCGGGGGATATCTCTTACAAATCAACGAGTTGTAATAACATATTAACCAACAACTACTTCTGAAATGAGGTTGCTGGACGCGCTTAAATTCATGCTGTGGCTCAGCATTTCGAAACCGGGCCGACGCCCGCTATCGAGACCCAGAGTGAGCGGGAGGCCGAACTACGCTAGGCGGCCGACGGGCATAGGTCCTACCGTTGCCATCCCTGATTTGCGCTCGCCAGCGACGCGGCGCTCGCGCGTGACGGCGACCCGCGCGGCCTGAGTTTGGGTGTAGAGGCCCATATGCTCGCTGTCCTCGTCGACGACCGGGGTCAAGGCGATATCCATATAGGTCATCGCAGCAGGGTCCGCCTCGACCTTGGCAATGATGCGCTTGATGCGACGCCACCGCCGCGCGGCCGTGGTCGCCTTGCGCGCGATCTCGGCAGCGTATTTGGCGTAGAAGGACAGAGGAGATTCGATGGGCAGAGTTGAGCGGCGATCCTTGCGATGCTTGATGCGGAAGATCCCCCATTGCAGGGGATGTACGTTTTCGATCTGCACGGCACTGGAAAACCAGAACAGGATCGGCATCAGCGAGCGGAGATTGATGCCGCTGACATAGGCGCGCCGGACGATCGTCTCGAGATGCGCGTCGGTGTAGAAGATGTCCCAAGCCGAGCGATAGGCCGCCTGCCACTCTCCCTTGGTCATCTTGGCGTGGCCGGTGACGACGTGCTCGACGTCGTATTTGTTCAGGTCGGAGTCCATCCACACATTCTTCTCGTACAGGACCTTGTGATCTTCCGAGCCCGGCAGCGGCGTGAGTATGAAGAACTCGAGCGCGTCGAGGGGCAGCTCCTCCTTGATGATTTCCAGGTCGCGGCGGATCAATTCCGGCGTGTCGTTCTCGAAGCCGAGGATGTAGCCGGCGAAGGTCATGATGCCCACCGCCTTCCAGCGGAGCAGCATTTTACGATACTCGGTGATCTTGTTCTGCCGCTTCTTGGCCGCGATGAGATTCGCCGGGTTGATGTTCTCAAGACCGATGAACACGCGCGTCACGCCGGCCCTGCGGGATTTCTCGATGAAGTTCGGGATCTTGTGGCAGAGCGTGTCGACCTGAATCATGAAGCGGACGTCCATGCCGTCCACCTCGCGCAAGCGGATGATGCGGTCGTAGATCGCCTCCCAATCCTTGTTGCGGGCGAAATTGTCGTCGGTGATGAAGAAGCGCTTCACCCCTTGCGCCCAGTTCGCGCGCAAGATCTGCTCGACGCTGTCGGGCGACCGATAACGCGACTTGCGCCCCTGCACGTTGATGATGGTGCAGAACGAGCATTGGAACGGGCACCCGCGGCCCGCGTCGAAGCTCGTGACATTGCCGACGGTGCGATCGACGAAATCCCTGGGCAGGAAGGGCGGAGAGGCGACGTCGCCGATTCCGGGCAGGTGCTTCATGTGGTCATAGAGCGGACGAAGCGTGCCTTCGGCGGCGTGCTGGATGACCTCGTCGAAGCCCTCCTCCGCCTCGCCGGCAAAGATGGAGATGCCGAGCTCCTGCGCCTGTTTAACGTCGGCCTGCGTCTCGTTGAGCATGGCAAGGCAGCCCGAGACGTGGAACCCGCCGATCATGACCGGCACGCCCTTCTCGCGTAAGGGCCGCGCGATATCGAGCGCGCGAGGAAACTCGTTCGACTGCACGCCAACGATGCCGACGAGGCCCAAGCCGCCGTTCTGCGCGATGCGCCGCGCGATCGAAGCAGGCTTCACTCTCGTGTTGGTTTCATCGATGGCGAGCACATCGATGGGAAGAGAGGGGCCGAGGATCTCGCGCGCGGCAGCGCCCATGGCAAGGCTATAGACGGCGGCGAGCGAGTTTGACGGCATGGTCGAGCGGAACCACTGCACGACATAACCGTCGGCGTCGTAATGCGATGGCTTGATGAGGATGAGCTGGAAGCGCCGGCCGTGTGTTTTGCTCACCCTCAGCGCCCCTGGTTGGGATGCTCAAATTTCAGGGAAAGAACGCTGGCGAAACCGGCAACCAAGTTGAACCATGCCCTGAGTTGCACTCAGGCTGGTATCGCGTACGCCTAAACCCCCCGAAACCCGCGCATCGGGGCGCAATTCTTGCGTCCCAATTCTCTTCGTATCGTTCTTTGGCGACTGAACCACACTTGCGACCGGGCGTCCAATGAATAGGTGGCTGGCCGGTGCGGGCCTTGCAAATGGGTCTATTTGCTCTACTGCCAGCGGCTGCGCCGATCGGTAGCAGCGCGCTAAGCTGCCGCAAATGGTAGATTTTTCCTTCTGGCGCGCGGATCGGGGACCGCGCGCGCGAATGGAGGGAAAGATGCGCAAAATCCTAATTTCGCTTGCGGCGGGCGCCGCTCTTCTGGGCGCAGGCTATGCCTTCGAGGCCAACGCAACGATGGGCGTCGACGCCGGTGGACTGAAGCGCCAGGCCGGCACATTCTCTCGCGTCGAGCAGGCCGATTGCACCGAGCCCGGCATGTTCTGCCCCAAGGGCGCGGCCCTGCAATGCGATCCGCTTTGCATTTGCGTGAGTTGCGCGCACCACGCAAATCCGCACAAGCATCATAAAGCGTAGCGCGCACGGCTAACGGCCGCCTCGCGCGAGCATTCAGGCTCCCAGGCGGCCGACTCCTCTCGATCCGCGAATGGCTGCCCGCGCGCCAGCCAAACTCTGGCAGCATTCATGCGAAGTTCACAGCACAGGCGCTTGAGCGCGACCGATTTCGTGTCCAAGATTTAATGCGAAGAGTATTGGCGCCACGCTTGTGAGCGCCTTACAATCGACATTGAAAGCGCGGTTTATTGGCCAGGAGCGTCGGTTATGAAATCTCTGGAGAGAAACATGTCGAGGAACTTGGCGAGACTGAAATATTCGACCCCCGCGGTCCTTGTGGCGCTTGCTTGCATAGCCGCACCGTCCTTTGCCATGGCGGACGCCCACGGATCTGGACTCAATGCCGGTGCATCGGCCGCAGCGCAAGCTGCAAAGACGGGGCCGGCAGCGCAGGTCGCACCGATGGCGCCGTCGGTCCAGTCGCTGTCTGCGAACGTCGTGCAGGGTGCGTCCTCTCAGGCGGTGGCGAAATTGGCGCCGCCGGTCCAGTCGCTCCAACCTATCGCCTCCCAGTCGGCGGCAAGTCAGGCAGCGCTGAAATCAGTCCCCTCGCTTCAATCGTTCTCCGTGAGCGTAGTGCAGGGGTCGTCGCAAGCCGCGGCCTCGCCTGAGACCAAGGTGCTGAACACCGCGCAGGCAGGATCGGCGCTTCCCGCTCAATCGGCAACCCGCGCCCAACTCGCCGCCCAGGGCAACTCAACGACCAAGTCCGCAGCCACGCAAGCGGCGCCGAGCCGAATGCAGCTCGCGTCGCTTGAAAACTCAGTGGCGGCAGGCGCGCAGGCGGCGGTTAAGCCAAACTCCGTCGCGGCGTCGACCAGGACGAAGACGATGTCGCAAGGAGCGAGCGCTGCGGCAAAACCCAAGAGGCCTGTGCGGTCCTCCTATTCGGTTGCCCAAGCAGCGAGCGTTTCGGTGCAAATGCAGAGCACCAGGGTCCCGAAACCGAAGAGCCTGAAGTCGAGTTCAGCCAAGAAATAGCCGGGGGTTGAGCTTGAAGACGCGATCGGGCCGTCGCCGTGAACCGGCGGCGGCCCGATCCTTATTGCCGCCTACTCTGTGAGCGGGCTCACTATGAAATTGTCGTATTTGAACGTCGCCGGCTTGTCGTCTGGCGACCCAGCCTGAATGCCCATCACGCCGCCGTCCTTGGGCGGAGTACCCTTGAAGCGCTTCACTTCCGTCCCATTGATAATGATGCTCGCATCCTTGGGTCTGAGCTTCAACTCGAACTGATTGGTTGCGCCCACGCCCTTCTTGAGGGCAAGCGTGGTGACCGAGAACAGAGTGGTGTCCTTGCCCTTGACCACGCGCCGAACCTCCATGCTGCCATCGGCCCAGTAATAGAGGTAATAGTAGTTGTCCCAATCAGCCCACCAGAATACCAGGCCGGCCGCGGTGCTGTCCGGCGCCGGAGCATCGGCAATGGTGATATCGGCGCAAAAATCTGCAGCGTCGCTCTTGGTCGCAAAATTGACTTGTGCCCGCCAACCCTTGATGACGAGATATCCGTCTTCGACGAAGTAATTGTCGTCGGCGTCGCCCCAAGTCCCATCGAGGAACTGGAAATCGTCAGCGAAGATCGCATTGTCGGCGTCGCATTCGGCGAACGCAGGCGTCGCTAGGAGCCAGCCGAACAGCAGGGCCACACCAGCGCTGGCCACCACACTTGAACGAAACTTCATCATCAACCTCCCTTCGCGCGCCGTCCGGATGATCCGGCCCGGCTAGACCTTGCCAATCAAAAACCGGCGCGATCGCATGGCGCGATAGACCGGTCAGACCTCTTCTCACTCCCTCGTCTCAGTACACCCAAGCCAGCTCTCTCGCGCTCCCCCAAAACCAAACGACCGTGCTGACGTTACGGCGCGGCCTCGCTCTCGATGAAAATGTCAAATTGGAACGCCGGCACGGAGATCATGCCGACAAAGACGGCGGGAACGGTGTCAGCCACATCAGGCAGGCAAACACGCACACTTGCCTCCCTGAGGCAGAACGTCCTTGATGACTGCGAAAATCTTAGCGGCGAAAGATGACATCTTCAAGCGCAAGGGGGTACGCAGATGGGTCTTGCGGACCGCCCTCTTGGCTTGGTCTTCCCCGCATTTGCACGAAGTCCGGGTCTATTCTTGGAAACTTGATCGCCTTTTGGGACTGCCTTGCCGGCTTGACGATTGTTCAGCCTGACATTTTCCAAGCCGAAAGCGAGGCGCACATGATGGGCGGCAAGCATAGGCGGCAGACGAGCACGTCCGATCGCCGGCGCCGCTAGCGCGTCGGCATAGGCTTCTCGCCCCGATAATCGTAGAAGCCGCGCTTCGTCTTGCGACCGAGCCAGCCCGCCTCGACATATTTCACCAGCAGCGGACAGGGGCGGTATTTGGAATCGGCGAGGCCCTCATAAAGGACCTGCATGATCGACAGGCAGGTATCGAGCCCAATGAAATCGGCGAGCTGAAGCGGTCCCATGGGGTGATGCGCGCCGAGCCGCATGGCGGTGTCGATGGCATCGACCGAGCCCACGCCCTCGTAGAGCGTGTAGACCGCCTCGTTGATCATGGGGAGCAGGATGCGGTTGACCATGAAGGCCGGGAAGTCCTCCGAGACGGCAACCGTCTTGCCGAGCGTCTCGACGAACTCCTTGGTGCGGCCGAAGGTCACGTCCTCGGTGGCGATGCCGCGGATCATCTCGACCAGCTCCATCACCGGCGCCGGGTTCATGAAATGGAGGCCGATGAAGTGCTCCGGCCGGTCGGTGGCGGCGGCGAGCCGCGTGATCGAGATCGATGAGGTATTGGTGGAGACGATGGCATCGGGCTTGAGGAGCGGACAGAGCGCGACGAAAATCTTGCGCTTGACTGTCTCGTCTTCGGTCGCAGCCTCGATGACGAGGTCCGCGTCGCCAAGCCCTGCCAGTGTCTCCGCATAGGAGATGTGCGCCATCGCCTTCTTGCGGTCCTGCTCGGTGATCTTGCCGGAAGCGACCTGGCGGGTGAGGTTCTTGTCGATGGTGGCGAGCGCCGCATCGACCCGCTCTTTGGCAATGTCGTGCAGGGCGACGTCATAGCCGTGAAGGGCGATGACATGGGCGATGCCGCTGCCCATTTGTCCCGCGCCGATGATGCCGATCTTGCGAATGGGCTCCACCTTAAACTCCCGCTTCGGATCCGTGAGGATCGTCGCGCCTTGAACTATGTCGTCCATTGTCATTCCTCATGAACCTGCTTCTTTAGTAGCCCGCCTTCTTCAGCTCGGCGTCGAGCTCCGGCAGGACGGTGAACAGGTCGCCCACGAGCCCATAATCGGCAACCTGGAAGATCGGCGCCTCGGCATCCTTGTTGATGGCGACGATCACCTTGGAATCCTTCATGCCGGCAAGATGCTGGATGGCGCCCGAGATGCCGACGGCGATGTAGAGCTCCGGCGCGACGACCTTGCCCGTCTGCCCGACCTGGTGGTCGTTCGGCATATAGCCGGCATCGACCGCGGCGCGCGAAGCGCCGACTGCGGCGCCCAGCCGGTCGGCAAGCGGCTCGATCAGCTTCTTGAAATTGTCGCCCGACTGCATGCCGCGGCCGCCTGAGACGACGATGCGGGCAGCGGTGAGCTCAGGCCTCTCGCTCTCGCTGATCTCCGAGCCCTCGAAGCTCGAAAGCCCGACCGAGGGCGCGGCCATCACGGTTTCGATCGGCGCCGAGCCGCCTTCGCCGGCAGCCGCGAAGGCCGTGGTGCGCACCGTGCCGACGATGATCTTGTCGCTCGTCTCGACGGTCTCGAGCGCGTTGCCGGCATAGACCGGGCGCACGAAGATTTTGGGCGACTTCACCTCGACGATGTCCGAGACCTGCGCCACATCGAGAAGCGCGGCAACGCGCGGCAGCACGTTCTTGCCCATGGTCGTCGCCGGCGCGAGCAGAACCGTGTACCCCGACATGAGCGCAAGCACCGTAGCGGCGACCTCCTCGGCGAGGCGCTGGGCAAGATGCGGCGCCTCGGCAAGCAACACCTTGCGCACGCCGTCGAGCTTGCTCGCTTCTTCCGCGACCGCGCGGCACCCCTCACCCGCGACGAGAATATCGACGTCGGCACCGAAGGCCCGCGCCGCGGTCAGCGCCTTGGCGGTCGCCGGCGCCAGCAGCTTGTCGTCGTGTTCTGCGAGGAGAAGGACCGCCATCTAAAGCACCCCCGCCTCGTTCTTGAGTTTCTCGACGAGGGTGGCGACGTTATCCACCTTGATGCCCGCCTCGCGCGTTTTCGGCTCGGCGATGGCGACGACCTTGAGCCGATGCGCGATGTCGACGCCGAGCGCCTCGGGCGTCGTCTCGTCGATCGGCTTCTTCTTCGCCTTCATGATGTTGGGGAGAGAGGCGTAGCGCGGCTCGTTGAGCCTGAGATCGGTGGTCACCACGGCGGGCTTTGCGAGCACCACCGTCTCGAGCCCGCCATCGACCTCGCGTACCACCTTCACCTTGGCGCCGTTCAGCTCGACCTTGGAGGCGAAGGTGCCCTGCGGCCAGCCGAGGAGCCCAGCGAGCATCTGGCCTGTCTGATTGCAGTCGTCGTCGATCGCCTGCTTGCCCATGATGACGAGGTCGGGCTTCTCGTTCTCGACCACGCGCTTCAGGAGCTTCGCGACCGCAAGCGGCTCGATCACGCCCTGGTCGGTCTTCACCAGAATGGCGCGATCGGCGCCCATGGCGAGAGCCGTGCGCAGAGTGTCTTGCGATTTCGTGCTGCCAATGGAGACGGCGACGACCTCGCCCGCCTCGCCCCGCTCTTTGATGCGGACGGCCTCCTCGACGGCGATTTCGTCGAACGGATTCATCGACATCTTCACGTTGGCAAGGTCTACCCCGCTGCCGTCGGATTTGACGCGGACCTTGACGTTGGAATCGACGACCCGTTTCACGGGAACGAGAATTTTCATGCGGCTATTGTTCCCCGCACGCTAATGACCGGCCCCCCTAGACCCAGCCCATCTCGCAACTGCGAAATGGCCGCGACCGTACTGCCGGCCATGGCTCAAGTCAATGGTTTCTAGGCTTTTCGGGAGGGTTTTAGGCGCCGCCTCTGGTCTTGTCGAACAAGACTACACCGCGCCGCCGCATAAATAGAATGAGCACCGCCCCTGCCGCCAACCCCCCGACATGGGCCCACCAGGCGACGTTCTCCTCCCCTTCGATCAGGAGGTTCACGAACTGGGCGGCAATCCAAATGCCGAGCGCCCAGGCTGCGGTGATTTTGACGGGGATGCGCCAGAGCGCGAGGATCCACACCTTAACCTTGGGATGCAGGATGAGATAGGCGGCGATGACCCCAGCCACCGCGCCGGAGGCCCCGATTAGCGGCAGCTCCGAGTCCGGCATCATCCAGGAATGGAGCACGGCCGCGAAGATCCCGCACATCAGATAGAACATGATGAAGCGGAGATGCCCCATGGCGTCCTCGATATTGTCGCCGAACACCCACAGGAACAGCATGTTGCCGATGAGATGGATCCAGCTCCCGTGGATGAACATGTAGCTCACCAGCGTGAAGCGCTCTGGGATGGGGAAGGCGCCGGTGGCGAAGATCGAGCCGCTCGGCGCTCCGCCCGCCATCAGCTTGGCGGGAATGACGGCGAAGGCCGCCGTGTTCTCGTCGTCCAGCGGAAAGAACCAGCCCGTCTCGAAGATCGTGAAGACGGCGACATTGATGACGATCAGCGCGACCGTCACATATTGGAAGCGGATGCGCTTGAGGGGATTCGTGTCATGCAGGGGAATGAACACGGCAACACCTCAACCCTCGTTACCGATTCATGCCCGGCACCCACGTCACGTCGGCCCTGCCCTTGTCGTTGGCGAAGCGCGCGGCGACGAACAGGAAGTCGGAGAGGCGATTGACGTAGCGAAGCGCCGCCTCGTTCACCGGCTCGTCGGGGCGTGCGGCGAGCGCGACGATCAGGCGCTCGGCCCGGCGCGAGATGGTACGGGCGAGATGGAGATGGCTCGAAGCATGCGAGCCGCCCGGTAGCACGAAGGAGCGCAGAGGCTCTAGGCTCGCGTTGAGCTCGTCGATCTCGCGCTCGAGCCGCTCCACCTGCGTGCCGCTAATCGTAAGCCGTCCACGCGCGTCTTTCGTCTCGTCCGGAAAGCAGAGATCGGCGCCGAGATCGAAAAGGTCGTTCTGGACGCGCGCGAGCATGGCGTCGAGCACCTGGTTGCTCCCGTGCGTGTAAAGCCGGGCAATGCCGATCGCGGCGTTGGTCTCGTCAAGCGTGCCGTAGGCTTCGACGCGCAAATCGTATTTCGCCACGCGACGGCCCGAACCGAGCGCAGTCGTGCCGTCGTCGCCGGTCCGCGTATAGATCTTGCTGAGGACGACCATCACCACCCGCCTCAGAGCATCATCGGCGAAAAGTTGCAGACATTTCCGGCAAGATGATGCGTCAAAGACAAAGATTTCGACCAAGCCTGCAAGGGTTGGCCCCGTGCTCTTACTCTTAACCTAGCTTGGCCCGGAAGGGGGTCAAGCCTTCGTTACATGGGAAATTTGCCGCCGAGGTAGATTGCGGTCATCACGATGATGATGGCGATGAACTGCAAGATGACCCGCCAGCGCATCAGTTTTTGGCTGAGATTAGGGTTCCCGCCGCGCAGCATGTTCCATAGGCCCGCCAGCAGAACGATGGCGACTGCTGCGAGCGCGAAGGGAATGGCATAGTGGACGGCGCGTTCCATGGGGGCTCCCTAGCCGGGGCATGAGGTGAACGCCCCGGGGCGGACTTTAGTTGCTGGCGGCCACGGCGTCGAGGGCGCGGGTGGGGAGCAAGCGCCGCATCAGCACCGCGGCATAGGTCGGGATGGTGACATAATAGCGGGGCTTAGGCCGCCTGCTTTCTAGCGCGCTGACGAGCTTGGCGGCGACCGCTTCAGGACCGAGCTTGAACGTCTGGCTGCCGCCCTCCTCGAGCCGCGCGATCCTGGCCTGATAGATGTCGCGATGCGGCGAGGCCTCGAGATCGATGTTGCGCCGGTAGGCCTCGAGCGCGTGCTCGAGGAACCGGGAGGCGATCGGCCCCGGCTCTATGAGGACGATCTTGATGCCCGAAGGCGCAAGCTCGATGCGGAGCACGTCCGCTAACGCCTCGATGGCGAATTTCGACGCGCAATAGGCCCCGCGATAGGGCGCAGCGATCAGACCGAGCACCGAGGAGCAGAACACGATGCGCCCTTCTCTTCGCGCCCGCATCGCCGGGATCAGCCGCGTGGTGAGATCGTGCCAGCCGAAGACATTCACCTCGAATTGGGCGCGCAGCACATCGGGCCTCAGATCCTCGACCGCGCCCGGCTGGCCGTAGGCGCCATTGTTGAAGAGAGCGGTGAGCCTGCCCTTGGTCTCTTCGAGCACGCGATCCACGGCCTCCCGGATCGAGGCGGGCTCGGCGTAATCGAGATAGAGGCTCTCGACGGCGAGTTCGTCGCGCAGGCGCTTGATGTCCTCCGGCTTCCGGGCGGTCGCGAACACGCGCCAGCCGCGCGCCTTCATCTCACGCGCCGAAGCGAGCCCGATACCCGACGAGCAGCCGGTAATGAGGATCGAGCGTTGCTCCATCGGCCCGTCGAAGCCGGAAATGCGAGGCGGCCTAGTCGCCCCCGGCGGTGCCTTCAGGCGGCATGGTCTTCTGCTTGATGCTCTTGAGCCCGGCCATGAAGATGTCGCTGATGACCTTCGTTGCCTCCTCGTCGCTCTTGCCATTGGCGTCGAAGGTCGCATCCCAATGGATCACGGTGCGGGCGGGATCGCGGTCGTCGGGCTCGACCCAGAGCTTGGCCGAGTAATTCTTCACCGGCAGCGGGCTCTCGACGATCTCGTAGCTGTAGCTCGTGTCGTCGGAGCCGGTGAGCTTCTCTTTGATCGTGCCGCCATTGTCCTTGAGCGTCAGGACGCGGAACGTGTCGGCGCCCTCCTTGCTCTCCTTGCAGTCGGCGATCGCCGGATGCCAGTCCTTGATCGAGCAGAACTCAGAGATCGTCGACCACACCACGAGCAGTTGCGCCGGCGCTGCGATGTGTTTGTTCACATCGAGCGCGAAGGCCGAGCTGCTCGACGCCACGAGCGCAACAAACGCCACTAAGGCGAGCTTCTTCACACCCATACGTTTTCTCCTTCGTGCTACCGGCTTGTGCCGGCTTATCTCTCAGCGAAATTCGATCAGCTCTCGAGCAGGCGCCTCGCGATGACCTGGGCCTGAATTTCCGCCGCGCCCTCGAAGATTGACAGGATGCGCGCATCGCACAGCACCCGGCTCACCGGGTATTCGAGCGCAAAGCCGTTGCCGCCGTGGATTTGCAGAGCGTTGTCGGCAGCAGCCCAGGCCACGCGCGCGGAGAGCAGCTTGGCCATGCCGGCTTCCAGGTCGCAGCGGCGGCCGGCGTCCTTCTCCCGCGCCGCGAAATAAGTGAGCTGGCGCGCCATCAGAATCTCTGCCGCCATCATCGCGAGCTTGTCCGCGACGCGCGGAAACGAAATGATCGGCTTGCCGAACTGAATGCGCTCCATGCCGTAACGAAGCCCGAGATCGAGCGCGGATTGCGCCACCCCGATGGCGCGCGCCGCCGTCTGGATACGCGCCGCCTCGAAGGTCTGCATCAGCTGCTTGAAGCCTTGGCCCTCGACCCCGCCAAGTAGATTTGCGGCGGGAACGGCGAAGCCGTCTAAGGAGATGTCGAACTCCTTCATGCCGCGATAGCCGAGCACCTCGATCTCGCCGCCGGTCATGCCTTGCGCCGGGAACGGGTTGTCGTCGGTGCCGCGCGGCTTCGGCGCCAGGAACATCGAGAGCCCGCGATAGCCCTTCTCAGATGGATTGGTGCGCGCGAGCACGGTCATCAGGTCGGCGCGCGCGGCATGCGTGATCCAGGTCTTCTGCCCGGTGATGCGGTAGACGTCGCCGTCGCGCACGGCGCGCGTGGTGAGCGAGGCGAGGTCTGAGCCCGTATTGGGCTCGGTGAAGACGGCCGTCGGCAGGATCTCTCCGCTCGCGATGCGCGGCAGCCATTCCTGCTTCTGCGCGTCGGTGCCGCCGTTCAAAATCAGCTCCTCGGCGATCTCGGAACGCGTGCCGAGCGAGCCGACGCCGATATAGCCGCGCGACAGCTCCTCCGAGACGACGCACATCGCCTCCTTGCCGAGTCCGAGCCCGCCATACTCCTCGGGGAGCGTGAGTGAGAACACGCCGAGCTCGCTCATCTGGGTGATAAGCGGGAGCGGGATATACTCGTCCTTGAGGTGCCACTCTTGCGCATGCGGAACGACCTCGGCCTCGGAGAAGCGGCGCATCTCGTTGCGGATATCCTCGAACGTCTCCTCGAGGCCCGGATCGCCGTAATTCGCAGCAGCCGCTCCTTGCGCGTGCTTGATCAACTCGACGGCGCGCGCGCGTGTCTCCGGCGTGGTCGCCTCGATGAGCGGTCTCGCCGCCGCGATGAAGCCGATGAGATCGTTCTCGTCCACGCCAAGCTCGTGCGTGCGCACGATCTCGCCCTGGCTCATCATCACGCCGCCGAACAGCTGGGAGAGATATTCGGCCGCGCCGATCTGGACGAGCAGGCCCTCCATCTCGCCGAAGCGGCCCTCGCCCTTCATGCGCTTGGCATAGCTCGCAAGCTGCTCGATGGCAGCCACATAGGTCGCAGTCCAGGCGAGCCCGTGCGCCGCGCGTTGCTCGCGTTCGAAGGCGGCGCCGTCGATCGTGCCGCCGCCGGACACTTTGTCGCTGACGGCTTCGACCGCGCGGTCGCGCAGCTCTTTGGCGGCGTCAGCGGCACTGTCGAGAAGGGGAATGAGGTCGGGCGTTAGGGCCGACGCATGGCCCCGCAAGGTTTCGACGGCAGACAAAGCGTGCTCCTCAAGCAAAAAACCATGGTCCCGCGACCACGGAAGCGTGCTCCGCGCCGCAAGTCAAATCGGAATCTAGCGGCGGGTTAAGGCCTGGGAGGGCCCTGACCGGCCCTAGGAGGGGCTTGCCTCGTGCGGCGCCCAGCTCGGGTCTCCGACCTGCTGCTCGACCACGCCGTGGAAGGTCATGACCTCATCGCCTGCCGCCTCGGCCGGCGCCTCTGGAGCGGGAACCGCCTCAATGGCCGGAGCCGGGCGCGGCGCTGGGTCGGCCGTTGCCTCGATGATATCGAGTGGCCTGATCGCCGCCAGAAGCTCGTCCAGCTTGTGCAGCGCGATATAATATTTGTTAGCCTTGAGCTGCCGCTCGACGTCCTCGCGCAGCGCGAGAATCGCCGCGACCAGATCCTGTTTCACCAGCGGATTGTCCATTCCCTTACCCCCTCTGCCATGCAGCTCACGCCACAGTTGCCAAAAGCCATGTTAGCCGGTTGGGGCGAAGAGTCGATCCGCAGCCGCCCCATCTGCTATACCCCCAACAGTCGAAGCGCTGCCGGGGTTCCGGGCCGGGGCCCAGTCCCAGGAACGACGTCCTTTGAGACATTGCAAGCGACCGGTAGCCTCTTTGCCAGAGGTTCCCCATGAAAATCGTGATTATCGGCGGCAGCGGGCTCATCGGAGCAAAGACCGTAGAGAGGCTGCGCAAGAAGGGGCACGAAGTGGTGGCGGCATCGCCCAAGTCGGGCGTCAACACCATCACTGGGGAAGGCTTGGCCGACGCACTCAAGGGCGCAGATGTCGTCGTCGATTTGGCGAACTCCCCTTCGTTCGAGGACAAGGCCGTCCTGGAATTCTTCGAGACCGCCGGTCGCAATCTGCACGCGGCGGAAACAGCGGCCGGCGTCAGACATCACGTCGCGCTGTCGGTGGTCGGAACCGAGCGTCTTCAGGGTAGCGGCTACTTTCGCGCCAAGATGGCTCAGGAGAACCTGATCAAGCGCTCCGCGATTCCCTCCACGATTGTTCGCGCGACGCAGTTCTTCGAATTCATGGGCGCCATCGCCGAGTCGAGCGCTGTCGGGGAGACTGTTCGCCTGTCCACTGCCTATATGCAACCCATCGCTGCCGATGACGTAGCCGAGGCAATGACTGACGTCGCGCTCGCGGCACCCGTGAACGGCATGATCGAGATCGCCGGTCCCGAACGGGCGCGCATCAGCGACCTCGTGGGGCGATTCCTGAGCGCAACCCGGGATCCGCGCGAGGTGACCGCAGACGCTCGTGCGCCCTACTTTGGACTTGAGCTGAACGATCAATCCCTCACCCCTGGCGACAATCCGCGCATTGGCGCGACGCGCTTTGACGACTGGCTCAGCCAATCCTTCGCAACAGGAGACCGCACATGATCAGGAGAGTCCTCTGCGCTGCCGCGCTGGCGGCCGTTTCCATGACCGGAGCATCAGCCCATGATGACTCGGGCGATAAGTCCAAGGTGACACTCGTCTACGACCATGTGCTTCCGAATTTGCCCGGCAAGAGCATCAGGGGCGTGCTCGTCGAATACGAGCCTGGCGGGTCGTCGCCAGCTCATACCCATCCAAGCTCCGCCTTCATCTATGCGACGGTGCTGGAGGGGGCGATCCGAAGCCAGGTCAATGACGGTCCGGTGACAACGTACCGCGCCGGCGAAAGCTTCTCCGAATTTCCAGGCGATCGTCATGGCGTCAGCGAGAACGCAAGCACGACCGAACCCGCGCGCCTGCTTGCTGTGTTCGTCGTCGATACCGACGAGACAACCCTGACGACGCCCTACCAGAAATGAAATCGAGCGCTCGGCTGGGTGTCCGGCGCGCTAATAGCGTGCCGAACGTTCTGACGAACGAGTTATGATGACTGAGGCGTGACTGTACGCAGCACCCCCGGCTAGCCGCCGTGCATCTCGCGGCTCGCCTCGAGCACGTCCTCGAAGGTGCGAAGACCCGTGCAGGGCGCGCTGACGAGCACCGACATGTTGCCCGGCCGGTGCTCGTTCTTCCACATACGCATATGCGCCTTGGGGATCTGCTCCCAGGGGAAGACCTCGCTCATGCACGGATCGATGCGGCGCTCGACGACGAGCTTGTTGGCCGAGCTCGCCTGCTGGAGATGGGCGAAATGGGAACCCTGGATGCGCTTCTGGTGCATCCACACATAGCGCGCGTCCATGGTGAGGTTGTAGCCGGTAGTGCCGGCGCAGAACACGACCATGCCCCCGCGCTTCACCACGAAACAGGAGACGGGGAAGGTCGATTCGCCCGGATGCTCGAACACGCAATCGACGTTCACGCCCTTGCCGGTGACGTCCCAGATCGCCTTGCCGAATTTGCGCACCTCTTTGTTCCAGGTGTCGTATTCCGGCGTGCCGACCTTGGGCATCGGGCCCCAGCAATTGAAGTTCTTGCGGTTGATGACGCCCTTGGCGCCGAGCGACATGACGAAGTCGCGCTTGTCTTCGTCGGAGACGATGCCGATGGCATTGGCGCCGGAGGTGGCACAAAGCTGAGTGGCCATCGAGCCGAGGCCTCCGCTCGCGCCCCACACGAGAACGTTGTGGCCCGGCTTCAGCGTGTGCGGCCGGTGGCCGAACAGCATGCGATAGGAGGTGGCAAGCACGAGCGTGTAGCAGGCGGCCTCCTCCCAGGTGAGGTGCTTCGGGCGCTCGAGCAGCTGGCGGTCTTGCACGCGGGCGAACTGGGCGAAAGAGCCGTCGGGCGTCTCGTAGCCCCAGATGCGCTGCGACGGCGAGAACATCGGATCGCCGCCGTTACACTCCTCGTCGTCACCGTCGTCCTGATTGCAGTGGATGACGACCTCGTCACCGACCTTCCAGCGTTTGACCTTGGAGCCGACCGCCCAGACGATGCCCGAAGCGTCGGAGCCCGCGATATGATAGGGGTACTTGTGGACGTCGAGCGTCGAGATCGGCTGCCCGAGCGAAGCCCACACGCCGTTGTAATTGACGCCTGCCGCCATCACCAGGACGAGCACTTCGTGGCTGTCGAGCTCCCAGGTGGGAACGACCTCGACCTGCATGGCCTCATCCGGCGGCCCGTGCCGCTCCTTGCGGATCACCCACGCATACATGTTTTTCGGGACGTGACCGAGCGGGGGGATCTCGCCGATCTCGTAGAGATCTTTGATCGCGCCGGCTGGCGCGGACGTTGCCGGAGAAACGGTAGCTAGCGACATCTCATTCATCCGATTGTCCCCCCAGACGATTTGTTCGGTCTATTTTTGCACTGCGGTAATTGTGTTCTATTCATCTCGCGACTGCAACATGTTTGCGGAACGGAGGCTTAACGCACGAGGGGCGCCGCAAAGGCGCCCTCTGTCCGCCCAAAAGTGCACATTTCCGGCACGGTTTGGCCGGGCCGGCAGGAGCGTTAGCAAAAAGAGAAGGCCCTGCCCAGGGGGCAAAACAACATCTCTGTGACATTCGGAACCCCCGACGCTCCGACACGTTCCCCCAAGGTCCCCAGAGCTTAGAAGACCGTGCGCCGAGGCGCGGGCCAGCTCTGGGCTTCCCCCCAAGACCATTCGGAAGGAGTGCCCAATGCGATCGAAACTTTCTCTTTTGACCACCGCTGCGGCCCTCGCCTTCGGGCTGACCGCGACCGCGGCTCTCGCCGGGGAGCCGGTCGGCGATGCTCCCGGTGCCAAGAGCGACATCACCATCGTGAAGGATGCGACGGCCAACAGCCCGGCCGGCGCCGAAGGGCAGGCCGCGCCCGACCAGGACAACGCAGCAATTCCTGACCCTGGCGACGGAGGCGCTGCTGCACAAGGAAACCCGCCCGCTGGCGATGAGGGCGGCGCAGCCGCACAAGGAAGCGCTGAAGACCAAGGCGCTGCCGGCACACCGGCTGCCAAACCTCCTGTGAAGGAGGGCAAGATCCCCTCCCCGAGCTCAGCCTACTAGCCTGAGCTTGCGGAGTTGGACTGGCGAGGGCGGTGCCGAGAAGGCGCCGCCCTTCGTCTTTTGGAAGGCAATGCGAGCCTATGGTTGCCGAAGCGCGTCGCCCATGCTTCTTTTGCGAGAAAGCCGAACCATTCGAGCGCAGCCATGAGCGGAAATTCACCGAAGCGGGACAAGCCCTGGCTGTTCCGCACCTATGCCGGCCATTCGACGGCCAAGGCCTCCAATGAGCTTTACCGGCGGAACCTTGCCAAGGGCCAGACCGGGCTCTCGGTCGCCTTCGACCTGCCGACCCAGACAGGCTACGATAGTGACCACATCCTCGCCCGCGGCGAGGTGGGCAAGGTCGGCGTGCCGATCTCCCATCTTGGCGACATGCGGAGCCTGTTCGAGGGCATCCCGCTCGCCGAGATGAACACTTCGATGACCATCAACGCGACCGCCGCCTGGCTGCTCGCGCTCTATGTGGCGCTCGCCGAGGAGCAGGGCGCCGACCATGCCAAGCTCACCGGCACCGTGCAGAACGACATCCTGAAGGAATATCTCTCGCGCGGGACCTACGTCTTCCCGCCCGCCCCTTCGCTGCGGTTGATCAAGGACGTGATTGTCTACACCAACCGCGAGATGCCGAAATGGAACCCGACCAATGTCTGCTCCTACCATCTGCAGGAGGCGGGAGCGACTCCGGGTCAAGAGCTCGCCTTCGCGCTCGCAACCGCCGAGGCCGTTCTCGATGAGGTGAGGAAGTCGGGCGAGGTGCCGCCCGAGCAGTTCCCGCAGGTCGTGGGCTCGATCAGCTTCTTCGTCAATGCCGGGGTGCGCTTCATCACCGAGGTCTCCAAGATGCGCGCCTTCGTCGATCTCTGGGACGAGATCGCGCGCGATCGCTACGGCGTCAAAGACGAGAAGCTCCGCAGATTTCGCTATGGCGTGCAGGTGAACTCGCTGGGGCTGACCGAGCAGCAGCCCGAGAACAACGTCTACCGCATCCTGCTCTCGATGCTCGCAGTGACTCTGTCGAAGAAGGCACGCGCCCGCGCCGTGCAGCTCCCCGCCTGGAACGAGGCGCTCGGCCTGCCGCGGCCCTGGGACCAGCAATGGTCGCTCAGGCTCCAGCAGATCGTGGCCTATGAGACAGACCTCTTGGAGTACGGCGACATCTTCGACGGCTCTGCCGAGATCGACCGCAAGGTGGAGGAGCTCAAGGATGAGGCGCGCGCCGAGCTTGCCAAGCTTCAATCCATGGGCGGGGCGGTCGCTGCCATCGATTACATGAAAGAGGCGCTGATCGCCTCCAACGCCGCCCGTGTCGAAGCCATCGAGAAGGGCGAGCAGGTGCTGGTCGGCGTCAACGCCTATACCGAGACCGAGCCCTCGCCGCTTTCGGCGAGCGGCACCGAAGGCATCCAGACGGTTTCCGAGTTGGTCGAAATCGAGCAGGTCGCCGCCCTTCAGGCCTGGCGCCGCGATCGCGACGACAAGGCCGTGCGTCAGGCGCTGATCGATCTGAAATCGGCCGCCGCCAAGGGCCGCAACATCATGCCGCCGTCTATCGCCGCTGCGAAGGTTGGCGTCACCACCGGCGAATGGGGCCAGGTCCTGCGCGAGGTGTTCGGCGAATATCGCGCACCGACCGGCATCCACGCCAAGCACAGGATCGATAAGGCAAGACTCGAAGAGGTGCGCCAAGCGGTCGAGCAGGTGTCGGGCAAGCTCGGCCGCACGCTCACTTTCGTGGTGGGCAAGCCGGGCCTCGACGGCCATTCCAACGGCGCCGAGCAGATTGCCGTGCGCGCCACCGATGTCGGCATGGAGGTCGTCTATGACGGCATCAGGCTGACCCCTGCCGAGATCGTGCAGCAGGCGCGCGAGGCGAAGGCCCATGTGGTCGGGCTCTCGATCCTCTCCGGCTCCCATGTGTCGCTCGTGCGCGAGGTGGTGCAGCGTCTGCGCGAGGCGGGGATGGGCGACGTGCCGGTCGTGGTCGGGGGCATCATCCCGCCCGAGGACGTCAATATCCTCAAGCAGTGCGGCGCGTCAGCCATCTACACGCCCAAGGACTTCCAGTTGAACGACATCATGCTCGGCATCGTGAAGCTGGTCGACGCCAAGGCCGAGGTGCTGGCGGGCATTAGCGTTCCCGTGCCCCCGCTCAGGGCGCGCGAGAAGGTCCCGGTGTCGGGAACCTAGCCCGCTCGACGCACCCTCAAAATCGTGGATGGCCAACACGAGCCCGCCAATGACGGCCGTCATGTTTGATAGATTGGGCCTCTGTCGTGACCGTTTGCTGCAAAGGGGGGACATCATGAATTTTCGCTTGAGCACACCGCGGCGGGAGACCTTCCTCGTCTCCGTCGTCATCGCCGCACTCGTCGTCCTCGGCATGATCGTGCCGCTGCCGTTCTTCACCGGCTATGCGCTCGGCCTGCTCTTGATCGCCTACCTGATCCTGCTCGCGGGCGTGCTTGTAGACAACCTCTAGCCGGCGCGCAAAGCGGGCTCTTCGCCTGCATCTTTGGCGAGGAACGGAGCGAGCACCCGATAGAGCTCGCGCCCGCGGATCGGCTTCGACACATAGGCATTCATGCCGGCGGAGAGATAGGCTCCGCGGTCCCCCTTCTTGGCGGAGACGAGCGCCACGATCGGAACGTCAGCCGCCGGCGCATGCAGCGCGCGAATGCGTTTCGTCGCCTCGACGCCGTCGAGGTCCGGCATCGCCACATCCATCAGCACGAGGTCGTAGCGCTTAGAGGCGAGGCTGAGCAGCGCGCTCGCGCCAGAGCCCACCATCTCGTGGCTCAAACCGAACTCATCAAGATAGGAGGCGATGAGCATGCGGTTGATGGCGTTGTCCTCGACCACCAGCACGTGACCCCTGAGCTTGCCTTGCGGCTCAGTCTCCTTCACGGGCTTTGCCGCGACCGCTTCATCCTCAAGCAGGACTAGAACGGGGGGCTCAGCCTCGAGCGGCTCGGGCCCGGCTCGCTCGGCCGCGAGCGTGAACCAATAGAGGCTTCCCTTGCCGACCGCGCTGTCGCAGCCGACCTCTCCGCCCATCAGCGCGGCGAGCTTCCGCCCGATCGCGAGCTCGAGCCCGGTGGGCCCGCGCTGGGCAATCGTTGCGCTCGGAAACTTGAGCATCGGCTTGAACAACTGGTACCGCTCGGCTCGAGAGTGGCCGCTCCCCGTATCGCTCACGTCGAAGCGGAGCCGCCACACGCCGTTCACCTCGATCCCGCTCGCATGCAACCGCACCGAGCCGTCGACGGTGGACTTCAGCGCCGTGTCGATGAGACTCATCAAGACTTGGCGGATGCGCGCTTCATTGGCGACGACGATCTGCGGACAGCTCGCCCCGATATCGATGCCGCTGGTCAGCCCCTTGTCGTTCGCGCGGGCCTGTAACACCGAGCCTACATCCTGCATCATCGCGTGCAGATCGAACTCTGAGCGGTCGAGCGCGAAGCGCCCGGCCTCGAGGCGGGTGAGGTCGAAAATATCGTCGAGCACGTCTCGGAGGCTTAGCGCCGACTGCGCGAGCATGTCGGTATAGCGGCGCTGCGCTGGATCGAGCGGGCTCGCGCTCAAGAGCTCGATCATGGCAATCAACGTGTCGGCCGGAGCCTTCAGCTCATGGCCGACCGTGGCAAGGAGCTCCGACTTCGCCTTGTCGGCGGCCGCCGCCGCCTCGCGCGCGCGCCGCTCCACCGCGAGCCGCTCGACGAGATTCTGGATCTGCGTGAAGAGATCGTCAGGCTTGAAGTCTTCTGCCCGCATGACCAGTTGCCCACCCTTGGTTTTAAGATTGGCAACGAGCCTGGCAGACATCACTTAAGACTCGGCTAAATTGCCCGCCGCCCCGATATGGTTAAGTAGAAGGGAAAAACGCGAGAATTTGGCCATTCGTAGGATCAGGACAAAGAGAGACCTTCACGAAGGGGTGGAAGCGCTCGTCGCCTCCTGCCCTCATCTATCGCGCGTCCACGCGATTTCTGGCGCCCCGCCTTTGCGCCGCCGGCCCGCCGGATTCAAGGGCCTCACCCGGGTGATCACAGCCCAGCAGCTGTCGGTGGCGAGCGCAGCGGCGATTTGGGAACGGCTCGAAGCGCGCGTGCGGCCTTTCACCCCCACTTCGTTCCTTGCCGTGCCAGAGAGGGAGTTGCGCCGCACCGGTCTGTCTCGGGTCAAGATCTCAACACTGCGAGGGCTTGCCGACGCGATCGCCGGAGGCTCACTCGAACTCGATAAGCTGACGCACGCTCCCGAAGAGGAGATTCACTTGAGGCTCACGGCACTGAAAGGCATCGGGCCATGGACGGCCGACATCTACATCCTTTTCTGCCTCGCCAGGGCCGACGCCTGGTCACCGGGGGACCTCGCGCTCCAATACGCTGTCAGAGACGCCCTCGCGCTCGACGCCCGTCCGAGCCTTAACGAGATGGTCGAGATCGCCGAAGCCTGGCGGCCGTGGAGAGGCGTCGCCGCGCGTCTGCTTTGGGCGTATTATGGGCTGAGGCGTCGAGGCGCTTCACCGCTCGATGAGATGTCGGAAAAGGAATGAGGTGACCCATGCGTTCACTCATGACCGTTTCGCTGATCGCCGCTTTCGCATCCCTTTGCGTCATTCCAGCATAATCCGCTCCTCCGGGGGCAACGCTGCTCTCCACAGCCCAACCGCCGCGCCTTGTCCATCCCACTACTGACCTCCGCACCAAGGCCCTTATCATCAATCACAAGCGGCTCTGCGCCTGGCGTGAGAACAACGGCACGTCATTCGGCAAGAGTGGTTTTTGCCATTGGAGCGACGACGCGACGATTGGATCGTCATGCACCTGCGAGCGAACCGTCGAGCACAATCACGAGGTCCACGCAGGCACAGTGATTGAAAAGCCGCGCGGCAGCGGTGAGTCCTCGGCCGTTCATTGATCGACTGCTGGGTCCGCAAGCGGATTAAGGCTCGCGCGCGTCTTTGACGACAAGACGCCCTTCCATGCCTTAGAGAGAAGGCATGATCGTCTGTTCATGCACCATGATCACCTCGAAGGACATCGCCGAGGCAGTCTCGGCGCTGCGCACGGGCGACCCCTTCGTGGTGCTGACTCCGGGAACCATCTACCGCTATCTGGGCAAGCGGCCCTCGTGCGGCAGCTGCCTGCCGCTCATCACCAAGCTGATGGTTGCCTATGACGAGGAGGGTCCAGGCTCTCCCGCCCCGGTTCCCCACAGGGCGGGAGGAGAGGAACCGTGACCGCACCATCCGCACACCGATGCCAGTCAGCTTTGCAGCTTTTTCGTTTGAGCCGGGCGGCAGGAACAGGCCATGATGGCCGCAAAGGTCGATAGGAGGACTTAGGAATGAAGGGGAACCCACGCGTCATCGAATATCTCAACAAGGCGCTGACGCACGAGCTCACCGCCGTCAATCAATATTGGCTGCACTACCGGCTGCTCGACGACTGGGGCTTCACCAAGCTCGCCAAGAAGGAGCGCGAGGAATTGATCGAGGAGATGCAGCATGCGGATAAGCTCGTCGACCGCATCATCTTTCTCGAAGGCTTCCCCAATATGCAGCACATCGATCCCTTGATGATCGGACAGAACATCAAGGAGATTCTCGAATGCGACCTCAAGGCCGAGTATTCCGCCCGCGCGCTTTACATGGAGGCGCGCGCCTGTTGCCGGAAGGAAGAGGATTACGTGAGCATGGATCTGTTCGAGGAGCTGCTGGGCGACGAGGAGGGCCACATCAACCACCTCGAGACACAACTCAATCTCCTGAATGAGATCGGCATCCAGAATTATGGCCAGCTCAACGCCCATTCCTCCGACGAGGCCGGAGAGGGGGCGAAGTAAGCGCTCGCTGAATGGCACTCCTTCTTGACGGACCGAGATTGCCGGCCGCCGCGGGCGGCGCGCCGCAGCAGCTCGTCGTGTTCCTGCATGGCTATGGCGCCGACGGCAACGACCTGATCGGGCTCGGCCGCGAATGGGCGAAGCTCCTGCCGAACGCGGCCTTCGTCTCGCCGAACGCGCCCGAGCCTTGCGCCATGTCGCCGATGGGCAGGCAATGGTTCAACCTGACCTTCCGCGATTCCGGCGAGCTCGTGCGCGGCGTGAGGCATGCCGGCCCCGCGCTTGATGCTTTTCTCGATGCCGAGCTCAAGCGGCTGAACCTCGGCCCGCGCGCGCTCGCGCTTGTCGGCTTCAGCCAGGGAACCATGATGGCGCTCGGCGTCGGCTTGAAGCGGAACCCGGCGCCCGCGGCGATCGTCGGCTATTCCGGCGCGCTCGCCACGCTCGAGGCGTTGCCGGGCGGACCCGGATCAGGGCCTGCCATCCTGCTCGTTCATGGCGACGCGGACGAGGTCATTCCCCTCGATGCCATGTTCATGGCGCGCGAGCAGCTTGCCAACGCCGGGCTCCCGGTCGAGTGGCACGTCGCCGAAGGCATCGGCCACGGCATCGATGGTGAAGGCCTGCGCCTCGGCGGTGCCTTTCTCAAGCAAGCCTTCGTCGCGACGGCTCAGCCGATCCGCTGAGTGACGAAGAATCGGAGCGAACAGGCAGCGCCAGACCGAGGACCCCCCGCTCGCAGAGATCGCGCGGAGGGAGCCTGATCACCGCCGCTTTGTCGCGCGGGTATGATACACTACGATTCTACACACAGGGGGAGACGCACGATGGCAGCAGCCAAGAAGCTCACGCCAGCTCAACAGGGCGCATTGACGCGGAAGCGCCGCGCGGCGGCAAAGAGGGGGCGGCAACGCGCAAGCGACGGGCGAGTGCAGCCAAAGCAGCAGCGACACGGGCAAGGAACAAAGCCTAAAGGTCACGCCGCCTGTGGCGCATGATCGAGGCGTGCCTGATCATCAACAGGGCTGAACGTCGTCCACACATCCGTGACATGCTCGCCTGTGTTGAGGATGAGCGTCACATAGGCGTGGTCGCTCTCGTGGCGAATGGCTTGTGACGTAGTTCACTTTGCCGGGTGAGATGTGGCGCTGCCCGCGCGTTCCGTTCGGATCATCACCGCCGCGAATCACCTGGGCCTCGCCAACGGGGTCGGCTTCACCGCAATCCACACCGTCTTCCTGGTGCTTTCTTTGCGCTAAGCAAGGCTCCGCGAAGGCACACAAAAAGCAGCGGCGTGATGGCCCGTCACCACAGCATGTTGGGCCCTTCACATTCCCGACATGCCCCTATAGTATGCCGCGCCATAAGGAGGCTTTAGCCCGAGTGCGACGGGCAAGATCGAGGACTTATCGCCTTGAACGTCGCAACCGCATCGGCCGCCCCCGGCACTTTCCCAGCCCTCGTGCTCAACGCCGATTATCGGCCGCTCTCTTATTATCCGCTCTCGCTGTGGGGCTGGCAGGACGCGGTGAAAGCGGTCTTCCTCGATCGCGTGAATATCGTCTCCGAATACGACCGCTCGGTGCGCTCTCCCACTTTCGAGATGAAGCTGCCGAGCGTCGTCTCGCTCAAGAACTATGTGCGGCCCGCGCTCTATCCGGCCTTCACCCGGTTCAACGTGTTCCTGCGCGACCGCTTCACCTGCCAATATTGCGGCGACGATGAGGATCTCACTTTCGACCATCTCGTGCCCCGCTCGCGCGGCGGCCTGACGCGATGGGAGAACGTCGTCACCGCTTGCGCGCCGTGCAACCTCATGAAGGGCGGCAAGCTGCCCGTCGAGGCTAAGATGCACCCGGCACAGAAGCCCTATCGCCCGACGGTGTTCGAGCTCCACCGCAACGGCCGGCTGTTCCCGCCGAACTACCTGCATGAGAGCTGGCTCGATTATCTCTACTGGGATACCGAGCTCGAGCCGTAAGACTACGCCGTTTTCAAACACTCCTTGTCATGGCCGGGCGTGTCCCGGCCACCCACGAATTTGCTTGCGGCCAAGACGTGGATGCCCGGCACGAGGCCGGGCATGACGGAAGAGAACTTAGTACCGCGTCGTCAGGTTCGTCAGCCACTCGGGCGAGGCATCGACCAGCATTGTCTCGAGCCGCTTGTCGAGACCCGTTGCCACGAACAGCCCGATCGCGACCAGCAGCAGCCCAAGCAGCATCTTACCGCCTTTGCCGGCCTCCATCAGCCGTCCGCGCCAGCGCATCATCGCCTCGCGCGATAGAAGCCCGAGCAGCATCAGGGGCAGTGCCGCGCCGAGCCCGAAGGCGAACATGGTGAGCGCGACCTGGCCGAGATTCTCGCCCTTGGCGGCGAGGATCGATGCGGCGCCGAGCGTCGGCCCGACGCACGGGCTCCACACCGCGCCGAGCAGGAGCCCGAGCCCGAACTGGCCCCATAGCCCGCTCGTGGCGAAGCCGCCGAGCCGCTCGTCGACCCAATTGCCGACTGGGCTCGCCGCGAGAGCGAACTGCGCTTGAAGCTTCGGCACCAGCAGGACGAGGCCGACCGCGATGAGGAGCGCCGCCGAGATGGCGCGGAAAAGGTCGGTGTCTAGGCCGGCGGCGAAACCGATGGTTGCAACGAACAGACCGATGGTCACGAAGGAAAGCCCAAGCCCCACGGCGAGCGCGACCGGACCGAGCCGGTGCTCGCTCGCTGCCGTTCCGAGCACGATGGGGAGGAGCGGCAAGACGCAGGGCGACAGCACAGAGAGCACGCCGGCGAGAAACGCCAGTCCGAGCGTCGCGATCATGAGACGGCTCCGCTCATGATGGCGTCCGCTAGAGCGCGCTCTTCACCAGAGCGGCAATCGAGGCGGGGTTGGTGTCGCCGACCGAGCGCGCTTTCTCGGTCTCGCCCTTGAAGGCGATCAGCGTACTTTGCGAGGTCGCCTTGAGCTCCCGCACGTCCGCCTTCTGTGTGTCGAAATCGATCTTGAACACGACGAGGTCATTGAACTCGGGCTCGCGCGTGAGCTGGGTGAGGATCGGGTTCTGCGCGCGGCAGACCGGGCACCAGACGGCGAAAATATCGACCAGGATCGACATGCCGTCCTTCTTCGCGGCGGCGAAGTCGGCCTGGGTAAACGGCTTCCACTCGGCCGCAGACGCTGGAAGTACGCCGAGCAAAATGGTGGTGACGATAGCGGCAAGGATGAGAGTGCGACGGGCGAGCATTGCGCGATCCTTTGCGACGAATGAACTTCCAGCCGCTATAGCAGCGCGCGCGAGACCCCCGCCAATCACTCTCGCTTGAAGGCCCGTGAGGCGCTTGAATCTAGCGCCTCTGCGCCGCGCCGAAAACCGCAACGATGGCGAGGAACGCCGAAACGACCGCGTCCCACCCCGCGAAGGACAGACCGAGGAACCGGAAGGAGGCCTCATCGCAGCGGATCACCGGCGTATCGACGACCCCGTTCTCGCCCCATTTGAGATCGAAGGCGCCGGTGCATTCGGTCGGCCCAGGCCACCATTTCCATTCCACCCCCGCATGAAACACGGCAAGGGCCACATTAGCCAGGAAGGCGAGCGCGACCGCGAGCAACAGGATGCGGGCGAGGCCGGTGCTCTCCCCTCTCGCCAGCAGCACGGCGAGCGCCGCCACTGGCACTGCGAAGTAATAGGCGTAGCGCTCCTCAAGACAGAGCGGGCACGGCGCATAGCCGCCGATATGCTCGAAGCCGAGCGCGGCGAGGATCGTGCCCAAGGCAACGACCAGCACGACTGCGCTCGCCGTCAGCACGTAGCGAGGCGGCTTGGCGAGGATCGGTTTGCCTGTTGCGTCCATCTCAGAAGGCATATTTGGCGATGAGAAAGCCGCCGACAATAGCCGCGAGGAAACCGGTGGTGACGAGCGTCAGTCTCTTCTCGACGAAGCCGCGGATCGGCTCGCCATAGTGACGCAGCAGCTCGGCCTCGAGGAAGAAGCGCGCGCCGCGCGTGATGATCGACAGCACCACGAACATGAAGAAATTATAGCCGGCGAAGCCCGAGGCTATGGTCACGATCTTGTAGGGGATCGGCGTCATGCCCTTGATCAGGATGATCCACGCGCCCCATTTGGCGTAGGCCGCGCGGAAGGCGTCGATGCCCTCGCCATAGCCATAGACCGAGATCAACCAATGGCCGACGGTGTCGTAAAGGAAGGCTCCAATGGCATAGCCCAGCATGCCGCCGAGCACCGAGGAGACCGTGCAGACGAGCGCGTAGAGCCGCGCCTTGTGCGGCTGCGCCAGCGCCATGGGCACGAGCACGACGTCGGGCGGGATGGGGAAAAACGAGCTTTCGGCGAACGAGACGGCGGCGAGCGTGGGCAGCGCCTTGGGACTTTCCGAGAGCGCGATCACCTTGTCGTAGAGCCGCTGCAGCATGGGGATTGCTTAATGGGCCCGGACGCCCTTGTCCATCGGCTCAGGGAAGGGGCTTGCACTTCTGATATTTCGTGCCGTTCCACTCGATCTCGCTGTCGCTCAACACGATCAGTTTCCGGTGCCAAGTCTCTTTGGGACCGTCGATGCATTGGCACGAGGCGACGATGGCATATTCGCTCTCGCCCGATTTCTTGACGGACTTGACCTTGCAGCCACACTCGCCGCCCGAGCCCCAGCCGCGCCCATCTTTGTCGACGACGATGTAACCGCCCTCGGTCTCACCTCGGTAGTCGTCGCAGCCTTTGGCCTCGACGTCGCCCCAAGGACCAGCGATGGGCAAAGAGTCGGCCGCCCGTGAAGGAGCGTGCGCGACAGGCAAGGCGAGCAAAACCAGGAGGGCGATAGCGGAGAACCTGCGCAGCATGCAGCCTGCTTAGCCGCGAGCCCGGCCATTGTCCATCGCTCCCATCTTGTCGCCCGGTGAGGTTGACCGCGCGCCACGCTTATCCCATGTTCCGGCCTAAGCCCCAGTGGCGGAATGGTAGACGCGGCAAACTCAAAATCTGTTGTCGGCAACGACGTGCTGGTTCGAGTCCGGCCTGGGGCACCATATTGCAGCTTCCCATACCTCGCTGAGACACGCGGGCGCTGGAACTCGCAACTGCGAGCGTCTGAGCTGGAGCGCACCGCGCACATGCGACGGACGCGCTATCCTGCGCGGGAGTCTCGTCTCCCACATACAGCCCGGCCTTTACTCCCCTACCCAACGCGATGCGCGGAGCATGAACCCGACCAAAAAAGAATCCCGGGGCCTGTTGTACGAAGGTGACAGTTGGTCTCCGAAATAGTGCTTAGGATTTGTTCGAGGAATGAGATGTTGGCCGGGGTAAAGCCATGAACAAGCATGCTCGATTGAGTTCTACCTCGCCGGCCTGGCCATTTTGGCGCTCCCGACGACCGCCTATGCTACTCCCTTCACATGGACGGGATTTTACATCGGCGGCAATGCTGGCGCAGGGTGGGGTGGCGACTCTACGTCCGTAGATCTCGACGGCTTCAATTATTTTAAGGCCAACCCTGTTCCTGGCGAAGTCACCAAAGTTGGGGACGACACCGCTTTCATTGGCGGGGGTCAGGCCGGATACAACTATGCCTTCAGTAATCTCGTCGCGGGCATAGAAGCCGATTTTTCGGGGTTCGATATCCGCGCGGCTAAAATCCCGGCCAGTTCAAAGGCAGACTGGGGGTCCGACACCCGCGTCAGTGTTGAGATGAACTGGCTGGCGACGGTGCGGGGCCGCTTAGGCATCGCCATGGATCGATGGCTCATATATGGGACCGGCGGCGCAGCATTCAGCGATGGTGAATATCGCAATCACGATTTTTGCAACAGAGTGCCCCGCTGCGGCGGCGGGCTGATCGACGCTATAGGCGATATGGATACTGGATGGACGGCGGGTGGGGGCGCGGAATTTGCGTGGAGGCCGAATTGGACGGTCAAGGCGGAGTACCTGTTCGTACGCTTCGACGGGGAGGACTATGCGGGAACAGCCCATTACCTCCCGCCCAGGGACCCCCAAGTCTTCAAATTCTCCGCGAGCCCGGCAGAGTTCAACATCGTCCGGGTCGGCTTCAACTACAAATTCGGCGGGGGCTAAGAGGCACCCCTAAAATAACAGACTTGAACTTGCCGTATCCCTAGCCGCCGGTATCCTGGTTCGAGTCCGGCCTGGGGCACCATCTATCCGCGTCCGAGCCAAGGCAGCCGGGCGTATGCGGAAATAGCTGGATTTTCGCGCGGAATGCGTATGAATTCGCCGTGCTCGCGCCACGGTTTGGTGCCATCGAGTCACCTACAATAACGACTGATGTGGGGGGACACGGGTCTTGAGTTCTCTTCGCTGCCGGCGTCGCTCTTTTCGCTCTTCTGGTGGCGTCTTACAGCGGACGCCGCTTTTGGATTGCGCTTGCTTCGACGGCGATCTCGATGGCCGCTTTTGTCGGCTTTCTCTTCGTCGCGATCGCCAAGGAACCGAGCAATATCCGAGCGGGCATGATCTGGGCTGCCGGCAAGCTTCAGCTCGTGGTCGACCAGCAAACTGCCGACGCGATCCGCAAAGCCCTTGCCTCGATCCCTCCCCCCGTCGCTGTCGCGACGACGGCCACTGCGGAAGTCCCTGCCCCCGAGGCTCCCGATACCAACCCCATCGAGCAGGTCCCGGCTCCTTCCACAGCGCCGAGCACGGCGAATGCTGCGAGCGTGAGCGAGGCGGAACCGCCATCCCCTCCCTCTCCCGAACCTCAATCCATTCAGGCGACCTCGACACCGACCTGGCCTGAGGCTAAGCCGGAGCCAAAGGGATCGCCAGGCTCTCCGGTCGTTTGGTTTCTCGATGGACAGCAAGCACCAGCTTCATCGAGCGGCGCAGGCGGATTTGCCATCAACGGAATTAACGCATCCGATCAGCCCTTCGAAGAGGTGCACGCGGTTCTCAAACCGGATGGAGGCCACCGCGAGATCGCGCTCGCCCTCAATGTCGAGGGCCAGAAATCGGAAGGCATCGTTCCTGCGGGAGCGCGCTTCAGCCTCGGGCTGGCGAGTGCCAAGGAAGAGCAGATCGGCGGTGCCATTCTGATCTTTCGCTACCGGCAAGACGGAAAATCAAGGACCTCGATCGTCTATCTCACGCCCTCGATGGTCTCGCGGCTGGCAAATCGCGGATAGCGTCCCACGGAACGATCGGCGGCGGTGCGCCCAACAGCGGCAGAGCCTTTCGCTGCGCGATGGAGTAGACTCGGGCTTCAATCTCTAGGGGGACAAACCAATGCTGGAACTTTCGGCGCCGAGAATCATCACCTTCGTCGTTTCGATCATCATCGCCGCCGTCGCGGTGGTGATCCACTACGCCAATATCGCAATTCCGCACGTCCACAGCGGCTTTGTCGTGCTGTTGGTCGCCTATCTCATTCTGGCCGCGGGAACTTTGTTTCGTGGAATTTAGAGTGAGGGCGTCGGCTCAAGGAGCCGGCGCCCCCCGATCCTGTCGCCGCGCGACTACATCTTCGAGCAGGTCTTGGCCGAATCGTCCCACTTCATGTGAGCCTTCTCGCAGGCAGCCTTGCTCGTCGGCAGTTTATCGGCGGTCAATCCCGGTGCCGCGAAGGCAAGGCTGAGACCTGCGGCGACGACGATGGTCATGATCTTCTTCATGGCGTTTCTCCTCCTCGTTAGGACTACCTCAGCGGTAGCATCGGACAAACGCGTTTCGCCCCGCCATCGGGTCCGTGACAAAATGACCCCCGCGGGATGGCCCACGCAGCAAAGGAAAGCAGCGATGAACTCGGCGAGATTTATTCTTGTTGCCGCAGCTTTGACCCTTTCGAGCACGGCCTTTGCCGAGACCGCTGACGGCAACGGCGCGCTCGCGCTCGCCGCCCTCGTCGCTGAGAATTCACCGCTCCTTGGCGCGACCGACAAGGCCGTGCTGGCGAAATTCCTCAATGGGCAGACCAATGTCGCTTACCCGGCCGGAGAGACGATTTTGATATCGGCCGACAAGATCACCTGCCGTGCAAGCAACGTCGACATCACCGCGCATTCCTGCGACCTCGTTTTCGGCAAGAAGACCGTTATGCTGATGGGACGGCGCGCGCATGAGCTTTACGCCACGCTCGCCGAGATCGGCGTGCAAGCGGACGGGGCGGCAGGATCGACCTTCGAAGCGCTCTCCAATCTGAAATGCGCGATCAAACCGAGCGAGGTTCAGCAGAAAGCGGGGGGCGGCGCGCATTGCGACTATTCCCCGCCAAACTAGCGGCAATGGCCGCTTTCGGCCCGAAACTGCCATAGCTACGCCCCTATTGCCGGCTTACCTGATTGGCTAAAATCGGCGTGGGTGAGGGCGTAAGTGACGGGGGTTCTCGTGAGGCTGGGTTTTTTTGTCTTGGCATCGATGTCGGCGATGCTGATGGGTTGCCTGACGTCGTCACAGGACAACACCGCCCAGTTCGAGGCCGCCGACAACGAGAAATGCATCAGCTATGGCACGACGCCCGGCACGCCCGCCTACACCGACTGCCGCATGAAGCTCGACAAGCTACGTAAGATCGCCGCCGTCGCGGATGCGCCGCCGCCTCGGTCGTCGGGAAATTGTCCGACCTCTGCGAGCGGAATCGGCTGCACCGGCTTCTGATGTGCCGGCATCCTCGCTCCGCTTGGCAGCTCTCGTCTGCCTCATGCTCGCGGGCACGAGTGCCTTAGGCACCACTGCCGGGGCCGCGACGTCCGTCCCTATCATCGAGGGGAACGCCATCAGTGGCGTGCGCAACACGCGCTATTGCGAGATCATCCCTGTTCTGCGCGAGGGGCTTCACCTCAAGGCGACCGTCTACAACACGCTCGGCCTGAACGACTGCCCGGCTTCAGTGTGGAACGCCATCACCGAGGACGCCATGAAGCGGCGCTTCGGCGCGATCACGGTTCTCTTGAACGGCCCGCGCTTTTTTCTCATGGACCAGATCACGGCCTCAGGCGCCACCAAATCCGGTGAGACGATCGAAGTCGATGGGATGAAGCTCACCGAGCGCGCCACTATCGACATCGGACTTCTCGATTTGCTGCACCGGCCCTATCGCGAAGAGATCATCGATCGCGACACGGTCTATCTCTTCAAGGCGGGGCGTCCCGTGTTCATGCTCCAGGCGCCAGACGGCAGCCGCTACGTGATGCAGGCCTACGCGCAGATCGTCGACAAGACCCTGACCTATGATGACCTGCCCGCGCTCGGCGCCAAGCTCAAGCTGCCGTCCGGCTGGACCTATAGCCCGATGGTGCCCGACAAGGATCTCATCCTCGGCGCGGCCGGCAAGGCGACCGTCGTGCAGGACGATCTCGACAACACCTATCAGAAGCTCGATTGACTCCCATGCAAAGGTGAATTCATGCGCGTCATCCTAGCCTTGCTCCTTTCGCTCGGCTTTGGTTCTGGCGCGGCGCGCGCAGCCGCAGCCGATAGCGACCCCGTGTCGCTGATCAAGGCCATCTACAAGACATACGAGACGGATAATCCCGGCCTGCCTCACATCTACAGCAAGCGCCTTCAGGCTTTGATCGACAAGGACGAGAAGGAGACGCCGGAAGGCATGGTCGGCAGGATCGATTGGGACGTGTTCGTCGACGGCCAGGACTGGAAGCTGACCGAGCTCAAGATCGCTCTCGTGTCGAAGTCGGCCGACAAGGCGCAAGTGCGCGCCACGTTCAAGAATTTCGATCAGCGGAGCAACATGCTGTTCGATCTCGTGCGCGAGGACGGCAATTGGCGCGTCGACGATGTGACGAAGACGATCCCGCCGCGCTGGACCATGTCGAAGATCCTGCTCGATGACCCCGATGCCTTCCCGGACGCGCCCAAAGACGCGCAATGACGCGGCTTGCAGCATGACGCGGAGAACGCCAACCCGCTCTTGCCTCACTTTGCTTCTGCTTGGCGTTGCTTTGTCGATCGGGACCGCGCGAACTGAGGAACGTAAGGATCGCGAATTCAAGGAATGCGCGGATTGCCCCGTCATGGTCGGCATTCCGACGGGGAGCTTCGTCATGGGAAGCCCGCAGAGCGAGAGCGGGCGCTTCGATACCGAGGGGCCGCAGCACAAGGTCGCGATCAAGGCCTTCGCGCTCGGCAAATACGATATCACCAGCGAGCAGTTCCTCGCCTTCCTGCGCGACACGGGCTACCAGCCCGCGCCCTGCAATCCGCTCCTCGACATGGGCTGGCGCTCTCCTGGCCGCGGCAAGGCCTCGCCCCCTTACGACGCCGATGCGCCGCACTGGCCTGCGGTCTGCCTCGATTGGCGCGACGCCAAACGCTATGTCGAGTGGCTGAACGAGAAGGTCCGCGAGGAGCGCCCGAGCACGGCGCGCGAGCACGGCCCTTACCGCCTGCCGAGCGAAGCGGAATGGGAATATGCCGCGCGCGCGGGCACCACGACGGCGCGGTGGTGGGGCGACGAGATCGGCATCAACAAGGCCAACTGCAACGGCTGCGGCAGCGAGTGGGACAAGCGCCTGTTTTCCGATGTCGATGCCTTCGCGGCGAACGGCTTCGGGCTCTACGGCATGCTGGGCAACGCCTGGCAATGGACCGAGGATTGCTGGCATCAGACCTATGACGGCGCGCCCGACGACGGCAGCGCCTGGACCGACGCCGATTGCCGCAAGCACGTCATCCGCGGCGGGTCGTGGATCAGCCTGCCGGTCTTCGTGCGCTCGGCGGCGCGGAGCGGAGGCGGCGTGAGCGGCGAAGGCGAATATGATTATTCGACCCTGACCGGCTTCCGCGTCGCGCGCGACCTACCGTGAGCGCGCTCGCCAATCCTCAGTGCAGAGCGTCTTTCGGGTTGAGGTCGAGCACCAGATCCATCTCGCCGCGATAATGGCCGGGCGGCAAGGTGAAGGGCGACGACATGAGCACGGCATTCTTCGCGCTGAGCGCGATCTCGCGATAGGCAGGATCTGCCGAGCGCGGCGTGTCGAGGAGCTCGGCCTTGAGCACGACCCCGTCGCTTCCGACCCGCACGCGGATCGGCACCGAGGCATCGCCGCCGCCCAAACCTCTCAAATCGAGATTCCACCGCCGCATCACCTGGACCCTGATCAGGTCCTTGGCGGCGGCAAGCTCGCCGGCCGTCGCCTCGTTGACCGCGATCATGGTCGTTTGCCCCGAGCCGCTGCGTTCGCTCGACGTTGCGGCATTTTCCTCGTGCAGCTCAGCGAGGGCCTTAAGCTTGGCGTCGAGCGCGTCTTGCGGTGCCGGCGGCACGGCGCCGCTCATGCCGGAGCTCATTGGTGTCACCTGCGAGGCCTGCTGGGGAAGCTCCGCGGCTTGCGCCTTTTTGGCAGGCCTGATGTCGTCCCCGAGCGAAACCTCGACGGGGATCGAGAGGACATCCCGCTGCGACCCGAGCGTGCCCGGCGGCATGGCGAGGAACAGCAAGAGAAGCGCAAGCCCATGCAGCACCGCCGAGCCGGCAAAACCGGCCGTGCGGCCTTCTCCCCCCTCGCCCAAAGCGGCAGGGCCAGTTAGAAGTGAGTCCTCGCTCTGAGCCGTGATAGACATGCAGCTTGAGCCTAACACGGAATCTGCCCCCGCCATGCGTCACCGCGGTCACACCAGCTTCAGCCTCAAGCCCGGGACGCCGTGGGCTTTTGCGGACCGGGCTACCACCCCGAAGGCAATACGTGCAAACCGGGCTATGTCGCGCCGAAACATCCAAAGTCCGTGCATGGCTGTCCGCGGGGGCAGGCCTGGAGCAAGGAAGAGGGCTGCCATGAGGACGACTGATCCCGGCACGCGCTAATCGGCGACCTTGCGGCCCGCCATGTGCTTCAAATAGGCGATGACGAGATCGATCTCGCGGTCGCTGAGATAATCGGGGGGGAAGGGCGGCATCGCCTGCGCCGGCCAGGTCCGCACTGCTTTCGGATCGCGGATCAGATCGTGCAGACCCTTGGGCGAAAGATATTCGGTCGGGTTCTGGGGCAGGTTCAGGTCGGGCCCGACATCGGCCGCGCCCGCCTTGTTCAGTCTGTGGCAGGTGAGGCACTGGACCACGAACAGGGCTTGGCCGGCACGGATTGGGTCTGTCGCCGGGAGCGCCGGATCGACGGCGAGAGCGGGCCAGCGCGCAGCCGGAGAGGATTGGCTCTCGAGCGTCGCCATCTGGAACGGCCACTGCTCGCTGCGGATGCTTGCCGCATCGGCGCCCGTCCACACGATGTAGAAGGGGCCGGCGCTCGCCTGTTTCCCCTCGACCGGAGGCCAAGGATGATCGGGCTGCTCGATGGCGAGCCAGGCGACCGCCTTGCTCTCATCGCTATTGAGCACGAGGTCGAGCGGGAGCTGCGCGGTGAAGCCGTCGAGCGCCACCGCCTCGATCACGCTGTCGGGTGGAATGTTCATCCCGGCGAGCAACGCTGCGACCGGAACCGCCCGATAGGTCATCGGCACGCGATAGGTGATGTCCTTCGCCACTTCGATGGTCGTGGCGTCATCCCGCGCAAGCAGCTGCTCGCGCGTGAAATTGCGCGTCTCGCCGCCGACCGTGACGGTCAGAGACGGCTCTGCCGCCTGCGTCGTGCTCGACAGTAGAACGAGCAGGAAGCTCAGCCCCGCCATGCGCAACCAGTCACCTCCTCGGCCCTGGCCACCGGCCCGTGCCGGGAAAAGCCGGCCGCCTTGCTTAGCCTTTCTTTCCGCCGGCCTGGGCGGATTTCTGGCCGGTTACCGACGAGGATGATGCCGGCGGCGTGACCTTCTTCTGTTTCGGCTTCTTCTTTTCCTTATTGCTGCGCTGCTGCCCCTTGGCCATTGGCGTCCTCCCTGATGACAGATTGCGGAGTGAGAGAAATGACTGAGGCCGGCCGCTCTGGCAAGCTAGTCCTGATCGTCAGCAACAGCAGGCCACGCCGCGCTGCCTTCGGCTACCGGTAGGACGGAAGCTCAGCGGCCGAGCTCCTTCCAGCTCTTCTCCTTGATGTCGACGCCGTAATGCTTCGCGGCGGCCTTGATATTGGCGAAGGCGAGATCGCGGTCTGCATCCGATACGCCTTGCACCTGATCGAAACGGGCAAGCGCGTTGCGCACATGGCTCGCGTCGGTCAAAGGCTCCTTCTTCTGCTTGGGGAAGGCATAGACGCTGTCGGGCAGATTGCTCCGCGAGGTCAAATCGCCGTGCTCGGTATAGGGCTTCCAGGTGGCTTGCATGGTCTCAATCCTCCTTGGACTTTGATGCTCCACAAAACGCGCGACCGCATATGCAGGGTACTGCGGCGGATCAGCGCTCAGCCTTTGCGCTTTCGCAAGCGGCTGACATCCGGGACCTCCTGGCCGAGCGCCGTGGCGAGATCGATCTGATGGTCTTGCTCTTGAACGAGAATCTCACGGATCTGCTCGGCCATGGCGAACTCGCCGAGAGCCTCGCATTGGCGGATGCGCTCGCGGTAATTGATGATCGTCTCGTTTTCATTGTCGAGATCGAATTTCAGCATGTCGCGGGCCTTGTCGGACGTCTTCACCGGCTTTGGCGTGACGCTCGGCATCGCACCGAGATAGTCGATCTGCCGCGAGATGATGAGCGCATGCTCGAGCTCCTGGTGCGCGTGCTGCTCGAGCTGCGCGGCGATGTTCATATATTCGGCGCCCTTCAGCACTTGCGAATAGACCACATAGGCGATGATCGCCTGATACTCGCGCGAGAGATCCTCGTTGAGGAGCTTCGCCAATTGATCGCGGGTGACGGTGTCTTCAACCATATCCTGCCTCCTAGGATGCCAACGCGCCGAATTCTGGATGAAATTCGTTCATAGATATTACCGCACGATGTACAACGCATGGAGCGGCGCTTCCGCTCCTGCGTGTCAAAAGGGAGGGTCGAAATTGCCGGAAATTCGCGTGACCAAGGATGGTCCTTATCTCGTCTCCGGCGAATTGCCGATTGCCAAGGCGACGATCGGCGCGAATGCCGAGGGCGCGTCGATAAGCTGGGAATGGGGCAGCCCGCTCCCAGCGCAGAAGAACGCAGCACTCTGCCGCTGCGGCCATAGTGGCCACAAACCCTATTGCGACGGCACTCATGCCAAGGTCGGCTTCGACGGCACCGAGACGGCGAGCCGCAAGCCCTATCGCGAGCAGGCCAAGCTGATCGAAGGACCGGTCCTGTCGCTGACCGACGCCGAGGGGCTGTGCGCCTTCGCCCGCTTCTGCGATCCCAACGGCCAGGTCTGGCGCCTGGTGCAGGAGACCGACCGGACGAAGGCGCGGGAGGATTTCGTGCGCCAGACCTGCGACTGCCCCTCGGGGCGGCTCGTCGCCTGGGACAATGAGACGGGCGAGGCTTTCGAGCCAAAGCTTCCACAGTCGATCGGCCTGGTCGAGGATCCGGCCGAGGATTGCTCTGGCCCGTTATGGCTGCGCGGTGGCGTCGCCGTGATCGCCGAGGACGGCTACCGCTACGAGGTGCGGAACCGCTTCACGCTCTGCCGCTGCGGCGCCTCGAAGAACAAGCCGTTCTGCGACGGCTCCCACGCCGCGATCAAATTCAAGGATGGGCTCTAGAGCCTGATAGCTTATGGCGCCTCGACGCGCTGGCCGACGATCTCGAATTGGCGCCCGCTCCCGATCTCTCCGGGAGTGAGCGGATCACTGCCGAGCGGAACGAGCCGGAGCGTCGCTGTGCCTTTGATGGTCTTGCTGGCGGCATCATAAGTCAGGTCCAAATCGAGCCTGCCGATCTCCGCCTTCGGAGCCTCTGCCGTCGGCGTGGTGAAATCCAAGGTGATCGCATGCGCCTTATCGGCTTCGGTGCAGCGCCACGAACCGCGCCCATCGGTGAAGGGACCGAAGCCCTTCTCGCCGCCTTCGCCGGAATCGGTGAACGAAGCCTGGCCGCTGCCGGAGAGCGCGATCAGGCTCCGGCTGGTAAAGTCCCCGCTCTCTCCCTTGGCGAAATTCTTGGTGAGATAGGTGCCGACCAGATCGTGGCAGGCGCCCGCCTCCGCCGCGGCAGGACGCGTCGCACCGATCGCGATCAGTCCCGCAGAGAGCACAAGGACGGCACGCCGAAACGAAAAACTCACATTCATGGCCTCATCCTCGGTTAGAGTGGCTGTCTCCCGCGCGCCACCATAGCCACGTTTCGCTCCGATGACAGCAAGCATAGGCCTCACACGCGACCGCCCGATCCGCAAAGGGCGCGCGGCACTGCTCGTCATCGACTTGCAGAACGCGACGCTGAAGCCTGAGCACGCCAAGTCGCGCCCCGAGCTCTATCGCGCCGCCACGACGCGCGTCGTCCGCAACATCGCCCGCCTGCTGGCCGCCTTTCGCGCCTCTGGCCTCGAGGTGGTCTACACGGTGATCGAGAATCTCACCGAGGACGGCCGCGACCGGAGCCTCGACTACAAGCTCTCGGGGATGTCGGTCGCCAAGGGCTCGCGCGACGCGCAAGTGCTCGCCGAGATCGCGCCGGCGCGCGACGAGATCGTGCTGCCCAAGACGTCGTCCTCCGTCTTCAACTCGACCAATCTCGATTATCTCCTGCGCAACATCGGCATCGAGGATGTGTTCGTGACGGGCTTCCTCACCGACCAATGCATCGACCATGCGGTCAAGGATGGCGCCGATCTCGGCTACTACATGAGTTGCGTGCATGATGCCTGCGCCGCCGAAAGCGAGGCGCGGCACGAGGCGGCTCTCCTATGCTTCAAAGGCTATTGCCGGATGATCGCGACCGAGGACGCCGTCAAGCTCGCCGCCGCGGCTCAATAGACTTCGGCGTAGCGCGCGCAAAGCTCTTTGGCATCCAAGCCCCTGCCATGTTCGAGCTCCGAGCGCTTGTGGCGGAGATAGGCCTCGCGGAACACGGGCCCGAGCCAGCCCGCGACCGCCTCGCTCTTCTCGATGTTGTCGAGAGCCTCCGCGAGCGAACGGGGTAGAGGAGCCGGCGGCGCGCCGGCTTGCGGCAGCGAAAGCTTACGCGCAATTCCGTCGGCGCCGGCGAAGATCAGCGCGCCGAGCGCCAAATAGGGACTGGCCGCGGCATCGCACACGCGAAACTCGAGATTGAACGCCCGCGCGATGTCCTTCCGCTTTGACGCCGCGAACACGGGGCAGACGCGGAGCGCAGCACCCCTGTCCTGCTTCACGATGTCGATATTGACCGGCGCCCAGCGGTTCGGCGTCAGCCTGAGATAGGAGACAGGCGACGGCACGGTGATGGCGGAAATCGCAGGGAGATGCGCGAGCACGCCGGCGGCGAAATGCGCCGCTGCCTGGCTCAGGCCGAGCGGGCCGGACGGATGATAGGTCTGCGGCTCGCCCTTCGCGTCGTGCAGGCTGAAATGGATATGCACGCCGTTGCCGGTGCCGTCGGCAACCGGCATTGGCGAGAAGATCGCGCGTTGTCCGAGACGGAATGCAACGGAGCGAGCCAATTCGCGGGCGATCACGGCTTGGTCGGCCGCCTTGAGGGAGGGTTGAGGCGCGACGGTGAACTCGAACTGACGCGGTCCATATTCGGTGAGGAAGGAATCGGGCATCACGGCTGCAGCGCGCAGCGCCGCGACCAAGCTCTCTCCGAACGGACCCTGACGCCGGAACGCGCTGAGGCTGTAAGGGTGGCCGGGCCGGTCCTCGATCCCGGTATAGACGAATTCCTGCTCGAAGGCGCACGTAAGCTCGAGCCCGCTCGCCTCTTGAAGCGCCGCGATCGCCCGGCGCAGGAACTCGCGCGGGCAGCACTCCCACGGGCTGCCGTCGGTGTTGCGGATATCGCCGAGGACGAAATGCTCAACTGGAGCGCCGATGCCCTCGCCGAAATCGACGCGCACCTCGGCCGACGGGTCTGGCACGATCATGAGATCCCCGCCGGTGCCAAACGGCGTATCGAAGATCGGGCCGAAGCAGGTCTGCATCAGGTTGGAATGGGTCCAGCCGATCCCCGTCTTGCGCCGCCGTTTGAGCTCGCTCGACGGGAAGCCCTTGCCGCGCACGAGCCCCGCGATGTCGCAGGTGCCTACGAATGTCAGCTCCTCATGCAGCATGCGATCCTCGCCAGGTCTTCCGGATGACCAGGCGGCAATCTAAGCCGGAAGCGGTTACGAATTGGTCAGGACGGCAGGCAAGTTCCGGGCTTTCGCGACGATGCGCAATTCGCTACAGCTTTCGCCCGTGAGAGGTCTGCTCGCCATTGCGCTCGTCCTTGGCCTGTCTGGAGGCGCTGCCGCCGCCGGACAGGAGCCCGTTCCGCCTTGCGGCGGCGCGGCCCCTTATCCCGACTATGCCGCCGTCGACGCACCGGCCGCTGTGCAGGTCATCAGCGGCAAGGACCTTGCCGCCTGGAAGCCGCCCGCTTGCGTCGGCTGGGAGGCCAAGGATGACGGCGTGCTGGTGACGCTTGCCGGCCGCTTCCACTTCAAGGGCACGACCGACGAGCTGCTCAAGCGCTTCGGCGCCATCTCCTCACTGAAGGGCCTGCAATATTGGTCGGTGACGGACGGCGGCTGGCGCACGCTGATCGACAGCGCCTCGGCGCTCGATTCGCCCGACGGGGGCCATTCGCGCGCCGACTTCACGCTCGCCGAGATGAAAAACGGGCATGAGCTCTATTTTGCGCAGCAGGACAACCGCACCTCAGAGGAGGTGGTTTATCGCATGAAGGTGAGCGACCTCAGCGCCGACGGGTTCACGGTCGCGGTGGAAAACGTGACGCCGATCAGGAGCTTCATGCTGACCCTCTTCGATCCCGGCGACTTGCAATCGGTGCACTTCGTGAGGCGGGAATCGCCCGGCGTGTTCCGCTTTTATGGTCTCGCCTTCGCCGGCGAGAGCCTCGCGTCCTCGCTCGCTCTCCCCGAGGCGTCCTACGTCAACCGCGCGCTCGCGCTATACGGCCATCTCAGCGGCACGAAGGTGGCTCCCGTCGAGAAGTGACGCGCCTCAAGCTGCTTGAGACGCGGTGCGGCCCTCGCGATCGAGAAGCGCGAACTCGTCATCAGTGAGCTCGATATTCACCGCCGCCACGTTCTCCTCGAGATGCTTGACCTTCGAGGTGCCGGGAATCGGCAGCATCACCGGACTGCGCTTCAGCACGCAGGCAAGAGCGATCTGGCTCGGAGCCGCCCCATGCTTCTTGGCGATGCGATCGAGGATCGAGCCCTCCTTGGCAAGATCGCCGGCAGCGAGCGGGTACCACGGAATGAAACCGATGCCGTTCGCCTCGCAATAATCGAGCACGTCCTCGCTGCCGCGGTCGACGAGATTGTAGCGGTTCTGCACGCTCACCACCGGAAACACCTCGGACGCCTCCTCGATGTCGGCGACCGACACCTCCGAGAGCCCGGCGAAGCGGATGATGCCGTCATCGATCATCGACTTGATCGCGGCGAACTGCGCATGCCGCGGAACCTTCGGATCGATGCGGTGCAATTGCCAAAGGTCGATGCGCTTCACGCCGAGCCGCTTGCAGCTCGAGAGCGCTTGGCTGCGCAACCATTCGGGCCGGCCGTCCATCTTCCAGACGCCCGGACCCGTGCGCTGAAAGCCGGCCTTGGTCGCGATCAGCATTTCCTTATAGGGAAAGAGTGCCTCGTGGATCAGCTCCTCCGAGACGTCGGGCCCATAGGAATCGGCGGTGTCGATGAAATCGATGCCGAGCTCCGGCACGCGCTTCAAGGTTCGGAGCGCCTCAGGTCTATCCTCCGGCTCGCCCCAGATGCCCTTGCCGGTGATGCGCATGGCGCCGAAGCCGAGCCGATTGATCTCGATCTCGCCGCCTATTTTGAACGTGCCTGATTTGCTCGCGTCGAGCTTTGCCATCTTTGGTCCTCCTTGCGGCTCCTGCTCGCCCCAATGTGTGGAGCCCGTCGTTTGTTCCCAAGCGCGCAGGCAGACCGTGTTGTCGCACCCCCTGCGCGTCAGCGGAGCTTTGGCATTGACGATCGCGTCCGGGCATGGACCATAGTGAATGGGCGGCATGACATCGCTTGGAGCGGCTCTCCATGGTTACGCGCGGGTTTACCGGACGAAGGCCGACGCCCGACCTCGCCAAGCGCCTCCCGCCGGGTCAGTCGCTGACGGAAGATTTCCCCGTGCTCTCGGCAGGCCCCACGCCGCATATCAAGACCGAGGATTGGTCCTTCACGATGAAGGTTGGTCCGCGTCCCGTCGCCAAATGGAACTGGGCTGAGTTCAATGCCCTGCCCAAGACCAGGCAGATTCGCGACATTCATTGCGTCACCAAATGGTCGAAGCTCGACACGCCATGGGAGGGGGTGCTGATCGACGACATTCTCGCTGCTGCGCAGCTCACCTCGCCGCCCACCAAGTTCGTGCTTGCCCATTCCTTCGACGGCTACTCCACCAATGTGCCGCTTGGCGACCTCGTCAGCGGCAAGGCCATGATCGCGCTCACCTATGAGGGGAAGCCGCTTCAGCCCGATCATGGCGGCCCAGCGCGGCTGCTCGTGCCACATCTCTATTTCTGGAAGTCGGCGAAATGGGTGAGCGGTCTGCAATTCACGAAAGAGGACGAGCCGGGCTTCTGGGAGCTGCGCGGCTATCACATCTATGGCGACCCTTGGCGCGAGCAGCGCTTCACCGGTGACTGACGTGCCACCCGCTCTTGCCGGGGCGCCCAAGCTCAACTGGCAGGAGGCAACCATCAAGGCGATTGCCTCCGACACTCCGCGCGTGAAGAGCTTCCTGTTCGCGCCCGCATCGCCCATCTCCTTCCGCGCCGGCCAGCATGTCGATTTGCGCCTGACCGCGCCCGACGGCTATCAGGCGGAGCGCAGCTACTCGATCGCCTCCGCGCCGGAGCGGACCGACGGCATCGAGCTCGCAATAGAGCGGCTCGACGACGGCGAGGTGTCTCCGTTCTTCCACGACGTGGCCGAGATTGGCGACCCCATCGAGCTGCGCGGGCCTATCGGCGGACATTTCGTCTGGTCGGTCGAGGATGGCGGCCCGCTGCTTCTCCTTGGGGGCGGCTCCGGCGTGGTGCCGCTGATGTCGATGCTTCGCCACCGCGAAGCGCGCGGCTCCAACATTCCGGCGCTGCTCCTGTTCTCCGCGCGGACCTGGGATGACGTCATCTTCCGCGACGAGCTGATTGCCATGCACCACCGGAACGACGGCTTCAGGCTGGCGCTCGCGCTTACCCGCGACGAGCCGCGCCGGACAGAGGACTTCGGCCGCCGTGTCGATCGCGCCATGGTCGCCGAGCTCGTGACGAGGCTGCCCGCCCCGCCCCGCCACGTCTTCATCTGCGGCGGCAACCCTTTCGTCGAGGCGGCATCTGAAGGCGCGATCGAAGCCGACATCGCGGCGCCGATGATCCGCACCGAGCGCTACGGCGGCTGAGCCCTACTCGGCGCCGACCCTCTCGTGGGTCTTCTCCCGCGCCGCTTCCCGCGTCCTTCGCTCGCGCCAGAGGGCGCGGCAGCTGAGAATGAAGCGCCATAGGAAAAAGACGCTGATCGCCGTGAATGCGAGCGCACCGCCGACAATGAGCATGCACCAACCTTTACACGCGTTTCTTTCCTAGCGGACCTGACTCTAAGGCCATCATCCGAGGGATAGACTCTCGGCTCTTGGCCTTAGTTCCGCGGGACCAAGCATAGCGCGCCCGCCTCGCTGGCGGGCGCGACGAGAAAGCGCGGTCGCGGGGCTTAGGCGCTAGTGGCCGGATTTCTTCCGGCGGTTAACTTCGGCCTGGCTAACCTGGCCGTCCGAGACCAGTGCCTTCACGCAGCTCGGCGACAGGCTCTCGCCGTTGCGGTCCATGCAGGAGCGCAGCGCCGTCGAATTCGAGACCATAGTCGCCACAAAATTTCTTGTAATCCGCCGCGCAGAATTGCTGCACGGTCTTGCTGTAGGGAATTGGCTCGGCCACTGCGGCACTAGCGAAGGCGCAACCCAAAGCAAGAAGCGGCAAAGCGAGATGAATGCGCATCGAAGGACCCCCGAATCCCCGGTCAAGCGTCGAGGATAATCCAGAATCGGCTCGAGCGTTCCTCCCCGATCCGCGCCAAGCAGCAAAAAAGACGGTCGTTGTCTTTTCCGCCACAGATCGCGGCAGCGAGCGATCCTGCCGCCCACCACGCGCTCCTAGCGCGGTTCACAACCGCGCCGTGAAGCGAACGAGAGGAGGAAAGAGAGAACCTAGAGCGCGAGATCAGGAGCCCGCTTTGGTCTTCCGCATTATCTTCTTAGCGATGCCCTCGGCGACGATTCGCTCCGAGAGTGGAATGAACGGCTTGCTGCTCCAGCCCGGGCGGGATGATGTCGGGTTTCGCTCGCCAGGTTCGCACCGAGTTCACGGGATGCGCGGCTATCTCCCGTTCCAGGCGCGCGGCCTCTTCTTCCCGCGTCTCACCGATCAACACCCGCTTGCCCGGCTTCTGCATGCGATTGGGCCGATTGTTCTTAGTGAAGCTCATCAAGATATCTCCATGGTTGCGCGGCGGGCATGCCCGCCGTCCAATCAAGCTATCTGCTACGCACTTGGCACCCGAGCTATCGCGCGCATTTCGCGAAATGAGATCCCCCGCCGCTGCTCCTCGCTCCACAGGGCCATCCGCAAGCATTTCAGGCTTTCAAGCAGCGTAAGGCGCCCGACAGCGGCAAGCTGTGGGTGATCCTGCAACACCCGTTGCAGCCGGTAATACGGGATTCGGCTGCACAGATGGTGAACGTGATGCACGCCGATATTGGCGGTGAACCAGCGCAGCACATGCGGCAAGTCATAGTGCGAGCTTCCGTGCAGCGCCGCCGCATGAAAATTCCAGCTCTCGCCACGCTCCCAGAAGGTCTCTTCGAACTGGTGCTGGACGTAGAACAGCCAGACGCCGATCGCACCGCCGATAAAGGTGATGGGCAGGTGCACCAGCAGGAACGGGCCGACGCCAACCAGCCACATCATCAGCGCGACAACGAGTGCGATTGCGATATTTGTCGCCATCGTGCTCACCCAAGGCTCCCAGCCACCGCGCATCAATCCAAACGGCAGCCTTTGCCGCAGGCCAAAATTGTACACGGGACCGATGCCAAACATCACCAGCGGGTTGCGGTACAGCCGATAGAGCAGCCGACGCCATCTGGGAAGCGCCAAGTACTCGCGGACCGTCAGCATGTCGATGTCGCCGATGCCGCGACGATCGAGATTGCCGGAGCCCGCGTGGTGAATGGCATGCGTGCGCCGCCAAAAGTCGTACGGCGTCAGCGTGAGCACGCCGACCACGCGACCCACCCAATCGTTGACAGCGCGCTCGCGGAAGAACGCGCCGTGGCCGCAATCGTGCTGGATCATGAAGAGGCGGACGAGAAAGCCTGCGGTGGGTATCGATAACAGCAGGCAAAGCCAGTAACCGATATCGAGCGAGACCCACATCAGGAACCACAGGAGCGCAAGCGGCAGAACCGTAATTGCGATCTCGAGCATGCTGCGCCCGTCGTTGGGCTCCCGGTAGGCGGCGAGGACTTCCGACCAGCCGCGCAAATCCGGGGTCGCGCGAGAATCCGGCTCTCGATCATTCATTCCAATCACCAACGTGCGAGGAGGCCACAGGACGCCAGGGGAGCGGACAGAGCTTCAACTCTATCCGCGCAAGGCCGCTTAGCCGAGTTGTGGAGGAGCGCTCGGGTGGCGTCAAGGCCGCGCGGCGCTAGCTCGCTTGTTTATTCAATTCAATCCAATCGAGCCCGAGTTCCTCGCAGGCACGGCGCACGTCTCGCGGATCGAGGTCTTGGCGTGACCCGCCAAGAGGAACCTGCGACTTCCGGCCTCCGCGATGGACCGTCACGAGCACCGGACCTTCACCGCGGCGCTCGTGCTCGTGCTGATCGAACCGGCACCCATGCTCGGCCAACCATTTTCGAAAGGTTGCACTCTGCATCGGTCGCTTCCTATTCCTCGCTTCGCGTCCGCTTCAATTGCTCACGGATGGGCTCGTTGGCTTTCTCGACGAGCTCAGCTTGAAGCGCGCGGAGCTCTTGCGCCTGAGCGGCGAGCGCCTTCATGCGCTGATCGAAGAAGGCCATCTGAAGCCGCGCCGCCTCGAGCGGGGTCTTGGCGCCAGCAAGATCCTTGGCGAGATCGAAGCCGGACGAGAGGTTGGCGCGGGCGATGTCGATGAGCTTGCGATTGACCGCGAGCGTGCCGAAGCCTGCTGCCCTGAACGAGCGCTCGATGCTCTCGAACGCGGCGCTGAGTATGTGGCGCGGCTGAGCCTTGTCAGAGCCGATCGCACGCGCATGCGATGCCGCTGCCAACATGGCTTCCTCGCGCTTCGGCGCCCCGGTCGCCTCGGCGATGGTCTTGCTCGGCTTGTTCTTCTCTTGCTGCTCGCGTGGCTTACCGCTGAGCGGTTTGCCATCAAGTGGCTTGGCGATAGGCTTCCGGCCGCCAGGCTGTGTCTGACGAGTATTCATGGGTGCCTCCCAATGGAGCCGCCCGGGAAGAACGCGATCCGCCTAACGTTCGACCAGGATGGCAGTGCGGGCGCGCGATGCGCCGTCTCGATAGAAGCGCGGGGAAACGGCCATTTTGAGGCGGGCCCGGGCTCATCGCGGCGCGGAAATCCGCCCTTTCGCCCGAACGCGTAAAGCACCGACTCTATAGCCGCAGGCTATTGGGCAAACGCGCGGCCCCCTCCCATCTCAGTGGTGTTCGAACGGAACCCCCGGCCGGCCGGTCGAACATGAGATCACCCGGCCAACATCGATAACAAAAGGAGAACCACCATGAAGAAGCTCATCCTCGCCGTCGCTCTGGTCGTCGCCTCTGCCGCGCCGGTCCTCGCCGACACTTTCCCCAACAGCTACATGTCCCGCTAACGCGGATCGAGAACTCGAACCCTGAAAGGACAACTCCCATGAAGAAGCTCATGATCGCCGTCGCTCTCATCGTCGCCTCTGCGGCGCCCGCTCTCGCTCAGGACTTCCCCCAGAGCTACAGCCAGAACCGCTAACCAACTCGAGAAACGGAGACCACCCATGAAGAAGATCTTCCTCGCCGTCGCCCTGGTTGTCGCCTTCGCCGCGCCGGCACTCGCCCAGGACTTCCCGCAGAGCTACAGCCAGACCCGCTAGTAGAACTCGATGAACCTGACGACTCAAAATCTCTTTCCCCTCCCCACGTGGGCACCCGCTTTGCAGCGGGTGCCCACTCCTCTCGCAGAGCTGAACGAGGCTTTCATGTGCGGGGAGCGGGCGCGCAAGACTGCCCGTCTCGGCGCGTGCGGAGCGACCGCCGAGCCATCATGCCCTGGGCGGCAGCGTGGGCGGCGGTGGCTGTCCCTCTACGCGGGGAATTCCAGCATCGATTGACGCCCAGCTCGGCGCGCTTCTCGTCCAAATCGTCATTACGGGTTTGGCGATCTCCGGATCGTCGAGCGTTCCGGCGCGTATCGAGATCAGATGCGGGCGCGCTTCCGACTGCGTGGTGACGGGCGTCCCGCATTTCGGGCAGAAGCGCCGGTGCATGAGATTGCCGCTCGCGGCCCGGCTCGCATGGTCTTTGAGCTCGCCCTCGACATGCACCGCCTCGCTCGGGAAGGTGACGTTGACCGTGCCGCTGCCGGCGCCGATGAACTGGCAGTCGCGGCACCAGCAGACGCGTACCTGGACGGGCTCAGCCTCGATCCTGTAGCGCACCGCGCCGCACAAGCATCCGCCGGTGATGGTCATCTCGTTCTCCTCACGCCAGTCGTCTCAACTGGCTTACCCATTCGTCCCTTCACTCGTCATGGCCGGGCTTGTCCCGGCCATCCACGATTTGGTCTGCCGCACGGTTGAAATTCGTGGATGCTCGGCACTTCGGCCGGGCATGACGAGAACACTCTACGAGGAACAGCGCCGAATTTTTGGCTTGCGGAAAGGGCTTTAGGCTGACTTTTTTTGAGCGTAATCGGGCGCTTTATGTGGCCCGCGGCAAAGGATAGGCATCTGGCAAGCCCATGGTGCCAGGGGCTATTTTCGGCGTTTCAAGGCAGGGGGAAGACCCGATGGGATATCAGTTGCTGTCCACGCTTAAGGCTTTTGCGCTTCTGAGCCTCATCCTTGGCGCATCCTTGGCATCCGCAGAGGCCGCTTCGCCCGCCCCCGCTGGCGACCCGTTCGAGCAGCTCAAGGGCGACTGGAAGGGCGGCGGCACCGTCATCCTCGACGACGGCGAGAAGAAGAAGGTCGACTGTACGACAAACTACAAGGTGGCCGGCAGCAACATCACCCAGACGCTCCATTGCAAGGGCAGCGACTACGAGGTGAACACCACGCTCAAGGTCACCGACAAGAGTGGCAAGATCAAAGGCACGTGGACCGAGAGCGTCTATGACGCGAGCGGCAGCGTGACCGGCACCGCGAAGGGCAACCTCATTCATGCGCTGATTGCCGGCGACAAATTCTCCGGCCGCATGAGCATCAAGCTGACCGACAAGGGTCACACGATTAATTTGGTGAAGCTCAACGCCAAGACCGGCACCTATCGCCTCGCCACGAGCCTCACCCTGCATCGCTAACAAATCGGTGATTTGCACGAGAGGCGAGACGGCGTTACAGTGCGCGCATGCACGCGGACCACAAACTCCAGCTGAGAGAGATCGCCCAAAGAATCGCCCGCGACCTGCCGGTCGCTGCGCCGGACCGCGTCGAGGCCTACGAGGCAGACGCGTTTCTCTGTCCGAATTGCTGGGTCAAACAGGGCGCCCGATCGCAGCTCTTCTTCGTGTCGCGCGATGACGTCGGCGACAGACTTCGCTGCGACGCCTGTCACTCCGAATTCGTCGCGTAGCGCCAGCAGCAGAGCCAGCACAGAAACGCGCCACCGCCTCGCGCTATTTGCCGAGCAGCTTCTTCTGCTGATCGACATATTCCTGCGAGGTATCGCCCGCCGCGATCAGCGCGTCGACGCAGGCCTTGGACAGCTTGGGACCGTTCTGCTTGAAGCACATGTCGAGAAGATCGCTGCCGATCGCGTATTGGTCGCAGAAATTGTGGTAGTCCCACTCGCAGTCCTTCTGCACGGCGGGCGTCACCGTAACGGATTCGGCTAATGCCGCGCCGGCAAAGCCGAGGATGGTCACCGAGGCGATCAGCAGTCTCGCAGCAGATGCGGTCATGGTTTCCCTAGGCCCCCGATCAGGACGATCGGAAAAGCGCGGAACCTTAGACATTTAGCCGCGACCAAAAAAAGGCGGTCCCCGACGCCGCTGCCAAACGGCCCTACCGAAACCGCAGGATGAAGGGTCCCAAGACAATGCTGTGCCGGCGGTGCCGGTGGCGCGAGGCCTGCTGCCGCGGCTTCGACTCCATGGAAGGCATCCGATCGTCTTCCGCGCTCTCGCTCTCGGGAGAGGCGGCGAGCGCTGCGTCGATCTCCTCCGGCGGTAGGGGTCGCGATGCGGGCTCGCCTTGCGGCACGAGGAAGCTCTCGTGAATCCATCCCGTCTTCTTTGAGCCTGGGTCGATGATCTCGACCCAATCGGTCGAACGGGAGACGATTTGCGCCTCGGCGCCCGGCTGGGCAACGCCAATAATCGCGGCCGAGGTCGACGGTCCCTCGCGAATGCTCGCAGGCGAGGTCACCTTGATGAACGCGGCTTGTTGCAGCTCGGTATCGGCCGAGGGGGACGCTGCAGCGGAGCTGGACGAAGCTTCGGCCGGGGATGGAGCTTGCTCCACCGCTATCGCGTGACGCGACCCTGCCGGCGAAGGAGCCATAGCCTCGGCGGTGAGCGGCTGAGTTGCCTCAGGCGCCTTGGCATCATCGGTCTTGGCAGGCGCAACCCCGCTCGAGCCGGCGCCCGCCGGTGTCGGTCTCTCGGAAAAGAATGCGTGCGCCGCGTAGAGAACGCCGGCAACCACCAGCAGCGAGAGCAGGACGCGTTTCATACTCAATGCCCCAATAGGGGCAAAACGATTGTGCGCGCTCGTCGTTCCGCCCCCCCTGCGAGTGGCCGGAACCGATTGGGGTTTTCCGCCGTTTTCTATGAGGACCGGCCTCATATGACGGTCGGGAGTGCATCCTGTTAAGGGGCTCGGGGGGATGAGCGACTCCCGGGCCCCTTTCCTTTTCAGGAGGTCCAATCATGAGCGACCCCTCCGGATGGATTTGGGCTTTTCTCGGCATTGTCGGGATTGGCGGGCTCGGCGCGGCGATCGCCTACGGAATCACTGAGTGGCGGCATCGGCGCAAAGATCTCGCCTCGCGCATCGAGACCGAGCGGGCGACGCGCGAGGTCTATCGGGAAGACGAGCTGACCAACCCATAAGGACGACGCGAAAGGAGCGACCGGCCATGACCGACGCGAAACGCAAAGATCAGGCGATGAAAGAGCATCCCAATCTCGGCCAGGACGAAGCCGAGGAAGAGCGGGAAGGCAAGGAGAAGATGGAGCACATGGAAGGCGACACGCCGCGCCGCGAGCCGGCGAAGGCGAAAGCACGCCAACCCGACAAGTCGCCACAACGTCCGGCTCACACGTCGAAGGCGTAATTCGCGACGCTGTCCCGCTCCACAATGCTTGTGTCCTCTTTTCGGTAGTCATTCATTTCTCCGCGCCTAGCAGGCGAACGGGTCCGTTGCCGCGACGCGGGTTTGCGCCCGGGCCATGATCGCTTGCCCCTCGAATGAGGGGGATCGCGCGCCGAAAAGCGCAAACCTATGGTTCCGCGTCCGTTGCCGGACACGTCGGGCGCCTCTCGGCGCGCCACATGCGCTAAAGCAGCGAAGCGGTAGCGCATGCTATTTGCGGCGTTGGTCGGCGGCGGGCCGCGCTTCATCCCCGATCAAGTCAAGTCGGGGACTGTAAGCCAGCTCCTGGCAGGGTCTCGTAGTGGACCCGGGCGGAGCCCGGCGCCGCCCGAGTGACGCGTCTAGCGAAACGCGTCCCGCGGGCACCGCACCTCGTCCCGTTTTCCGCGCGCTTCGCGACAGCGCCCCTCAGAGGACGAGGCAATGATGAGCGAGACAACAAAGCTGAAGGGATAGGTCAGCAGCAACGAAGACGCCGGCGTTTGCCAGGATACTAGCACTCCCGGCAGGACAAGTGCGCCGAGCACCGTGATTGCGGGGATGCCGACGAGGGCGAACAGATACCACCAAACCCCTACCCGCCACAGCACGATCCGACGCAGCAAACGGCATATTCCCGCGCTCCCTTGGGTTACGCCGGTCATGATGAAAGCCGCAAAACATGGGCCCGCAAAGGGCGCAAGGGCAGCAGAGACGGGGAAGGGTATCGGCCAATTAAACGGTAAGAGCCCGGCACCACCAGGGGACCGCAGATAGGGCAGCACCACGAGCCATGAACCAGCATACGCGATGATGAAGTAGAAGATTAGCGGATAGCGGGCGAGGACACCTTTGTCGGGAACGGGCGGTTGGCCGCGAACGTTGTCGGTGAACATGTGTTAACCACTTCCCCTTGGGGCGAGATGTCCGCGCCACCATTGCTGTTCCGTATTTTCCTACGCCTCCATGTTTCGGTCCCGCGCTCTTATCCGATTTTGCCGAATAAGAAGGCAAATGGTCGGCTGCTGCGCGCGTTGCGGGCTCCGCGGACGCACCGCCGATGAGCGTGATAAACTCCCAGCGCCTCATGGTCCTTTCCCCAAATGCCGAGGACCGCAGAATATAGCAGGTCTTGGAGTGGGTCAGTGGCGTGCGCCGTCACAAACAGCGAGCTCATGTCCGAGTTAGGTCATTAGCGGACTCGTCGTTGATCAAGCCGCCAGTCAGCGTAAAAGTTCACACTTCACGCCACTATGTATTTAACGCCAAAGTCCCAGTCCTCCTGCGCTGGACCGGGAGCCGACACCTTACCTTAAGCCATGCCCATGGCCTTGGCCTTGTTGAGCAGGGCCTCGGCCTGGCGGATCGAGGCGATGTCGATCAGCCGGCCGTCGAGCGACACGGCGCCCTTCCCTTCTTTGGCGGCCTGCTTCATGGCCTCGACGATGCGCTTTGCTTTGGTGACTTCGGCCTCCGACGGCGTGAACACCTTGTTGGCGAGATCGACCTGAGAGGGATGGATCGCCCATTTGCCCTCGAAGCCGAGCACGGCCGCGCGCTTCGCCGCGGCGAGATAGCCGTCGGGATCGGAGAAATCGCCGAACGGCCCGTCGATCGGGCGAAGCCCGTAGGCGCGGCAGGCGACCATCATGCGCGACAGCGCATAGTGCCAGGGATCGTTCCAGTAATAATGGCGATGGCCCTCGGCGTCCTTGTCGGACAGGATGCCGTAATCGGGGTGGGGCGCGCCGATGCCCATGGTGCGGGCGCGCGTGGACGCCGCATAGTCGGCGACGCCGAAGCTCATCGCCTCGACGCGTTTCGAGCTTTGCGCGATCCGCTCGACATTGGCCATGCCGAGCGCCGTCTCGATCAGAAGCTCGAAGCCGATCTTCTTCTCGCGCTTCTTGTATTGCTCGATCTGCGTGACCAGCATGTCGATGGCGTAGACGTCCTCCGGAACTCCGGTCTTGGGGATTAGGATCATGTCGAGGCGCGGGCAGTTCTCCACCACGTCGACCACGTCGCGATAGGCGTAATGGGTGTCGAGACCGTTGATGCGGATCATCATGGTCTTGTTGCCCCAGTCGAGGTCGTTGAGACCCTGGATGATGTTCTTGCGCGCCTGCTCTTTGTCGTCGGGCGCGACCGCGTCCTCGAGGTCGAGGAAGATGATGTCGGCGCCGCCTTTGGCTGCCTTATCGAATAGCGAGGGGTTCGACCCCGGCACGGCAAGCTCTGAACGGTGAAGGCGCGGGGTCGCCTGTTGGATCAGGGTAAAGCTCATCTGACTACTCCCTCCTGGTTTAACCTGTGGCGCCGAGACCGGCGGCAACGGTGTTGATGGACAAAAGCAAAGCGGATTTGAAGGCCTCGCGCTCGGACTCCTGCTCGGTGCCCCTGAAGCGGCGCAGCAGCTGGACCTGCTCGCGATTGACCTCGTTGATGGTGGCGAGCCGGCTTTGTATCGCGGCGCGGAACTCGGGGAAGCGCTCGGCGATTGATGTCCCGCCGCTCACCTTCAGCACCATCTCCTTGGTGCGGGCAAGTTCGGCCTCGATCAGCCCGAGGATATTCTCGCGCACGCCCTCGTCGGCGACGAGGCTCGCATAATCGCGCGCGATGTCGAGCTCGACGAGCAGCAGCGTCTTCTCCACCTCGTCGATGATGAGCCGGAACAGGCGCGAGGACTCGAACATGCGGCGAAGCAGCTTGAGCCCCTCATCGCCCCTGACGTCGAGCAGGCTCTTGATCGCGCTGCCCACGCCGTACCAGCCGGTGATGACGTGGCGGTTCTGCGCCCAGGCAAACACCCAGGGGATGGCGCGCAGATCGTTCAGCGACCGCGCGCCGAAGCGCCGCGCCGGGCGCGAGCCGATATTGAGCAGCGAGATTTCCTCGAGCGGGCTCGCCGCCTGGAAATAGGCGACGAGATCGGGATGGCCGATCAGACCGGAATAGGCGGCGCGCGATGCCCCGGCCAGCGCCTCCATCGCGTCGTCGAACTCGCGAGAGGGCTGGAGCGCCTCCTCGGCCTCCGACTTCAGCGCATGCTCGAACACGCTCGCGGCGAGCAGCTCCATCTGATAGAGCGCGGTACCCTTGTTGGCGTATTTGTAGGAGACCACCTCGCCCTGCTCGGTCACGCGGAACCGGCCCCTGATCGAGCCTGCGGGCTGGGCGGCGATGGCGCGTCCCGTGGGCGCGCCGCCGCGCGATACCGAGCCGCCGCGCCCATGGAAGAACGCGATCGCGACGCCGGCATCGGCGCCGACGCGGGTCAGTTGCGACTGCGCCTTGCAAAGCTCCCAGTTCGAGGCGACGAAGCCGCCGTCCTTGTTGGAGTCGGAATAGCCGATCATCACCTCCTGCACGCCGCCCTGCCAGTGGGTCGAGCGCCGGATGAGCGGAACGGCGAGCGCCTCGCGCATGATGCCGGGAGCGGCCTTGAGATCGGCGATGGTCTCGAACAAGGGCACGATCGGCATGGCGCAAATCTCGGTGCCCGCCGTATCGAGGAACAGGCCGCCTTCCTTGGCGAGCAGATAGGCGCCGAGAATGTCGTCGACCGAGCGCGTCATCGACAGGATGAAGGTGCCGAAGGCGTCGCGGTCGAGCCCGCGCCTGACCTCTCCCGCCTGGCGGAACATGGCGATCAGCTCTGAGGTCTCTGCCGGCAGCTCCGGAACGAGCCTGAGCGCGGTGAGCGGACGGGCGAGCTCGCGCAACAGCCAGGAGCGCCACTCGCGGCTGCCAAGCTCCGGCGGCGTCGCGTCGCCGTGGCCAGCCGTCGCCCACCACAAGGATTGCAGCGCCGCCGTGGTGCGCGTCGTATTCTCGCGGAGGTCGAGCCTCACCGTTGAGAAGCGGAAGATCTCGACGGCGCGGCGCACGGGCCTCACCAGATTCTTGGCGATCGAAGCGCTGTGCGCCTCGATGAGCGCGTTCTCGATGGTGCGAAGGTCGAGGATCAGCTCGTCGGCATTGGCATAGGCCGCGCCCGGTCCGCCGATCTCCATGCCCTGCACGCGAGCGAGCGTCGCGTCGAGCTTGCGCAGCACGAGCGAGAGATATTGGCGATAAGGCTCGCCCGGATTGCGCGCCGCGATCGCCTCCCCTTCCCCGCTCGCATCGAGCTCGCGCGCGAGCTCGGCGCGGAAGCCTGCCGGCACCGGCAAAGCGCGCTCGGTGATCGACAGCAATTTCGCCAGCCCCTCGATGCGCTCGCGATAGTGGCGGAGCGAGGCGAGCGCGTTCTGGCGCAAGGTCCAGCCGGTGACCGCCGTGGTGACCGACGGGTTCCCGTCGCGGTCGCCACCGATCCACGAGCCGAACTGGAAGAAGGGCGCAATCTCGAAATGCGTGCCGGGGTAATATTGCTCGAGCGCGCCGTCGAGCAGGGACAGCATCTCCGGCGCCTTCTCGAACAGACTCTCGTCGAAGAAATGGAGGCCTCTCGACACCTCGTGCTGCACGGTCGGCTTTTGCAGATGCAGTTCGCCGGTCATCCACACGAGCTCGATCTGATCGCGCAAGCCGTCGATCAGGGCGTTGCGCTCGCGCTCCGTCCAGCGCGGCATCTCGAGCTCGCGCAAGAGGAGATAGATGCGGCGATATTTCTCGAGCACGGTGACGCGCTTCGATTCGGTCGGGTGCGCGGTGATCACCGGGCGGATGCGCAAGCTCGACAGGAGCGAGGAGATCACCCGCGGCGCCACGCCCTCGGCCGCCGCCTCGGCCAGCACATGGTCGAACGTGCCGCGCAGGCTCGACCGCCCGCGCGTCCGCTCCATCTGCCGGCGGCGGCGCATGGCGGCGTTCTGCTCGGCGATGGAGAGCAGCTGGAACCAGATGCCTTGCGCCTGCAGCGCGCGCGCCATCAGCTCGGGCGAGAAGCCGTCGATATTGGCCCCGCCCTTCAGCACCGGCTCGAGCTCGGGCTGATGCTCGCGCACCACCTCGATGAGGAGAGAGAACAGAAGCTCCGCCGCCTCCTTGGCAGAGGCGCCGCTGACCACGGCCTGCGCCGGCTCAGGGACTCGCGGCTTCTGGATAAGCTCCTCGTTCATGACAGGCTTAAGCACTCCCGATCGTAGCGACCGGCTTGAAAGTGAATGTCTTAAAGGGCGTCGCAGGGCACGCGGCCGGGTGGCGCCTAGCATTGTTTATAACGCAATCCAATGAGCTGGGATCGTCATGCCCGGCCTCGCGCGGGCATCCACGAATTTTCCCTATGACAATCAAAGGCGCCGACGGCCGGGACGAGCCCGGCCATGACACGCCTGAAGATGAGAGCGCCCGACTGCGACCGCGGCTGCCCTCGATCACGCGAAGGCCCGGCGCTCCGGGCGCTTGGCCAGGACGCCGGCGACGGTCGAGCCGAACTCGCTCGGATTGGGAGCAACCGTGAGCCCGCAGGACTTCATGATCTCGGCCTTCTCGGCGGCGCTGTCGCCGGCCGCCGAGATGATCGCGCCGGCATGGCCCATGCGCCGTCCCTTCGGCGCGGTGAGGCCCGCCACGAACCCGATCACCGGCTTCGACATGTTGTCCTTGATCCAGGCCGAGGCTTCGGCCTCCTGCGGGCCGCCGATCTCGCCGATCATCAGCACGGCGTCGGTATCCGGATCCTCCTCGAATAGAGCGAGGTGATCGAGGAAGGACGATCCGTTGATCGGATCACCGCCGATGCCGACCGAAGTCGTGATGCCGATGCCCTTGGCCTTCATCTGCGAGGCGGCTTCGTAGCCGAGAGTCCCTGAGCGCGAGATGACGCCGACGCGGCCCTGGAGATAGATGTGGCCGGGCATGATGCCGAGCATGGCCTTGCCGGGGCTGATGATGCCGGCACAGTTCGGGCCGACCATCATCGGACGGCGATCTTTGGGATAGCGCATCAGATAGCGCTTCACCCGCATCATGTCCTGCGCCGGGATGCCGTCGGTGATCGAGCAGATCAGCCTGATGCCGGCATCGGCCGCTTCCATGATGGCGTCGGCGCAGAACGCGGGCGCCACGAAGGTGATCGAGGTGGTGGCGCCGGTATGCTTCACCGCTTCCTTCACGGTATTGAACAGCGGAAGCCCGAGATGGCTGCCGCCGCCTTTGCCGGGAGTCACGCCGCCGACCACGTTGGTGCCGTAGGCGATCATCTCCTTGGTGTGAAAGGTACCCTTGTCGCCGGTCATGCCTTGCACGAGGACCGGCGTGGTTTCATCGATCAGAATGCTCATGATGTTTCCTCCGACCGGCTTACGCCGCCTTCCCTGCAACGCTGCGATAGGCCGCTACGGCCTTCTCAGCCGCTTCCGCCAATGTCTCGGCGGTGATCAGCTTGAGGCCGCTCTCGGCGAGAATCTTGCGGCCCTCCTCGACATTGGTTCCGGCCAGCCTGACGACGAGCGGCACCTTGACGTCGACGGTCTCGCAGGCCTGCACCACGCCTTTCGCCACCCAGTCGCAGCGATTGATGCCGGCGAAGATGTTGACCAGCACGGCGCTGACCTTGGGGTCGGAGAGGACGAGCTTGAGAGCGGTAGCGATGCGCTCGGGCGAAGCGCCGCCGCCCACGTCGAGGAAGTTCGCGGGCGTTCCGCCAGCGTGCTTGATCATGTCCATGGTCGCCATGGCGAGCCCCGCGCCATTGACGATGCAGCCGATCTCGCCGTCGAGCCCGATATAATTGAGATTGTGCTCGGCGGCCTGCGCCTCGCGCGGGTCCTGCTGCGAGGGATCGTGCATGTCCGCCACGTTGTGGCGGCGGAATAGCGCGTTGTCGTCGAACGACATCTTGGCATCGAGCGCGACGACGCGGTCGTCCTTGGCGACGACGAGCGGATTGATCTCGAGCATGGTGGCGTCGCAATCGCGAAAGGCGCGATAGGCGTTCATGATGGTCGAGACCGCGCTCTGCGCCTGCTTGATGCTCAAGCCGAGCTGGAAGGCGAGCTCGCGCGCCTGAAAGGCCTGAAGGCCCACGGCCGGCTCGACCACCACCTGGAGGATGGCCTCGGGCTCGGTTCTCGCGATCTCCTCGATCTCCATGCCGCCCCGCTGCGAGGCGATCACGCGGATGCGCTCGGCCTTGCGGTCGAGCACGTAGCCGAGATAGAGCTCGCGATCGAACGGCTCGGCGACCTCAATATAGACCCGCTGCACCGGCTTGCCTTCGGGCCCGGTCTGGATGGTGACCAGCCGCTTGCCGAGCAGGTTCGCCGCCGCGTCGCGCACCTCGTGATAGGTCTTGCAGATCTTGATGCCGCCCGCCTTGCCGCGCGCGCCCGCGTGGATCTGGGCCTTCACCGCCCAGCTCCAGCCGCCGAGCTCGGTCGCGGCGTACACCGCCTGATCGGGGCTGAAGGCGACGGCGCCTTTCGGCACCGGTACACCGAAGGAAGCAAGCAATTCCTTGGCTTGATACTCGTGGACGTCCACAGTCTCCTCCTTATCGATACCGGCCTGGCGGCGAGCGCGAGCGTTCAGCTCACCTTGTTCTTGACGACGCCATAAGCCCTTTCAGTTGCTCCTTCGGCCCCGGCCAAAAGCTCGTTCAGCTCCTTGAGCTTAGCCTCGGCAAAAGTCTTATCGGTAATCATTCTTGCATTGGTGAAAACATTCAAGGCGGCGCTTCGCAGTGCAGCATAAGCGGCGAGCACGCCGACGCCAGCGTCCGAGATCACGTTGAGATTGCCCTTGTCGGAGGCGATCCCGGCAATCTCGATGACTCTCCCGCGCCGCGCGGGCGCAAGCGAGAGGAACCTCGGTCGCCTGCTTGAGCGCGGCCTGGATCGCCTTCTCGCGCGCGGCCTTCTCGGCGTCGGTCTCCTTGGGCATGCCGTAGGCGCCCATCACCGTGTCGAATGCCTTCACGTCGTCCTCGATCATGCCCGTAAGCCTGTGGCGGAGCGCGTCGGCCTTGCCGAGCACGTCCTTCATCTCGCCTTCCACATCGGCATATTTCTTTTTGCCGATGGTCAGGTTGCACACCATGCTGACGAGCGCGGCGCCCATAGCGCCGAGAATGGCAGCGGCGCTGCCGCCCCCGGGCGTCGCGCTCGAGCTGGCGAGCGCATCTAGGAAATCATCGACTGCCTTTTCCTTGATCTGCGTCATCAAGCCATCTCTTTTGCCAGCGCATAGATCTCCTCGGCGTCGAACACGCCTTCCGAGCTGTCGAACAGCTTGCCGATGCAGGCGCGATGGAGCTTCAGTTTCAGCCCGCCGATGCCGAGCGCGCCGAACACGATCTTGCCGTTGCGCTCCTTGCCCTTGTCGGTCGCCTCGATCCCCTCGATGCCGAGCGGCGGCTGGGCGTTCACGTCGGCGATGAGCTGGATGTTCGGATTGTCCTTCCAGTGCCGAGAGCGGCAGGAGCTGGTAGCCGATGGCGCCGGCGGCGAACACGATATTGGCGCCCTTCACCGCCGCGGCGCGCGCGGTGTCATCGGCGCCCTCGACCGCCTTCACCTTGACGCCGAAGCGCTGCCTCGATCGCTTTCGCCGCCTGATCGCCCTTGCTCCTTCGTGCGCGAGGTGATGGTGACGTCGGCGCCCTCCTGCGCGAGCAACGCCGCGGCGCGCATGCCGACCGGACCGGTTCCGGCGAGCACGACGGCCTTCTTGCCCTTGAGTTTCTTCGCCTTGGCAAGCAGCGCGACGCCTGCTGCGGCCGTGGTGTTCGAGCCGTTCGAATCGAGCATGACCGAGACGCGGAACGGCCCGAAGAAGCGCTTCTTCACCGCCGCGAGCACCGCCTCGCCCTTCGGCATGTCGCCGCCGCCGACGAAGATCGCGGTCGACTGCTTGTCCTTGCCGCCGCGCGTGTAGATGGTGCCGTCGACCAGCGCGCCGACATTCTCCGGCGTGACATTGGCGTAGCCCGTGACGCGGTCGGCGCCGCCGTCATAGGCGACCACGGTGTCGAACACGCTCGCGTAAGGGTCGGTGTCGAACAAGAACAGAAGCTTCTTCATGGCGTTTGTCCCGGTTACTCGACGACGTTCTGCGGCTTGCCCGCGACGAACGCCTCGATATTGTCGATAAGCTGATCGGCGAGAATCTGCATCGCCTCCTGGCTCGCCCAGGCGACGTGCGGCGTCACGATAAGATTGGGGATCGTGGCGTCGAGCAGGATGTTGCCCTCCTTGGGCGGCTCCTTGGTGAGCACGTCGAAGCCCGCGCCGGCGATGGTGCCATTCCTGAGCGCCTCGGCAAGCGCCGCCTCGTCGACCAGACCGCCGCGCGCGGTGTTGATGAGGATCGCCGAGGGCTTCATCTTCTTGAACTCTTTGGCGCCGATCATGTTCTTGGTCTCCGGCGTGAGCGGCACGTGCAACGTGATGATGTCGCTCTCGCGCAGGATCGTCTCGAAATCGACCAGGCCTGCTTGCGGCACCACGTCGAACGGCAGCACCTTCATGCCGAGCGCCTCGGCGCGCTTGGCGATTGACTTGCCGAGAGCACCGTAGCCCACGATGCCGAGCGTCGAGCCGGCGATGTCGCGGATGGGATGGGTCAGAAAGCAGAACTGGCTCGACTTGTTCCACACCCCGTTCCGCGTGTCCTCGACGTAGGCGAGGAGGTTGCGCCTGAGCGCGAAGATCAGCGCGATCACGTGCTCCGGAACGGTGTTGAAGGCGTAGTTGCGGATATTGACGATGGTGATGCCGTTCGTCTTGCAATACGCCTTGTCGATGATGTCGGTGCCGGTCGCCGCGACCGCGATCAGCTTGAGCTTCGGCAGCGCCTTTAGCGTTTCGGCGCGCATCGGCACCTTGTTGATAATGGCGATGTCGGCGTCCTTCAGCCGCTCGACGATCTCGTCGTGCGTCCAGGTCGACTGATATTCTTTATAGCTGTGCGGGAAAGCGGGCCGGCGAACCTTGGCGTCTACCGACTCCCGATCGAGAAACACGATCGCGTGCTGCACTGAACTCTTGCCCCTTACCTCACGCCGCTCGAGCAACCCCGAGCGACACGCCTCAGCTTGCCCCGACGCGAACCGGCGCCAGGCGGACCACTCTTGTAAATGAGGCGAGACCGGCTTTTTCGCCGTTAGCCCCGCGCTCCTCCCCGACTATTCAGCAGCGACCTTGGTTTCCTTGGCCGCCTGAGCCCCGCGGAAATGTGCCTGCGCCGCCGCGACTCCCGAGCCGAGCTCGACCTCGATGCCGGCATCGCTCATGGCCATCTCGGCGCCCGCGATCGCGCCGAGCAGCATCAACTCGTTGAGATCGCCGAGATGCCCGATGCGGAACAGCTTGCCGGCGACTTGGGAGAGCCCCGCACCGAGCGCGAGGTTGTAGCGGCGATAGGCGCGGTCGATCACGTCGGCGCCGTTGAAGCCCTGCGGCACCATGATCGCGCTCACCGTGTCGGAATACCACTTCGGCTCCTTGGCGCAGAGCTTGAGGCCCCAGGCCTTGACCGCGGCGCGCGCGCCGCCGGCGAGATGGTGATGCCGGGCAAAGACGTTCTCGAGCCCCTCCTCCTCAAGAACGGCGAGCGACTCGCGAAGCCCGTAGAGCAGCGGCAGAGCCGGCGTGTAGGGGAAATACCCGGTCGCGTTTGCCCGCACCTGGTCGCCGAAATCGAAATAGGCCTTGCGGCACTTGGCGTCCTTCATCGCGGCGAGCGCCTTGTGGCTCGCGCAGACGAAGCTGAGGCCCGCCGGCAGCATGAGACCCTTCTGCGAGCCGGTGATGGCGAGGTCGACGCCCCATTCGTCGAAGCGGAAATCGATGCTCGCGATCGAGCTCACGCCGTCGACATAGAGCATGGCCGGATGCTTGGCGGCGTCGAGCGCGCGGCGCACGGCAGCGACATCGCTGGTGACGCCGGTCGCGGTCTCGTTATGGACGACCAGCACGCCCTTGATGTCGCGGGCCTTGTCGGCGCGCAGCGCCTCCTCGATCCGCTCGGGGTTGGCGCCGGTGCCCCACTCCTCCTCCTGCACGATCACCTCGAGCCCATGCCGCTTGGCGAGCTCGATCCACAGATGGCTGAACTGGCCGAATCTCGAAGCGAGCACCTTGTCGCCGGGCGAGAGCGTATTGGTGAGAGCCGACTCCCAGGCGCCGGTTCCGCTCGACGGATAGATGACGACTTGGCCATCCCTGGTCTTGAAGATCTTCTTCAGGTCTTCGTAAAGAGGAAGGGTAAGCTTGGGAAAGTCGGAGGAGCGATGATCCTCCATGACGACGTGCATTGCGCGCAAGATGCGGTCCGGCACATTGGTCGGCCCCGGCACAAAAAGAAAATTACGGCCTGGCCTTCTTGCTCCAGCCATCGTCTACTCCCTTGAATTTCTTGGGCCCGACCTCGGTCCGCCCGGCCGATATTCCCGCGTGGAGAAGGGTGTTAGCGTCACCCTGCCAACCTTGCAACCCCTTTCCGACCTTAGAATAGACCGGTGATGCGGCCGTCCTTGCCGAGCTCGATCGCGTTGGCAGCCGGTACTTTGGGCAGTCCCGGCATGGTCATGATGTCTCCGCAGACCACCACGACGAACTCGGCCCCGGCTGACAGTCTCACCTCGCGGATCGGGATGGTGTGTCCGAGCGGCACGCCCTTGGCGTCGGGATTGGTGGTGAAGCTGTACTGAGTCTTGGCGACGCAAATCGGAAACTTGCCGAAACCTTCCTTCTCGAGCTCGGCGAAGCGGTCCCGCACGCTTTTGTCCGCGGTAATGTCCTCGGCGCCATAAATCTCCCGCGCGATCGTCCGCGTCTTCTCCCACAACGACATGGTGTCGGGGTAGAGGAACTCGAAATCGCTAGGCTTCGTCTCGATGGTCTTGACTACGGTCTTGGCGAGCTCGGTTGCGCCTTGGCCCCCGAGCGCCCAGTGGTCGGCAAGGACGCACTCGACCCCGAGCGGGGCGCAAAGGCGCCTGAGCAACGCCATCTCGGCATCGGTGTCGCTCGAGAAGCGGTTGACCGACACGACGACCGGCACGCCGTATTTCTGCACGTTCTCGACATGCCGCTGCAGATTGGCGAAGCCCTTCTCCAAGGCCTGGAGGTTCTCCTTCTTGAGATCGTCCTTGGCCACCCCGCCATGCATCTTGAGCGCGCGGATGGTCGCCACGATCACGACGCAGGCCGGCTTCAAGCCCGCCTTGCGGCATTTGATGTCGAAGAACTTCTCGGCACCGAGATCGGCGCCGAAGCCCGCCTCCGTAACCACATAGTCGGCAAGCTTGAGCGCGGCCTTGGTGGCGATCACCGAGTTGCAGCCATGGGCGATGTTGGCGAACGGGCCGCCATGGATGAAGGCCGGGTTGTTCTCGAGCGTCTGCACCAGGTTCGGCGCGAGCGCGTCCTTGAGGAGTGCCGCCATCGAGCCCGCGGCGGAGAGGTCCTTGGCGGTGACCGCCTTCTTGTCGCGTGTCTGGCCGATCTGGATCTGGCCGAGCCGCCGCTGGAGATCTTCGAGGTCGCTCGCCAGGCAAAAGATGGCCATGACCTCTGAGGCGACGGTGATGTCGAAGCCCGCCTCGCGTGGGTAACCGTTGGCCGCCCCGCCCAGCGAGGTGACGATCGAGCGAAGCGCCCGGTCGTTCATGTCGACGGCGCGCCGCCAGGTAATCCGGCGAGTATCGATATCGAGCTTATTGCCCCAATAGACGTGGTTGTCGATCATCGCCGCGAGCAGATTGTTGGCGGCGCCGATCGCATGGAAATCGCCGGTGAAGTGGAGGTTGATGTCCTCCATCGGCACGACCTGGGCATAGCCGCCGCCTGCCGCCCCACCCTTCACCCCGAAACAGGGGCCAAGCGAAGGCTCTCGGATGCAGACCATCGCCTTCTTGCCGATGTCGTTGAGCGCATCACCAAGCCCCACCGTGGTCGTGGTCTTGCCCTCGCCGGCAGGCGTCGGGGTGATGGCGGTGACCAGGATCAGCTTGCCGTCGGGCCTGTTGGCGAGCCCGGCGATATAGTCGAGCGAGACCTTGGCCTTGTAGTGCCCGTAAGGGATCAGATCTTCGGCGGGGATGCCGAGCTTATCCTTGGCAACTTCGAGGATCGGCCGCATTTTCGCGGCCTGGCTGATCTCGATATCTGATTTCGGGTTCTTGTGCTGATCGTGCGAAGGCTTGCCCGCTTTTTCGGCATCGTCACGCGGCTGAACTGACATAACTCATTGGCCCCCAAGTGGTTAGCCCTACGAAAGAAGCGGTCATCGGTTGCACCAAGCGTGAGCAAACTAATTCATTCGCTTGCCTTCTTGCAATCGTCTGTGCAGGTTCAGGCCCGATCGGGAGGGGACGCCAATAAGATGAAGCCTGACGTTCTGCTCAAGGCCATGTTCCAGGCCGCGGTCGATGCTGCGTTGCCCTCGCTCTGCGTGCCCGCTCATCTTCCGCCGCGCCCGAAGGGCCGGACCGTCATCATCGGCGCGGGCAAGGCCTCGGGGGCCATGGCTAAGGCGCTCGAGGACGCCTGGGTGGGACCGCTCGAAGGACTGGTTGTCACCCGCTACGGCTATCGCGTTCCCACGATGCGGCTCGAGGTGGTCGAGGCCGCCCATCCTGTTCCCGACGCCGCGGGACGCGAGGCCGCGAAGCGCATCTTCAAGATGGTCCAGGGGCTCACCGAGAACGATCTCGTGCTCTGCCTGATCTCGGGCGGAGGCTCTGCCCTGCTCGCGCTTCCGCCAGAGGGCTTGAGCCTCGAGGACAAGCAGGCGGTGAACAAGGCGCTGCTCAAGTCGGGCGCCACCATCTCCGAGATGAACACGGTGCGGAAGCATCTCTCCGCCATCAAGGGCGGACGGCTCGCCGCGGCCGCCTACCCCGCCAGGGTGGTCGCGCTGATGATCTCCGACGTGCCGGGCGACGATCCTTCCATCATCGCCTCTGGCCCGACCGTGCCCGACCCTTCGACCAACAAGGACGCGCTCGGCATCATCGAGAAATACGGGATCGACGTGCCGGCGAGCGTGCTCAAGCGGCTTCGCACCGCCGAGGAGACGCCCAAGCCCCGCGACAAGCGCTTCGCCCGCGTCGAGAACATCATGATCGCGACCCCGCAAGCCTCGCTCGAAGCCGCCGCCGAGGTCACGCGCAAGGCCGGCGTCACCCCTGTGATCCTCGGCGACTCGATCGAAGGCGAGTCGCGCGACGTGGCGCTCGTCCACGCCGGCATCGCCCGGCAATGCAAATTGCGCGGCCAACCCGAGAAGCCGCCTTGCGTGCTGATCTCGGGCGGCGAGACCACGATCACGCTCAAGGGCAAAGGCAAAGGCGGGCGCAACACCGAGTTCCTACTCGCGCTCGCCATCGCGCTCGACGGCATGAAAGGCATCTATGCGCTCGCCGGCGACACCGACGGCGTCGACGGCAGCGAGGATAATGCCGGCGCGCTCATCTATCCCGACACGCTCGCCCGCGCCGCCAAGGCTGGGATCAACGCCAAGGCCATGCTCGCCGACAACGATCCCTGGACCTTCTTCAATGCCATCGGCGATCTCCTGGTGACCGGCCCCACCCTCACCAATGTCAACGACTTCCGCGCCGTCCTGATCGAGAAGAGCTAGCCACAACGTGCTGAGCGCAATGCGGAAGGCCGCTCAATTCGCCGCGATTGCCCTACTGATCCTCGTCGGGGCGCAGGGTGTGGCGCTCGCCAAGCCGCAAAGCGCGGCGGCTTACGTCGAGTCGCTTTACGATCCTAACGCGCTCGGCGGCACGGCCCGCTACACGCCGCGCACGCAGAAGCTCTGGGACGAGTGCTTTCGCATCGCCAAGAAGAACGGCGACGCCTGCATGGACTTCTCCATGATCGTCATGGGCAACGATTTCGATCTCAGCGACGTCCATGCCGTGCTGATCAAGGAAGACAAGAAATCGGCGGTGGTTGACGCGCGCTTCAAGAATTTCGGCAAGGCGACGACTGTGACCTACGACCTCCTCCGCGACAAGCATGGCTGGATGATCGATGAGATGCGCTCCGGCTGCTACGTGCTCTCGGAAGCGCTCCAGCAGAAATCGAAATGCTGAGCGCACGCCTCACGAGCGGTGCGTGCGCCCCTTGATGTCCTCGCGCAGCGAGACGATCTCGGCCCTGAGCGATTTGATCTCGGCGACGAGCGGCTCGGTCTCCTCGTGCATCATCTCGCGCTCTTCCTTCTCCGCCGCTTCATGCTCCTCGCTGATGGCGTTCACGATGATGCCGATGATGAGATTGAGCACGGTGAAGGTGGTGACCACGATGAAGGAGATGAAGAACACCCAGGCATAAGGATGCTTCAAGAGGATCGGCTTCACCACATCGTCGACCCAGCCTTCGATGCCTCTGCGTCCATCGCCAGCACGGCCCCACCGATTTTGCCTAGGAACGCGCCACTCTCTAGGGCGGAGTGCCTATTCCTGTCTCTATCGAAGCACGCGAGCAGACCCCGCTTCGTCAAGCGAATTTCGCAGTTGCGAATTGGGGCGAGCGCGCTACTCTCGCGGCGATTATGGTTCACTTTGGGCCACAATTTCCTGATTCGGCTGCATGCGCGCGCTCCGTCGTGTCCCGCTCGCCACGGAACAGTCGAAATTGGATTGACTATGGGGGCGCGGCCGTTCCTAGGGGTGGGGGTGGCTGACGTCTTTGCGATTGCCAGGGCGCAGGACTCTGCGCGGGCGAGACGGTCAAGCGCCAAGGCGCCGGCTTGGGTGAGGGAACAAGAATGATGCTGAGACGTGCGGGTCTTGGCCTCCTCGTTGGAGCGATCCTATCCGCTCCTTCGGCGGCGACCGCGGGACCAGCGCTCGTCTTCGAGCCGTATAACGGGACGGTGTTCTATGCCGAAGATCCCGATGCCATGTGGTTCCCGGCCTCGCTCACCAAGCTGATGACGGCTTACGTCGCCTTCCAGGCGATCCGCGACGGCACGGTAAAGCCCGATACCAATCTCATCTGCTCTAAACTGGCGACACAGCAGGCTCCGAGCAAACTCTGGCTGAAAGAGGGAGAATCGATCACCCTCGACGTTGGGCTCAAGGTGTTGATCGTCAGATCGGCCAACGACGTCGCGGTGATGATCGCCGAGGCCGTGGCCGGCAACCAGGACGCCTTCGTCGCCAAGATGAACGAGGCGGCACAGCATCTCGGCATGACCCGCACTCATTTCGTCAACGTCAACGGCTTGCCCGCGGAGGGGCAATACACCACCGCCCGCGACCTTGCCCGACTCGCTCGCGCCATCATCGTCGAGTTCCCCGACCACCTCGACCTCTTCACCACGACTGAGATCCAGGTGGGCAAGCAGATCATCCGCACCCATAACGGCCTTCTCGTCAGCCTGCCCGGCGCCGACGGCATGAAGACGGGCTTCATCTGCGAGTCTGGCTTCAATATCGTGGCGAGCGCGACCCGCGACGGGCGCAAGCTGGTCGCCGTCGTTCTCGGCGAGCAGTCGCCTGCCACCCGGCGCGTGCGCGCCACCGACCTCCTGGAAAACGGCTTCAAGCGCTATTTCTGGAAATCGTTGTTCGGCACGAGCCTCGACGGCCTCGCCATCCAGGCCTCGCTGAGCGACACGCCCGCGCACATTGCCGACACCATCTGCGGCGCCAAGGTCGCCAAGACATCCCGCAAGAAATACGGGACCGGAAGCAAGTCCAAACCGACCCTCGACCTCGATGCCGAAGAGGCAGTGGAGGCAAGCACAGACGCTGCTGCCGCCGTCGCCAAGGGCGCCGTGAACGCGACCACCGGCGCCGCCGCGGCCGTGGCCAAAGGGGCCGTGAAGGCCACCAAGAAGACGTGGCGCAAGACCAAGACCGTGAAGACGGGCGCCAATTGAGTCCGGCTTTCCCGTTGCGCCTCGCCTTGCTGTCCGTGCTCGGCTGGCTTCTCGTCGGCAGCGCCAACGCCGCCGAGCCTCCCGACAATGTCGCCCAAGCCATCGCTGACGCGGTCCAGTCCTGCAAGGACATCGATGGCAAGCCGAATGCCGACGCGGTGTTGAGCACGCAGGACCTGAACGGCGACGGCGGCGAGGACTGGATCGCCGACTACAAGAAATTCAAATGCGACGGCGTCCCCAATCCCCTCTGCACTGCCGGCGGCTGCACGCTGCAGATCTATTTCTGGGACGGCGAGACGGCCTGGGACCTCGTCTTCGAGGACCTGGTGCAGAGCTACAAATTCGGCAAGAACGGCGGCAATCCCATGATGTATGTGACGACGTCGGGCGATCCCTGCAACAAGCCGACCAACGAGACCTGCAGCTACACCTATCGTCTCGACAAGGACGCTGTCGTCCCCGTGAAATAGCGCGCGAACGCTACGACGCTCCCGGCGGCTTCGCTGCGATGGCGGCTTCGATCACGCGCTTAGCCTCGGGCGAGCTCCAATCGGCCGGACCGATGAGGCGGCCGATCTCCTTGCCGTCGCGATCGAGCACGAGAGTGGTCGGCATGCCCACCGTCTTCAGCACCGCAAACAGCTTGCTCGTGGGGTCGGTGTAGAGCCCAAGATGGGTGGCGCCGGTCTCGGCCAGGAAGCCGCGCGCCTTGTCGGGCCCGCCCTTGTCGATATTCACCGCGACGACGGCGAAATCCTTGCCGCCGAGCTCGGTCTCGAGCTTGTCGAGCACTGGCATCTCCTCGCGGCACGGCACGCACCAGCTTGCCCAGATATTGAGAAGCACGACCTTGCCCTTGAAATCCGCGAGCGACATGGCCGCGCCGGTGCCATCGGCGAACTCGATCGGCGGCAGATCGAGCGGCTTCGGCCTGACGAGCAACGGCGCCATGGCGCCCTTGTTGAGACCGGCCAAAGTCCCGCCGGCTCCTTGGTTTGAGGCGGTCGTTCCCTCTCCCTCAGAGACCGATTGCGACCCGCTCGGCTGAGACGGGCCATTGTCAGGAGGGGCGAAACTCACATATACCGTCGCGAATCCGGCGATCGCCGCAAGAAGTCCTGCGACGAGATACATGGCCGGTGGCGCGGCGCGCTTTGTTTCACTGCGTTCGCTCACGTCTTCCCGCTCACTCGTCTTGCCCAGGCTCGACAGCGATGACCAACACCATGTGGGGCGGCCGTTTCGCCGCAAGTCCCGCCGAGATCATGGAGGAGATAAACGCCTCCATCGACTTCGACAAGCGGCTGTGGCGTCACGATATCCAGGCCTCCAAGGCGCATGTCGCCATGCTCGGAGCAACCGGCATCCTTAACAAGAAGGAAGCCCAAGAGATCGCGCGCGGGCTCGCCAAGATCGAGGCCGAGATGGAGGCCGGCACTTTCAAATTCTCGCGAGCGCTCGAGGACATCCACCTCAATGTCGAGAGCAGACTGCGCGAGCTGATCGGCCCGCTCGCGGGCAAGCTTCATACCGCGCGCTCGCGCAACGACCAGGTGGCGACCGACTTCAAGCTCTATGTCAGGGACGAGATCGCCGCGATCGATGCCGGTCTTGCCGCGCTTCAGCTCGCGCTTGCCAAGAAGGCGCTCGAGCATGCCGGAACGGCGATGCCGGGCTTCACCCATCTCCAGACCGCGCAGCCGATCACCTTCGGCCACCATTGCCTTGCCTATGTGGAGATGCTCGGGCGCGATCGCGGCCGCTTCGCCGATGCCGCCAAGCGGCTTTCCGAGTGTCCGCTCGGAGCCGCGGCGCTTGCCGGCACGAGCTTCCCCATCGACCGCGACATGACGGCTAAGGCGCTCTCCTTCGACCGGCCGGCAGCGAACTCGCTCGATGCGGTCTCCGATCGCGACTTCGCGCTCGAGACGCTCGCCGCGGCGTCGATCGCCGCGATGCATCTGTCGCGGCTCGCCGAGGAGATCGTGCTGTGGACCTCTCCGCAGTTCGCGTTTCTGCGCCTGTCCGACAAGTTCACCACCGGCTCCTCCATCATGCCGCAGAAGCGGAACCCCGATGCCGCCGAGCTCGTGCGCGCCAAGACGGGCAGGATCGCCGGCGCGTTCCAGACCCTTCTCATAGTGATGAAGGGCTTGCCGCTCGCTTATGCCAAGGACATGCAGGAGGACAAGGAGCCTCTGTTCGACGCGCTCGATGCCCTGAAGCTCGCGGCTGCCGCCATGACGGGTATGGTCGCCGACCTCGAACCCGACATCGAGGCAATGAGGAAGGCGGCCGCGCTTGGCCATTCGACCGCGACCGACCTCGCCGACTGGCTCGTGCTCGAGCTCGGGCTCCCCTTCCGGGACGCCCACCACATTACCGGGCGAATCGTTGCGCTGGCCGATGCCAAGGACGTCGAGCTCAAGGGCCTGACTTTGACCGATTTGCAGTCGGTCGAACCCAAAATTACCAAGGAGGCGTTCCAGGCGCTGGATGTCGCAGGCTCGGTGAAAAGCCGCAAAAGCTATGGCGGAACGGCCCCCGCCAATGTCCGGGCCGAGGCAAAGCGGTGGATAAAGCGTTTGGAGAAGAAGCCCTTGTCGCGTAAAAAGGGATAGCTGAAGGGCCGGAAAAAGGCTCGAGCGACAGGGGCACGACCAATGGGAAGCGCGTTGCGCATCCTTATAGCGATTCTGCTCGTGGTTTCGGTGGGTCTTAGCGCCTGCGGACGCCGCGGCTCACTTGATCGGCCGAAGCCCGCATATCCTGAGACGAACGCAGACCCGTCAACCAAGATGTCGAAGGTCCCGGCCCGCAGCCTCTGGATCGACCGCCTGTTGCAATAGACTGACGCTTCCTCAATGCACCATTTCGCCTACCGGCGCGGCGTGTCCCACGAGAACGTGCTCCACGCCGAGGAGGTCGACCTTGCCGGCCTCGCCGCCGCGATAGGAACCCCGTTCTATTGCTATTCGACCGCGACGCTCGAGCGGCATTACCGGGTGTTTGCCGACGCGTTCGCCGGCATGGACGGCGCTCTCGTCTGCTACTCGGTCAAGGCTAATTCGAGCCTCGGCGTGCTCGCCACGCTCGCGCGGCTGGGAGCCGGCATGGACGTGGTGTCGGAAGGCGAGCTTCGCCGGGCGCTTGCCGTGCACGTTCCTGCCGAGCGCATCGCCTTCTCCGGCGTCGGCAAGACCAAGGCCGAGATGGCGTTCGCTCTCGACGCCGGCATCTTCGCCTTCAACGTCGAGTCGGAGCCGGAGCTCAGGGCATTGAGCGAGGTGGCCGAAGCGCGGGGCAAGACCGCGCGCATCGCCATGCGCGTCAATCCCGATGTCGACGCCAAGACCCACCACAAGATCGCGACCGGCAACGCCGAGAACAAATTCGGCGTGCCCTTCGCCGAGGCGGCAACGCTTTATCGGCTGGCGCGCGAGCTTCCCAATATCGAGGCTTCCGGCGTGCACATGCATATCGGCAGCCAGATCACCGAGCTCGAGCCGTTCAGGAACGCGTTCACGCTGCTGAAGGAGCTGGTCGGCACGCTGCGCGGCCAAGGCTTCGCCATCTCCTTCGTCAATCTCGGCGGCGGTCTCGGCATCCCCTACCGCCGTGACGAGCCCGCGCCTCCGCTCCCGTCCGACTATGCGCGGCTGGTCAAGGAGGAAGTCGGCGACCTCGGCGTGAAGCTCCTGTTCGAGCCGGGCCGCATGATCGCCGGCAATGCCGGCATCCTCGTCGCGCGCGTGCTTTACGTGAAGCAGGGCGCGTCCAAGACCTTCACCGTCGTCGATGCGGCGATGAACGATCTGATCAGGCCGACCCTCTACGAGGCCTATCATGAGATCTGGCCGGTGATTGAGCCGATGCCCGGAACGCCGGCCGTCTTGACCGACGTTGTGGGACCCGTGTGCGAGACGGGCGACTATCTCGCGCTCGCTCGCCCCCTCCCCGCGCTTCGCCCCGGCGATCTCATTTCGGTGATGACAGCCGGCGCCTATGGCGCGGTGCTCGCCTCGGAGTATAACTCGAGGATGCTGGTGCCCGAGGTGCTGGTGGCGGGGAACCGCTACGCGGTGACAAGGCCGAGGCCGAGCTATGACGACATGCTCGCCAAGGAGCGCCTGCCGGACTGGCTTTGACGCGCGTTAATGGAGTGAACAAGCCTCCATTTCGCCCGCATCGAGCCACACATTACCGGACTGTAACTTACGAGCGGCCCCCGCTCCCGTGCTAAAGAAGAGCATGATGAAATCCGTGTTCCGCTCGAGTAAGACGCCGCCCGAGACGCCTGAGGATCGCGCGCTCGCCAAGCGCTTCGAGCAGAAGGTGCGCTTGAGCCTGCTTGCGCTCCTGTTCGAGCGCATCTGGGAGGCTCTGCTCTGGCCGTTCTTCGTCGTTGCCACCTTCCTCGTCGTCACGCTGCTCGATCTGTGGAGCATCACCCCGCCGCTCGCTCATCGCGTGCTGCTCGGCGCGTTCGGGCTCGCGCTTGCCGCCTCCTTCCTGCCGCTGATCCGCATCGCCCTGCCGACGCGCGAGGAGGCGCTCAGGCGTCTCGAGACCAAGGCCAATGTCAAGCACCGCCCCGCCTCCTCCTACGAGGATCGCCTCGGCACCATCCCGGCGAAAGAGACGGCTCTGCTCTGGGCTGCGCATCGCGAGCGCCTGGCGCGGCTCATCCAGCGGCTGAAGCCGACCTGGCCGGAGCCCCGGACCGACCGCAAGGACCCGTATGCTATCCGCGCACTTCTTCTCGTCGCGTTGATCGCCGCGGTCTTTGCCGCTGGCCCTAATGGGCTTGATCGAATCCGCGCCGCCTTCTCGCCTGCGGCGAGCGGGGCGCCGTCGCTGATCCGGCTCGATGCCTGGGTGACGCCGCCCGTCTATACCGAGGTCCCGCCCATCGTCCTCGCCGACGGCAGCGAGACCGTCGGCGCGGGCTCCGAGACGTTCCGCGCGCTGTCGGTGCCTGAGCGGAGCGAGTTGATCGTCCGCGCCCATGTGCCGAAGGGCGAGACGGTGAGCCTCGTCACCAGCAACGAGGAGGGCACCGTGGCGAAGCTCGCCGAGCCCAAGACCGGACGCACCGAGGGGCTCACCGAGTTCACCGCGACCCTGAACGATCCCGGCGCCGCCGAGGTCAAGATCGGCGGACAGACTGTCGCCAAATGGCGCTTCGACCTGATCAAGGACGAGGCGCCGACCATCAGCCTGATGGGCAATCCCACCACGACCCCGCGCGGCGCCTTGCGCCTCATCTACCGCGCCGACGACGATCACGGCGTCGCCAACGCCGAGGCGAAATTCACGCTCGCCGAGGGCGAGGATGCCGGCATCGCGCCGCCCCAACCATTTGCCGTCAGCCCCAATGACCTCAAGGACGCGAACGCCAAGGACGCCAATGGCAAGGACGCGAGCGCCAAGGACAAGACCGATCCCCTGCTCGAGCCCCCGGTCATGCCGCTGCAATTGTCACGCGCCAACGCGAAGCATATTGACGGGCACGCGACCCAGGATCTGACCGCCCATCCCTGGGCGGGGCTTAAGGTGCGCATGAACCTCGTCGCCCGCGATCAGGCGGGACAGGCCGGGATGAGCGCGCCTTACGAGTTCGTCCTGCCCGAGCGCGTCTTCACCAAGCCTCTCGCCAAGGCCGTGGTCGAGCAGCGCAAGAAGCTCGTGCGCGATCCCAACTCGACAGAGCCCGTGGCCCAAGCGCTCGATGCGCTCACCATCGGCAGCGACAAGCTCGGCGACGACAGCTTCATCTATCTCTCCTTGCGCGACGCCTATTGGCGGCTGATGAGCGATCCTTCGCGCGAAGCGCTCGGCAGCGTCGTCGATCAGCTCTGGCAGGTCGCGCTCCGCATCGAGGACGGCGACCTGCCCGAGGCCGAGCGCGAGCTCAAATCGGCGCAAGACGCGCTCTCGCAGGCGTTGCAGAAGAATGCCTCGCCCGAGGAGATCAAACAGCTCGTCGACAATCTGCGCGATGCCCTGTCGCGCTACATGCAGGCGCTCTCCCAGCAGGCGCAAGACAAGGGCAACATGGCGAAGCAGGAGCAGCAGCAGAACGGCGATCAGCTCCTCTCCCAGCAGGACCTCGACAAGATGCTGAGCAACATCGAGAAGCTCGCCCAGTCTGGCTCCAAGGAGATGGCTGAGCGCATGCTGTCAGAGCTCAAGGACATCATCGAGCGCATGCAGGCCGGGAACATGCCCGAGAACGCCAAGCAGCAGCGCGCGAGCCAGATGATGAAGGACCTGAACGACGTGATCTCGAAGCAGCAGAAGCTGCTCGACGATACGTTCGAGGCCAAGCGCCAGCAGGGCGAGAGGAACGGCGAGCAAAGCCAGCAATTCGAGGTGAGCCCGCCCGGCCAACCGATGGATTTCGGCCCCGGCATGGGCATAGCACCCTTTGCCGACATGCCTGGAGAGGCCGAGCAAGGCGCGATCAAAGGCCAGGGCGAGTCGGGCAAGCAAGGTCAGGCTCCTGGCCAAGGCAAGCTCGAGATGGGCCAGCAGCCGCAAGGCGGCCAGCGATCCGGCCAGCACGGCGAGCTTGCCAAGCGCCAGCAGGAGCTCCGCGACAAGCTGCAAAGCGTGATCGACCGCTTCCGCATGGAGGGCGCCGACGCACCCGAGCAGTTCGACGGCGCCGGCAAGCAGATGGGGCAGGCTCAAGAAGCGCTCGGCCAAGACGATCTCGACCAGGCCACGCAAGCGCAGAACCAGGCGCTCGATAGCCTGCGCAAGGGTGCGCAGTCTCTCGCCGAGCAGATGATGGAGGGCGGCGAGATCCAGGCGGGCCAGGGACCGGGCAATAACGGACGCGACCCGCTCGGTCGTCCCGACCGCTCGAACCGGCCCGATCTTGGGCTCTCGGTGAAGGTGCCTGACGAGATCGATATCCAGCGCGCCCGAGAGGTGCTCGATGAGATCAGGCTGCGCCTCGGCGACCCGCAGCGGCCCGCTTTCGAGCTCGACTATCTCGAGCGTCTGATCCAGCCGTTCTGACCGCGCCTCACCCGAAGAAATAGGTGATGAGCGCAATCACGCTGATCGAACCAAGCGTGCCGAGATAGACCCCGACCAGCACGCCCTCGGGCCAGCGGTCCTTCGCCTTGCTACGAAACGCCTGGACGATCACGACCGCGGGAATGGCAACACCGATCAGTGCGAAGATGAGCTTGATCGTGGTCATGGCTTGGTCCACCTATCAGGTCGGCCTTAGCGCCCGCTAGCCCTTTTTGCCGGAGACCTCGCCGATGAAGGGAAGCTCGCGATAGCGGTGCGCGAGGTCCATGCCGTAGCCGACGACAAAGACCGGCGGGCAGTGGAACCCTGTGAAGTCCGGCACGATCTCGGCCGCGCGCCGCACCTTCTTGTCGAGGAGCACGCAGGTCCTCACCGAGCGGCTTCCGCGCGAAGCGAGCAGCGCCTTGGCGAAGGCAAGCGTCCGGCCCGAGTCCAGAATGTCGTCGACGATCACCACGTCGCGGCCCTTGAGCTCGCTCTCGACGTCGCGCAGGACGTTGACCTCTCCTGACGAGGCCGTGCCCGCGCCATAGCTCGCGAGGAAGATGAAATCGATCTCGGGCGCGAGCCCTTTCCGTTGCAGCGCCCTGATCAGGTCGGCGGCGAAGATGAAGCTCCCTTTGAGCACGGCGACGATGATGGGGTCGGCGAGCTTGAGCGCGGCGATCTCGGCCGCGAGCTCCTCGACCCTCTTGGCAATCGCCTCTTCGCTGTAGAGCGGCGTGATCGAAGGCGCCGCGGGCTGCGCCATGGATCAGTTGGCCTTGGCGAAGCGTACCTTGACGCTGCGGACATTGCTCGGCGGCGAGGGTATCTGCCGCAAGAAGGCCGCATGCTCGCCCGCGGCAAGCTCATCGGCGCCGGTATCGGTCGTCCATTCCGAGATCTCGTTGCCCTTCTCGTCGCGAAGCGCGATCACGACCTGAGGCACGGCGACGGGGGAAGAAGTCGAATTCACCACGTCGCCCTGAACTTCGAGAACGGCCTGGCCGCCCTCGTTCGACCAGCCATAGCGCACGCCCTCGAAGGTGAGCCCGCTCGCCGCCGACCCTCCTCCGAACATGCCGTAGAGACGCTGGGCGCCGGGAAGGACCGAGAGGACGGTGCCTTTGGCGAAGAAGAGAAGCCCGAGAATGAGCGCGACGAAGAGGATGAGCGCGAGCCAGCCCATGGCAACCACGCGCGAGGGGGCCTCCGCCGGAGGAACCTCGCCAGCAGCAAGAGCGGCAAGCTCGGCCTCCTCGGGCGGCACGCTCGCGAACGCGGGCTCGCTCGGCGGCATTTCGGGAAGCGCTGGCTCCTGGGAGAGCTCAGGCGGTTTGGCGGGCGCAGGGGGCTTCTTCGCTCTTAGCCTCGCGAAGATCCCGCCGCTTGACGGCTTCTCGTCGGGAAGCACGCCTTCCGCCGCCATCGCGGCCTCGGCGTTCATCCGCTCGACCTGAGCGGCCAGGTCCTCGTCGGCGCTGAAGTCGGCGTCGGGCGGCACCTCGGCGACCGTGGCCGCGGCCATTTTCTCGGCGAGGCTCGGCGTTGCCTTCGGCGCGGCCATGCCGGCAAACCCGCCAATGCCGGTATTGACGGTCGCGGGCTTAGGCTTTGGCTTGGGCTTGGCCGCAGGCGCCTGCAGAGGCGTCGCGGGGCCAGGCGCCTTGGCGGCGACCTTGAGTCCTGTCGCCACAGCCTCAGGCTGCACCACCGCCTTGGCCTGCCAGACATTGCCGCATTTCGAGCACCGGACCTTGCGCCCCTCAGGCGGAAAAACGGCCGCCGTCTCGTAGCGCGTCTCGCAAGCCGGGCAGATAATGAGTGTTGCCATCGGAAAAGCCAAAAAGCGGCCGCAACTGTCTATTGTGCGGCAGCCCCCATGTGGTTGCCCAATTCCATTGATACCGGACAGCGAGTTCAGCATAAAGAGCGAAGTCGCGGCCAATGTTAAGAGGCTTTTAGGAAGACGGGTGATTCGCTTTGACAACGTGGGGCTGCGCTACGGCTCCGGCCCAGAGATTTTGCGCGACGTCACCTTCCACGTGCTTCCCGGGTCCTTTCACTTCCTGACCGGACCGTCGGGGGCCGGAAAGACGACGCTTTTGCGCCTTCTTTTCATGTCGCTCCGGCCGACCAGGGGGCTCGTTTTCGTTCTCGGCGAGAATGTCGCCGAGCTTTCCCCCGCCGGCCGCGCCGAGCTGAGGCGGCGGATCGGCATCGTGTTCCAGGATTTCCGGCTTCTCGACCATTTGACCACCTGGGAGAACGTGGCGCTCCCCTTGCGCGTCATGGGCAAGCGCGAGCAGGACTACCGCGAGGACGTGACCGACCTGCTGCGCTGGGTTGGCCTCGGCGACCGCATCAACGCCTATCCGGAGATCCTGTCGGGCGGGGAGAAGCAACGGGCGGCCATCGCCCGCGCGGTGATCGGGCGCCCCGAGCTCTTGCTCGCCGACGAGCCCACGGGCAATGTCGATCCGGTCATCGGCAACCGCCTCCTCCGCCTGTTCGTAGAGCTCAACCGGCTCGGCACCTCGGTCATCATCGCGACGCACGATCATGCCCTGATGGACCAGCTCGACGCCCCCCGCCTCATCCTGTTCAACGGCCATCTGCAGATGCGCTAGGTCTCACCCGTGACGCTCCTCTCAGACATCCGCGACTATCCCTGGGCGAGCCTCATTGGAGGACTGTTGCCCAAGCGGGTCGTCACCTGGTTGCCGGCGCGTTTCCAGACGCGCTCCTCGCAGATCGTCCCGTCGGCCTCGATCGCCGGCAACGCGCTCACCGTCGTCATCGCCATCATGAGCTTCCTCGCCTGCCTGACCGCGGGCGCCGTCTATATGGTCAACCGCTCGGCACAAGCCTGGGTGAACGACATCACGAGCGAGATCACCGTCGAGCTCGATCCGATCAACACCGCCGATATCGAGAAGAAGATGACGCTGGTGTCACTGTTCCTCGCCAAGCAGAAGGGCATCACGGAAGTGAAGCCGCTGACCGCCGACGAGAGCGCCAAGCTGCTCGAGCCCTGGCTCGGCGAAACGACCGCTCTGTCGGCGCTCCCCATCCCGAGGCTGATCGCGGTCACGATCGACCGCTCCAACCCGCCCGACATCGCCCTCATCAAGGACGCGCTCACGCAGAATTTCGAGGGCGTCACGCTCGATGATCACCGCCGCTGGCAGGCCGAGATCAAGACTTTGACGCGCTCGGCGGCGCTTGGCGGCCTTGCCGTGCTTGGGCTCGTCGCCGCAGCGACCATCGCCGTCATCGTCTCGGCCACGCGGAGCGCCATGGCGACCAACCGCGAGATCATCGAGGTGCTGCATTTCGTCGGCGCCAATGAGCGCTTCATTAGCCGCGAGTTCGAACGGCACTTCCTCGGGCTTGGCGTAAGAGCGGGGCTCGTGGGGGCGCTTGCCGCCGCGCTCGCCTTCCTGCTGTTTCCCGTCCTCACCCATATGCTCGGCGGCGGCATCGTCACCGCAGCCGAGACCGAGCGGCTGATCGGCTCGGGCGAGCTCGATCTTGCGGGCTATTTCCTCTGCGTTCTCGTGGTCTTCGTCGTGGCCTGTCTCTGCATGGTCACCTCGCGGCTCGGCGTGATCCGCGTGCTCAAGTCCTACGAGTGACATCCAACATTTCACGAAGCGATGCCGCAAAGCCAGTTACATGAGGCTCGTGTTTCAGCCTATTCTTGCGGCCGCCTGGCAGGGTTGGAGTAATCGGTGAGCGAGGAAGAGGAAGAGAGACCAGGCCGGTTCAGCGGCTTCTTCGGGGGGGTCCGCCTCATCTTCGATGGGCTCCTGTTCCTCATGGTGCTGTTCTTCATCGGCTTCGCCGTGTTCGCCAGCGGAATTGACCGCGAGCCGCGCGAGACGTTGCGCTCTGCCGACGGCATTACCGTGCTGACGGGCGGCGCCGACCGCATCGACCAGGCGATGAAGCTGCTTGCGCAAGGCAAGGCGAAGCGCGTGCTCATCACCGGCGTCTATCGCGCCACCACCAAGGAGGAGCTGAAGCAGCTCGCAAGCCAGGGCGATCAGTATTTCGCCTGCTGCGTCGATATCGACAAGGAAGCGCGCAACACCATCGACAACGCCACCGAGACGGCGGAGTGGGTGGCGCAGCGTCAGTTCCACTCGGTTATCGTGGTCACCTCGAATTATCACATGCCGCGCGCGCTCGCCGAGCTCGGGCGCGCCATGCCGACCGTGGTGCTGATCGCCTATCCCGTGATCGACAAGAACGTGCATCTCGATCATTGGTGGACCTATCCCGGCACGACCAAGCTCTTGATGAGCGAATATCTGAAATATCTCCCGGCGCTCGGGCGGCTCGGCGCGACCAGGCTCGCCAATCTCCTGTTGGGACGAGACAAGGTCGCCGAGACCGCGCCCGAGCCGTAACGGTGTCGCCTTATGGCGCGCTCGCTCCTCTTCAATCTTTTGTTCTACGTGACGACGGCTTTGTTCGTCGTTCTCGGCAGTCCATTGCTGTTCGGCCCGCGCAGCTGGGCGATGGCGGCGCTTGCCGTTCACGGCCGCTTCGAGCTGTGGCTGCTCAAGGTGATCGTCGGCCTCAAGCTCGAGGTGCGGGGCCAGGAGAAGCTCCCCAAGGGGGCCTGCCTCGTCGCTTCGAAACATCAATCGGCGTGGGAGACCTTCGCGCTCACTCCGCTCTTCCGCGACCCTGCCCTGCTCATGAAGCGCGAGCTCTTCTGGATCCCCTTCCACGGCTGGTTCTCGCACAAGTTCGAGATGATCCCGGTCGATCGCGACAAGGGCCCGGCCGCCCTTCGCGCCATGCTGCGCGAGGCCAAGAAGCGCATCGCGGACGGACGCGAGATCATCATCTTCCCCGAAGGCACGCGCCGCGCGCCGGGCGCTCCGCCGGACTACAAGACGGGAGTGGTTCTCCTCTACGACGCGCTCGGCGTCCCTTGCGTGCCGGTTGCGCTCAATTCGGGGGTGTTCTGGCCGCGGCGAAGCCTCATCCGCCACCCCGGGACGATCATCGTCGAGTTCCTCGATCCGATCCCGCCGGGCTTGCCGAGGGGCGAATTCATGAGCCGACTCACCTCTGCCATCGAAACCGCCTCAGGCCGCCTTCTTGCCGAAGCAAGGACCAAGGAATCCGCCAGTATGCAGGGCGTTAACCTTTGAGTGCTTGACTGTGTGAAGGCGAGAGTTCTATCTTTGTTCCAGAGATTCGTAACGAGTACTGTCTTGAATTCGTCACCGATAGACCCATCTGACAGTTCAAATTCAGGGTTAACGGACGAGAGCCCCATGTGGATGCGCAAAGTAGAAGCTCCCGAGTTTGACGAGTTCGGCCCGGCCGACGAGCCGGCTCTCGTCTGCTCCGAGGCGGCCTTCGCCCAGGCCTTCCACTATTGGCGGGGGGCTTCCGGGCGGCGCTATCTGCATAGCGTCTACAGCCTGATCGGCTGCCCTGCTCTGCCGCGCGCGAACTATATCCTCGTCCGCCGCTACGACGACGGGCGGCGCGTCGCACTTGCCTTTGGCCAGACCAAGGACGACGCCGTCTCCCTCAATCTCGCCCATCTCCGCCACGAGGGCGCGAAGATCGGCGCGAACGAGGTGCATATCCATCTTCTGGCCGAAAACTCCGACGACCGCGCTCTGGTCGAGGCCGACCTGACGGCAGCCCACATGCGCCGGCTTCAGGCCAACGCGGCCTAGCTAGCGTCATCTCTCGGACGTCATTCCCGCGAAAGCGGGAATCCAGTAGTCACCGTCCGTCGTCGATTCGCGACGCAGGGAATACTCGATCGCCCGGTCAAGCCGGGCGATGACAAACGGAGAGTGGAAAAAGCTAACGCCGGGAAAGCTGCTCCAGTCGCTGCTGCATGGCGGACAGCTCGGCCTTGAGCGTGGCGATCTCGTCGTCGGATTTGCCGCTTGCGGCCTCCGTCTCGCCCTGCTGGGCGCTCGGCTCGGCGTGAGCGGCGTTCGCCTCCTCGCTGCTCCCGCCCTTGGCGAAGGGGGTGAACAGGCCGAGCGCCTTCTCGAACGTCGCGAAATTCTTGCGTACCTGCTCCTGCATCGCCTCGAAGGCGGCGGTGCCGAAGGCATGGGCGAATCGCCTGCGATATTGCTCCTGCTGGCGGGTGAGCGAATCGAGGCTGAACTCGAGATAGCTTGGCACCAGCTTCTGCATCGAGTCGCCGTAGAAGCGGATCAGTTGCCTGAGGAAGCCGATGGGAAGCAGGTTCGTGCCCCGGCTTTCCTGCTCGACGATGATCTGGGTCAGGACAGAATGGGTGAGGTCTTCGCCGGTCTTGGCGTCGTAGACGACAAAGTCTCGCTCGCCTCGCACCATTTCCGCGAGGTCCTCGAGCGTCACATAGGTGCTCGTGTCGGTATTGTAGAGCCTGCGGTTGGCGTATTTCTTGATGATGACCGGCCGGCTCTCCTGGTCCGCGTCCCTTGCCACGTGTCTTGCGCTCCTACGCCTTGGGGCCCCGACCCAAGATTACTTCATACCGCAACTGCGAGATCAGTAGCACGTTCTTTGTGCGCAGCACCAGAGGCTTTGCCGCACCCTTAACGGGCTCCAAACCTAGGCTTCCATAGTGGGAATCACTACGTTATGACCTTGGCTCCCTTGCGGTGTTGGAGATGGGTATGAAAGACGAGGATATTGTCATCGTCAGCGCGGCGCGGACGCCGGTTGGCTCGTTCAATGGCGCGCTGTCGACCCTGACGGCGCATGCGCTCGGCGAGATCGCCATCAAGGCAGCGCTCGATCGGGCGGGCGTGGCGCCTGGGGATGTCGATGAAGTGATCATGGGTCAGGTACTGACGGCAGGTCAGGGCCAGAACCCGGCGCGGCAGGCCGCCATCGCAGCCGGCATTCCGGTCGAAGCGACGGCCTTCGGCGTGAACCAGGTGTGCGGCTCAGGCCTCCGCGCTGTTGCGCTCGGCGCGCAGCAGATCGCGACCGGCGATGCCGACATCGTGGTCGCCGGCGGCCAGGAGAGCATGAGTCTTTCTCCCCACGTCGCCCATTTGCGCAACGGACAGAAGATGGGCGCGATGGAGCTCATCGACTCGATGATCAAGGACGGCTTGTGGGAGATCTTCAACGGCTACCACATGGGCAACACGGCGGAGAACGTCGCCCGCCAGTGGCAGATCACCCGCGAAGAGCAGGACAAGTTCGCCACCGCCTCGCAGAACAAGGCCGAGTCCGCCAAGAAGGCCGGCAAGTTCAAGGAGGAGATCGCCCCCGTCACCGTGAAGACGCGCAAGGGCGAGACCGTCGTCGCCGACGACGAATATATCCGCGAGGGCGCCAAGATCGAGGATGCGGCGAAGCTCAGGCCGGCCTTCGACAAGGAAGGCACCGTCACCGCGGGCAACGCCTCGGGCATCAATGACGGCGCCGCGGCGCTCGTGCTGATGAGCGCCAAAGAGGCCAAAAAGCGGAAGCTCAAGCCTTTGGCGCGCATCGCCTCATGGGCGACCGCAGGCGTCGATCCCAAGATCATGGGCTCCGGTCCCATCCCGGCCTCACGCAAGGCACTCGAGAAGGCGGGCTGGAAGCCCAAGGATCTCGATCTCATCGAGGCCAACGAGGCTTTCGCCGCACAGGCCCTTGCCGTGAACAAGGACATGGGCTGGGACACGAGCAAGGTGAACGTCAATGGCGGCGCGATCGCCATCGGCCACCCGATCGGAGCCTCAGGGGCGCGCGTCCTTACCACGCTGTTGCACGAGATGAAGCGGCGCGATGCCAAGAAGGGCCTCGCCACGCTTTGCATCGGCGGCGGCATGGGCATCGCCATGTGCGTCGAGCGGGAGTAGTCGCTTTAGCAGTGTCATTCCCGCGAAAGCGGGAATCCAGTACCCACCGGTTCGCGTTTTCTTGACGAGGACTTGGAGTACTGGATTGCCCGGTCAAGCCGGGCAATGACACCAATTGTCGAAGCAGGCGCCGAAGAAGCGCCGTCCAAGGGAGGAAGGCATGGGAAGGGTGGCTCTCGTCACGGGAGGAACGCGCGGTATTGGTGCCGCGATCTGCAAGGCGTTGAAGAAGGCGGGCTACAAGGTCGCCGCCAATTACGGCGGCAACGACGAAGCGGCCAAGGCCTTCAACAAGGAAACCAAGATCCCGGTGTTCAAATGGGACGTTGGCGACTACATCGCCGCCGAGCAGGGGATCGTCAATGTCGAGAACGAGGTCGGCCCCATCGAGGTACTGGTCAACAATGCCGGCATCTCGCGCGACGCCATGCTGCAGAAGATGACGCATGAGCAGTGGGAGCAGGTGATCCGCACCAATCTCGATTCGCTGTTCAACCAGACCCGCCCCGTGATCAACGGCATGCGCGAGCGGGGCTTCGGCCGCATCGTCAACATCTCCTCGATCAACGGACAGAAGGGCCAGCTCGGCCTTGCCAATTACTGCTCGGCCAAGGCCGGCGTGATCGGCTTCACCCGTGCGCTCGCACTCGAGAGCGCGCGCAAGGGCATCACCGTGAATGCAATCGCTCCGGGCTACGTGAAGACCGAGCTGCTCGCGGGCGTCTCCGAGGAGGTGATGAAGTCGATCGTGGGCCAGATTCCGGTGGGACGGCTCGGCGAGGCCGACGAGGTGGCGCGCTGCGTCGTATTCCTCGCCGCCGACGAGGCGGCCTGGATCACCGGCTCGACGCTCACCATCAACGGCGGCCAGTTCATGGATTGATGCTGGCTAGGGCTCGAAGCCTTCGGGGGCGTGCTCCAAGCCTGCGAAGTCGAAGCCGGGGGCCACGGTGCAGCCAAGGAGCGTCCAGGCTCCTAAGCTGCGCGCGCTCTGCCACGCGCCTGCCGGCACGAGCCCTTGCGGGTGCTCGCCGGCAAGCAGATTCGATCCAAGCCGGTATTCGTGGCGCGTCTCGCCGTCCTTGACCTCGAGCAGGAGCGGCGTACCGCCATACCAGTGCCAAAGCTCGGCGGCATCGACCCGATGCCAGCGCGAGACCTCACCAGCCTTCAGCAGATAGAGGATGGCGGTCGAATGCGCGCGGCCCTTGTGACCCGGCTCATCCCGGAAGGTCTCGCGGAACCAGCCGCCTTCGGGGTGCGGCTTCAACGCAAGATGGGCGATGACTTCGTCTGCCGTGAGCGCTTCGGACATGGCTCAGAACCGGTCCTTGCGCTTGCGCGTCTCGCCGAAGATCTCCCAAAGCTCCCGCCCCCCCATGCCGAGCCGCTTCTGGATGGCAGGGCTCGACGGCCTAAGGAACGGATTGGTGGCAAGCTCTTGGGCGATCGTCGAGGGCAGAGTGGCCTCTCCCTTCTCGGTGAGCGCAGCGACCTCCGATGCACGCGCCCTGAGCGCATCGTTCTCGGGCTCGATGGTCAGCGCGAACTGGCAATTCTTGTCGGTATATTCGTGGCCGCAATAGAGCTTGGTCTCGGGCGGAAGCGCCATCAGCTTCTTGAGCGAGGCCCACATTGTCTTGGCGTCGCCCTCGAGCAGCTTGCCGCAGCCGACCGAGAACAGCGTGTCGCCGACGAACACGATGCCGTCGTCAGGGAAGAAATAGCTGACATGACCCTTGGTGTGGCCCGGCGTCTCGATCACGCGGCCCTTGGCGCCACCGAGCTCGACGATGTCGCCTTCCTTCACCTCGACGTCGAGGCCAGGGATCGACCCCGCCTCCTTCGCCGGCCCGATAATGGTACAGCCGGTCATGCGCTTCACGATGCTGTTGCCGGCGGTATGATCGTGGTGATGATGCGTGACGAGGATATGGGTCAGCGTCCAGCCCTTCTCGTGCAGCGCGGCGAGCAGCTCCTCGGCGTCGGGCGCGTCGATCGATGCGGTCGCCTCGGTCTTGGGATCGTGGATCAGCACGCCGAAATTGTCGCTGCGGGTCGGGAATTGGTGAATTTGCAATTGGGACATCAGGCGTTTCCAATGGTCTTTCTTGCTTTCGGCGCGGACCGTAGCATCTCCCAGCTGGAGATAGAATGAAGGTTCGCCGGATTGAGAACGGAGTTCTAAACGCGCAAGCGTGACAATTCGCTGATGCAGCTCGACGTCATCGACCTCAAGGATTTCTACGCGCGGCCCCTCGGGCTCGTGGTGCGGAGCCTGCTCTCGCCCCGCATCAGGGCGCGATGGAGCGACGTGAAGGGCGCGCGCGTCTTCGGGCTCGGCTTCGCCACGCCCTATCTCGCGTCCTTCCGGGGCGAGGCGTTGGTGCTCGGCGCGCTGATGCCGGCGGAGCTCGGCGCCGTGCCGTGGCCGGAGCAGGGTCAGTCGGTGAGCGCTCTCGTCGAGGAGACTGACCTTCCCCTCGACGACGAGAGCGCCGACCGCGTCCTGCTCGTGCATATGCTCGAATGGTCGGAGAAATCACGCGCGCTGCTTCGCGAGATCTGGCGCGTGCTGGCGCCGAACGGCCGCCTCCTCCTCGTCGTTCCCAACCGCAGAGGTTTATGGGCGCGCGTGGATACCACGCCGTTCGGCTATGGCAGCCCGTTCAGCCGCTCGCAGCTCACGAAGCTCCTCAAGGAGGCTCTATTCTCGCCGGAGGAGTGGGAATACGCGCTCTATATGCCGCCGTTCAATTGGGCCGTCCTATTGAGATGGCCGCTCTTCTGGGAGCGGCTAGGTCTCGTGCTCTGGCCCGCCTTCTCCGGCGTAATCGTGGTCGAGGCGACCAAGCAGGTCTATGCGGCACTGCCCGCACGCGCCGCCGAACGCAAGGTGAAGCGCCGCATCGTTCCCATCCCCGCAGGCGTCACGCCAAATCGGGCGCATCTGACCGGTGTTGACTAAAGCCGCGTGCCGATAAACACATCGACCATGAAAAAGAAACTGCTACGGCTAAGAAGCGACGCGGAGGCTGAGGCCTTCGTCGATAAGGCCGACCTCACCGAATTCGACCTCTCGGAGATGCGCGAACTGCGCTTCGAGTTCGATCCTGAGCGCGGCAACAACCTCCATCCCTCCCTTGATGGGAAGGGCAGCTCGGCCGCAGGCCGAGCGGGTGGGGTGAAGATTCCAGAGTGTCGGAAGTTCGGGCGTCCACCCCCACCCCGGGGACGCCAGGCCCGGACCTCCCCGCAAGGAGGAGGTATGAAAACTCACCGCGACAGCAGGAACACGGCCTGTTCGCCGAACAGGTTCTGCGCGAAGAGCGGCATGGCGACGCCGAGCTTGCGGCCATAGGCGTTGAGCGCCACGGCGCGCTCGATTTTCGCGCCGGCGTCGCGGCAGAGATCAGTGAAGTCGTTGATGGTGCAGAGATGGATGTTGGGCGTGTCGTACCAGCGATCCGGCAGATATTCGGTGCGCGGCATGTGGCCGCCGAACAGAAGCTTCGCGCGCACCCGCCAATGCCCGAAATTGGGGAATGACACCACCGCGCGCTTGCCGATGCGAAGCAGCTGCTCGAGCACGTGCCGTGGCGAGTAGGTCGCCTGGATCGTCTGCGACAGGATCACGTAGTCGAAGGCGAGATCGGGGTAGTAGACGAGGTCGGTGTCGGCGTCGCCCTGGATCACCGACAGCCCCTGCGCCACGCAGGAATTCACTCCGGCTTGGCTGAGCTCGATGCCGCGGCCGTCGACGCCCTGCTTCTCGGCGAGAATGCGGAGCAGAGTACCGTCGCCGCAGCCGATATCGAGCACGCGCGATCCCGGCGCCACCATCTCGGCGATGAGCAGGAGGTCGACGCGCGGGCTCTCGGCGCCGCGCAAGACATGCGGCGGTACGTTGACGTTCATGGCAGCCATCCCTTCGGCTCCGCGATGCCGCGCTTCAGCGCCGCCGACGCGATGAATCCGCGAATGGTGTCGAACAGCTCGGGTTGGTGCAATAAGAACGAGTCGTGGCCGTTGTCGGTCTTGATCTCGACGAAGCTGACATTGGCGGCGACGGCGTTCAGCGCATGCACGATCTCGCGGCTCTCCTCGGTGGGGAACAGCCAGTCGGAGGTAAAGGACACGAGGCAGAAGCGCGTCTTGGTGCCGGCAAACGCGTTGGCGAGCACGCCGCCGTGATCCGCGGCAAGGTCGAAATAGTCCATGGCGCGGGTGATGTAGAGATAGGAATTGGCATCGAAGCGGTCGACGAAGCTCAAGCCCTGGTGGCGGAGATAGCTTTCCACCTGAAAATCGGCGTCGAACCCGAACGTCACCTTGTCGCGGTCCTGCAGCCTCCGCCCGAACTTGGTGTGGAGCGCGTCATCGGACATGTAGGTGATGTGCGCGGCCATGCGCGCGACGGCGAGCCCCTTGCGCGGGCTCTTGCCCTCGTCGAGATAACGGCCATGGCACCACTCCGGATCGGCCATCACCGCCTGACGGCCCACCTCGTGGAAGGCGATGTTCTGCGATGAGTGGCGCGCGGAGCAGGCGATCGGCACGGCGGAGAACACGCGGTCCTTGTAGGTCGCGGCCCATTCCAGCACCTGCATGCCGCCCATCGAGCCGCCGAGCACGCAGAGCACCTCGGCGATGCCGAGATGGTCGAGCAGACGTGCCTGCGCCCGCACCATGTCGCGCACGGTGATGACCGGGAAGTCGGGCCCATAGGGACGCCCCGTGGCCGGATTGATCGAGCTCGGGCCGGTCGAGCCCATGCAGCCGCCGATGACATTGGCGCACAGCACGAAATAGCGGTTGGTTTCGATCGGCTTGCCGGGACCCACCATGGTCTCCCACCAGCCGGGCTTGCCGGTGACGGGATGGAGGTTGGCGGCATGCTGATCGCCGGTCAGAGCGTGACAGACGAGGACGAGGTTCGACTTGTCTCTGTTGAGCTCGCCATAGGTCTGGTAGGCAATCGAGAACGGCGCAAGGCTCGCGCCGCAATCGAGCGGCAGCGGCTCGGAGGCGGGAAAGTGCACGATCTCGCTTTGCGGATTGGCGATCTGCTCTAGCCGCAGTGAAGTCTCGGCAGTCCCGACATGCAACGACAGCGTAGGGCTCTCACTCATCGCCGTTCAGCCAATCACTCCGCGTTGTCCCGTGCACTATGCAAAATTATGCAATTCGGCGTTAGCTAGGAGCTTAGCGACGAAAGTCAATCTTTTCTTTGCTTTGGCCTAAGAAATGCCCCAAGAGAGGCCCCTTGCGAACCCTCGACTCCAGGAGACCGAAGATGACCGCCAAGCGTGGGCCGATCCCGCGTCAAGGCATACTCGACATCGCGCCCTATGTGCCCGGCACGAGCGCGCTCCCTGGCGCGCACCCCGTCATCAAGCTCTCCTCCAACGAGTCGCCGTTCGGGCCCTCCCCCCGCGCGGTCGAGGCCTTCATCGAAGCTGCCTCCTCTCTATCGCGTTACCCCGACGGCTCGGCGCGGGCCTTGCGCGAGGCGATCGGCAAGCTTTACGGCCTCGATCCCGACCGTATCGTCTGCGGCGCAGGCTCCGACGAGGTGCTGAACCTGATCGCGACCGCCTATCTCGGCCCCGGCGATGAGGCGATCTACAGCGAGCACGGCTTCCTCGTTTACAAGATCGCGATCCTCGCCCGCGGCGCGAAGCCGGTCGTGGCGCCCGAGACCGACCTTACCACCGATGTCGATGCCATTCTGGCGCGGGTGAGCCCGCACACGCGCGTCGTCTTCATCGCCAACCCCAACAATCCGACCGGCACTTATCTTCCCTTCGACGAGGTGAAGCGGCTCCGCGCCGGGCTTCGCGACGACGTGCTGCTCGTGCTCGACGCGGCCTACGCCGAATATGTGCGCGCCAACGACTACGAGGCCGGCATCGAGCTTGTCGCCACCACCCACAACACGGTGATGACGCGCACCTTCTCCAAGATCTACGGACTTGCCTATCTTCGACTTGGCTGGGCCTATTGCCCGACACCGGTTGCCGACGCGCTCAATCGCATTAGGGGACCGTTCAACGTCTCGGGCCCGGCCATCGCCGCTGGCGTCGCGGCGCTTCAGGATCAGGCTTGGATTCAGCGGTCGGCAAATCACAACGACTTCTGGCGCTCCCGCATGTCCGAGGCGCTGTCCGCGCTTGGCCTCAGAATCACGCCGAGTGCCGCGAATTTCCTCCTGCTGCACTTCCCCAAGGGCAATGGCCACTCGGCCGCGGAGGCCGACAAGTTCCTGCACGGGCGGCGCATCATCCTGCGCCGCGTCACCGAATATGGCTTCCCGGATGCGCTGCGCATGACCATCGGCACCGAGGACGACAACCGCGCCGTCCTCGAAGCGCTCGCCGCCTTCATGGGCTCTCAAAGCTCGGCCCGGGCATGACGAAGCCTTTGTTCGACACGCTCGCCATCATCGGGCCTGGCCTGATCGGCTCGTCCATCATGCGCGCTGCCCGCGCGCAAGGCGCGGTGCGGACGATCGTGGCATCCGCGCGGTCGCCCGAGACGCGTAAGCGCGTCGTCGAGCTCGGCATTGCCGACAAGGTGACCGAGACCAATGAGGAAGCAGTCGAAGGCGCTGACCTCGTCATCGTGTGCGTTCCGGTCGGCGTTTGCGGCGGGGTCGCGAAGGAAATCGGCCCGCACCTCACACCCGGCGCCATCGTGTCGGACGTGGGCTCGGTGAAGGGCTCGATCGTGCGCGACATGGGCCCGCATCTGCCGAAGACCGTCCATTTCGTGCCGGCCCACCCGGTGGCAGGCACCGAGCATTCAGGCCCCGATGCGGGCTTCGCCGAGCTGTTCGAGGATCGCTGGTGCATCCTGACGCCGCCCGAAGGAACCGACCCGCAAGCGGTGGAGAAGCTCGCAGCGTTCTGGCGGCTGCTTGGCGCCAATGTCGAGACTATGACGCCGGAGCATCACGACCTCGTGCTCGCCATCACCAGCCACCTGCCGCATTTAATCGCTTACACCATCGTCGGCACCGCCGACGAATTGCAGACGGTGACGCGCTCCGAGGTGCTGAAATTCTCGGCCGGCGGCTTCCGCGACTTCACCCGTATCGCCGCCTCGGATCCCGTCATGTGGCGCGATATCTTCCTCGCCAACAAGGAGGGGGTGCTCGAGATGCTCGGCCGCTTCAACGAGGACGTCGCAGCGCTGACCAAAGCGATCAGGAAGGGCGATGGCGCCGCGCTCTACGACCATTTCTCCCGCACGCGCGCCATTCGCCGCGGCATCATCGATGCGGGCCAGGACACGGCGGCCGCCGATTTCGGGCGGCCCCACGGCCACGAGGACTGACGCTGGCACATGGCTGAGCTTTGGGTGTTCAGCTATGGCTCGCTGATGTGGCGGCCGGGCTTCGACTTCGAGGAGCAGGCGCCGGCGCGGCTCATGGGCGCCCATCGCGCGCTGTGCGTCTATTCCGTCGTGCATCGCGGCACCCAGGCAGAGCCGGGCCTGGTGCTCGGATTGGATAGAGGAGGAGCTTGTCGCGGCGTCGCCTACCGCGTGGTTGCGGGCGCGGAGGAAGGTACCATTGCCTATTTGCGCGCGCGCGAGCAGGTGACCGACGTCTATGTCGAGGCCTTGCGGCCGATCAAACTGCTCGACGGATCGAACCGGAGCTTTCGCGCGCTCTGTTATCTGGTCGACCCCAACCATCCTCAATATGCGGGATCACTCTCGCTCGAGGAGCAACTCCGCATCGTCCGCAACGGCAAAGGTCAGGCGGGCGGGAATATCGAGTATGTGCTGAACACCGTGCGCCATCTCGAGAAGGTGGGAGTGCACGATCCGGAGCTCGCCGCTCTTGCCGAGCAGCTCGCGGCAGATTAGCTGCCGGCAGACTTCGCTTCATCCTCCTTGGCGAGCTCGGGCGCGCCGAAGAAATAGCCCTGCATATACGCGACGCCGGCTCTCTCCAGGAGCTTCGCGGTCTTCTCATCGCCCACCCACTCGCCGACCGCGGCGATACCGAAATTGCGGGCGAGGTCGATCAGCATGCGCACGAACATCTCGTCCTCGGCATGGGTCGCGAGGTTCTCGATGAACGAGCCGTCGATCTTGACCATGTCGACGCCGAGAAGCCGCAAGCTACGGAACGAGGTATAGCCGGCGCCGAAATCGTCGAGCGCCACGCGGCACCCTAAAGCCTTGAGGTCGTGGGGCGCCTTTTTCGGCGCATCCCTGTTGCCGCGAAACCTAGGCAGCAAGGCTTAAGAAAGGGCTCTCTCCTAGAGCGCAATCGCGCAGGAAAGACGGCGACGGCGCGACGGCGTCGGTCTTTCTTCGTTGCTTGGTTGATAAAGGTTCGCGCCGATCTCGGAGCCCGCATTGGGCCCGAGCAAATGCCTCACGGAGCGTCGGCGCTGTGGTCCCGCCTCGCCGCGTTGATGGTGACCGAGAAGCCCGCGATCACATCGGTCATCGCCATCAGCATGAGCAGGAAGAAGGTCGAGGTCGCCGCCCGGTCCCAAATCAGGAACAGGATCAGGCAGGCGACGAACACCATCATGGAGAAGGCGTGGTCGATGACCGAGGCGCCGCCGGTCCGCGTCGCCTTCAGGATCTCGAAGAAGAGCAGTCCAAGTCCGGCCGTGAGCAGAATATCGCCGGGGGCGACATGCCACGTGCCTCCCGACGGCAGGGACACATTGAACCATGGAGCGCCGAACTCGGCGCCAGCTCCGGCCAAGGCGACATAAGCGAGCAGCGGGATGACGAGGAGCGGCACAGCGCCCATCCAGCTCCGCCGCTCGCGCCTGCGAACCGCCCTACCCTCGGGCGCCGGTTCCGTCATCACCAGTCGAGCCCCCTAGGATCGGGCCCGTCGGGGCCCCTTCAGGCGAGCCAGCCGTTTAGCTCTCTTCCTTGACGTCGAGCACCTGACGGCCGCGGTAACGGCCCGATTTCAGGTCGATGTGATGGGGCCGGCGAAGCTCGCCGGACTCCTTGTCCTCGACATAGGTCGGCGCAGTTAGCGCGTCGTGACTTTGCCTGTTGCCGCGCTTCATGCGCGAGACTTTTCTCTTGGGAACGGCCATGATTTTGCAAATCCTCTGAGCGGCCCCCGTGAGCTCGAGGACCTTCGTCGCGCCCTTATAGTGGCAAAGTTTTCGGCTGGCCAGAGCCGATGGCGGCCCTTATCGGCCCGGCATGACGCAAGCCCCGCGCTTGGCGATGATCGGCATGCGGAGCTCGACCGCGCGCGCGATGCGTAGCATGCGCAGGCTCGGCTTGCGCGGATTGCGTATGTGCGGGCTCGGCAAGGTGACGGCGAGCAGGACCGCCTCGTGGCGGGTGAGATCCGCGGCACTCTTGTTGAAATAATAGCGGCTCGCTTCCTCCGCCCCGTATATGCCGCGGCCGAACTCGGCGACGTTGAGATAGACCTCGATCATGCGATCCTTGGGCCAGGCGAGCGACAGGACATAGGCAAGCGGCAGCTCGAAGGCTTTGCGCACATAGCTGCGCCCGTTCCACAAATAGAGGTTCTTCGCCACCTGCATGGGGATGGTGCTCGCGCCGCGCACGGCGCCCGCCTTGATCGCGTCCCGCATCGCGCCCCAATCGACCCCCCAATGGAGGCAGAAGCGGCCGTCCTCGCTCGCGATCACGGCGAGCGGCAGTTGCGGCGACATGTCCTCGAGCGGCACCCATTGGCGGTGAAGGGTCGTGCCGGTGAGCTTGTCGGCCAGCATCACGGTGGTGATGGGCGGATTGACAAAGCGGAAGAGGAGGATGGAAAGGAGGAGCGCCCCAAGGAGAAGGAGCACGAGAAGCGCCGCGCGCTTGAGCCAGGAATGCGCCGCCCGTCTCGTGCGCCTGCGCCCTCGCGCCCCTGAGACTGCTTGAATCACCATATCCCCCGTCTTCTACCTCCCGGTTGCCGCAACCCGCAACGTGGTATTAGGGTAATGCTTAGCAACGATTTTGCGGCAAAGAGCCGCCCTCTCTCGCCCTATCCCCAGGATGGCTTTCAAGGAAGAGCTCGAACGCGTGGGCCGGCTTGTGGAGGCAAGGCTCGATGCGCTGCTCGGCGGCGGCACTGCGGGCCAGGCGGGAGACGAGCCTGCCGGGAGCGATCTGGCAGAGGCCATACGGTATGCGGTGCTTGGCGGCGGCAAGCGCCTCCGCCCTTTTCTCCTGATGCAGTCGTCGCGCCTGTTCGGGGTGAGCGAGGAGTCCTCGCTCGACGCTGCTTGCGCGCTTGAATGCGTGCATTGCTACTCTCTCGTGCATGACGACCTCCCGGCCATGGACGACGACGACCTCCGCCGGGGAAGACCGACCGTGCACAAGGCCTATGACGAGGCCACCGCGATCCTCGTTGGCGACGGCTTGCTCACCATCGCCTTCGAGATCCTCGGCGCGCCATCGACCAACCCCGATCCCGCCATTCGCTCAGAGCTCGTGCTTCACCTCGCAAGAGCAAGCGGCAGGCACGGCATGGTGCTCGGCCAGGCGCTCGATCTCACCATCGGGCAGAAGGGCTTCGGCAAGGAGGACGTGGCGGCGATGCAGGCGCTCAAGACCGGGGCCTTGTTCCGCTTCGCCTGCGAGGCGGGCGCGATCCTCGGCCGCGCAAGCGCCGCGGAGCGCAAAGCCCTCATCGCCTATGCCGCTGCATTCGGCCAGGCGTTTCAGCTTGCCGACGACCTGCTGGATGCCGAGGGTGACGCCGCCACTCTCGGCAAGGCGGTTGCCAAGGACGCCGGGCGCGGCAAGGCGACGCTCATCGCTCTGCTTGGGACCGATACGGCGCGGAAGCGGCTCGGCGTGCTCCTGCAAGAGGCCGAAGCGGCGCTTGCGCCCTTCGGCGATCGCGCCAAGCTGTTGGTCGAGACCGTGCGTTTCGCCGTGAACCGCTCAAGCTAGAACGCTCACATGGTTCCGATCATGGGAATCTGATAGCTGGTGATGCGATGGCAGCGCGGACGAAACAAAAGGCCAAGCAGGCGCCCGAAGCCTCATTAGGGGCTGACATCGTCAGGCACGCCCGAGCGCAGATCCGTTTCCTCATCTCGCTCTGCGTCGGCTTGGCTGTCGGCCTGCTGGCGCCGATCGAGGATGTGATCCCGCGCATCCTCGCCGGCTGGAACGCCGGCGGCTGGCTCTATCTCCTGCTTATCGGCGTCAAGATGGCGCGGGCCGAGGTCGAGGGCATCAAGCGCGAGGCGGGCATCGAGCGCGAAAGCCGCATCGCCGTCCTGTTCATCGTCAGCTTCGGCTCCGTCTTTGCCCTGCTCGCTCTGTTCGCCCAGCTCATGGCGCTCAAGAGCGAACATGGGTTCGACCGCGACATCAGCATCGCGGTGTCGGTCTTGACCATCCTCTTATCCTGGCTGCTGATCCATACCGTGTTCGCGCTGTTCTACGCGCACGAGTTCCACAGCGAGGGCAGAGGCGGCTCGCGCGGCGCGGGCGGCGGGCTCGAATTCCCAGACGACACCACGCCGGACTATCTCGATTTTCTCTATTTCTCGTTCGTGGTCGGCACGACGGCGCAGACCTCAGACGTCGCCGTGTGCTCGCGCGCCATGCGCCGCGTGGTGATGCTGCACGGCATCTTGTCGTTCTTCCTCAACACCGCCGTGATCGCTCTCGCGGTCAACCTCGCCGCACAGCTCGTGCAGGGTTAAAACCCTACTGCCCGCAGGTCTTAGCGGTCGCTGGGTTCAGCAGGAACAGCGAATGCTCGGGATTGTCCGGCGACAAGAGCACGAAGGACGCGGTATCGACTCCCGGCACGAGCGCGATATGCTCGTCGCTTCCTTGCAGCACGATCTTCATGTTCTTGGCGGCGGGCTCAAGCTCGAACTTGCCGACGAAGAACCCGTCGGTGACGCAAGAGAGGTGGTCCTTGGCCGCGCCGGTCACTACGCAGCGGCCGCCGCTCGGCATGACGTAAATGTCGGGCTTGTCGCGGAACTTGCCGGCGAGCTTGGCGGCGTAGGGGCCGGGGTCGCTGTCGCCTGACGGCTCCCGCGTCTCGATCGAGAGCGTCAACGCCGTGACCTTCTGGCCGGGATGCTTGGCGAGGTGGGTGGCATCGTACACCCGGCTCCAGCATCCCACCCAAGGATCGGGCGCCTCCTCGTTCGACTCGTCGGCCGGCTCGTCCTCGGCGCGTGCGACGTTCAGCGAGACATCGAATGAGAGCAGCAATATAAGAGCAGCAAGCCACGCCAGACGCATCGTGATCTCCCTACTCGGCTGCGGTTCGTCCCAACGAGCCTTGGCCAAAGCGCCGCTCGATATAGTCGAGGACCATCTGCTTGAAGTCGGCCGCGACGGTGGGCCCCCGCAAGGTGACGGCCTTCTTGCCGTCGATGAACACGGGCGCGGCGGGCGCCTCTCCGGTGCCGGGGAGCGAGATGCCGATATCGGCGTGCTTCGACTCTCCCGGTCCGTTGACGATGCAGCCCATGACCGCGACGTTCAGCGTCTCGACGCCCGGATAGCGGCGCTTCCACTCGGGCATCTCGTTGCGGATGAAATCCTGGATGTCGCGGGCGAGCTCCTGGAAGGTGGTCGACGTGGTCCGCCCGCAGCCGGGGCACGCGGCGACCAGCGGCACGAAGCTCCTGAAGCCCATGCTTTGGAGAAGCTCCTGCGCGACTTTGACCTCGAGCGAGCGGTCGCCGTTGGGCTCGGGCGTGAGCGAGATGCGGATCGTGTCGCCGATCCCCTGCTGCAACAACACGGAGAGCGCGGCGGAGGAGGCCACAATGCCCTTAGACCCCATGCCCGCCTCGGTGAGACCAAGATGCAGCGCAAGATCGGAGCGCGCCGCAAGCATCGAATAGACGGCGATCAGATCCTGCACGGCCGAAACCTTGGCCGAGAGCACGATCTTGTCGGGGCCGAGTCCAAGCTCGATCGCGCGCTCGGCGCTCAACAGCGCGGATTGCACGATCGCCTCGTGCATCACCTCGCGCGCGTCCTTGGGCTCGGGCGAACGCGCGTTCTCGTCCATCAGCCGCGTGAGCAAATCCTGGTCGAGGCTTCCCCAGTTCACTCCGATGCGCACCGCCTTGCCGTTCCTCGCCGCGATCTCGACGATCTCGGCGAACTGCTTGTCACGTTTCTCCTTGAAGCCGACATTGCCGGGATTAATGCGATATTTGGCGAGAGCTTCGGCGCAGGCCGGGTACTCGGCGAGCAGCGTGTGTCCGTTATAGTGGAAGTCGCCGATGAGCGGCGCCTCGACGCCCAGGATATCGAGCCGCTCGCGGATATGCGGCACGGCGGCAGCGGCCTCGGTGCGATCGACGGTGATGCGCACGAGCTCGGAGCCCGCACGGGCCAGCGCCGCCACCTGCTTCGTCGTCAACTCGACGTCGGCCGTGTCGGTATTGGTCATCGACTGCACGACGACCGGGGCATTGCCGCCGATCGTGACGTTGCCGATCCGGACCGGAATCGTATGGCGCCGTGCCGAGCTGATCATGGCTCAAGGATAGAGCAGATTTCGGGAAAACGCGCCAGGGGCCGGAAGGCGAGCCTGACGCAGGCTAACCTGAGGCGGCGCGAGCGCGTCCCTTCCGCCGCACATCTGTAATAACGCTTGCGAGAAGCGCCGCCACCAGCACGCCGGCAGCCCCGCAAAAGGCCGTGGCAAGGTCCGGGATGCGGTCGGCAGTCAGCCCTTGCAAGAGCTCTATGGCGCTCGCAATCGCCATCAGCGCCACTGCAACCACGAAGGGCCTCGGCCAGGCGAGACAAAAGAGAAGCGTGAGGGCGAAATAGGCGAGGAAATGCTCGATCAGCCAATGCAGTCCGAGGCGCACTTGCAGGGTCACCGGCACGAGTGAATCCGCCACCACTACGGCCAGCAGGACCACGCCAGCGACCGCAATCCACTTGGACCCCTTGGCAAACATCATCTCTCAACTCCCAGCAGCAGAATAACGCCCCCGAGCCGAAGAATCTTTGCCGTCATGGCCGATCTTGTTCCGGCCATCCACGTTTCGTGTGCCTGCTACCGCCAAAATCGTGGATGCCCGGCACAAGGCCGGGCATGACGAGAGTTGTTGAGGAAACGAAAGACGCTAAGCCCACAGCGCGGCGGTGAGCGTCTCGATATTGTGGCGGAACATGTCGAGATAAGTCGGCGCCGGCCCGTCGGCCGGAGACAGCGCGTCGGTATAGAGCTCGCCGCCGATCTTGGCGCCCGTCTCGCTCGCGATCTGATCGAGCAGGCGGTGGTCGGTGATGTTCTCCATGAATACCGCCGGGATGTTCTCGGCCTTGATCTGGCGGATGATCTTGGCGACGTCCTGGGCCGACGCCTCGCTCTCGGTGCTCACGCCTTCCGGCGCGATGATCTCGAGCCCATAGGCCGCGCCGAAATAGCCGAACGCGTCGTGGCTGGTAATGATCTTCTTGCGTGCCTCGGGCAGCTTGGCGAGAGCGGCCTTCACCGCCTCCTCCTCCTTGGCGATCTCGTCGAGATATTTGGCGGCATTCGCATCGTAGATAGCCTTGCCGGCGGGATCGACGGCGATCAGCCCGTCGCGGATATTGGCGACATAGAGCTTGCCGTTGGCAAGGCTCTGCCAGGCATGCGGATCGGTGATGGTCTCCTCCTTGCCGCCCTCCTCCTCGACCATGGTGCGCGGCTTCACGCCCTTGGACGCAACGACGACCTTGCCTTTGAAGCCGGAGGATTTCTCCAGCCGGTCCATCCAGCCCTCGAAGCCAAGGCCGTTGGTGAAGAGAATGGCCGAGGCCGCGAGGTTCTTGGCGTCGGCAGGCGTCGGCTCGTAGACATGGGCGTCGCCGTTCGCGCCGACCAGCGTCGTCACATCGACGCGGTCTCCGCCCACTTGCTTCACCATGTCGCCGAGGATCGAGAACGGGGCGACGGCCTTGACCTTGTCGGCAGCGACGGCGCTCCCCGAGAGACCGAGCAGCAGTGCTGCCGCCAATCTTAACGATGCAAAGAGACGAGTCTTCATGACACGTAACTCCTTATGCGATCAGGCTTCGAGATGCTTGCGCGGCAAGAGGCCCCAGACGAGCCCGCCTTTGACGCCGACCAGGATGGAGACGAGATAGAAGATGCCGGCGATGAGGATGATCGCGGGACCCGTGGGCACGCTCCAGTAATAGGAGACGAGGAGCCCGGTGAGGCTCGCGGCGAACGCGCATCCGATTGCGGTCACGATCAGCCCCGACACGTCTTCCGCCCAGAAGCGCGCCGTTACCGCCGGGAGCAGCATGATGCCGACCGCCATCAGCGTGCCGAGCGCCTGGAAGCCGCTCACGAGATTGAGCACGACGAGCACAAGGAAGGTGAAATGGGTGGGCGAGCTGAGTGCGCTCGCCGAGCGCAGGAATTGCGGATCGAAACATTCGAGCACGAGCGGGCGGTAGATCACCGCGAGAACGGCGAGCGACAGCGTGGCGATCGACGCGACGAGGAAGAGCGCATGGTCGTCGAGCGCGAGCACAGTGCCGAACAGCACATGTAGGAGATCGATGTTGCTGCCTCGGACTGAGACGATCAGCACGCCGAGCGCAAGCGACACGAGATAGAAGGCGGCAAGGCTCGCGTCCTCGCGGAGCACGGTCGAGCGGGCGACGAGGCCGGCGGCGAGAGCGACAGCAAGACCCGCGGCAAATCCTCCAAGGCTCATGGCGAACAGCGAAAGTCCCGCGAGCAGATAGCCGATCGCGGCGCCAGGCAGGATGGCGTGACTCATGGCATCTCCCATCAGGCTCATGCGGCGCAGCATGAGGAATACGCCGATGGGCGGCGCGCCGAGCGAAAGCGCGAAGCAGCCGACCAGCGCCCGGCGCATGAAGGAGAACTCGATGAAAGGTTGGGTGACCGCGTCGATCATGCCTGAGAGAGCTCCCGCGGCGGCTCCTCGCCCCGCGCGCACACTTCCGCATGCTCGTCGAACGCCTCGACCAGCTGGCGCGACTTGGCGAGATTGGCAGGCGTCAGCACTTTGGCGGTCTCGCCCCAGGCCACCACCTCGCGCGCGATCAGAAGCGTCGTCGGAAAATAGGTGCGCACCTGCTCGATGTCGTGCAGCGCGGCGAGCACGGTGCGCCGTTCCCTATGCCAACGCAGGATGAGCGTGATGAGATGGTCGATGGTCTTGGTGTCGACAGCGCGGAACGGCTCATCGAGCAGGATGAGGGAAGCGTCCTGTAACAGGAGCCGCGCGAACAGAACGCGCTGGAACTGCCCGCCCGACAGCGCGCCGACCGGGCGGTCGCAAAGATCCTGCAAGCCGACCGTCGCAAGCGCGCCGGCGACCGCCTGCTTAGCCTTGGCGTCGAGCCCGCGCCAGGCGCCGATCTTCCGCCACAGCCCCATGGCGACGCAGTCGAACACCGAGATCGGGAAGCTCCGGTCGATATCGATCTGTTGCGGAAGGTAGGCGATGTCGTGCCGGCTGAGCCCGTCAAGCGAGAGGCTGCCGCTGAGCGGCTTGAGCTCGCCGATGATGCCCTTGAGCAAGGTCGACTTGCCGGCGCCGTTAGGGCCGACAATGGCGAGCAGCTCGCCGCGGGCGACCTCGCCGTCGATGTGATGCACGGCGGGATGCCGGTCATAGCCGAGCGTCAGATCGTGGAAGCTGATGGCCGGTTTAGCGTGCTTCTGCATGATCATGCCAAGGCCCAGGCGACGGCAAGCCAGAGCAGCGCTGTTGCCGCGGCGACCATGACGAGCCGCGCCGGCACCGACATGCGCAATAGCGACCAGCCCGCACCATGTGCCGGGGCTGCTACGGCAGCCGCCGCAACCTCGGTCCCCGTTGCGACGAGAGCAACGTGAGAATGCCGATGCTCTGCTGGCTTAGACCGCATCTTAAGGTTCCCTCGCTTGAGCCGCGCGTCAGGCCGGACGGCAGGCCTGGCAAAGCCCTGCAAGCTCGAGCGTCACCTGCTCCGGCGCAATCTCCTCGGGCGCGAGCGCAAGCAGCGCCGCCTGATCGTCGTCGGAGAGCGGAATCTCGACGACCTTGTCGCATTTCCGGCAAATGGCGAAAGCGAACTTGCCGTCGCAGGCCCCATGGCCGCAGGCAACGAACGCCGACTTCGACTGCAGCCGGTGCACCATGCCCTTCTGCATCAGCTCGTTCAGCGCGCGATAGACCGTGGGAGGATGGGAGATGCCGGCCGTCCTCACCCGGTCGAGGATGGCATAGGCGCTCATGGGTTCCTTGGCCTTGCGCAGGCAGGCGAGAATCTCGCTCTGATTGCGCGACAGCTTGGGATGGGAGTGGTGGTGATGGGCTGCGTTCATGACGCGATGATATAACATAACATCGTCTGCGCGCTCAAGACGGTCACGCAGGTCATTTTGCCGCTGCCGACAGCGCCTTCGGCGGTCCCCTTGCCAGGCTTGATGTTCCAGGACTGACGGCGTCCAATGCGGCGATGCCCCACCGCATTGAGATCGTCGAGGGCGACATCACCACGCTCGACGTGGATGCCATCGTCAATGCCGCGAACAGCGCGCTTGCGCCGGGCGGCGGCCTCTGCGGCGCGATCCACCGCGCCGCAGGGCCTGAGCTCGCCGAGGCCTGCGCCAGGCTCGGCGGCTGCGAGACGGGAGAGGCGAAGATCACGCCTGGGTTCAACCTGAAAGCGCGCCATGTGATCCACGCCGTGGGTCCCGTCTGGGGCGGCGGCGAGCGCGGCGAGGACAAGCTGCTCGCAAGCTGCTACCGCAACAGCCTCAGGCTACTCCGCGAGCGCGGGCTCGCCTCCATAGCCTTTCCCGCCATCTCGACCGGCATTTACGGCTTCCCGGCCGAGCGCGCCGCGCGCATCGCGGTGCGGACGGTCCTCGATGGACTGAAGGACCTCCCCCCAAGCTCCCGCGTCGTGTTCTGCTGTTTCGGCCCGGAGAGCCGCAAAGCCCACGAGGAAGCCTTGGCTGCCGCCATGAGCGAGAGGGCTTGAGCCGGCGTCACGCCCGGCAAGACCTCGCCGGCGCGTTCACTTACTCTTGCTTGATGGCGGTGAGACCTACGACGGCGATGCGATCGGCCTCGGCATAGGCGCTTCGATCGAGCTCCTCGCCGAACACGTCGGGATCGATCTCCTCGTAGCTGAACTCGCGAGCATAGCGGTGCAGCAAGGGACACAGAGATTCGAAGAATGGATCTCTCGCGGCGATGATCGGCGCTCCGCTGTAGAGAACCAGCCGGCCTCCTGGCGCGAGCCGGGCAAGCGCCTCTTCGGCGATGCGCACGGCGAGCGAGATACCGAGCGCGCCCCCGCCATGGCGGTAGAGCCGCGTCCCGTCGTCGATGAGATAAGGCGCGTTGGCGATGGCGACGTCCGGCGTATCCTCGACTCCGCTCAGCACATCGCTCAGAACCGTTTGCGACGACGGTATGTCGTTGAGCATCGCATTGACGGCGCTCAAGGCCAGCGCCTCGCCGTTGCTGTCGGCGAGGACGAGCCGGGTCGCGGGCCCCAAGAGGCGCGCGGCGAAGATCCCGCCGGCCCCGCTCCCGCTGCCGACATCCACGAGCTTCAGCGGGCCATGTCCCGCTAAATCGGCGAGCGATGAACGCAACAGCCGCACGAAGCGATATGTATCTGGCCCGAAAAAGACGGCGTCCTGATCGGCGGTGGGAAAGCCCGAATGCGCGAATAGCAAATCGCCTATCGTGGCAAAGCGGAGCTTCGACTTGTATCGGCCGGACACGGCTTCAAGCGCCTCGGCATCCTCCAGCAGCTCGAAGATGTCCTCGTCGACCGCGTCGGGGTCGAAGGGGCGATTCCACCCGAAGATCGATTCAAGCGTGGTCGGTCCCTCGGGACGGTCCAATACGCGGCAATGCGTCGCCGGAGTGACCGTGACGAAGCGGTAGCCGCGCGACTGAAGCATCCGCCCAAGCGTCGTCAGAGCGAGTTTTTTTGCGTCCATGGACTCAAAATAGCCGCTTGCAGGGGTCAAAACACAACGGGAGTGTGACGCTTCCGGCCATGACATGCGTCAAGGCTCGCCGCACCATGCGGCGATCTCACGGGTTTTCGTCGCGCAAGGGTAGCGTTACTCTGTTTCATTCGATTCGGTGAGGCCCGCCCCCCTTTTAGGGCAGGCACGATGCAGCCGGAGCATAGCGACGATGCCAGAGCTCGACCCGCTTCTCCTTTCGCGCATCCAGTTCGCCTTCACCATCTCCTTCCACATCCTCTTTCCGTCTTTCACCATCGGGCTCGCCGCCTGGCTCGTCGTGCTCGAAGCGCTATGGCTCAAGACCGGCAAGGACATCTATTTCCGCCTTGCCCAGCATTGGACCAAGATCTTCGCCGTGTCGTTCGGCATGGGCGTGGTCTCGGGCGTCGTGCTCTCCTACGAGTTCGGCACCAATTGGAGCGAGCTGTCGCGGCGCGGCGGCAATGTCATCGGCCCGCTGATGGCCTACGAGGTGCTGACCGCCTTCTTCTTGGAGGCGGGATTTCTCGGCATCATGCTGTTCGGCTGGAAACGCGTGCCGAAATGGGTGCATTTTTTCGCGAGCTGCATGGTCGCATTCGGCACCCTCCTCTCGGCCTTCTGGATCCTGTCGGCCAATAGCTTCATGCAGACGCCGGCGGGCTACACGGTGGATGCGGGCGGCGTGCTGCATGTCGCCGATTGGTGGCAAGCGATTATCAGCCCGTCGTTCCCCTACCGCTTCGCCCATATGGTGGCGGCCGCCTATCTCACCACCGCTTTCATCGTGGCCGGCATCGGCGCCTGGTACATCCTGCGCGAGCGGAGCGTGCCGCATGGGCGGATCATGCTCGGCATGGCCTTGAGCCTGCTCGTCTGGTTCGCACCGCTCCAGATCGTTCTCGGCGATCTACACGGACTGAACGCGCTCAAATATCAGCCGGCCAAGATAGCCGCGCTCGAAGCCCATTGGGAGACGGGCAAGGACGTGCCCTTGATCCTGTTCGCCTTCCCTGACCCCAAGGCGGAGATGAACCACTACGAGCTCGCCGTGCCGCATCTCGGCAGCCTGATCCTCACCCATGAATGGGACGGTGAGATCAAAGGGCTGAAATCCTTCCCGCCCGAGGATCGGCCGAACCCCATCATCCCCTTCTTCGCCTTCCGCATCATGGTCGGCATCGGGCTGATCATGGTCGCGGTCGGCCTCGTGGGCGCGGTCCTCTGGCTCACCGGACGCCTCTTCACGAGCCGCTGGTTCCTGCGCGTTCTGACCTGGGTCTCGCCGCTTGGGTTCCTTGCCGTTCTCGCCGGCTGGTTCACGGCCGAAGTCGGACGCCAGCCCTGGACGGTCTACGGCATCTTGCGCACCGCCGACGCCGTCTCGCCGGTGCCAGGCGGCAGCGTGCTCGCCTCGCTCATCTTATTCGTTCTCGTTTACGGTATCGTGTTCGGCGCCGGGCTCTATTACATTATCAAGCTGGTGCAGCGCGGTCCCGACGAGACCCCGCCAATGCCGGCAGAAGGCGAGGCGGACCTCTCTCACCGGCCTCTTGCCGCATCAGGCACCCCATGACTTAAGCCTCGGCCACAGCCGTCACCGATATCCTGCCAGTGATCCTGCCGCTGGTCTGGGCCGCGATCCTCGCGCTCGCCGTGTTCCTCTACGTCGTGCTCGGCGGCTACGATCTCGGGCTCGGCGCGCTATTCCCGATCGCGCCCTCCGACAAGGACCGCGACGCCATGATGGGCTCGGTGTCGCCCTTCTGGGACGGCAACGAGACGTGGCTGGTGATGGGCGGAGGCGGTCTGCTCGCGGCCTTCCCCCTCGCCTATGCGGTGATGCTGCCGGCGCTCTATATCCCCATCATCCTGATGCTAATCGGGCTCATCCTGCGCGGCGTCGCCTTCGAGTTCCGCTTCAAGTCCGAGCGCAACAGATGGATGTGGGATACGGCCTTCGCCGGCGGCTCCCTGCTTGCGGCGCTGATGCAAGGCGCGATCATCGGCGCCTTCGTGCATGGCTTCGCCGTCACCGACAACAAGTTCTCAGGGGGCGCCTTCGATTGGGTGACGCCCTTCTCGGTGGTGACCGCGGTCGCGGTGCTGTCGGGCTATGTGCTCTTGTCGGCGGGCTGGCTGATCATGAAGGGCGATGAGGCGCTACGCGAATGGGCCTATGGCATCGCCCGCTATGCGCTGATCGCGGTCGGCGTGTTCATCGCCATCTTCAGCCTGTGGACTCCGGTCTTGCATCCCGAGATCGCCACGCGCTGGTTCACGCCGGCTCATATTCTCATGCTGAGCCCCGTGCCTCTCGCCACCGCGGCGGCGATCGGGGGTCTCTGGATCACGCTCGATCGGCGCTACCGCTTCATGCCCTTCCTGCTCGCGGTTGCCATCTTCATCCTCTGCTACACGGGGCTTGCGGTTAGCCTCTTCCCCTTCATCATTCCGCCCGACATCACCATCTGGCAGGCTGCCGCGGCCCCCGAGAGCCAGCTCTTCATGCTCTATGGCGCGATCCCGATCATTCCGATCATCCTCGCCTACACCGCCTATTCCTACTACGTGTTCTGGGACGCGACCGAGCACGATGCCTACCACTGACGGTCATAGGCCGTGCGATCACCAGAAAATCAGCCAGAGGACGAACGGTAGCAGCACGACGCACAGGCCGAGGGCGAGCAAAAGCAGGATGGCGGCGATGGTGCTGATCATGCGGGGCCGATCGTTATTGAGCGAGCTTGAGAGCTACCACTTGCCGGTGAGTTCGTGCTGGGCGAGCCTGCGCTTCAACAATCTGATCTTGCCGTAGGCCTGCTCGATTCGGAGCCGCGAGATGCGCCCGTCGGTGACCGCGTCGGCGATGATGGCGTGGATCTTGGCCCCGAGATCGGGGTCGTGACTGCCGACATTGGAGAACACGATTACGTCGGTGCCGGCGTTGATCGCCTTGATCACGCGGTCCTCGATCGAATATTCGTGCGCGACCGCACCCATCTCCATGTCGTCGCTGAACACGACTCCGTCGAAATCGATCCAGGACGCGTTGCGCAGCGCGCGGATCGCCTTCGCCGACAGCGAGGCCGGCAGCATCTGGCCGTCGCTGAAGCGCGGATGGTAGAGGTGGCCGATCATCACCGCATCGAGTAGCCCTTCCTTGGCGAGCACGCGGTAAGGCTCGAGCTCGACCTCCTTCCAGCTCATCGAGATGTCGGTGAAGCCCTTATGGCTATCGGCGCTCGACGAGCCGTGTCCGGGGAAATGCTTGGCGACGGTGACGATGCCGGCTTGGCGATGAGCGCGGATGAAGGCGCGGGCAAGAGCGATGACCCTGTCCGGATCGGCGCCGAAGCTCCGCTCGCGCCCAGCGATCACGGGGTTTGCCGGATTGAGGTTGAGATCGACCACGGGGCCGAAATTGAGGTTGAAGCCCGAATCGGCAAGCTCCTTCGCCATCGCGGCATAGAGCTTGAATGCGCTCTCGGCCGAAGCGAAGCTCGGATTCTGACCGACATCGCGCGCCGAGGGGAAATAGGCGTGCCCGTTCTCGCGCGACAGGCGCTGCACCTTGCCGCCTTCCTGATCGACGGCGATGAACGGCACCGGCGCCGAGCGCGCATTGTGCAGGAAGGCGGTGAGCGCAGTGATCTGCTGCGGCGAGCGGATATTCTCGGGGTAGAGCACGACGCCGCCGATCGTCCCGTCGCCGAGCTGGTCGCGCACCGTGGCGACGCCGGCATCGCTCACCTCGGTGCCGGCAAAACCCACCATGATCATTTGTCCGATCATGACATCGAGATCGGCGCCCTCCTTCTCAGGTGCCGCGATCGCGCGGCCGAGCAGGCAGGCTCCCGCAAGCAGAAGCGCAGCAGCGGCAAGCATCTTGGCAAGAGAAGACGGCAAAGGAGGTAAGACCCGGTAAGGTGGCGAGTGCGTCCGGCGTTCTACAAGCGACAAAAGGGAGATTCTATGACGCATAGGCAAGAGCCCCGCGCCAGGGGAATTTCCGCGTGGGGAACATGCCGCCGACGATGCTCATTTTGTCATGATTGTGATTACACTGTGAGCCCCGCATCGTTTACCTCCATGCCAGGAAACGCCCATGGTCAAAATCCGCCCTTCGCTTGCCTGCCTTGCCCTCGTCGCTGGAGTGCTCGCTTGCCTGGCGCTCACAGCCGCGCCCGCTTCCGCCAAGAAGAAGTCGAAGCCGGCTGAGCCTGTGGTCGAGGAGAGTGCCGAGGACATGGTCTTCGCCAAGAGCTTCATCGGCAAGACCTACGTCGACGAGCTCCCAATCGAAGGCTGGGAAGATGCCGGTGGCGGCCTCGTCTCTCCTCCGATCTACGTGCATGAATATCAGCGCGAGGACGGCACCTTGCTGGTGCTGACCAGCAAGGAGACCACGCCGCAAAAGGGCGACACGCCTGGCTCCTATGTGGTGCTCGACGCGCTCCTGGTGAGCAAGCTGCGGCCGGGTGCGGTGCTCTCGGTCGCCTGCGTGCAGGGCGACGACCAGACGTTGCGCTTCATCGGTGAAGCCAAGGGGGGCGAGCAGAAGGAAATGTGGACCGACATCAGCCGCGCCTGGGAGATCTCGCTCGAGACCGGCGCGATCACCTCGATCAAGCCGAAGGGCGTCAAGTGCACCAATCCGACCTTCTGAGACAGCATCATCCCGAAAAGTTGCAGACTCTTCGGATAAGATGATGCGTCAGAAGAGACCAGTATGAAGGCGAAGCTCAAGGACCGCGTGATCGCCGAGAGCGACGACATAGTCGAGGAAGGCGGCTACCACTATTTCCCGAACGCGGCGGTGCGGCTTGATCTGTTGGAGAGAGCCGAGAAGACGGCCTCAGACCGCGCCTGCCCGCACGGCGTCCAGTTCTACCACGTGGTCGTCGACGGCAAACGCCACGAGCGTGCCGCCTGGCGCTACGAGGCGCCGCGCCCCTCGATGAGCCACGTTGCCGACCGCTTCAGCTTCTGGGACGAGGTCGAGGTGGTCTGAGCCTACAGGATTACCTTAGCCGCCGTGCTGCTCCGCTGGATCCGATAAAAAACGCGTCAATCGGTCCCCCGACGCCAGTCGGGATTGGAACCAGCTTTGCGGTTTTGGATGTCGCCTCGATCAAGTTGATTGCAACGTCAGTTGCGAGCGGGACATCAACCTCATTGATCGATTTCTTTCGCAAGAACTCATCATATTTCGCATTGACGAACTGCTTGCCAATCCCGTTCATCGCTTCTGTAAACACGGGCGAATTTTCAACAGGTAGGTTCGCGTCTCCTTTCATATTTGCAGCTACTCCCACACGGGCAGTTTCTCTTGCGCGGCGAGCTTGGTCATGGACGCTTCGAGCTCATCGACGAACTCGTTGTAGGACTTCGTCCCGTAAAGCGGCTCGCCGACGCTGACCGTGACGTTGAACGGCACGAGCAGCGCAGAGCCCTTGGGCAGAGCCTTGCCGAGTCCGTACATGAAGATCGGCAAGACCGGCACCTTGGGCAGAGCGTGCGCGAGATGGCCGATGCCTTTCTTGAACTGTTTGAAGGTCTCGGGCTCGCCGCGCGTCCCTTCCGGGAACAGCACCAGGATCTCGCCGCGCTCGAGCGCCTGCTCGGCGAGCAAGAGCGGATTGCCGCCTTCCTTGCCGCTACCGCGCTTCACCGGGATGATGCCGATGATATTGGTGGAGAACCAACCGCGGATCGAGCTCGTGAAGAAATAATCCATCGCTGCGACTGGGCGGAGCTTGGGCAGCAGCCGCAGCGGCATGAGCGACATGATGGCGAGCGCATCGAGATTCGAGTTGTGATTGCCGGCGAGCACCGCCGGGCCGTCCTTCGGCAGGCGCTCGCGGTGGCGCACGGTCAAGCCCAGCGCGATCAGGATGACCGCCCGCACCACCACGGCGAAGAACAGAAACCTGAGCAGTCTCGTGAACGGGTTCTTGCTCATGGCCTCGTCACGGGAAATAGAAATAACGGATGAAGTGGACGAACACTGGCGCCGCGTAAGTCAGGCTATCGACGCGATCGAGAATGCCGCCATGGCCGGGGATCAGCCCGCCGGTGTCCTTCACGCCAAGATCGCGCTTCATCGCCGACATGGTGATGTCGCCGAGAAAGCCCGACACCCCGAGGATCGCGCCCGCCAGCGCCGACCAGCGCCAATCCATCGGCGTGAGATACGGGCCCACGAGCCCCGCGACCAGCGTGGTGGTGGCAATGCCGCCGATTAGACCCTCCCAGGTCTTTTTCGGGCTCACGTTCGGCGTCACCTTGTGGCGGCCCAACGGCTTGCCCCAGCAATATTGCGCCACGTCGTTGAACTGGGTGAGCACCACGAGGAAGAACAAAAGCCCGACCCCTCCGGCGACCGGGCTGACGCGGTCGCCCGAGACCAGAAGCCACGCCATATGCGAGAGCGTGTAGACCGTCATCATCAGTCCCCAGGAGAGCGTGCCCACCGCGCGCAGGAAGCCTTGCGTCTGCCCGCGCAGCGCCATCAGCGCCGGAAAGAACAGGTACATCCACACGGGCACGAAGACGATGAACATGTTGTACCAGTCGATCGCCGCCCAATAGAACTGGATGGGAATAGCGAGATAGGCGAACAGCAGCACCTCGCGGTCGATGCGCCGCGTCGGCACGAGCGACAGATATTCCTTCAGCGCGAGATAGGCGATCAGCGCGAGAAAGACGACGGCGACGGTCTGGTTGAGCAGGATGGCGAGCGTGAAGGCGCCGATCATCCACCACCACGAGTCGGTTCGCGCCATGAGCTCGGCATAGCGCTCGCCCGGATTGCGCCAGCGCATGAAAAGGACGACAGCCGTGGCGAGCGCGAGCAGCGCATAAATGCCGGCGGTGAAATAGACGACGTTGGCGGGAAGGCCGAGGATCGTGGTCATGCGCCGCGTCCCTTGGCGTCGGCTACGATCGCGCGGGCGCGGTTGAGGATGGTCAGCGCCGAGAGAAGCAGCAGCGCCGCGAGATAGAGCGTGCTCCACAGTCCCGGCGCTAGCCCCAAGCCGAGCAGCACCGCAAGCAGTCCGAAGGCGAAGGCGCGGTCGCTCTTGCCGAGTGGCCCGTCATAGCGGCGGGGCGCTCCGATCATGGGCCCGAGCGCCCCCGCCATCTCGGCGATGATTCCGGCGACCACCAACAGCACGACGAGTGGCACGTTGAGGCCCGGTATCAGCGCGAAAGGGAGATAGAGCGCGGCGTCGGCGATCACGTCGCTGAGCTCGTTCAGCACGGCGCCCTTGGCACTTGCCTGCCCATGCTCCTTGGCCATCATCCCGTCGATGGCGTTGAAGGCCATCCTGAGGAACAGCGTCACCGGAAGCAGGAGAAGCGGCCAGCGCGAGGCCGGCATCAGCGTGATCCAGGCGCCGTGCGCGGCGGAGAGCAGCAGCGCTCCGAGCGTCACGTCATTGGCGGTGAGGCGCGCGCGCACCAGCGCATCCGACAGAGGCCGGAGCAGCGCCTGGAAGCGCGGCTTCAGATCGTAGATGGTCGCCAATTCCGGGCAGTCCCCGCTGCAAGAACGGGATGTTGTAGGGCTTTCGCAGGCAGGCGGCCAGCCCAGTGACGGTCCTCAGCTGGCCTCCCGCGATGCGCTTTCGAGCAGGCGCCGGTTGTTCTCGAGCAACCGGTCGATGACGAGTCTCAGCATCACGAAGCCGAATTTCCGGTCCTGGAAACAGAGCTGCTTGGCCTGCTTCGCGGTCAGCTCGTAGAGCCTGCAATCCGTGCGGCACACCAGCGTCTCGGTGCGCTTCTGGTCGGGCGCGAATACGCCGATCTCGCCGACCATCGTGCCGGGTCCAAGCGTCTTGCCGTGCCCCGGCAGCTCGACTTGGCCGTCCACCAGGTAAAAGATGCTGTCCGCCTTGTCGCCGCGGCGCACGAGCGTCTGCCCCGCTTCGAGACGGCGCAGCTTCATGTGCGGCAACCAGCTTTGGACCGAAAGGTCTGATGGCCGCGCGGCATCGAGATCGCGCATCAGTCGTTGAATCTCGATCAACCGCACCAGGTTCACCGGAAACAAAATGAGATGAAGAATCATTACCGGGTAGAGGCCGCCGAAATAGCCGTAGAGGGCGAACAGCACGTTACTAACGAGCGCCATGACACGAAGCGGGAGCATCGTGCGCATGCAGAATGTGGCGAGCACGCTTGCCGCCGCCGCGTATCCCAGAAGCTCGACCCAATCCATGATTGACTCCCAAGGCCTGGACTTCGTCTGCGACTCGCTGGCGAGCGTTCACCTCTCATGATGACCGTAAAGCCAGGCGGGTCAAACGGCCATCCTCTGCTGTCAAACCGAAGAATCGTCGACGGCGCGTCAGTGCGCGAGTTGGGTGGCGAGGAAGTTCGTGAAAGCGGCCCACGACTTCTCGTCGGCGTCCTTCCGGTAGCCCTCCGCGCCGAAAATGGTGAAGCCGTGCGGCGCGCCGGAATAGACCTGGATCTCATAAGGCAGATGCGCGGCTTCGAGCTCGCGCGACAGCGCGGCGACGTCCTCCATGGTGATGGATGTGTCGGCGCCGCCGTGCAGGATGAGAAGGGGTGGTGTGCCGGCGGGATAGGACTCGCCCTCCGGCGTCTTGAGACCGCCATGGAAGGTGACATAGCCCTTGATCCCCTCGGCCTTGCCCGAGCGCGCAAGCTCGAGCGCCGCCGCGCCGCCGAAGCAATAGCCGATCACCACGGCCGCCTCATCTCCGCCGTTGCGCGCTTCGTTTAGGCCTGCGACCAGGAGCTTCTGCATGCGCGCCCGGTCCTCATAGAGCTTCTGCGCTTCGCGCTTCTTGGCATCGAGATCGGTCGGGCGGTTGCCCTTGCCGTAGAGGTCGAGCGCGAAGGCCTCGTAGCCAAGCGCCGCGATCATGTCGGCGCGCTTCTGCTCGTAAGCGGTCACGCCGCCCCAAGCATGAACGATCACGACGAGACCTTTGGAGGCGCCGTCAGGCTTGGCGCGATAGCCTTCGAAGGCCTCGCCATCGACAGTGTAGGGAACGGTCTCACCCGCGCGAGCGGCCAGAGGACTGAGGACCATGACAAGTGCCAGCGCAAACGCTCTCATAACGGCTTCCCCGATCTTGCATCGTCTGACGCTCCATCCTCGCGATCGGGGTTCAACCGGCAACACACAACTTCGTGCTTGAGTTCCGCACGTAACGCTCAGTCCTTGGACTTCACCTGTGACAGCAGTTCATCGACCTTGGACATGATCGACACCACGATCTTCGCCACGCCCTTGGCGTTGGGATGGATGCCGTCGTCTTGCATGAGAAAATCGTCGAGCGCCACGCCGTCGAGAAAGAACGGGTAGAACACCACGCCGTATTTCGCTGCGAGAGCCGGGTAGATTGCGTGGAAGGCATCGACATAATCCTTGCCCATGTTGCGCGGCGCCTCCATGCCCGCGAGCAGCACCGCCAAGCCCTTGGCCTGCGCCGCCTCGATGATCTTGGCGAGAGCAGCCTCGGTGCCCTCTGGCGGAATGCCTTGCAGCGCGTCGTTGCCGCCAAGCTCGACGATCACGGCGCTCGCGTCCTGAGGCAGCGCCCAGTCGAGCCGCTGCACCGCGGCGGTCGACGTGTCGCCCGACACCCCCGCATTGATCACGCTGACATCCTTGCCGCGCGCCTTGAGCGCGGCCTCGAGCTGCGCCGGGAAGCTCTCATTCTCCGGCAGCCCAAGTCCCGCCGTCAGGCTGTCGCCGAACGCAACGATGGTCAGTTTTTCGTCCTTTGCCTCGGTCGGGCGCGGCATGAACGCGCAAAGCAGCGCTGCGGCAAACAGCGTGAGGGCAACGATACGCAGTTTCATCTTTTCGACCTCTTTGCCCTTCTCTATTGCCGCCACCCATGCCATCTCTCACCCGCGCCCAAGTAGCGCAGCGGTAGCGCACAAAAAATTGGCCCGCCTATGGATCACACACTCAAAACACGCAAGCCTCCAGCGATTCTGCTCGAAGGCGTCGAGGTGACGCTGCCTTCGCGCGCGGGGCCGGTCGCGATTCTGCGCGGCATCGACCTCGAGGTCGGCACTGGCGACGCGGTCGCCGTGGTCGGCCCGAGCGGCTCGGGCAAATCAACGCTGCTCATGGTCATCGCCGGGCTTGAAGCTGCGACCGGTGGCCACGTCAACGTGGTCGGCGCCGACTATTCCACGCTCGATGAGGATGGGCTCGCCCGGCTCCGTGCCGCCAATATCGGGATCGTGTTCCAGTCCTTCCACCTCGTACCGACCATGACCGCGATCGAGAACGTGGCGCTACCGCTCGAATTCCTCGACCAGGAGGACGCCTTCATTAAGGCGCGGGCGGCGCTTGCCGAGGTCGGTCTCTCCCATCGCGAGGCGCATTTCCCCGGCCAGCTCTCGGGCGGCGAGCAGCAGCGCGTGGCGATCGCGCGTGCGCTATCGACCCGCCCTCAGCTCATCCTTGCCGATGAGCCGACCGGCAACCTCGACCTTGCCACCGGCGCCATCGTGATGGACCTCCTGTTCACGCTCAAGGAGCGCACCGGAGCGACGCTCCTCCTGATCACCCATGACCGCAACCTCGCCAAGCGCTGCGACCGCATCGTCAGCCTCGCCGACGGCCGCATCGTGAGCGGGGGTTTGAAGCGCAAGGTAGCCGCATCGTGACGGCAATAGACGGAGAGTCGGCACCACGGGTGACGAGCTCGAAGCTCAGACTTGCGCTCGCCATCGCCGCGCGCGAGCTCCGCGCGGGCGCCGGCGGCCTCACCGTGTTCGTGTTCTGTATCGCGCTCGGCGTCGCGGCGGTCGCGGCCATCGGCTCGCTCTCCGCCTCGTTCGACGAGGCGCTCGCCCGCCAGGGCCGCACGCTGATCGGTGGCGATCTTTCCTTCGAGCTGATCCACCGCCAGGCCAATCAGGACGAGCGCGCCGCGCTCGAGGCGCTCGGTCAGTTAAGCGAACTCGGCAAGCTTCCGCGCCATGGCCCGCTCGCAAGACGGCAAGAGCGCCCTGATCGAGGTGAAGGCGGTCGACGATTCCTATCCGCTCTATGGCGAGGTCGCCATCACGCGGGCGAAAGATGCCGGGCCGATCTGGCGCGACGGCGACGTGATCCTGGTGGAGCGCACCCTGCTCGACAGGCTTGGCGTCGACGTCGGCAGCACGCTCCTCATCGGCGAGGCCACCACGACCATCGGCGGCGTTCTCGGCGAGCAGCCTGACCGGCTCGCCGACCGCCTCGCTTACGGACCCAAGGTCCTAATGTCGCGCGACACGCTCGCCAAGACGGGACTGGTGCAGCCGGGAAGCCTGATCCGCTGGACCTACCGGGTGAAGCTGCCAGAGCCCGCCGCCTCCGACAAGAACGCCCTCGCAGAGGCGCGCAAGGACATCGAGAAGCGCTTCCCCGAGAGCGGCTTCGCCATCCATGACTGGACCGACCCGGCGCCATCGCTCCGCCGCGACGCCGACCGCTTCACCCAGTTCATCAATTTCGTGGGACTGACCGCGCTCCTCCTCGGTGGCATCGGCGTCGGCAACGCGATCAGGAGCTACATGGCGAAGAAGCGCGAGATCATCGCCACTTTCAAATGCCTCGGCGCATCGAGCCGTCTCGTGCTCGGCGTGTACATGATCCAGGCTCTGTTTCTCGCCTCGGTCGGCATCGCTCTCGGGCTTGTCGTTGGCGCGCTCGCCCCGGCCGCGCTCGCCGCGATCTATGGCGACACGCTCCCCATCGAGCTTGCAACTGAGCCGCATCCTCTACCGCTCTTGACCGCGGCGCTCGCCGGCCTTCTCACCATGGTCCTGTTCGTGCTCTGGCCTCTCGGCCGCGCGGCCCTCGTCTCGCCCGCCGTGCTGATGCGCGCGCATCTCAGCGAGGAACGTGAGCGCTCATCCCTCCCCTTCGCGATCGGATCGGCGGCTGCCGGCATCGCGCTCTTCGCTCTCGCCATCGCCGCCTCCGAGGAGCGTCTCATCACCGCTTCGATCTCGGCCGGGATCGTCGTCGCTTTCCTCCTGCTCACAGGCTTCGGCCTCCTCGTACAGCGCCTTGCAGCGAAGGGGCGGCGCGTGCGCGCCCCCTCTCTTGCCCTCGCGCTGTCGAGCATCGGCGGGCCCGGGTCGCTTGCCCGCTCGATCGCCGTCTCGCTCGGGCTGGGGCTCGGCCTCCTCATCGCCACCGCTCTGATCCACCGCTCGCTCCTCAAGGAGATCGACAGCAATATCGAGGTCGATGCTCCCGCGTATTACTTCCTCGACGTCGAGGAGAGCGACCTCAACATCTTCCGCGACACGGTGAAGGCGATTTTGCCCGACGCCAAGCTCGCCGACGCGCCGATGCTGCGCGGCCGCATCGTCAAGGTGAAGGGCGTGGCCGTAGATCAGATCGAGGTCGACCCCGACGCGCGCTGGGTGCTCGCCGGCGATCGCGGCCTCACCTATACCGACGAGGTGCCGCCCTCCTCGACCATCGTCGAGGGCGAGTGGTGGCCGAAGGATTATTCAGGCGAGCCGCTCGTTTCCTTCGATGAGGAGATCGCCAAGGGGCTGGGCCTGAAGCTCGGCGATCATGTCACCGTCAACATTCTCGGCCGCAACGTCGACGCCAAGATCGCGAGCCTACGCAAGATCGACTGGGAATCTCTCGCCATCAACTTCGTCATGGTGTTCTCGCCGAACACGCTGCAGGGGGCGCCCCATCGCGTGCTCACCACGCTCGAATTTCCCAAGGGCACCGATCCCGCGCGAGAGGGCAAGGTGGTGCAGGCGCTCGCCGAGGCCTTTCCCCTCGTGACCGCCATCAAGGTCGGCGACATCGTCGAGGCGGCTAAGGAGATGCTCGCCAAGGTGATGAGCGCGATCAGGGTAACGGCCGGCGTGACGCTCCTCATCGGCGCTGCCGTGCTTGCCGGCGCCGTGGCAGCCGGTCAGCAGCAGCGGAAATATCTCGCCGTGCTCTACAAGACGCTCGGCGCGACGCGGGCGCGCATCATCGGCGCGGAGCTTCTCGAGTTCGGCCTGCTCGGTCTTGCTACGGCGCTGCTCGCGGTCGCCATCGCCACGCTGACCGCCTGGGCCTTGTGCAAATGGGCCTTCGAGGTGCCATTCGTGTTCACGCCTCTTGCCGCGGCAGAGACGGTCGCGCTCGCCCTCGGTCTCGTGCTTGGCGTCGGCGCCATCGCCACGTGGCGCGTGCTCTCAGCCAAGGCCGCACCCTATCTCAGGGCCGAATAATCGTCATCGTGCCCGGCTTGACCGGGCAATCCAGTAAACACTGCCATACCAAATTACAAAAACCGGTGATTACTGGATGCCCGCTTTCGCGGGCATGACAAGGTGAGTTTTTACCGTTCGCATGCCACATGCGCGTCATCTTGCAGGGCGAGGCTTAACCCACCATATTCGAAGGCAAATCGCCTTGGGGCAGAGGCCGTACCGGCTGACGTTTTGGGGCAAGGATTTCTCAGCAAGGGGAAAGGACCCTAGAACCACATGGCTGATCTCGACAGGCGTTACGCGCAAGGCACGACCGTCGGCCGCACCGAGGCGGGCGTCGTCGACCAGGGCCTGCGCGCCTACATGATCCGCGTCTACAATTACATGGCCACTGGCGTCGCCATCACCGGCGTGCTGGCCTATGTGATCTACGCGCTTTCCGTGCAGCAGGGCGCTGGCGGTCTCGAGCTGACCTCGTTCGGCACCTTCATGTTCGCGAGCCCGTTCAAGTGGGTGGTGATCTTCGCGCCGCTCGCGATGGTATTTTTCATCTCGGCGCGCATCACCTCGATGAGCCTCAACGCGGCCCAGACCTCGTTCTGGATCTTCTCCGCTCTGATGGGCGCCTCGATCTCGTCGATCTTCCTGGTCTATGCCGGCCAGAGCATCGCGCGGGTGTTCTTCATCACCGCCGCCTCGTTCGGCGCGCTGTCGCTGTGGGGCTACACCACCAACCGCGATCTCACCGGCTGGGGCTCGTTCCTGTTCATGGGTCTGATCGGCATCATCCTGGCCTCGCTCGTGAACCTGTTCATCGCCTCGACCGCTCTGCAATTCGCCGTGTCGGTGATCGGCGTGCTCATCTTCGCCGGCTTCACCGCCTACGACACGCAGCAGATCAAGGACATGTACTATGTCGGCGACGACGGTTCGGTCGCCGGCCGCAAGGCAGTGATGGGAGCGCTCAGGCTCTATCTCGACTTCATCAACCTGTTCATGCTCCTGCTCCAGCTCTTCGGCGATCGCCGCTGAGCGAGCAAGGCGCGACAAACACCAAGGCCCCGGCCATTTGCCGGGGCCTTTTGTTTGCGCTCTCTATCTTTCTCTCGTTGTCATCGCCCGGCTTGACCGGGCGATCCAGTAGCCACTGTTCTCTGCTATTTCATAAGGTCGGCGGTTACTGGATGCCCCGCTTCCGCGGGCATGACACGCAGGACTTTGATCAGCGTCAAAGCCGCGCGCTGCCTCTCTCGCTAAGTACGGATGTGAGTGCGAGCACCCACGCCTGCTTCGGAGCGAGAGAGATGACAGATTGGCCGGAGATGACAAAAGAGCTGTCGCCGCGCCTCCGCGACTTGCGACAGACAATGCCCGAGGTCATGAAGGCCTTTGCCGCAATTTCGCAGGCTGCGCTCGCGCCGAAAGCGCTCGACACCAAGACCAAGGAACTCATCGCGTTGGCAATCGCCGTCGCTTTGCGGTGCGACGACTGCATTGCTTTCCACGTAAAGTCCGCTCTGCAACAAGGAGCGTCACGCGAAGAGGTCACTGAAGCGCTTGGCATGGCGATCTATATGGGAGCGGGACCGTCCGTGATGTATGCGAGCCACGCCCTCGACGCTTATGAACAGTTCGGCGAGGCCGCCAAACCCGGCAGCTGCGCCGCTTGATTGCCTGATCGCCCATCAAGCCTCGACGAGGCGAAGGCCCTTGTCGAGCGCGCGGAGCACCCGCGCAAGATCGTGCCCACGCTTCAGGATCAGCCCCGTCGCCGCGATCACGCTATAGGCGCCCTGACGGCGCGCGAGCTTAGGCGCTTTCTCGATGCGGTAAAGCGGCGTTTCGGTTGAGCGCCGGAACACCGAGAACACGGCTTTCTCGCGCATCATGTCGATGGCGTAGTCGCGCCACTCGCCGCTCGCGACCTTCCGTCCATAGACGTTGAGGATTTGAGATAATTCGCGCCGGTCGAAGGTAATGCTTCCCCGCCGGGGCGCTTCGTGGAGCTGTGAGTCGCCGCCGGCTCTGCGAGCCAGCGGCAAAACTATTCCGTCAGTTTCGCTCAACGTGCGCCTCCTGTAACGGAAGCTTCATGATGACCGGAGCGACGCGGAAATTCAAGCCGATGACGTGGCTTACACGACCTGTAACATAACGAAACATAATTCACAGTTCCGCCTAAGTTCAAACATTGCCACGCCCCAAAGAACCGTATGATGATCATCGTTGCCTCTCGGCCCGGTCCAACAGAGAGGCTTCGGATCTCAGCCCCCCAGCCCCCCCGGGGTCTTCTCTCGGACCGGGCCAATCCTTCCGAGGTACTAAAGACGGGTCGGTTCGCCGGCCCGTTTTGTTTTAGGGCGGCGCTCTCACGTTAAGGAATTCCGGTTGGGTTAGGTGCCGTTGGGGGCGACCTCATACTCGGCGGCGCCGAGGATGGGTCCTGAGTTCTCGACCTGCACCAGTGCCATGAGGCAGTCCCCGCCCATGGTCTTCAGGTCTTTCAGCGGCAAGCGGAGCGTCATCGCCTCGCCCTTCCACATGCCAACCGGCGACAGCTCGCGCACGGGATTGTGGTAGGAGAGCGTCCGCCCGCTATTCTCGCCGCGCGTGATCGAGACGGTTTCCTTTTCCTTGGCGATGGCGAGCCAGATGGTCGCGTTGCGCGTGTGGGAGTTGTCCGGCGCGGCGCCGACATTGATCACCAGCGTGTCGCCCTCGCCGTGCATGCTGACCGGAACGCGGACGCCAGCGAGCCGCCTGGCCGCCTCCTGCATCGCCTGATCGATCGCCGTCTCGTCGCTGCCGTTGACGTGAAGCAGCCCGTCGACCACGACCTGCGGCGTGTACACCCTGCCGTCGCCGCGCGCCTTGGCATATTCGCGCTGGCGATCGCTGTTGGCCGGGCTCGACAGCGTGTCGTGCCAGCCGAGATAGTTCCAATAATCGACGGAATAAGACAACGCGACGATGCCAGGCTTCTCGGCAAGCTCCGCCAGCAATGCATCAGCCGGAGGACAAGATGAGCAGCCCTGACTGGTGAACAGCTCGAGCACCGAGTTGCCTTCGCTCGGTTTCGCCGAGGACTCGGCGCGCAACGGCTCCGCGGCGGTGAGTGCCGCAAGCGCGCAAGCGCCTAGAACGAGGAGTGCTCTCATGGCCCTTAGAATGCAGGAAGCGGGCCTAAATTGCTTGGCAAAAACGGCGCACCTTGGGGTCACAACTGAGTGACTGAGGTGCACAAAATCGAGGCTCCAATTAGCGGCGCGATCCCCTTATGGTGAGCCGCACGTTTCAACCCCGCCAACCCTTTTCCTCCAACCGGCCGTTCACATGGATTTGCTTTCTCTCTTTGGCTTCGCCGCCACGTCGCTGATGCTCTTGTGCTACGCGCTCGAGGATCGGAGCCCCTGGTTCATTCTGGGATTTGCGGTAGCTTGCGCGCTATCGGGCCTCTACGCCTTCCTGCAAGGGGCGTGGCCTCTGGGCGTGGTTGAGGTCGTGTTCACCATCGTCGCCTTGCGGCGCTGGCGGCAGCGCACGCGCAGCGTTGCGGCCTAGCACTTCAAGCAGCGGGCCGCGCCAGCGATCTCAGCACGTAGTGCAGGATGCCGCCGTTGCGGAAATAGTCGAGCTCGTCGAACGTGTCGATCGCCGCACGCAACGGCACCGCGCGCTTCTCCCCGCTAGCATACGTGACGTCGGCCTCCAGCCACTGCATCGGCTTGATCTCGGCGAGGCCCTTGAGCGAGACGAGCTCATCGCCCTTGAGCGCGAGCGACTTCCAGCTCATGCCCTCGGCGAAGAGGAGCGGCAGCACGCCCATGCCGATCAGATTGGAGCGGTGGATGCGCTCGAAGCTCTCGGCGATCACCGCGCGGACGCCGAGCAGCCGCGTGCCCTTGGCCGCCCAGTCGCGCGATGAGCCGGTGCCGTATTCCTTGCCGGCGAAGACGACGAGCGGCACTGAGGCCGCCTGGTAGCGCATCGCCGCATCGTAGATCGGCATCTGCTCGCCCGTGGGGTAATGCACCGTGACGCCGCCTTCGACGCCATGCACCATCTGGTTCTTGATGCGCGTATTGGCGAAGGTGCCGCGCATCATCACCTCGTGATTGCCGCGGCGCGAGCCATAGGAGTTGAAATCGTGGATGGCGACGCCGTGCTCGGTCAGATAATGGCCGGCCGGGCTGTCCTTCTTGATGTTGCCTGCCGGCGAGACGTGGTCGGTGGTGATCGAGTTGAGGAAGAGCCCGAGGATGCGCGCGTTCTCGATGTCGGTGACGGGCGAGGGCGTGAGCGACATGTCGGCGAAATAAGGCGGGTTCTGCACATAGGTCGAGGCGGAATCCCACGCATAGGTCTGGCCGCCTTTGACCTCGATCTTGCGCCACTCCGGATCGCCGCGGAACACGTCGCCATAGCGCTCCTTGAACATGTCCTTCTTCACCGCCTTGCGCACCACCTTGGCCACGTCTTTGGCCGACGGCCAGATGTCCTTGAGATAGACGGGATCGCCCTCCTCGTCGGTGCCGAGCGGCTCGGTCAAGAGATCGATCGCGACCGATCCCGCGAGCGCGTAGGCCACGACGAGCGGCGGCGAAGCGAGATAATTCGCGCGCACGTCGTGATTGACGCGCCCCTCGAAATTGCGATTGCCGGAAAGCACCGCCGCGACGGCGAGATGATGCTCATGGATGGTGTGCGAGATCTCCTCCGGGAGCGGCCCCGAATTGCCGATGCAGGTGGTGCAGCCATAGCCGACGAGGTTGAAGCCGAGCCTGTCGAGATGCTTCTGCAAATCGGCCTTCTCGAGATAGTCGGTCACCACCTGCGAGCCCGGGGCGAGCGAGGTCTTGACCCACGGCTTCACGCTCAAGCCGCGCTTCACCGCGTTCTTGGCGAGCAGGCCCGCCGCGACCATCACGTAAGGGTTCGACGTGTTGGTGCAGGAGGTGATGGCCGCGATCACCACGTCGCCATGGCCGAGGTCGAAATTCTTGTCCTTGACCGGCACTCTCAAGTCAGCCTCTGCGCCCTTGCCGTATTCCTTGTCGAGCGCCTCGGCGAAGGCTTCGGCCGCGCGCGCGAGCGGCACGCGGTCCTGCGGGCGCTTGGGCCCCGCGATCGACGGCTCGACCGAGCCGAGATCGAGGGCCAGCGTCGCGGTGAACACCGGATCGGGCGTATCGCTCTCGCGGTAGAGCCCTTGCGCGCGCGCATAGGCCTCGACCAGAGCGATGCGCGACTTCTTGCGGCCCGTCGCCTTCAGATACGCGATCGTCTCCTCGTCGATGGGGAAGAAGCCGCAGGTCGCGCCATATTCCGGCGCCATGTTGGCGATGGTGGCGCGGTCCTCGAGCGGGAGATTGTCGAGGCCGGTGCCGTAGAACTCGACGAACTTGCCGACCACGCCCATGCGCCGCAGCATCTCGGTGACGGTAAGAACGAGGTCGGTGGCGGTGACGCCGTCGCGCAATTCACCGGTGAGCCGGAAGCCGACCACCTCGGGGATGAGCATGGAGATCGGCTGGCCGAGCATTGCCGCCTCTGCCTCGATGCCGCCGACGCCCCAGCCGAGCACCGACAAGCCGTTGACCATGGTGGTGTGGCTATCGGTGCCGACGAGCGAGTCTGGGAAGGCGAGCGCGTCGCCGCCATTCGCCTCCCTGGTCCACACGGCTTGCGCAAGATATTCGAGATTGACCTGATGGCAGATGCCGGTTCCCGGCGGCACCACGCGGAAATTGTCGAAGGCTCCCGCCCCCCAGCGCAGGAACGCGTAGCGCTCGCCGTTCCGCTCATATTCCTTATCGACATTGACCTGGAACGCCTTGTCCGAGCCGAAGGCGTCCACCATCACCGAATGGTCGATGACGAGATCGACGGGAGCGAGCGGATTGATCTTCTGCGGGTCACCGCCGAGCGCAGCCATCGCGTCGCGCATGGCCGCGAGATCGACCACGGCGGGGACGCCGGTGAAGTCCTGCATCAAGACCCGCGCCGGACGGAAGGCGATCTCGCGGTCGCTCTTGCGCTCCTGGAGCCAGAGCGCCACGGCGCGGATGTCGTCGGAGGTGACGGTGCGCCCATCCTCGTGGCGGAGCAGATTCTCGAGCAGCACCTTGAGCGAGAAGGGCAGGTTGCCGATCCCGATCAGCCCGTTCGCCTCGGCCTCCTTAAGGCTGAAATAGTCATAAGCCTGGCCGTCAACGTCGAGCGTGCGCCGGCAGTTGAAGCTGTCGAGCGCGGGTTCAAGTGCCGATGTCACCGAGATCTCCCAGAAGAAATCAATGCCGAGACGCTTCTAGCGCATGCAAAGGCGTGGCCAACCGGAGGCCGGGCGGGCTCCCACCGGCGGCTTGGACGCCACCTTTGGTTCAAGGCTTGAGCGACCGCTCTATATAAAAGCCCTTGCGGCGACGAGACAATGACGCGAAATGAGCCCGTTCCGGCGGCTCCCAAGGGTTCCTGCCTCGCTCTCCGTCAACTTGCGCAAATCCTAAGCAAATGCCTCAAACGATCGGCCTCGCTGCTCATGGGATCGACTGCCAGCGCGGCGGAAGGCTTCTGTTCGAGGATCTGAGCTTTAACCTTGCGCCCGGCGAGGGCCTTCTCGTCACCGGCCCTAACGGCTCGGGCAAGACGAGCCTGCTCCGGCAGATCGTAGGCCTGCTCCCGCTCGCCGGCGGGACGCTCGGCGTCACGGGAGCTCGTGAAGACGCGGTGCTGCCGGAGCTTTGCCATTATGTCGGCCATGCCAACGCCGCGAAATCGAGTCTCACCGTCGCCGAGAACCTAACCTTCTGGGCCGACTTTCTAGGGCAGGGCCGCGATCATCTGCCGAACGCTCTTGCCGCCTTCGGGCTTCGTCCCCTCGCCGATTTCGCGGCCGGGCTGCTCTCTGCCGGACAGAAGCGGAAACTCGCGCTCTCCCGCCTCTTCGCCGCGCCGCGCCCCATCTGGCTGCTCGATGAGCCGCAAGTCTCGCTCGACGCGCCTTCGCTCAAGCTGCTCGATGGAGCGATCGGCGCTCACCTTGCGCAAGGCGGCATCGCCGTCGTCGCGAGCCACACCCCACTCAAGACCAAGTTCGCACACAAGCTCACGCTCGGGGGCAAGCGCGCGCGATGAGAGCCGCCTTCGCCTTGCTCAAGCGCGACATCGCTCTCGCCTTTCGCGAGGGCGGCGCCATGGGCACCGCGCTCGGCTTCTACCTCATGGTCGTGGCTATCACGCCGCTCGGTCTTGGCCCCGACCTCAATCTGCTCTCTCGCATCGCGCCCGGCATGCTGTGGATCGCGCTCCTTCTCGCCGCATTGCTCTCGGCCGACCGCATCTTCCACAACGACTACGAGGACGGCGCGCTCGACGTTCTGACCACCGGGCCTCTGCCGCTGCCGCTCGTCGCCGCGATCAAGAGCCTCGCGCATTGGATCACGACCGGCGTGCCGCTTGCGCTCATCGCGCCGCTGCTCGGGCTCCTGCTCAACCTGCCGCTCGACGCGATCCCGCTGCTTGTGCTGTCGATGCTCGCCGGCACCCCCGCCGTGAGCTTCGTCGCCGCGATCGGCGCGAGCCTGACGCTCGGGCTTAGGCGAAGCGGCCTCCTGCTCGCGCTTCTCGTCCTGCCGCTTTATGTACCGGTGCTGATCCTCGGCGTCGCCACGGCGTCGGCGGCAATCGTCGGCCCCGCCTCGCCCTGGCCGCCGCTCCTGATGCTATGCGCGCTCAGCCTCGCCAGCATCGTGCTCGCCCCCATCGCCGCGAGCGCCGCCCTCCGCACCGCCCTGCGCTGACGGCTATATTCACCAGATCGGCGTTCAATGCTGTGCGATGACGGCTATTCCAACACCAGCCCTCGGAGCCATGACAAATTGCCACTTCTCCCAGGGAAGGCGGCCAAGCCGCAGAAGCAGGCCGTTGCCATTGCACTGAGTAAGGCTGGCAAAAGCCACAAAAAGCGCGGAAGAAAGTCCAGTTAGGTCAGTGGTGTAACTTTGTTCACCGTCGAAAACCGGAACCAAGTCCGCGCGAGCGGGGTCTCCCTATGGTGGCATAGGCGCGGTCCACCCGTATCCCCTGTCAGCCAGCGCCGATTGCCCCACAGCACGAGTAAAGAGAAGCCCGGCCCACCCTGGCCTCATCTTTATGCGCCTATAAAAAGGGCGCCAACCGAAGCCGCCCGTCGAATAACGAACTGAGGCAGCCGATATGCAAACCATCGTCCTCCCAAAACTCTAAGCTTCGCGGAGTGACGAAGCGGCCTTGGGTCTTCCTGAGGCCGTTTCCTTTTTCCGGCATCCGACGAAGTTCGGTCCTGCCCGCTATCTTTGTTAAACTCCACGCGCAGACCGAGCAGACAGGGCGGAAACTCCGGCCGTGGCCACCAAACGCAATCTTTTCGCCGCCGTCGCGCAGGGGCATGACGCCCACCAGCGCGTCATGTCGGTGGCGACGGTGCAAGAACAGCTGCACGCTTCTGGGCTGAACGAAAGGATCGAGATAGGGCCCTATCTAACAAAGCTGTGCGCCAGCCTTGCAGCGTCGATGGTCGGCGAACGCCGGCCGCTCTCGATCAAGGTACAAGCGACCTCCGGCAGCGCGGGCTCCAGCGAAGCGGTAAGTCTCGGACTGATCGTGACGGAGCTCGTGATCAATGCGTTGAAGCATGGCTTCCCGAGCGGCGAGAAGGGCGAGATCCTGGTCAAGTACGAGGCTCAGAATTCTGGGTGGCAACTCTCGGTTTCCGATAACGGATCAGGGCCCAAAGAAGCGGCGGGCGAGCCTGCACATATGGGCCTTGGCACAAGCATCGTCGAGGCGCTAGCGCATCAACTCAACGGCATGGTCCACAAATCGAGTGGATCTCAGGGCACAACGGTCTCGATTACTGCACCCGCAGTAAGGTCAGCAGGCGCTTGAAGGTCCGCTTTGGGTCAGAAGCTGACATCACTGCGTCCGTCGAGCTGGTCCGCTTTGTGCCAAAAGCGGACCTCCTAGCTAACTCATGATTGGCCTCGCGTGGCGTCAGGTCGCGCGAAGTGATCGTGCGCCAGCGCATGGAGATCGCCTTATCCCCTCTTGTTTCATTAATCCGCGGTGAAGTCCGCTCCTTCTCTACGGTTAGGGGGCTTCTGATTTGCCTGAATTAGAGCTAGCATCCTCCTGGGTGGGCTGGGATCGGCAGCCCCCGAAGGCTGTCGCAGAGAACGAACAGGCAGCAACATGGCTGATCCCAAAGGCGTGACCGAACGCGAGTCCTACATCATCGCTCAAGCGCTTTATGAGTTCATTCGGCTCGAACAGTCGAAGCCGAGAGACCTGCGCCGCTGGTCAGATGAGCAACATGCAATCGCGATCCTGCACGCGCGCTTCGACAACGAACTGGCGACGCTTGTGCAGTCTGACGTAGCTGCTGGCTGTCGGCCTCCCGACTGTGCGAGAAAGGCGTCGATCGGTGGCTGATCGAGTGCTACCAGGGGTCAGGTAATGACACGTAGCGCAAGCGTCGTCCTAGATTCGCGAGGCCAGTTTCCAGCCTCGGGCTCGCCTGGATCCTGGTAAGCTCAAAGAGGAACGGCTAGCGTCAGCGGCTATTGTCCCAAGGGGAGCAGATTACTTGGCTCGTCCTGTTGTTAGCGTTCGCCGCTCCATTTGGCGCGCCGACGGTGAAGTCCGCAGCGAACGCGCTATTCCCGAAGAGACGGCGGTCGCTTTCACTTTCAACACTGCATCCTATGCGGTTATGATGGCGACGCCGCAGGACCTCGAGGACTTTGCAGTCGGATTCAGCCTTACCGAGGGTGTGATCTCATCGAGCGATGCGATCGAAAGCGTAGAGATCGTCGAGGACGATGTCGGCATCGAGTTGCGCATCTGGCTGAAGGCACCGCATGCCGCCGAGTTTCTGGGGCGCCGCCGAAAGATGGCAGGCCCAACGGGGTGCGGGCTTTGTGGCATTGAAAGTTTGCTCGAGGCGATGCGACCACCGCCTTCGGTGGCTGAAGGTCTCGTCTTCACGCCCGATCAAGTCATGACGGCCGTAAACTCGCTTTTTCCGCAACAGACGCTGAACCACGAGACCCGTGCGGTGCACGCCGCAGGTTTCTGGGAGCCCACCCGCGGCCTGGTAGCCGTGCGGGAGGACGTTGGCCGCCACAACGCCCTCGATAAGCTCGCTGGTGCACTCGTGCGCGAGACTACCACGCCTCAACAAGGCATTATCGTGCTAACCAGCCGCGTCTCAGTCGAGATGGTGCAGAAATCAGCAGCCATTGGAGGCCCGATAATCGTCGCCGTGTCAGCTCCCACAGCCTTGGCTGTGCGCATGGCGGATGCCGCGGGTATGACTATGGTAGCCATCGCCCGAAAGGATGGCTTTGAGATCTTCACTCATCCGCATCGCATCAGCGGAGAATTAACCAGCCATGTCGCTTAAGTCAGGACGGAGGCAGTCCGAACTCAGTGAAGGGAATAAAGTCAACCATATCACCCTCCTTGACTTCGCTCACATCCTCGGCGACCTCGACAAAGCCGTCTGCCTCCCGCAAAGACGAGATCAGCCCAGACCCGTCACGTGCGAATTTGGCTACCGCCAGCCGCCCGCTGGTCTCTCTCTTTAGCTTTGCGCGCCAGAACTCGCGGCGCCCCACTTTCTTTTTTTGCGCGAACGAGGCGGGCAGGGGAAAGCTCACAGGCTCTGGCCACACGCCGCCCGCAAGCCTCGTCAACACCGGCCTCACATAGATCAAGAAACAGACGAAGACCGCGACCGGATTGCCGGGGAGTCCCAGTACGACGCAGTCGCCGATCTGGCCGAAGCTCATCGGTCGTCCAGGCTTGATGGCGATCTGCCAAAGGTGGCGCTTGCCAAGCGCATCAATGCTGCGCACGACATGATCCTCATCGCCTTGGCTCGCGCCGCCTGAGATCACGACAGCATCGTATCTGCGACTTGCGTCGAGTAGAGCCGCGCGGACGAGCCCGGCGTTGTCCGGCAAGATGCCGAGGTCCACCGGCTCAGCTCCTGCCGCTCGGATGAGACCCTTAAGCATCGCCGCATTCGCGTCGTAAACCCTGCCGGGTGCAAAGGCCTCGCCAGGCCGCAGGATCTCGTCTCCGGTCGAGACAATGGCAACCTTGAGGGGCGCATAGCAGCGAAGTCGATCAAGCCCGGTTGCGGCTGCGGTCGCCACTTCCTGTGGGCGGAGTGGTGTGCCGACGTCAACCAGTACGTCGCCTGGCTTGGAGTCCTCCCCGGCAAGTCGCCGATTGGTGCCTTGCTTCAGACCGGGGGGAATATGCACCCAACACTCACTTCCGATCTGCTCGATGCGGGCGTCTTCCTGCATGACTACGCTGTCGAGACCGCTCGGCATGACGGCGCCAGTAAAAATGCGGACGGCACTATCTGGCGGGGGCTTCGCTTGGAGCGGATGGCCTGCTGAGGCTTCCCCGGCCACGATCAACTTTGCGCCTTCCTCCTTGTTGTAAGCGGAATGGGCAAAGGCATAGCCGTCGACGGCGGCATTGTCGTGCGCCGGAATGGGTCGAGGCGATACAAGCGCCTCCGCGAGAAAGCGTCCGGCCGCTTCAGCTAGTGGAACTTCTTCGCTCTCTACGGCGGGGTGCACCCGAGACTTGAGGATGGCGAGGGCCTCGTGGTGCGCGATCCGGTCCTTATCGAGGACGAAGCAGTCATCGTTCAGCTTGACCGTCATTTCTGACCCAGCCCGAGATGATCCGTGATGAAGTCGGCGATGCAGGCGACGGCGTCAAGCCGGAATACCGGCAGCGGTTCTTTCTCGTCCGCCGGACGATCGGACGCGATGGCGACAATCTGCGGAAGCGCACCGGCGAGCGGCTCCCGGGATGCAGCGCCGTCTCTGCGGATCTCGATCTTCGGAAACATCTCGCGCTTGAATCCCTCGACCAAGACGAGATCGCAGGGGCCGGCATAGGCGAGAATCTCCTCGAAAGATAGTTCCGGCGCGCCACCGAGTTCGCGCATCAGGGCAAAGCGCCTAGGCGAGGAAAGCGCCACCTGGCGAGCGCCCGCCGCGCGCATCTTGAAGGAATCGCGACCTTCGTGGTCGATCTCAAAACTGGCATGCGCATGCTTGATGACGGAGACCTCGTAGCCGCGCCGGGCAAGCTCGGCAATCAGGCCAACCATGAGCGTGGTCTTGCCCGAGTTCTTCCAGCCGGCCACGCCGAAGAGCGGCGGCGTCATCGCGGTTGGTGCCCGAGCAAGGCGCCTGCCTGTTCGAGCTCCTCGGGGCGATTGATATTAAAGAACGGATCGACGAGCCTCCCCCCGACCTCGACCGGGGGGAAGAAGACCTCGACGGCGCCGTGCTGTTTAGTGAAAGCCCCGACCTTATGCATGCCTTGCTTGAGACAGTCTTGGAGATCGCGGGCCAAACCGACAGGCCAAAGTCCAACGACCGGGTGGACCCCTTCCGCCGATGCCGCCACGAGGAGTGACGGATGGTGCTCAAGCTCGCTCAAAAACCGCTGCACGAGATCGTCGGGAAAGAAGGGGGTGTCGCTCGGAATGGTAACAACGTAACGAATGCCGGGACGGTTGACCTTCACCCATTCAAGGCCTGCATGGACACCGGCAAGCGGCCCCGCAAAGCCTGCCACGCTGTCGGCTAAGACTGGCAGGCCAAAGTGCTCAAATCGCGTTGGATTGCCATTGGCATTGATAACGATATCGGAGACTTGGGGCTTCAAGCCCGCGAGGACAGAAGCGAGGACCGGTCTGCCACCAAGCGGCAGCAGGCATTTGTCGCCGCCCCCCATCCGGCTCGATTTACCACCGGCGAGAATGACGCCGACGACACGCGCGGTCGATACCATCCTCTTAAGCTAAGGCTATAGACCAGAGGCTGTCACGTTGAGACTTGGCACGGTCGGCGCGCGTTCGTGCTCATGCGCGGCCTCGATCTTCACGGCGCAATATTTGTACTCGGGGATCTTCCCGATAGGATCAAGTTGCGGATTGGTGAGGATGTTCGCCGCCGCCTCGACATAGGCAAACGGGATGAAGATCACTCCCTCCTGAATGCCTCGGTCAGCGCGAGCGGCGAGTTCGATGCTTCCCCTGCGGGTAGTCACACGCATGTTTTGACCTGGCGCAACGCCGAAGCGTCCCAGCGTCGCGGGATGCAGGCTCGCGGTCGGTCCCGGCTCAAGCTGGTCGAGCACGTCGGCGCGACGGGTCATGGCCCCCGTGTGCCAGTGTTCGAGCTGGCGCCCCGTTATCAGCACCAATGGGAACTCCTCGTCCGGAATCTCGGCAGGCGGCAGCACATCAGCCGGCACGAGTTTGGCACGCCCGGACTTGGTCGGAAACCCGTCCCCGAAAACAATCGCCTCGCCTGGGTGATCTGGTGCTGGGCACGGATATATGATTGAGGATTCCCGTTCCAGGCGTTCCCAGGTGATGTTGTCGAGAGACGGCATTGCAAGCTTCATTTCGGCGAAAACTTCCGATGGGTGTTTGTAACCCCACTGGAGGCCGAGCCGTTTGGCGAGCTCGACCGTGATCCAAAGATCTTCGCGAGTGTCGCCTGGCAGATCGAGCGCCTTGCGGCCCATCTGCACCTGCCGGTTGGTGTTCGTTACGGTGCCTGACTTCTCCGGCCACGCCGAGGACGGCAGCACGACGTCTGCGAGCATCGCTGTCTCCGTCAGGAAGATGTCCTGCACGACCATATGTTCGAGCTTGGCGAGGCCAGCCCGGGCGTGATCGAGATCGGGATCCGACATGGCCGGATTCTCGCCCATGATGTACATACCCCGAATCTCGCCTGCGTTAGCCGCGTTGATGATCTCAACCACGGTGAGGCCAGTCTTCTTGGACAGCGGGGTCTTCCAAAGCTCCTCATACTTCTTGTGGACTAGGTCGCTCGTGACGTCGGCATAGTCCGGATAGAACATGGGAATGAGGCCTGCATCGGAAGCGCCTTGCACGTTGTTCTGACCGCGCAAAGGATGCAAGCCGGTGCCGGGTCTGCCGATCTGGCCGCACATCAAGGCAAGCGCGATCAGACAGCGGGCATTGTCCGTGCCGTGTATGTGCTGGGAAATGCCCATGCCCCAGAAGATCATGGCGCGCTCGGCGCGGCCGAAGGTCCGTGCAACGGTGCGGATGGTCTTGGCGTCGATGCCGCAGAGATCAGCTACCGATTCGGGGCTGTAGCTTGTTACGTGCTGCTTCAGGCGCTCGAAGTCCTCGGTATACGCCTGAAGATACTGCACGTCGTAGAGACCCTCCTCGACAATCACGTGCATGATGGCGTTGAGCAACGCCACATCACTAGCGGGCTTGAATTGCAACATGTAGTTGGCGTGCTCGCGGAGCGCCACGCCGCGCGGATCGATGACGATTAGGGTGGCGCCGCGTTTTGCCGCCTGCTTGAAGAAAGTCGCGGCCACTGGATGGTTTTCCGTGGGATTTGCACCGATGACCATGATGACGTCGGCGTGCTCGACCTCATTGAAAGTCGCGGTCACGGCACCGGAGCCGATGCCCTCGATAAGTGCTGCGACCGACGATGCATGGCAGAGGCGCGTGCAGTGATCGACATTGTTGTTGCGAAACCGCGTCCGGATCAGCTTCTGGAACAGATAAGCTTCCTCGTTCGAGCATTTCGCGGAGCCGAAGCCTGCAATCGCCTCGTTGCCGTGCTGCTTGGCCACCGCCGCAAGTCCACGCGCGGCAAAATCGAGAGCTTCCTCCCAACTCGCCTCGCGGAAATGGGTCAATGTGTTGGAGGGATCGACGTCGAGCCGCTTCGGCATGCCGGGCTTCCGGATCAGCGGCTTCATGAGCCTCTGCGGGTTGTTCACATAGTCGAAGCCGAAGCGTCCCTTCACGCACAGCCGGTTCTCGTTGGAATAGCCGTTGCGGCCCTGCACGAATGCAATCGCGTTGTCCTTGATCTCGTAGCTGATCTGACAGCCGACGCCGCAATAGGGGCAGACCGAGTGAACCTCCCGGTCTACCTCCCGGCTGCCGTGCTGGGTGATCGGATCGACGATGGACTTCGGCATCAGCGCGCCGGTCGGGCAGGCCTGCACGCACTCCCCACAAGCGACGCAAGTGGAGAGGCCCATGGGATCGTCGAAATCGAAGACCGGCTTGGCGTCGATGCCGCGAAACGCCATGCCGATCACGTCGTTGACCTGAACCTCGCGGCACGCCCGAACGCACAGCCCGCAATCGATGCAGGCGTCGAGATTGACCGCCATGGCCGGATGGGACAGATCAGGCTTTGGAATGCCGTGGGCGGGAAAGCGGGAGGTTTCGATCCCCTCGACCTCGGCCCAATGCCAGAAGGGCGAGACACGGTCAGGCGAATCCTCCCGCGGCGGCTGGTCGGCGAGCAGGAGCTCCATGACCATGCGGCGCGCCTTGACGGCACGTTCGGTCGCCGTCTTCACCACCATGTCGGGCGCCGGCTTGCGGATGCAGGAGGCAGACAGAACGCGCTCGCCGTCGATCTCGACCATGCAGGCGCGGCAATTGCCATCGGCACGGTAACCGGGCTCCGGTAGCCAGCAAAGATGCGGGATGTCGATACCTTCGCGTTGGGCAACCTGCCATATGGTTTCGCCCGGCCGTGCGGCGACCACCTTGCCGTCGATGGTGAAAAGGAGTTTGTCGGTCATGTCGGATGTTCCTTGCCAAACTCGCTATTCGTTCGCGCTTCCCGTCAAACTCAGTACCGATCTGGCTTACCCGCAGCTTCGGTCCGGGCGGGCTCGTCGGTGAAATGCTCCATCGCCGTGATGAAGGCATTGGGAGCCGCCTGGCCAAGACCACAGATCGACGCATCGCGCATGGCCTGGGCAAGCTCGTTGAGCAACTCTAAGTCCCACTCCCGCCTTTCGAGCAAAGCAACCGCCTTGTCGCATCCGACGCGGCAGGGCGTGCATTGGCCGCAAGATTCATCCTTGAAGAACTGCAAGAGGTTCAGGACCACGGAAGCTATGTCGTCGCCGTCGGAGAAGACGACGATGGCATGGCTCCCGACAAAACTGCCGTATTTATCCAGAGTTCCGAAATCAAGGGGCAGATCGGCGAGACTTGCCGGCAGGATGCCACCCGATGCCCCACCGGGCAGGTAGGCCTTGAAGGTGTGACCATCCTCCATGCCGCCCGCGCGCTCGATGAGCTCACGCGCCGTCACCCCGGCAGGGGCCAAGATTACTCCCGGCTTCTTCACCCGCCCCGATACGGACCAGGAGCGCGGGCCCTTGGCGCCATTGATCCCCTGATCCGCGAACCATTTTGCGCCCTTGGCCAGGATCTCCGGTACCCAATAGAGCGTCTCCACATTCTGATTGAGAGTCGGACGGCCAAACAGGCCGACCTCTGCGATATAGGGCGGCCGGTTGCGCGGGTAGCCCCGCTTGCCTTCGATCAACTCGATCATCGCCAACTCTTCTCCGCAAATATAGGCGCCGGCGCCACGGCGAAGCTCAATTTGGTCCTTGCGAATGATGCCGGCGTCCTCGAGGGCTGCGATCTCTTGCGCCAGGATATGCAGCACGGCCGGATATTCGTCGCGCATATAAAGGTAGATGCGCTCGGCCTCGACCGCCCAGGCGGCGATCAGGGCCCCTTCGAACATGCGGTGGGGTTCTCGCTCGAGATAGAAGCGGTCTTTGAAAGTACCGGGCTCGCCCTCGTCGCCGTTGATGGTCATCAATCGAGGCGCCGCATAGCCGCGAACGATCTTCCATTTTCGCCCGGTGGGGAAGCCTGCCCCGCCCAATCCCCTTAGGCCGGCATCAGTCAACTCACTCACGATCTGATCGAAGTCTCGCCTGCCTGAGCGGCAGCTCTCGAGCACCGAATAGCCGCCAGCTGCCAGATAGTAGGAAAGATTTTGATAAGAGGGGATCTCGGGCTCGCGGTCTCCGCTTCGCACCACGGCCTCTACGGATCGAAGCGAGGCGTGGTCGACGTGACGATGTCCAATTTCGCAAACCGGTGCGGTATCGCATCTTCCCATGCAGGGCGCGCGCAGCACACGCACCTCCGACGGGTTGGTCTTGGCCTTGAGCGCAGCGAGCAGCGCCTCCGCTCCCTTGAGCTCGCAGGTGATGGAATCGCAGACGCGAATGGTCGTGGGCGGGGGAGGAGTCTCCCCTTCCTTCACGACGTCGAAATGGGCATAGAAGGTGGCAACTTCGTAGGCTGCGGCTTGCGGCAGACGCATCTCCTCGCACAGCGCCTTCAAATGCGCTGCCGAGATAAAATGATAGCGATCCTGAATCAGGTGCAGAAATTCGATCAGTAGGTCCGGCCGGCGGGGCCGCGTTCCGAGCAGCGCTCGGACCTCTCGAAGCGCCTGGACATCGAGCTGGCGTCCCTTGGGAAAGGCCCGCGCGCGCTTTCGCGAGCCCACATTGCGGGCCGGGCGGTCCGGTCCCCCGTTGCTCGCGGCCTTTTGCTCCACCCTGCCTCCTATTCCACCTGTCCCAAATTCGCCGACGGTCAGACAACGAGGCCCATCGTGATACCGCGCTTGCTTTTCACCGGCAAGCAGCCCCACTTTGGGCCCCCGGCCCAATTGAGCCGAACGAACCAGAGATTCCTCAATCAGCCGAGGTCCCCCATGCTCGACCTTTCGGAGGCTTTCCACGCCGCTCTACGGCAAATCACCGTTCTCGACCCGCAACTGGTCGAAATCGTTGCCCTCTCCTTGCAGGTCACGCTAAGCGCGGTAGCCATAGCCGCCCTTATTGGCTTCACCCTAGGAGGTATGCTCGCCGTCTACCGCTTCCCAGGGCGGGGGTTTTTGGCCGCACTGCTGAACGCGCTCATGGGTCTTCCCCCCGTGGTGGCAGGCCTCGTCGTCTATTTACTCCTCTCCAATGCCGGTCCTCTCGGCGTGCTCCAGCTCCTCTACACGCCGCAAGCCATGATAATTGCTCAAGTCATTTTGGTGACCCCAATCGTCGCCGCGTTGGCGCGACAGACCTGCGAGGATCTGCTCGAAGAATATCGCGAGCAGCTTCGCTCGCTCGGGGCATCGTCCTCTGCCATCGTGATGACTTTGCTGTGGGACGGGCGCTATCGTCTGGTCACGGCGGTCCTTGCGGGCTTCGGTCGTGGCATCGCTGAGGTCGGCGCTGTCATGATCGTCGGCGGCAATATCGATCACGTGACGAGGACCATGACGACCGCAATTGCGCTGGAAACCTCCAAGGGCAATATTTCTCTTGCCCTTGCCCTGGGCATGATCCTGCTTGCCATTGCCCTTGCCATCAACGTGGCGCTCATGGGAATTCGAAGGATAGCCTCCCATTTTGCCTATGCTTGATAAGCCAACATCCCGCGCGGTCTCGGCGAACAGCGCGCGTTCCGCCAGCAGGATCTTGCCGCTCGAGCTCAGGGGACTCTCCCTTGAATCGCGAGCGGGGCGACTGATCGACAAAATCGATCTGATCGTCGAGGATCCGGGCATCAGCGTGATTATGGGGCCGAACGGCGCGGGCAAGAGCCTCCTGCTCAGGTTGATGCACGGGCTCATTGTGCCAAGCGCGGGCGAAATCCGCTGGGCGGGCGTGCCGATGAACGCCGATATGCGGCAGCGTCAGGCCATGGTGTTCCAGAAGCCCGTGCTGCTCCGGCGCACCGCCGCAGCGAATATCGCCTATGCGCTCGGCTTGCGCGGCGTTGCGCGCGGCGAGCGCCGGTCTCGATCGCACGAAGCCTTGCAGCTTGCCGGGCTCGAGAGCCGTGCCGCCACGCCTGCGCGAGTGCTCTCCGGCGGTGAGCAGCAGCGGCTATGCCTCGCCCGCGCGTTGAGCCTGGATCCGGATGTTCTGTTCCTGGACGAGCCGACCGCAAGCCTCGATCCGGCCTCTACTCTCGCCATCGAGCGGCTGCTCCTCGATGCCCAGAGCCGCGGCATCAAAGTCATCGTCGTAACCCATGACGTGGGCCAGGCGCGAAGGCTCGCGCAAGAAATTGTCTTTTTGCATCATGGCAAATTGATCGAGCATCAACCGGCTTCGCGCTTTTTCAGAAACCCCGAGAGCGATGTCGCGCGAGCCTTCGTCGCCGGCGGTCTCATAATCTGATGGGAAGGTAGCCAACGCATGTCCGCAGCCCTTGCAAGACGCCATCTTCTGAAACTTGCGCTCTTAAGTCTCCCGCTACTCGCGCTTACTCCCCTGGCCCTGCGCGCGGACGACAATTTCATCATCATTCAATCGACTACCTCCACCCAGAACTCAGGCCTGTTCGAGCATATATTGCCGCTTTTCACCAAGAAGACCGGTATCGAAGTCCGCGTCGTCGCGGTGGGAACTGGCCAGGCTTTGAAGAACGCCGAGAATGGAGATGGCGATGTAGTGCTCGTCCACTCACAGCCTGATGAGGAGAAATTCGTGGCCGATGGGTGGGGCGTGAAGCGCTACCCCGTCATGTACAACGATTTTATCATCGTGGGCCCAGGGACCGACCCGGCCAAGATTGCTGGCCTAAAGCAGGCGCCGGAGGCTCTCAAGAAAATTGCCGAAGCAAAGGCGCCCTTCGCTTCGCGGGCAGACGACTCAGGCACCCATAAGGCCGAATTGAAGTTATGGAACGAGGCAGGAGTGGACCCGAAAGCGTCGAGCGGAAGCTGGTATCTCGAGACCGGCTCCGGCATGGGCGCGACTCTGAACACGGCGGTAGGGAAGCAGGCCTATGCGCTTACTGATCGGGGCACCTGGTTAGCCTTCGCCAACAAGGATGACTTCAAGATCCTCGTCGAGGGCGACGACAAGCTGTTCAATCAATATGGCGCGATCCTCGTCAATCCGGCCAAGCACCCCAATGTAAAGGCGAAGGAGGGACAGGCTTTCATCGATTGGCTCGTCAGTCCAGAAGGACAGGCTGCCATCGCGAGCTACAAGATCGACGGTCAGCAGCTCTTCTTTCCAAACGCCCGTCCGCAGAGCTGATCCGGGGCCGGCGGCGCTGCTCGCTACGTCCGCTTTCGGTCAGTAGCTGAAGTCACCCCAACTCATCGAGTTGATCTGCTTCGTGCCAGAAGCAGATCAGTGCGATGCTACCTAAATGCAGCCTGAAAGTTGCCAGCAGAGCATGAGGAGTTATCAACTAATTGGAATTCATTGATTTTGACATTCTCTAGCAGCAGCATCTGCTGCCACAAGGGGAGAGGGGAACCAGACACCCCGGCGCATTGCCACTGCGGCACAAACCCACTAGATCAGCACCATGATCAGCCTCGCCAATCCGACGCGCTTTCTGAGCCTTGTCGGCCGTATCCTGCCGTGGCTTGGAGGCGTCACGCTGATCCTGCTCGCCGTCGGCCTCTATCTCTCGCTGTTCGTGGCGCCGCCCGACTATCAGCAGGGCGAGACGGTCAAGATCATGTTCATCCACGTGCCGTCGGCGTGGCTCGCCATGTTCGGCTATATGCTGATCGCGGCCTCGGCGCTTGGCACGCTCATCTGGCGCCATCCCCTCGCCGACGTCGCCGCCAAGACCGCGGCCCCGATCGGCGCCACCTTCACCTTCATCGCTCTCGTCACCGGCTCGCTCTGGGGCAAGCCGATGTGGGGCACCTATTGGGTGTGGGACGCGCGGCTCACCTCCGTGCTCGTGCTCTTCCTGCTCTATCTCGGGCTGATCGCGCTGTGGAACGCGATCGAGGAACCCGGCCGCGCCGGTCGCGCCGCGGCGATCCTCGCGCTGGTCGGCGCCGTCAACGTGCCGATCATCCATTATTCGGTGGTGTGGTGGAACACGCTTCATCAGCCGGCGAGCGTATTCAGGCTCGGGGGTCCTGCCATCGATCCCGCGCTGCTCACCCCGCTCTTCGTCATGGCCATCGCCTTCACCCTTCTCTTCGTGCTGCTGCACCTGATCGCCATGCGCGCCGAGATCCTGCGCCGCCGCGTGCAGGCGTTGCAGCGCACCAGGGTCGAGCAGGCGGCTTTTGCCGAGGCTTGAGGCGATAGATGCCGGATCTCGGTCAGCACGCAGCCTTCATCATCGCCGCCTATGCGGTGACCTTCGTCGCGATCGCGGCGCTCGCTTTCTTCATCGTCGAGGATGACAGGAAGCAGCATCGCCTGCTCGCCGAGCTCGAGGCACAAGGCATCAGGCGGCGCTCGGCGCGCGGCCTCTCGGAAGCGAAGCCAAAGTCGGCCCGCAAACCAGCGAGAAAGCGCACATGAGCGAGGTGACCGGCGAGCAGCAGAAACGCGCGCCCACGCGGCGCTTCGGGCCCGCTTTGCCGCTCCTCGTCTTCGCCTGCCTCGCCGGGCTCTTCTGGTACGCTCTGCATGGCGGCGATCCCTCGCTTCTCCCCTCGGCGATGATCGGCAAGCCAGTCCCCGCGTTCGCGCTTCCCCCGCTCGAAGGGCTCACCGACGACGGCAAGGACGTGCCGGGCTTTGCTTCATCGGACTTGGCGCAAGGCGAGCCGACCCTCGTCAATTTTTTCGCCTCGTGGTGTCTCGAATGCCAGCAGGAGCACCCGCTCCTCGTTGCGCTCGCCAAGGAGTCAGGCATCAGGCTGTTCGGCATCGACTACAAGGACGACGCGGCCGCCGCGCGCCGCTTCCTCGGCCGCTACGGCAATCCTTATTCTCGTGTCGGAGCCGACTCTTCTGGGCGCACGGGAATTGACTTTGGGGTTTATGGCGTGCCGGAGACCTATGTGATCACGCCCGACGGCAAAATCGCCTACCGCCAGGTCGGCCCTCTGAGCGAGCAGACCATTCGCGACAAGATTCTGCCGCTACTCAAGCCTTCGCCGAGTGCGGCGCAAGGATGAATCGAAGCGCCGCTATTTGCGGGTGGCGGTGACGATGAGGCTGAGCGATTCGAGGAACTCCTGCCGCTTGGCAGGGGGGAGGCTCGCGAGTAGCTGACTATCGGTCGCGGCCGCGCCGGGCTGCGCCTCGCGCAAGGCCCTTGCCCCTTGCGGCGTGAGCTTGATGGCGTAAGCGCGCGCGTCGTCCTTCGCCCTGCGGCGCTGGATCAACCCGCGCCCGAGCAGCCGCGCGACAATATCGGCAAGCGTCGACCGGTCGATGCCCGTGCGCTCGACGAGATCGGTCTGGGTCAACCCCTCCTCCTCGGCGACGACCATCAGAACGGCGAATTGGCGGGGCGTCAGCCCGCTCGCCCGGGCCTCGGCGGAGAAGATGTCGGCCGCGCATTGACCTGCGCGGTGCAGCAAGTGCATCGCCGAACGATTCAGATGGTTTCCTGCCTTAACCATACGACCCGGCATGTTCGCGTAGGGCGTGTATCCCTCCCCGCTTACCCCTTGCCAATTGGGCGCTTCAGGAACTTTTTACAACCCAAAAACGCGCGCAGCAAACGTATGGTTGCAACCTATCGGGTCGTCCTAATCACGTTTTATCCGCAGCGCAACATATCGTTACGCCGCTTTTGCCTTACAAGGCGGCACGCCAGCGAAGAGGGGAATTAGCGTTAAAGGAAGCGAGCCCTGCCGGCTATTGGGCATCCCTCCCCGGTTCGGCGGGCTCGGTGCCGTGGCGCTGCATCAGCGGCACCTGCGCGACGGCGAACAGGAAGGTCAGCGGGAGAAAACCGAAGGCCTTGAAGCTGACCCAGGCGTCGGTCGAGACATTGCGCCAGACGAGCTCGTTCACCACCGCCATGACGGCGAAGAACAGCGCCCAGCGGATCGTGAGTTTGCGCCAGCCCTCCTCGGTGAGAGTGAAGACCGGGCCGAACAGAAGCTCGAGCATCGGCTTCTTCCACAAGAGCCCCGCCGCGAGCAGCACGGCGAACATCGTGTAGACGATGGTGGGCTTGAGCTTGATGAAGGTCTCGTCGCGCAGATAGAGCGTGAGCCCGCCGAACACGAGCACGATGACGCCGCTGACGATCGGCATGATCGGGACCTTGTGATAGCTGAGCCAGGCGACGACGAGCGAGACGATCGTCGCTGCCATGAAGGCCGCCGTGCCGGCATAGATCCCCGCGGCCGCGTTCGTTCCGAAGAACACGAGCAACGGCCCGAGCTCAATGGCGAGCTTGAGCAGGACCGATGGCGCGGGCTCGATGGCCGTCTTGGCTTGCGCCTCCGTCTTGGCCGGCGCGTTCGTGTCGAGATCAGGCTGCAGCTTCATTCTCATTCTCCACGCCTGCGATCGCGCGCGCGAAATCTTGCGCGTCGAACGGCTCGAGATCATCGATCCCTTCGCCGATGCCGATGGCGTTGATCGGCAATTTGAAGCGCTCGGCGATGGCGACGAGGATGCCCCCCCGCGCCGTGCCGTCGAGCTTGGTCACGACGAGGCTCGTCACGCCCGCGATCCCCTTGAAGATCTGCACCTGGTTGAGCGCGTTCTGACCGGTGGTCGCGTCGAGCACGAGGATGACGCTGTGCGGCGCCGACGGATCGAGCTTCTTCAACACGCGCACGATCTTGGCGAGCTCGGCCATAAGGTCCGACTTGTTCTGCAGCCGCCCGGCCGTATCGATCAGGAGCACGTCTGTGCCTTCGTCGCGCGCGCGCGAGAGCGCATCGTAGGCGACTCCGGCAGGGTCCGCGCCCACCTCCTTGGCCACCACCTCCACGCCAACGCGTCCGCCCCACACTTTGAGCTGATCGATGGCGGCGGCACGGAACGTGTCGCCCGCCGCGAGCATGACGCTCAGACCTTGCGCCTTCAGGTAATGGGCGAGCTTGCCGATCGTCGTCGTCTTGCCCGTGCCGTTCACGCCAACCATCAGCACAACATGGGGCCGTGCCGCTTGGTCCGGCGCGAAGGGATGCGCCAGGGGCTCGAGAACGCGCGCCACCTCGGCGGCGAGCACTGCTCGCACCGCCTCAGGCGAAACGCCCCGCTCGTAGCGGCCCTTGGCGATGATCTCGCGGATGCGGCCCGCCATGGCGACGCCGAGATCGGCCTTGATCAGCACCTCTTCCAGCTGATCGAGCGTCTCCTCGTCGAGCTTACGCTTGGTCAGCGCGCTCGCGAGATTATCCGAGAGTGCCGAGGAGCTTCGCGCCAGCCCCTTGCGAAGCTCGGCGAACCAGCTCCGCTTAGGTTGCTGCGGCGCAGCCTCTACCTCGGCACGCTTCGGCGGACGCTTGCGGTCGGGCGGCTCGTCCTCGGCAGGGCGATCGCGCGGAGGCTCTTTCCACGCGGGCTCCTTGGACGGCGGCTCCTTCTTAGGAGGGCTCGGCTCAGGCGTGGACGGCATGCCGCCCCCGAACAGCCGCTCCACGAAGGACGGCTTCTTCGCTTCACTCATGGCGCGACCACGGCAAGGAGCGATGCGCCGTCATCGCCACTCACCACCGCATCGACCAGATCGCCCGCAGCCCTTCCCGCATCGAGCTTAACCGGGGTGAAATCGGCCGAGCGGCCATGCGCCTCGTTCTCCATGAGCACCTTGATCTGCCGTCCCCGCGCTCCCGCGAGATGGGCCTTGAGCGCAGCGACGCCCTTGTCGCGGAGCGCGGCGGCGCGCTCAGCGATGACGGGGCCTCTCACTTGCGGCATCAGCGCCGCCGGCGTGCCCTCGCGCGCCGAGAAGGGAAACACATGGAGGAAGGTGAGCCCGCAATCGTCGACGAGCGACAGAGAGCCCCTAAACATGGCATCGGACTCGGTGGGGAAGCCCGCGATCAGGTCGGCGCCGAACACCATGTCGGGTCGAACGCGGCGCACCTCTTCGCAGAACGCGACCGCGTGCGCCCGGGAATGGCGCCGCTTCATGCGCTTCAGCGTGAGGTCATCGCCAGCTTGCAGCGAGAGATGGAGATGCGGCATCAGCCGCTCGTCCTCGGCGATCGCCGCCATCAGGGCAGCATCGGCCTCGACCGAGTCGATCGATGAGAGTCTCAACCGCGGAAGATCCGGCACAAGCTTGAGCACCTTCTGCACGAGCTTGCCGAGCGTGATCTCGCCGGGAAGGTCGCGGCCATACGCGGTGATGTCGACTCCGGTCAGCACGATCTCGGCATAGCCGTTCTCGACGAGACGGCGCACTTGCGCCATCACCTCGCCCGCCGGCACCGAGCGCGACGGGCCGCGGCCGAACGGGATGATGCAAAACGTGCAGCGATGATCGCAGCCGTTCTGGATTTGCACATAGGCGCGCGCGCGATTGCCGAAGCCGTCGATCAGATGGCTCGCGGTCTCGGTGACCGACATGATGTCGTTGACCACGACCTTCTCGGTGTCAGCATGCGCGAGGCCCTCGAAGGTGCGGCACTCGGTCTTTTCTTGATTGCCGATGACGTGGTCGACCTCCGCCATGCGGGCGAAGGCTTCCGGATCGATCTGCGCTGCGCAGCCCGTCACCACGATCTTGGCGCCGGGATGCATACGCCGCGCCTTCCTGATCGCCTGGCGCGCCTGGCGGACGGCTTCGGCCGTCACCGCGCAAGTGTTGACGATCACCGCGGAGGTCAGCCCCGCGGCGGTCGCATGCTCGCGCATGACCTCGGATTCGTAGGCGTTCAGCCTGCAGCCGAAGGTGATGATCTCAACGTCAGACATAGGCGGCTTCTAACACGAAATAGCTAAGGAGTCGAACTCCGGCGGGCTGGAACAGCGCCGCAGGCAGAGTGCCCTCGAAGTCGAGCGCGTAGGGGCCGGTCATCAGGATATGGCCGTCGACCTCGCGCCATTCGATCAGGAGATCGCCGCCGGGCAGGCTCACCTTGACCCTGCGCCCCGAGAGCGCGCGCCGCGCAGCAGCGACCGCGGCAGCGCTAGCGGCCGTGCCGCAGGCCCGCGTCAGCCCGGCGCCGCGCTCCCAGGTCCGCACCTCGAGGTGGTCGGGGCTGATGACTTGGACCAGCGAGATATTGGCGCGCTCGGGGAAGATCGGATGATGCTCGAGCATCGGCCCGAACTTGGCGAGGTCGTGCGCCGCGACATCGTCAACGAAGAAGAGGGCATGCGGATTGCCGACATTGACCACCGAAGGTGAATGCAGCACGGGATCGTCGATCGGCCCGACCTGGAGCTCGATCCGCCGCGTGTCGTGGAACGGCTCGGCGAGCGGAATCTCGTTCCACGCGAAGCGCGGCTCTCCCATGTCGATGGTGACGCTGCCGTCGCGATTGACTGTAGCGCCAAGCACCGCGCTCTCCGTCTCGATGCTGACACCGGGCCGCCCGCGCTCCGCAGCCACGAGCGCCGCCACGCAGCGCGCGGCATTGCCGCAGGCGCCGACCTCCCCGCCGTCGGCGTTCCAGATGCGCATGAATACATCGGCCTTGCGCGATGGCTCGAGCGCGATGATCTGGTCGCAGCCGATGCCCTCCTTGCGGTCGGCAATGGCGCGGAGCGCGTCGGCTGCGAGCGGAAGGGCGCGGACGCGCGCATCCAGCACGACGAAGTCGTTGCCGAGCCCGTTCATCTTGCGAAAGGGGACGGATTGAGCCTGCACGTGAGCCTGCCTTAGTTGCCCCTATATAGGGCGTGCCTAGCCCTGACTTCCAGCGCGGCTCGTCGGCCCTTGCCTGGCGAGCAGGAAGGCGATGAACGCGGTTGCCGCGAAGGCGGCACCCGCCGAGAAGGTCGCATCGGCGCCGATCCTGTCCCACAGAAGGCCGGCCAGCACGCTGGCGATAAGGCTCGCCACCCCCGTGACGAGGCCGAACAGGCCGAAGGCCGTTCCGCGTAAGCGCTCGGGCGCAGTGGCAGCGATCAGCGCCGCGAGCACCCCTTGGGTGAGGCCCATATGCAGCCCCCACAGGCCAATGCCGAGGAAGATGCCGCCAAGCGACGCGCCAAAGGCAAGCACGAGGTCCGCCGCGATCAGGACCCCAAGGCCGAGGAGAAGCAGAGGCCGGGCGCCGTTCTTGTCCTGGACCTTGCCCGCCGGATAGGCGCTCAGCGCATAGACGAGGCTCATGGCGGCGATGACCGCGGGAGACCAGGCGAGCGGAAGCCCGACGTCTTTCGCGCGGATGACCAGGAAGGCTTCGCTGAACCGGGCCAAGGTGAACACGGTGCCGGCGACGATGACCAGCCAATAGGCCGAGCCCAGCTCCTTGATGTCGGCGAGGTGAAGCGGCGCCCTCGCCTTGCCCTCAAGATGAGCGGGTTCCTCGACGCCAAGAACGAGGACGGTCACGGCCAGCACGGCGGGAATAACGGCGAACCACAGCACGGTGCGGATGTCGTCGTTGAAGAGATACATCAGCACGATCGCCAAAGCGGGGCCGATCGTGGCGCCGACCGTGTCGAGTGATTGGCGCAGGCCAAAAGCCGCGCCCCTCTGCTCTGGCGGCGTCAGGTCTGCGACGAGTGCATCGCGCGGCGCGCCTCTGATGCCCTTGCCAATGCGGTCGAGAAAGCGCGCGAGGAGGACGAGCCCGATCGAGTTGGCGAGCGGAAAGAGCGGCTTGGTGGCGGCGGCGAGACCGTAGCCCGCTATCGTGAGCGCCTTGCGCTTGCCGAGCGCGTCAGACAGCCAGCCCGAGAACACGCGGGTGATTTGCGCCGTGGCCTCGGCGATGCCCTCGACCACACCGAGCGCGGTCGCGCTCGCGCCGAGCGTCACGACGAGGAAGACCGGGAGCAGCCCGTGGATCAGCTCGGATGAGGTGTCCATGAACAGCGAGGTAAGCCCGAGCGCCCACACCGCGCGCGGTAAATGCTGTTTCGTCCTATCCACGGGCATCAGTCCGTTCTGTCAAGCATTGAGGGACGAGCGCCGCTCATGCGCGCGCGTTACGCGCGAGCGTGTTATATGGCCTTTCTGGCAGAGATAGCGAGCGAGAGCAGCATGATCGCCGCACCCAGCAATGACCCGGTCGGGGCACTCGTCCCCCATACGCTGAAGGAGCCGCTGGTGGGCGCCAAGTCGGGGCCGCTCGCCGGCCTCAGCTTCATGGTGAAGGACCTGTTCGCTATCCAAGGCCGCAAGGTCGGGAACGGCAATCCGAGCTTCTACGAGCATGCGACGCCGGCGCATGACACCGCGCCTGTGATCGAGCGCCTGCTTGAGGCCGGCGCCTCCTTAACCGGCATCACCATCTGCGATGAGTTCTTCTACAGCGTGCTCGGCTCGAACGCGCACTACGGCCAGCCGGTGAACAGCCGCGCGCTGCAACATGTCACCGGCGGCTCGTCCTGCGGCTCGGCGGCGGCAGTTGCGGCCAAGATGTGCAACTTCGCGCTCGGCAGCGACACCGGCGGCTCGATCCGCGTGCCGGCCTCCTTCTCCGGGCTCTATGGGTTGCGCCCCACTTTTGGCCGCATCGCCACGGAAGGCGCGACGCCGATGGCGCCGAGCTACGACACGATCGGCTTCCTCGCCCGCGAGGCCGAGCTATTCCGGAAAGTTGGCCAAGTGCTGCTCGAAGGCCCGCGCGTCGACGGCAGAATAGAGCGGCTGATCCTCGCCGAGGATTTCTTCCTCCATGCCGAGGCGAGCGCAGATCAGGCGCTGTGGCAGGTGCTGGACAAGATCGGAAGTGCGCTCCCCAAGCCCGAGCACCAGGAGATCGCCGGCGAAGCGCTCGATGAGTGGCGAAACGCCTTCCGCCTGATCCAAGGCTTCGAGATCCAGTCGACTCTGCTTCCCTTCATCCAGTCACACAACGCGCGGCTCGGGCCTGGCGTGAAGGAGCGCTTCGAGGCGGCGGCGGGGATCACCTACCGTGAGGCGGAAGAGGCGCGGCATCTCCGCGCCAGGATCAAGACGCGGCTCGAAGCGCTCGCGCAACCCGGCACGCTGATCGTTCTGCCCACGACGCCGACTCTTCCGCCCGAGCGCGGCATCCCCGACGGCGCCTCTTTCTCGGAGTTCCGCAGCCACACGCTCGCCTATACCTGCCTCGCCGGCCATTCCGGCCTGCCGCAGATCTCGGTCCCCGCGACCGAGGCGGCAGGCTGTCCGATCGGGCTCTCCTTCATCGGCTGGCAAGGCGGCGACGAAGCCCTTCTCGACCTCGCGGTCCGCCTCGCGCCGCTCCTCACCGCTGCGGCCTGAGTTTCGTTAACTGGAAGGGGGCAATGGTTGACCTGCGCCGAAGGATCGCTCGCCTTGGCTACGGGCTTTTGTTCGCGCGGATCTTGCTATTTGTCGTTCTGGTTGGCCATGTCGGCTGGGACGACCCGGACCGATTGCAGTATGTCACCGCCGATATTTGGTTCGATATTCTCGTGTAATGATCGGCGTTCCGTTGGGCTGCTTTCTTTTGTGGCAGTTATTCAAGCGATTTGTCGGGCGGCCGAATTCCGCTGACCCCTAGCCCCGCGCGAAGCTTGCTTGACTTGCGGGCGCTCCTCGCCGACATTCCCCGCGAAATTCAAGGGCAGCTCCGTTCGACGAGCCGCCGCCCTGCACATCGTTGATTTGTTGCGCTACCGGCCTCTGGCCTACTTGAGCGCAACAAATAATGGGGAGGCAGGGGGGTCAACATCCGCCAGCGCTGTGCGCCCGCGGGTGCGTTTTTGGTTTGCTCTATTGGCCACCGGCCTGCTTGAGCACGTTTGGTGATTGGAAAGAGAGATGGTCTTGTCGAAGCAAGGGAGCCGGGCGGCAGCGCTGCCTCTCGCCCTGTTGTCGTCTCTTGCCATCGCGGGCGCCGCCCTTGCAGGCGCGCTGGCGGTTCCCGTCATCGTCGGCAAGGTGGCTGAGTACGACGCCTGCATGTCGTCAGGGGCGGTCAAAGGCCTCGATCCGCACGGCGACGGCTTCCTCGCGGTCCGCGCCGGGCCTGGCAGCCAATATCAGATGATCGACAAGCTCCTCGAAGGCCAGAACGTGTTCGTTTGCGACGAGCGCGGCCAGTGGCTCGGTGTCGTCTATACGCGCGGCAACCAGGACTGCGGCGTCACATCCGCGTTGAACAAGCCCACGCCCTACCCCGGCCCGTGCCTCGCGGGCTGGGTCCACCGCAACTTCATCAATATCACCGCCGGCTGATGTTCGAGACCCTATCAGAGCGCCTAGGCGCGATCCTCAACAAGCTGACGCGGCGCGGCGCGCTCACCGAAGACGACGTCGGCGAGGCGATGCGCGAGGTGCGCCGTGCGTTGCTCGAGGCCGACGTCGCGCTCGACGTGGTGCGCTCGTTCATCGACCGGGTGAAGGAGAAGGCGGTCGGCCAGGAGGTGGTGCGCTCCATCACGCCTGGCCAGATGGTCATCAAGATCGTGCATGACGAGCTCGTGCGCGTGCTTGGCTCCGACGCGCAAGGGATCGACCTCGCCGCCACCCCGCCGGTGGTGATGATGTTGGTCGGCCTGCAAGGCTCGGGCAAGACCACGACGACCGCCAAGCTCGCCAAGCGGCTCGAGAGCCGCGAGAAGCAGCAAGTGCTGATGGCCTCGCTCGACACTCGGCGGCCAGCGGCGCAGGAGCAGCTTCGCGTGCTCGGTGAGCAGACGGGCGTGGCGACCCTTCCCATCGTCGCCGGCGAAGGCCCTGTCGCCATCGCCACGCGCGCGCTCAAGGCCGCGAAGCTCGGCGGCTATGACGTGCTGCTGCTAGACACCGCCGGCCGTACCCATATCGACGAAGAGCTGATGCAAGAGACGGCCGAGATCGAGAAGGTCGCCCAGCCTCACGAGACCCTCCTTGTCGCTGACGCTTTGACCGGTCAGGACGCCGTCAATCTCGCCAAGAATTTCGGCGCGCGCGTGAACTTGACCGGCATCGTGCTGACCCGCGTCGACGGCGACGGACGCGGCGGCGCGGCGCTCTCGATGCGCGCCGCCACCGGCAAGCCCATCAAGCTCATCGGCACGGGCGAGAAGCTCGAGGCTCTCGAGGATTTCCATCCCGACCGCATCGCCGGGCGCATCCTCGGCATGGGCGACGTGGTCGGCCTCGTCGAGAAGGCGCTCGAGACCGTCGAGATCGACAAGGCCGAGGCCATCGCCCGCAAGATGAAGAAGGGCGCCTTCGACCTCGAGGACCTTTCCGAGCAGCTGAAGCAGATGCAGAAGCTCGGCGGCATGGGCGGGGTGCTCGCGATGCTGCCCGGCATCGGCAAGGTGAAGAAGCAGCTCGACGCCACCAATCTCGACGACCGCATCCTGAAGCGCCAGCAGGCGATGATCGGCTCGATGACCAAGGCCGAGCGCAAGAACCCGAAGCTGCTCAATGCCTCGCGCAAGAAGCGCGTCGCGGCGGGCTCGGGCACATCCGTGCAGGACATCAACAAGCTGGTGAAGATGCACCGCCAGATGGCCGACATGATGAAGGCCATGGGCAAGAAGCGCGGCATTTTCAGCCAGATGTTCGGCTCTGGCCCCCCGCCCGAGATGCCGGCTGAGCTTCCCGCTGGCGCCACCCTTCCGCCGCCGAATTTTCCGGGACTTCCCCCCGGAAGCCTGCCCGGGCTCGGCGGCATGCCCGGACTGCCGCGCGGCCTTCCTCGTGGCCTTCCGGGCCTTCCCGGATCGAAGAAGAGATGAGATCAACTAGGAGAACGAAACCATGTCACTGAAGATCAGACTGGCGCGGGCCGGCGCCAAGAAGCGGCCCTATTACCGCATCGTCGTCGCCGACTCCAGAAGCCCGCGCGACGGCCGCTATATCGAGAAGATCGGCACCTACGACCCGCTGTTGCCCAAGGATGCCGAGCGCGTGAAGCTGGTCGAGGAGCGGGTGAAGCATTGGCTCGGCGTCGGCGCGCAGCCGACCGACCGCGTTCTGCGCTTCCTCGACGCTGCTGGCATGCGCAAGCGCGCCGCGCGCTCCAACCCTAACAAGGGCCAGCCGGGCAAGAAGCGCATCGAGCGCGAGGAGGCCAAGGCCACTGCCGCTGCCGAGAAGGCCAAGGCCGCCGCCGAAGCCGCCGCAGCGCCCGCACCAGCGCCTGAGCCCGAGCAGCCCGCCGCAGAGTGACCTTGTCCGCCAAGGACGAGCGCGTGCTGCTCGGCGAGATCGGCGCCGCGCAAGGCTTGAAGGGCGAGGTACGCATCCGCTCCTTCACCGAGGACGAGGCGGCCATCGCGGATTACCGCCCGCTCGAGGACGAGATGGGTCGCGTGGTCGAGATCGAGACCTTGCGCGCCACCCCCAAGGCGCTGATCGCCCGCGTCAAGGGTGTGACCACGCGCGAAGGTGCCGAGGCTTTGACCGGCACCAAGCTTTATGTCCCGCGCTCGCGCCTGCCTGAGCGCGAGGAGGAGGAGTGGTACCACTCGGATCTGATCGGGCTTGTCGCGCTCAACCGCGAGGGCGGCACGATCGGCACGGTTGTCGCCATCCAGAATTTCGGCGCCGGCGACCTTATCGAGCTGAAGCCCGCGAGTGGAGGCCCGACCGTGCTCGTGCCCTTCACCCGCGAGACAGCGCCCGAGATCGATGTCGAGGGCGGACGCCTCACCCTCGTCCCGCCCGAGGACCTGTTCGAGTAGCTGGAACGAGCGCGGCCGTTCACCTTGTTCCAAAGGACGATTCCGCCAAGGTTGCTCGCGCGCTCGCGCAAGCTCTAGTACCATCGTCTCGCCGAGTTCGCGGCAGGCCGACACGAGACAGGGTCATGAGCCAAGACGAACCAGTCGCGGCGCCTTGCGATGCGCCATTGTTCACTTGGCTCGGTCCGCTTGGCCGCTTCGCCGAGCTCGGCACGGCGGGCTATCCCCGTCCCGTCCGCCGTAGGCTTACCATCATCAACGCAATGGCGCTCTTGATCGCCGTTTTCTCGGTGATCTATGCGGTCGTTTTCTTCTATTACAACATGCATCTCTACCGGCACCTGATCATGCTGAACTTGCTGCTGGCCGTCGTCGTCCTCGTGGTGCCGTTTGCCCATCGCATCAACGACATCGCCGCGGCCCTCGTGATTACGGTCGCCGAGTACACGGCGTTGTTCGTCTTCGTGTGGGCGTTCGGCCGCAACTCAGGCATCCAGATCAACTACATCATCGCTGCGGCGGTCGCCTTCGCCATCTACGGCTTGTCGCATGTCAGGCTCGCGATCGGACTGGCCACCGTCGGCCTCGCGCTGCATCTTGCGGCGTGGTTTCTGTTTCCGCCGGAGCGTGCTCACTTCGCCGCCGAGCCCAGCCTGCTCGACAACCTCTATGTCTCCTCGGCGGTCACCACCTTCTGCATCATTGCGCTGATCGTCGGCTACGCCTTCACCGTGGCCGATGCCGCGCGTGCCGAGGCCGATGCCCTCCTCATCAACATCCTCCCCGAAGCAATTGCCGAGCGTCTGAAGGAAAGGCCGGATGCGAGGGTGGCCGACAGCGTCGAGCAGGCCTCGGTGATGTTCAGCGACCTTGTCGGCTTCACCGAGCTTTCCAAGCGTCTCGGCGCGGCGCGGACGGTCGCGCTGCTCGACCATATCGTCACCGAGTTCGACCGCCTGGCCGCGCGTCATGGGGTGGAGAAGATCAAGACCATTGGCGACGGCTATATGGCGGTCACCGGCGTCAGCGTTCCGCGCGCCGATCATCTGCCGTGCCTCGCGCGCATGGCGCTCGGGCTGCCTGACTTAGTCGAACGGCTGTCAGCGGCGCATGGTGTCGATTTGAGGGTCCGCGTAGGGATCGCCATCGGGCCGGTGATGGCCGGGGTGATCGGCACCGACAAGTTTTCCTACGATGTCTGGGGCGATACGGTGAATCTGGCGTCGCGACTCGAATCGCATGGGCTCCCCGGCAAGATCCAAGTCTCTGACGCAGTCAGGAAGACGCTCGGCGATAGTTTCGTCTTCGAACCGCGCGGGCCGATCGAGGTGAAGGGCATCGGCCGCCTCGAGACTTGGCTTCTCAAGGAGGAGCGCGTCGCCGAAGGGCCAAGCGTTTCCGCATGACCTGGCGCGCCACAGTGCTCACGATCTTTCCCGAGATGTTCCCCGGGCCGCTCGGCATGAGCCTCGCCGGCAAGGCGCTCGCCGAGAGCAAATGGGCGCTTCAGACCATCGACATCCGCGACTTCGCCACCGACAAACATCGCTCGGTCGACGACACGCCGGCAGGCGGCGGCGCCGGAATGGTGATGCGCGCCGACATCGCCGCAGCGGCGATCGACGCCGCGCGAGCCGCGATGCCGAGCAAGGCGCCGACCTTCTATCTCTCGCCGCGCGGCCGCACCCTCACGCAGGCCCGCGTACGCGAGCTTGCGCAAGGTCCGGGCGCGATCCTGCTCTGCGGCCGCTTCGAGGGGCTAGACCAGCGCGTGCTCGACGCGCGCAACGTCGAGGAGGTCTCGATCGGCGACTACGTGCTGTCTGGCGGCGAGCTTGCGGCGCAAGTGCTGATCGATGCCTCCGTGCGGCTCTTGCCGGGCGTCGCCGGCAATGAAAGCTCGCTCGCCGAGGAAAGCTTCGCCTCTGGCCTCCTCGAATATCCCCACTACACGCGCCCGCGCGAATTCGAAGGCCGCGCCATCCCCGAGGTGCTGCTCTCAGGTGACCACAAGGCGATCGCCAAATGGCGGCGCGAGCAGGCCGAGGCGCTGACGAAACAGCGCCGCCCGGATCTTTGGGCCGAACACGCCAAGAAAAAGTGATGATTTGCCAATAGGACTTGCTGCGCACCCGGTGCTATCACCGCACGGAAGCCAACGAGGAGTGATGCGCATGAGAAGAGTGACTGTGCTTGCCGCGGTGATGCTGCTCGGTTCTGCGCACGCGGCCCTGGCTCAGGAAGGCGATGCCACCGCAGGTCAAGCTTACGCCAAGCAGGTCTGCGCTGCCTGCCACGCCGTCCTGGCCAATCAGGAGATCTCCCCGCTGGCCCAGGCTCCCACCTTCCAGAAGGTGGCCGACACGCCCGGCATGACCGAGATGGCGCTTTCGGTCTGGCTGCAGAGCTCGCACCCGACCATGCCCAACATCATCTTGAAGCCCGACGATTTGCGCAACGTCGTCGCCTATATCGTGAGCCTGAAGAGCAAGTGAGCGGGCCAATTCCTTGAGTGCCAGGGGAAGAATTCTCCCTGAATCCATCGACAAGGGCGGCAAGCTAGGGTAGGAAACCCGCGCGCAAGCGTTTCCCGCCCGCAAAATCTCTAGGATCAATCAAAAAGAATGGCGTTCGCCGGAAGGCCACAAGCCAAGGCAGGCGTCCTCCGAAAGGTATGGACATGAATATCATCGAGCAGCTCGAGAAAGAGCAGGTTGCGGCGCTATCCACGAAGCGGAAAGTGCCGGAGTTCGGCCCCGGCGACACGGTGCGGGTCAATGTCAAGGTGGTCGAGGGCGAGCGCAGCCGCGTGCAGGCCTATGAGGGCGTGTGCATCGGGCGCGCCGGCGGCGGGCTGAACGAGAACTTCACCGTACGCAAGATTTCCTATGGCGAGGGCGTGGAGCGCGTCTTCCCGGTCCATTCGCCGCTGATCGACTCGATCGAGGTGATACGCAGGGGCCGCGTGCGCCGCGCCAAGCTCTATTATCTGCGCGGCCGGCGCGGCAAGGCCGCTCGCATTCCCGAGCGCCAGGACGTCAGGGGCAAGAAGAAGGAGGCCTTCAAGGGCTTCACCAAGCCGAAGGGCGAGCCTGACGATCTGAAGCTGATCGCGGGCGTCACGCCCGAGCTCGAGAAGAAGCTGAACAAGCTCGGCGTGATCAAGTTCGAGCAGATCGCCAATCTCACCGACGACGAGATCGCCTATGTCGATGAGGCGCTGTCTCTCGACGGCGCGATCGAGAACGAGGACTGGGTGTCGAAGGCCGTGGCGCTGATGGCCGAGACCACCGCCGACGAGGTCCCCGCCGGCGAGGACGAGCTCGCGGACGAAGAGGCTGCTGGCGAGGAGTTAGAGGCTCCCAAGGCCAAGAAGGCCGAGAAGCCCGCCAAGGAGAAGCCGGCCAAGAAGCCCAAGAAGGGCTAGGCATCCGCCCACGACAGGTGTCATGCCCGCGACAGCGGTCATCCAGTAACCACCGACGTCGCGGTTCAATCATCGGCAGTCGTTACTGGATCGCCCGGTCGAGCCGGGCGATGACAAGGTTCTTTTTGAGGGGTTTGTAAACGACCCGCTGAGACGCTATCTCATGCGCTGACAAGCCTAAAAGCCTGCGACAAGCCATGACCAAGCCACGCACCCTCTACGACAAGATCTGGGACGCACACCTGGTGCATGAGGCGCCTGACGGCACCTGCCTGCTTTATATCGACCGCCACCTCATCCACGAGGTCACGAGCCCGCAGGCCTTCGAGGGATTGCGCATGGCGGGGCGCAAGGTGCGCGCGCCCAGCAAGACGCTCGCCGTGGTCGATCACAACGTGCCCACCACCGACCGCTCCAAGGGCATCGACGATCCCGAGTCGGCGCTCCAGATCGAGACGCTCGCCGAGAACGCGCGCGATTTCGGCATTGAATATTACAACGAGCTCGACCGCCGCCAGGGTATCGTGCATGTGGTCGGGCCCGAGCAGGGCTTCACCCTCCCCGGCACCACCATCGTCTGCGGCGACAGCCACACCTCCACCCACGGCGCCTTCGGCGCGCTGGCGCACGGCATCGGCACGAGTGAGGTCGAGCACGTGCTCGCGACGCAAACGCTGATCCAGCAGAAGGCCAAGAACATGCGGGTACGTGTCGACGGCGCGCTGCGCGAAGGCGTCACTGCCAAGGACATCATCCTCGCCATCATCGGCGAGATCGGCACGGCGGGCGGTACCGGCCATGTCATCGAATATGCGGGCGATGCGATCGAGGCGCTCTCCATGGAAGGGCGCATGACCATCTGCAACATGTCGATCGAGGGCGGCGCCCGCGCTGGCCTGATCGCGCCCGATCAGAAGACCTTCGACTACATCAAGGGCCGCCCGCGCGCGCCGAAGGGCGGCGCCTTCGAGGTGGCCCAGCATCATTGGGAGAAGCTCTTTTCCGACGAGGGCGCCCATTTCGACCGTGAGGTGGTGTTGCACGCCGAGATGCTGCCGCCGATCGTCTCCTGGGGCACGAGCCCAGAGCAGGTGGTCTCCGTGCAGGGGCGCGTTCCCGTTCCCGCCGAGATCGCCGACGAGACCAAGCGCAAGGCCGCCGAGCGGAGCCTCGACTATATGGGCTTGAAGGGCGGCGAGAAGATCACCGACTTGACCCTCGACCGCGTGTTCATCGGCTCCTGCACCAATGGCCGCATCGAGGACCTGCGCGAGGTGGCGAAGGTCGTCGCCGGAAAGCAGGTGAACGCCAATGTGCGCGCCATGATCGTGCCTGGCTCGGGGCTCGTGAAGCAGCAGGCCGAGGCCGAGGGGCTCGATGCCATCTTCAAGGCGGCGGGCTTCGAATGGCGCGAGCCTGGCTGCTCGATGTGCCTTGGCATGAACCCAGACCAGCTTGCTCCGCGCGAGCGCTGCGCCTCAACCTCGAACCGGAATTTCGAGGGACGGCAGGGGCGGCTCGGACGCACCCATCTCGTCTCGCCGGCCATGGCGGCGGCCGCCGCGATAGCCGGCCGCTTCGTCGACATCCGCAAGTTCAACTAAGCTTGCGCCCACCGCGACTTTTTACTCAGACTGCTCCCGGCGCACCTCGGAGGGCGTCGCCCCGTAGCGGCGGCGGAAGGCGTGGTTAAAATGCGACAGATCGCCGAAGCCGCTCGCATAGGCGATGGCGCCGATCGACTGGTGGGCGTGGCGCGGATCGAGAAGCACCCGCCGGGCGCAGGCAAGGCGCTCGGCAAGCACGTATTGGGAGAAAGTGGTGCCCTCGCCGTCGAACAGCATATGGATATAGCGCGGGGTCACGCGCTGGCGTGACGCGACCGCTGGGACGGAGAGATCGCGCGCCGTCAGATTGGCGGCGATGTCGGCCTTGACCGCCTCGAGCGGTTCAGTGCACCCTCATGGTCAACTCGTGTCCGTCGGGCACAACGCACGAACACAAGAGAAGCGACCCGAACCATGACTATTGCTGTCCCAAGACGCGGTGAAACATGCGTCTGGCGCGGAACGGCGCCGCTTTGTAACGGGGAATGCGAGTGGGCGAAAGGCTCGGCGAGCTGACTGTGGAAAGAGGCAGGCGTGACACACCTAGATGATGAACGGCGGATAAACGCGGCATTCAAATAGAGTTCAGACCAAATCGTGTGATCTCCGTCGTCCGCACCCAAGCGGACAGGGCAACAATCTCGGCACTAGGAGAGACCTCCATGAAGAGCGCGATAATCGGCGGACTGACTGCTTTGTTTGCGACTGGGTGCGTTCTTGCATATTCGGCGTCGGCCCAACCTCTGACGCCGCTCGCCAATCACCAGTCGGGTGCCGTCACCCTCATCGGGTGGGGCGACAACGGTCAGGGCGGCGGGTATGGCGGCACCCCGCAGAACCAGAGCGGCGGCAGCCAAGGCGGCGGGTATGGCGGCGGCCAACAGCAGAACAATAGCGGTGGCGGTTACGGCGGCAGCAACAATAGCGGCAACCAAGGCGGCACCTACAACAACAATAGCGGCAACCAAGGCGGCACCTACAACAACAATAGCGGCAGCCAAGGCGGCACCTACAACAACAATAGCGGCAGCCAAGGCGGCGACACTATCAGGGTCAGGGCAGTCAGGGCGGGTATGGCGGCGGCAACAACAACGGCGGCAACAACGGTAACAATGGCGGCGGCAACAACGGCAACAACGGCGGCGGCAACAACGGCAACAACGGCGGCACCAACGGCTCGTCCGGTGGGAACAAGTCGAAACAAGCTGTGTGCCTTGGCCGCTGCCACAACGACTGCCAGGCGGACGCCATTGCCAACCACCAGTTCAAGATATCCCAAGAGTGCCTCAAGGGTTGCAATCAGAGGTGCCAGTGATTCCGCTTCGCGCTTGCGGCGCCTGACGACAGACGCTCCGACAAAAAGGGGCCCATCCCGGCGGGGTGGGCCAACTTCGACACCAGGAGAGACCTCCATGAAGAATGCTATGTTCGGCGGACTTGTTGCTTTGCTTGCGACTGGATGCATCCTTGCATACTCGGCATCGGCCCAGCCTCAGACACCGCCGGCCGACCATCATGCAGGTTTTGTTACCCTCGTCGGCTGGGGCGATAACGGCCAGGGTGGCGGCTACGGCGGCACCCCGCAGAACCAGGGTGGCGGTTATGGCGGCGGCCAGCAGAACCAGGGCGGTAGCTGGCAAGGCGGCAGCCAGCCGCAGAATCAGGGCGGCACCTACAACAACAATGGCGGCAGCCAGGGTGGCACCTACAACAACAATAATCAGGGCGGCACCTACAACAACAATAATCAGGGCACCTACAACACCGACGAGAACTACCCCAAAAAGAAGAAGCGGAAGAACCAGGGCGGCACGTATGGCACTTATCAGGGCCAGGGCGGCCCAAGCGGCTATGGCGGCAACAACAACCAGGGCACTGGTATGCCGGGCGGCAACGCCGGCGGGAATGCTGGCGGCAACGCCGGCGGGAATGCTGGCGGCAATGCCGGCGGCAACGCCGGCGGGAATGCTGGCGGCAATGCCGGCGGCAATGCTGGCGGCACATCCGGCGCCGGCGGGGGCGACAGCCGTGTCAGTTGCTTAAGTGCCTGCCAGACTCAGTGCACCCCCCAGAGTAACTTCGGCCAGTGCATGGACGCGTGCACGCCGAGATGTAACTAATGAAGCGAGCCTTGCGGCAGACGCCGATCACCGCGCCGCCGCTGTTTACGTGCTCGTGTTTCGCCTGACGACGGGCGCTCCGACAAGAAAGGGCCCATCCCGGCGGGATGGGCCAATTTCGACACTGGGAGAGAGACCTCCATGAAGAACGCAATGATCGGCGGCCTTACCATTCTGCTTTCGACGGGATGCATCCTTGCATATTCGGCGTCAGCCCAACCTCTGACGCCTCTCGCCGGCCACCAGGCCGGCGCTGTCACCCTCATCGGCTGGGGCGACAACGGCCAGGGCGGCGGCTATGGCGGCACCCCGCAGAACCAGGGCGGCGGTTATGGCGGCGGCCAGCAGAACCAGGGCGGTGGCTGGCAAGGCGGCGGCCAGCCGCAGAATCAAGGTGGCACCTACAACAACAATGGTGGCAGCCAAGGCGGCACCTATAACAACAATGGCGGCAATCAGGGTGGCACCTACAACAACAACAGCGGCAACCAAGGCGGCGACTATAACGGCGGCGGCAATAGCGGCCAGCCCCAGGGCGATTATCAGGGTCAGCAACAGCCGCAAGGCGGTAATGGCGGCCAGCAGCAGCAAAGCGGCACTGGCGGCCAGCCGCAGTCAGGTGGTTCCCAGCAGACCGGCAATGCCGGAGACAAAACGGCCTGCGTTGCCAGCTGCAACAAGCAGTGCATGAACGACTTCGTGCCAGGCTCGGCGAAACAGAAGAATTGCTCCGGTCGCTGCGGTCGCATATGTCGCTAGCGAATTGGCTTGTCTCCTACGCGCGACCGTCTTGCGTGAGCGAAAGCGAGGCATGACATCCCGTACGACTAGTGGCAGAAATGCTCTGCCATGAGCTCGCTCGTTCAGAAGAAATTCGGTGAAGCGGCGGCCGACTACGCGGCCTCAACCGTGCACGCCAAGGGCGAAAGCCTCAAGCGCCTCGTCGAGCTCGTCCAGCCGCGACCCTCATGGCGCATGCTCGATGTAGCGACCGGGGCGGGCCACACCGCTCTCGCCTTTGCCCCGCACGTCGCCAAGGTCACCGCGAGCGACATCACCGATCAGATGCTGGCAGAAGCCAAGCGGCTCGCCGCCGAGCGCGGGCTCGGCAACGTCAAGACCGCGCGCGCCAAGGCCGAAGACCTACCCTTTCCCGACATGAGCTTCGATCTCGTGACCTGCCGGCTCGCCGCTCATCATTTCGACAAGCCGCGCGTCTTCGTTACCGAAGCCTTTCGCGTTCTGATGCCGGGCGGCGTCCTCGCCCTCGTCGACAACATCTCGCCCGATGAGCACGAGCTCGCGCGCGCCTATAACCATTTCGAGAAACTGAGAGACCCGAGCCACGGACGCTGCCTCGGCCTCGCCGAGTGGACCGCGCTCCTCGCCGATGCCGGCTTCACCGTCGAGCACAGCGAGTATATGGATCAGCCGATCGAGTTCGGCCTCTGGGCGAAGCGCATGCGTTGCGACGGGGCGACGGTCGCGCGCCTCAAGGCGCTGCTCGGCGAGGAGCCGTTGCGCTCCTATCTTCGCCCGCGCGAGACCGACGGAGGCCTCGCCTTCACCCTGCAAGAGGCGATCATCGCCGCCCGCAAGCCAGCCTGAGGCACGATCCCTGAACAGCAAAAGGCCCCGCTCGCGCGGGGCCTTGTTCGGAAGTCCGGGAGGCCGACCTCAGTTCGGGCGCCTGCCATAGATGTTCACGCCGTTGCTGTTGCCGTTCCCGTTCCCATTGCCATTCCCATTGTGGTCGTCGTCGTCGTGGTCCCCGTTGTGGGCCTGCTTCTTCTTGTTCTTGCCGTTGTGATCGTTACCGCTGCCGTTATGGGGGCCGTTGTCGTTGTTGTTATCGTTGGCGCCCTTCTGGTTGAAGCCGTTGTTATTGTTATTGCCGTCGTGCCTTCCCTTGTAGTTGTGATGGTCGTTGCCGTTGTGGGGGCCGTTGTCGTTGTCCCAATCGTCGTTGTTGTCATAGCGGCCATAGTTCCGATCGCCGTTATCCCAGCCGGGGCCATTCCGATAGAGGCCCGGGCCTCCGCCATAAGGTCTCCAGCCCGGCGCCCAGCCGGGCCCCGGTCCATAGGCCTCCTGCGCGCAGAAGCCGTTCCACGGACCGCAGACGCCCCGGCACCAATTGTTCCAGGCGCCGCATTGGGCAAGGCACCAATTGTTCCACGGCCCGCATTCCTGCGCGCACCAATTATTCCAATCGCCGCATTGCGGCATGCACCAGTTGTTCCACGGACCGCAGCCTTGCGCCGCGGCGGGGGACGATCCTCCCGCGCTTGCGGCCATCAGGAAGCCGACAAAGGCCAGTGCGGCGAAATAGCGGTTGCTGAGCATCTCGATCCCGTCCTCTAAGAGGTCCCCGCAGGCGCGGAGGTCTACCATTGCCTAGGTTACAGTCGTGGCCTGAATGCGACATGAGCAAGGAATTCAGCGGCCGTTCAGATTGAGCGGCACATCCGCTACGCTTTCCGGCGTGGTAGCAATGGCGCTATGACCGCCGGCAAAGACACGATCGACTGGGCAAAGCACGAGGCGCCAAGCCTCGCCGAGCTCGAGACGCTCGCCGACGCCGCCTATCGCCGGCTCCCCGACGCTTTCCGCAAGCTCACCGGCGATGTCGTGATCCGCGTCGAGGACTTCCCCACCGACGAGGTGCTCGACTTGCTCGGGATCGAATTGCCCTTCGATCTGCTCGGACTCTATACCGGCGTCGACCTCGCGCGCAAAAGCGTCATGGACGTAAGCGCCATGCCCGACATGGTGTTCCTCTATCGCCGCCCGATCCTCGATTATTGGGCAGAGCACGAGGAGCGGCTCGGCAGCATCGTCACCCATGTCTTGGTGCATGAGATCGGCCATCATTTCGGCCTATCGGATGCCGATATGGAGCGCATCGAGACCGAAGCCGCCGCCTAGGCCAAAAAAGCGCCATGCAAAAACAAGAGAAGGAAGTGGCTCCCGCGAATTTGCCCGCGGGTTGTCAAAGCCGATATGGTAACGGGGAAATAGGGATGTCCTTGCGCCTCGCGCTTGCCGGGTTGGCCTGCGGCGTCCTCCTGTGCGGCTGCAGCCTGAGCGGCGAGACCGAAGAGGCTGCAATGTCGAGGCTTGAGGGGAGCAAAGTCGGACCGCCGACGATCACTGGTCCACCCATCGAGCAATACATGACCTCTCAGCAGGGCTCTCGAAAGGTTGCCCAGGGCAAGATGACGCTCGACGGCCACCCGGTCAGCTGCGGCGCAAGGCCGACGGTGATCGACGCCAAGCTGGACAGTTGGGGCGGCTCCTATCCTGGCTATCTGATCCTCAACCCTAACCGGTTGAGAGGTCTAACCACTCAGGTGAAGCTCTACGTCTACTACCACGAATGCGGTCACCAATTCGTGGGCGCGACCGAGACCGGAGCGGACTGCTTCTCGGTCCGCCGCGGCGTGGCGCATGGCTGGCTGAACGATGAAGGCATGACTCAGATTTGCGACTTCATCTCGCAACTGAAGGGCGACGGCGTTCATCCGCCCGGCCCGCAGCGATGCGTATTAATGCGTCAATGCTATGCCAAGGCGCTTCGTGGGAAGGCGCAGGCGAAGAACTTGAACTGAGCGATAGCCAGCGGGCTCAAGACGACGGCTTCGCCGCGGCATAGCTGCTAACGTTCGGCTCGCCGACGATGTATGCCGCTATGGCCTGCACCAGCAGCTCGTAGTCCTCGCACGGACCGCCGCAACGATTGGCTATCTCGTCGAGCTGCTCCTTGGCGCTCGCCACGTCGCCCTTCTGCAAATAGCCCTCGCCGAGATATTCGCGCGCCTTGAGATAGTTCGGATCGATCTCGAGCGCGCGGTGGTAATAGTCGATGCCCTTCTCCACGTCGCCGAGTTTGCGCGTCGAGTAGCCGATGTAATTGAGGACCTTGGCCTGGTCCTGGTTCTTGATGCGGAACAGGAGATCGAGCGCCTCGGCGAAGCGCTGCTCGTCCACTCTGATGCGCGCCTCGTTGAAGTAGTCGTCGTCGCTGAGCGAGGCGGCATCGACGCCGAGGCACGCTTCCTCGCCCTTGCTCCACGCTTTGCCGGTGCCGCAGCTCACCTTGGTGCAGCTATGCTTGTTGGCGCTGTAGCGATAGCCGGCGGGACATTTTCCCTTGCTCGACTTGGCTGCCTTGGGCGGTTCGTCGTCGCCGCAAAGGGCGGACGCGTATGCGGCGGGGATGGCGATGCAAAGTCCGAGCAGCATTGCCGCGATGCCGAGCTCGGCTGAGCGGATTCTCTTCATGGTTTTCACCCTGTGATCGTTCTCTGGCGCGTCTCGCGCCTGAAACATGCATCGGATTGTGCCACCAGATTCGGGCAGCGGATGCTTCGCTTTCGGCCCTTCACGCTCTTTTGACATCGATGACGGACCGGCATCGGGTCGCGCCCAAGAAGCGGCGGAATAGCCGTTGACGCGACCGGCAGGCCACCCGCAGACTGACGGACGGTCGGTGCATCGGGGCAGCGAAGGGAACAACAATGCGGTCGGCTGCCCGTATTTTTGCCTGGATCGCGCTCGTCCTTGCGCTGGTCCTCGCCGCCGCCGCGATCCTGCCCGAGGAGCAGGCGAGCGCGCTCGATCAGGGCAAGCTCGTCCAGCCCGGACGGCTCGTGGTCGCGGGCCGGAGATTGACCTGCGGGCCGACCGCGACGTTGCTCCGGGATTTCGAGGGCTTCGCCGTGTCCTCGACCGTGATCATGCTCAACATGCAGGCGCTCAAGGACTTGCCGCGTCCGGTGCAATGGCTGATCTACTATCACGAATGCGGGCATATCATTTACGGGCCGAGCGAGACCTCCGCCGACTGCTACGCGGTTAGGCGGGCGCGGCGCGAAGGCTGGCTCGACGAAAAGGTGCTCGGCGACATCTGCGCGGTGTTCAATATCGCGGGCCACGGGGATCTGCATCCCGATCCGGTGCAACGGTGCAACGATCTTAGGCAATGTTTCGTCAAGAAAAGCGGCATAACGGCGCAAGACGGCGGCGGCCACTAGCGCGGCGGCAATTGCGCCGTCTCCTCCACCGCCCTAAACTGTGATTCACCATGCGTGACGGACGGGCACGGATTTTGGCGCTTGGATGCGCCTTGGGGTTGGCGCTTTGCTTAGCGCAGACGCACGCTGCACGCGCCCAGGATTGGGCCGGCAATGCCGAGGGCTCGACCAGCGACGGCCCAACCGTCGACCAATACATGAAAGACGGCGGACCCGACTTGAAATTCTTCGCTTACGGTTCGCTCAAGATCGACGGCAAGACGGTCAATTGCGGCAAGCGGCCAACGGTGATGAACCCCAATTTTGACAGTTGGGGCGGCGCCTTCCCAGGCTTCCTGATCCTCAATACCAAGAAGATCAGCGGGCTTTCCACGCAAGTGAAGCTCTACATCTACAGCCACGAATGCGGGCACCAATTCGAAGGGCCCGACGAGACCAAGGCCGATCTCTTCGCCATCAGGCGCGGGGTGAAATGGGGCTGGCTCGATGCGCAAGGCATGGAGGACATCTGCACCTTCATCTCGCAGCTCAAGGGCGATTCGGTGCACCCGCCGGGTCCGCAGCGCTGCGAGACTATGCGCAAGTATTATCAGGAGCTGATCGAAGCCGGCACGCAACAGGCGGGCTCGAGTTCATCCTACGACGCGCAGGCGCAAACCCTAGGCCCGGCGCAGTAGAAAGCCAGCGCGCACAGCCCGGCACTGTGTGATGGAGGGCGAAAAACGCAAGTGCGTGTCATGTTGGCGCTTCTGGCGCCTCTTCTCTGTGGGACTCTTGGACTTCTGATCGCTCCGGCGTCTCCCGTCGGTGCGAAGCCCTCACCGCTCGGCGTGCTGCATCGAGATGCCACGCCTCCAATGAGCCACGCCGCCAACCACCTCGCCTGCGTCCAGCCGCCTTCCGCATGTTCGAGCAACAGCGATTGCACATGCAGCAATTGTTGCGCGCAGTTCGGCGACCAGCAGGTCTGTCAGCCGAGCTGCTGATCGCTCAAAAGATCCAGGCGATCATCAGCCAGAAGATCACGAAGAAGAGCAGGAAGCCCGCGATGGTGAAGGGCAGCTCGCCGAAAATGGCGTCGCCCCCTGACACGATGGCCATGACGAGGATCACCGCGAGAGAGACGCCGAACGAGACGATCGCCGCGTTCTTGAGCCCAAGCCCCGCGGAGAACGGATCCCACTCGCCGATCCCCATGATGAAATAGATGCCGACGCCGCCGATGACGATCAGGAGCAGGATCGCGACCGCTGCGGCAAGCAGGAGCCGCGCCGCCTCCTTGCGGTCACGTTGATCTTGCGGGCTCGGCATGCCGCCTCTAGTCCTTGTCCCCTGCGTCCTGCGCTCGCGAGATCGCGTCCCTTATCTCGCCCGGATCCGGCATATTGGCCACGGTGAATTCGGGTTGATCGCCTGCGGTCGAGACCTGGATCGTCCCCACGCCGAGAATGCGGTTGAGGAACCCCTGGGTGATGTGCACCGCACGGATATGCTTGAGCGACACCGAAGTGCGGTCCTTGCTGAGGATGCCCCTCTCGTAAAGCAGCTCGTTCTCGGTGACGGTGAGCGCCGTCTGCCGCGTATGGATGTACCAGTAGAGCAGCAGCAGAATGCCGATGCCGAAGGCGGGGATCAGCACCACGCAGCCGATGAACCAGAAAGGATGCGCCCGGAACATCGCCGGATGCGCCTCGTAGACCACGTTGCCGTTCATCGCGCGAGCTCCCTCGAACCGTCAGACGGGCGACCTTAATCTGCGCCCCTGCGAGAGAAAAGCGAAGATATGACGAAACTCCGCGGGCCAAGTGTCTGGAAAGCGCGCCTCGGGAAGGCTACATAGGCGTCAAATCAAACGAGGCTTGCCATGCAGAAATTCACCACGCTGACCGGGATCGCCGCCTACCTGCCGATGATCAATGTCGACACCGACATGATCATTCCGAAGCAGTACCTGAAAACGATCAAGCGCACCGGCTTGGGCCGAGGCCTGTTCGCCGAGCTTCGCTACGACGAGAAAGGCGCGGCCCTCTCCGATTTCGTGCTGCACAAGAAGCCTTATACCGAGGCGCAGATCCTGATCACCGGCGAGAATTTCGGCTGCGGGTCGTCCCGCGAGCACGCGCCCTGGGCCCTGCTCGATTTCGGCATCCGGTGCATCATCGCGCCGTCCTTCGCCGACATCTTCTACAACAACTGCTTCAAGAACGGCATCCTGCCGATCACGCTGCCGCAAGCCGAGATCGACAAGCTGATTGACGACGCCTCACGCGGAGCGAATGCGCGCATCACCATCGACTTGGCGGCGCAGGAGATCAGGGGCCCCGATGGCGGCGTGATCAAGTTCGACATCGATCCCTTCCGCAAGCGCTGCCTGATGGAAGGTCTCGACGATATCGGGCTCACCATGGAGAAGGCCGAGGCCATCGCCGACTTCGAGGCGAAGTCGCGCACCGCCCGCCCCTGGGCTTAGACCGCTCAGCGGAGTAACTTGCTTGGTCAGTCGCGCCCCTCTTCCAGGAAGAAGCGGAGCATCTCACGCGAGGCATCGGGACCGCGCGGATCGGTATAGGTTCCATCCGGGCTGCCGCCGGACCAGGCATGGCCGGCTCCATGAATAAGCCACTGCTCGACCACGGCCACCCCGGCCTTGTCGCGGGAGACGATGCGGGTATAGCGGCGGCCGGCAGAGCCCCTAACCTCCGAGTGCTGCAGTCCCTCGCTCGGCCTGCACGTCTCGAATAGTCCGTGAGCATTCGACGAATGCACGATCTTGTCCGCATCGCCGTGGAACACGATGGTGCGCCGGCCGGGAATGGCATCGGCCCCGGCACGCGGCATCCGTGTCTTGCGGCGGCGCGGGCCTGCGGTTCCGCGCATCGCCGCGAATGCCGAAGGAAGATCGGTCGCGGATCCATAAGGCAGGCCGGAGTGCACGCCGATCGCGGCGTAAAGGTCGGGATAGGTGGCTGCCATCACGGCCGCCATCGCGCCTCCTGCCGATAACCCCGCGATGAATACGCGACCCGGATCCACATCGTAATGCGCGATGATCTCTCTGGTCATTCCTGCAATGATGGCGGGTTCGCCCTCCCCGCGCCTTTGGTTCTCAGGCGTGAACCAGTTCCAGCATAACGATTGATTTGCGGTTTTGGACTGGCTCGGATAGGCGACAATAAATCCATGTTCCTCGGCGAGCGTGTTCATGCGCGTGCCTGCGGCGAAGTCCTCTCCATCCTGCGTGCCGCCATGCAGCATCACCAGTAATGTGCGTTGGCTCTCCTTGAGCTGTCGCGGAATGTAGAGCCTGTAGTTTCGGCTTCCCGCCGCGCAGGTGAAGGACCGGCTCAGGAACTGAGCGCCCTCAGGGACCTCGAGAGACTTGGTGGACCTCGCCCTTGTCAGTGCATCGAGACTGAAGCGTGGAAGCTCGCCGTGAGCGCGCGTCTTTATCAGTTGGCCAACGTCTTGCGCCCACGCCGCGATTTTCGAAGGCTGGTGTAGCTCGGATCCACTGCCTGCCCCGCCGCCTGGGACGGCCACGTCCTCCGGCTCAGCGACCTCTTCTGGCTCAACGACCTCAGCCGTGAGATCGATGACAGGTCCGTCAATCGCTCGAACTAGAGGCGCTTGGTTAGCTGGAGAACCGGGCTGCCTTAAGCCGGACAAAGCGCTTTGAATGACGCGCGTGGCCTCCGTGAGCTTCTGCTGCTGCGTCAGTTTCATTGCCGCGCGCATGCCGGCCGCAAAATCCATGTTCATTACCTGCATCCTTGTTGTGAAAGTTGGTGCGTCACTTCATGCGGTCGGCGAGCGCATCTTTGATCTCCTTGCTGGCATGAAGGGCGCCGAGCACGGTGATCGATTCAATGGTCGCCAAAGCGAGCGCAGCGCTCACGTCTGGGGCGAAGCTCGCTAACCCCAGCACCTTGATGCGGAGCTTCTCGCCGGCGGCTTTCACCGCCTCCAAATCCTCGCGCGTGTAGTGCCTGAGACCGAGCTCGAGCGTGTGCCGCACGATGGATTGTTTGACTTCCTCGCGATGGGTCGAAAGCTGATTACGGATCGCCGTGCGAATGAAGTCCGTTCGGTTGGAATAAAAGCCCTCGTGGACCATGAGATCGATGTGGCCCAGGTCGACATAGCCAAGGTTGATCGTGATCTTTTCGGTGTCGCCCGCTTTGTCGCGAAGGCGCTGTATCTGAGCGGTCATGTAGCTTTTCCATCCATATGGATGTTATATGGATGTTATATGGATGGTAAATGGATGGAATGCAAGGGGGACGCTCCGACCTAAGCGGAGTGGCGAAGAGAAAAAGAGGTGCGTGCTCTACTCGAAGGGAACGGGCCCGCTCGACTGCTCGATCAGGGTCTTGCCGTCGCGCGTGATCTTCACGTGAGCGGAATATTTCCACTCCTGCGGCCAGCCGCCGGCCGGAACCGCCCGCTTTCCGGCGAGCAGCATGTAGGTCTCCTTGTCCTCGCTGAGCTTCTCGCTATTGGTGAGCAAGGGTCCCTTGCCGTTTGCGAGCGAGATCTCGACCGTGTCGCCCTTCTTGAGATCGGCGGCGAGCACATAGGCGATGGCCGGTGAATTGAAGCGGGGGACTGGCGGAGTTCCCTTGGCGAGATCGTCCACCGTCACTTCGCGGTTGGCGAGGCCAAGCGCCAGCACCTTGGTCTCCTCGGCAAAGACTTGACCGGCAGTCCCGCAGATCAGCACGAGGAGAAACAGCACCCTTGTCAGCATTTCGCTCTCCCATTAGGCAAGGCCCCCAGGATCTAGCACAGGAACGGCCCGCGCGATGACAACCTACAATCTCTTGCTCCTCCCCGGCGACGGCATCGGCCCCGAGGTGATGGGAGAGGTCGAGCGCATCGTAGGCTGGATCAACGCCGAAGGCCTTGCCACCATCAACACCGAGACCGACCTCGTCGGCGGCTGCGCCTACGACGCGCATGGCGAGGCGATCTCCGATGCCACCATGAAAAAGGCGCTCGCTGCCGACGCGGTGATGCTGGGCGCCGTCGGCGGGCCGAAATGGGATGGCGTCCCTTACGACCAGCGCCCCGAAGCGGGGCTGCTGCGGCTACGCAAGGACCTCGAGCTGTTCGCCAATCTCCGCCCTGCCATCTGCTATCCGGCGCTCGCCGACGCCTCATCGCTCAAGCGCGAGCTGGTCGACGGCCTCGATATCATGATCGTGCGCGAGCTCACGGGCGGCGTCTATTTCGGTCAGCCGAAGGAGATCATCGATCTCGGCGAGGGACAGAAACGCGCGATCGACACGCAAGTCTACGACACTTATGAGATCGAGCGCATCGCCGCGGTCGCCTTCGATCTCGCGCGCGAGCGGAAGCGGCTCGTGCACTCCGCCGAGAAGCGGAACGTGATGAAGACCGGCGTGTTGTGGAACGAGGTGGTCACTAAGCTCCACAAGGAGCGCTATGGCGACGTGACGCTCCACCACATCCTCGCCGACAATTGCGCCATGCAGCTCGTGCGCGCGCCGAAGCAGTTCGACGTGATCGTCACCGACAATCTGTTCGGCGACATGCTGTCAGACGAGGCGGCGATGGCCACCGGCTCGCTCGGCATGCTGCCGTCCGCCTCGCTCGGCGCCGCCGACGCGAAAGGTCACCGCCGCGCGCTGTACGAGCCGGTGCACGGCTCGGCGCCCGATATCGCGGGCAAAGGCGTGGCAAATCCAATCGCAACAATCGCGAGCTTTGCCATGTGCCTCCGCTATTCCTTCTATCTCGGCGGTGCGGCTGACAGGATCGAGCGCGCCATCGCACAGGTGCTCGACCAGGGCTTGCGCACCGCCGACATCAAGCAAGAGGGCTGCCGCACCGTCGGCACGCGCGAGATGGGCGACGCCATCCTCTCGGCCCTGAATGGCAAGTGAGGAACAAGATCATGAACCGAGGTTCAATTGCGACCGCAGCATTGCTCGCACTCCTCGCAAGCTCTCGTCTCTCCTTCGCTGCCGAGGAGAGAGGGACTGCGGCGAGCCCGGCGCCCGACGCTGCCGCGCCGCAAGCGGCAGCCCCCGCAGGCACCCCTGCCGCGAAAGAGCCCGGACTGACCCCTGAGGAGAAGGCCGAGAAGGAGGCGCGCAAGGAATGCAAAAAGAAGATCTGCGACATCCTCGCCACGCGCGATCCGAACGGCGATGACGTGGCTTGCGACATCACCAAGACCTGGCGCGAGGAGGACATCACCAAGATGCTCGGCGGCAAGATCTCCTGGCCGTGGGGCAAGGCGGTCTGCCAGTCGAAGCTCGAGATCAAGCGCGCGGACCTCGCCAAGGCGATGAGCGAGGCCGAGTATGAGGTCGCGCTCGAGCCGCAGAAGGTGAGCTGCACGCTCGCGCAGAAAGACAAGGGCGAGCCCTACGAGGTCAAGCTCACCATGTCGCCCAAGGTCAAGTTCAAGGACGGCAAGGCGACCGAGGCGAGCATCAACTGGGGCGAGGCCTCTGCCCCGCTCTTCGTCTATCCGCTCATCTATGCCGGCACCGTGCTCGATAATCAGACCAATGTGCTCGGGCCCCAAGTGGTGCGCATGGTGAACGAGTTCGCCACGCGAAAATGCGCCCAGATCAAAGCCGAGCTCCCAAGCGGCAAAGCGGATTAACGGGGTGGGAATTTAGCAGACAATGCCTGCGCGCTTAAGCTCAGGGCCAAGCTGCCCGGTCAGCATCAGGCGGAACATGCGGATGTCGCATTGGAACGACCAGGTCGGGTGCGAGACCATCGCCGGCCGGTTCCGCTCGACCAGGAAATGCCCGGCCCAGGCGAACAGATAGCCGATCCCCGTGCCGATCAGCACGATCATGGGATTGACGGTGACGAGGCCCACGATCAGAGCGAGCGCCCCGAGCCCGGTGCCGAACACATGCAGCATCCGCGTGCCGCCTTGCGCGTGATGGCGGAGATAATGCTGCCAGAACTCCTCGAAGCTTTCTTGCTCGCCTGCCATCCGTCACGTCCTCTCAATAGGTCGACCCTGGCCGCTGATCGCCGCAGGGTCAAGTGCTCTCGCCGAGATTGACGATGGCGTTCTGCGCGAGCGGATCGGGCACAGCGATCTCCGTGATCCGCGGATGCCGCGCGTAATAGCGGCGGAGCTCGACGAACAGTAATGCCGCGCCAATGAGCGGCAAGAGAAGCGCGACCGTCAGAGGCGCGCCGGTCGCAGCCAGCAGCGCCGAGAGCAGCAACCCGGCCGCTCCGCCGACGTCCCAAGCGCCTTCCGTCGCGACATGGAATCTGAGCGTGCAGGGCGAGCGCTTCGCCTGATTGTACACGGCCGTCATCAAGGTCGGTATGTACAGGCAGACCACGAGCGCGCCGAGCGCATTGGCGATGACGGCGATGAACGCATGCCCCGGCGCAAGCGCCCGCAACAGCGTGGTGATAACCAGCGTGCCGATCGCATAAACGACCGCCCTCTCCCCGTGCCCCGCATCGATCAGCCGGCCGAGGAAGAGCCCGGCGACCGCGCCGACGAGCGCGGCGAGAGCGAGCGCGCCCCCGAACGCGACGAAGCTCTCGCCGAGCGACAAGAAAAGAACGATCTGCCAGAGAAAATAATAGCCGGCAGCAATCCAGCCATCGGCGAGGAAGAGCTTCATGCCAGGGATCGCGGCGCGGAACGCGCCGGGCGCATGGGCTGCGACGGCGACGTCTGGCGTGAAGAGGAGGGGCAGCGCTGCGAGGAGCAGAAGCACGCTCGTTGCGCCAAACGCCACCAAGGGCCCGAAGGCGACGAGAGCCCATCCCGTAATGAGCGGGCTTGCGATGCCGACCAGCGCCGCAACCGCCTCTCGCGCGCCGACCTCAGACCCGCGGTGCTCGTGATTGCCCAGCGCAGCGAAGTAAGCGTGATAGCTCGACCAGTAGAGCGTGTCGCCGAGCGCCGAGACTAAGCAGAGAGCGGCGAGAGCGGGACCGACCCCGTGCACCTCGGCGAGCAGCGGATATTGCAGCGCCGTGAGAACGGTGCCGGCGATGACCAGCGCCCTCATGCCGGTCTTGACCGCGATCGGAACGATGATGGGCCGAACCACGAACCGGCCGGCGAGAATGAGCGCGAGCGACACCAGCACTTGAGGCATGGAGACGCCGGCCTTGAGCAGATAGACGGCAAAGAAGGAGGCCCCGCCCGACAGCGCAATGGCATGAATGGCGTAATGCAGATTGAGGAGGTTGACCGTTCTTGAGCGGAAGAAGGCCATCGGGCTCTTGATTGCGGGGAAAGACTTGGTTTCGCCTGGACTCCTAACGGCCCCGGGGCAGGCGCACAACACCTCCAGAGGGACATACGCGCCGCCTTTACTTTGGCGCAGGCTTCCCATACATCCGGCCGGAATAACAGGAGCGCATCATGGGCTATAAAGTCGCCGTCATCGGTGCGACCGGAAATGTCGGGCGCGAGATGCTGAACATCCTCGCCGAGCGCGAATTCCCGGCGGATGAGGTCTTCGCCATCGCCTCGCGCCGCTCGATGGGCGTCGAGGTCTCCTATGGCGACCATCGGCTGAAATGCCGCGACCTTGAGCAATTCGACTTCAGGGACGTCGATTTCGCGCTGATGTCGGCGGGCTCGGCCGTGTCCAAGGAGTGGAGCCCCAAGATCGGTGCGCAAGGCTGCGTGGTGATCGATAACTCCTCCTGTTGGCGCTACGATCAGGACGTGCCGCTCATCGTGCCCGAGGTGAACGCCGACGCGGTCGCGGGCTTCACCAAGAAGAACATCATCGCCAATCCAAATTGTTCGACTGCTCAGCTCGTCGTCGTGCTGAAGCCTCTGCACGACGCTGCCAAGATCAAGCGCGTAGTCGTCGCCACCTACCAGTCCGTCTCCGGCGCCGGGAAGGAGGCGATGGATGAGCTGTGGGACCAGACCAAGGGCATCTTCGTCACCGATCCGCCCGAGCCCAAGACCTTCACCAAGCAAATCGCCTTCAACGTCATTCCGCATATCGACGTCTTCATGGAGGACGGCCAAACCAAGGAAGAGTGGAAGATGGCGGTCGAGACGAAGAAGATCCTCGATCCCAAGATCAAGCTCACCGCGACCTGCGTGCGCGTGCCGGTGTTCGTCGGCCATTCCGAGGCCGTGAATGTCGAGTTCGAGGAGCCGATCACCGCCGCCGAGGCGCGCAAGATCCTGCGCGAGGCGCCCGGCGTGCTCGTCGTCGACAAGCGCGAGAATGGCGGCTACGTGACGCCGGTCGAATGCGTCGGCGACTATGCGACCTTCGTCAGCCGCATCCGCGAGGACCAGACCATCGACAATGGCCTCTCCTTCTGGGTGGTCTCCGACAATCTGCGCAAGGGCGCCGCTCTCAACACGGTCCAGATCGCCGAGCTCATCGTCAACCGCAACCTGCTCGACAAGGCGGCCTGACGGGCGTCAAGGCGGCCGTCATCCTCTGGTGGTGAATGTCGCTGAGAACCCGTCCAGGGGGGGTCGACGCATGATCTTCGGGCAGCTCGCGCTGATCATCGCCGCCGCGTTCACGGGCGCCGCCTTCTACATCAATTTCGCCGAGCAGCCGGCGCGGCTCATTCTCGACGACCGTGCTCTGCTCATCGAATGGAAGCCCGCGTATACGCGCGGCTTCGCCATGCAGGCCTCGCTCGCTCTGATCGGCTCGGTGCTGGGCGCGATCGCCTTCTGGCGGTTGGGCGGCTATGCCTTCCATCGTTGCCTGTTCTCTTTTCGCCGCCCTCACTTTCTATCTCGTGGAGAGTCCTGTGGAAGTCTTGCGCCGCAAGCTTAAGGGCGGACAGAGGAGATCGCCCCGCCTGCCGGAGTCCCCTCTACTAAAATGACGCCGGCTGAGTGAAGCAGCCGCTTTGAGGGTCTAGCCCTCCACCAGCGCCCCAAACCGTCCGGTCTCCTCCTCGAGGCTGAGCAACTGCCCGCTGGCAAGATCGAAATGCAGCCCATGCAGCGCGAGCAGACCGTCCTTCACCCGCTTCTTGATGAACGGGAAGGTTCCAAGGTTGGCGATCGAGGAACGCACGGCGGCAAACTCGAAGGCCAGCTCGTCGCCATAGGCGAAGATGTCGCTCTCGACCGGCTTCAGATCGTCGAGCAGCGTCAGCCACTTTCCGATGAAGCCATGCTCGGGGATCTTGTCGCGCACGCCGCGACGATACGTGTCGACACCGCCGCAGTGCGAATGGCCGAGCACGATGATGTGCGGCACCTTGAGGGCAGTGGCGGCATATTCCACCGCGGCGCTCGTGCCGTGATACTTGCCCTCGGGCTCGTAGGGCGGAACGAGATTGGCGACGTTGCGCATGATAAAAAGCGAGCCGGGCTCCGCATCGAAGATCGCCGACACATCGACGCGCGCGTCGCAGCAGGCGATCACCATCGCGGTCGGCGCCTGCCCGAGCTCAGCGAGTTGAAGATAACGCCCGCGGTCTTTCGCATGCACGTCGCGGCGGAAGCGGAAATGCCCCTCGACCAGAGTTTTTGGTAAACGCAATTGTGAATCCCCATGAGGAATGATGCGGTGCACCATTCCAGCCCGCTGCCCGTTTGTCCAGCGCGCGCCGCCCGATAGGAATGGCCGATCGGCCCATTGGGAATCGCATCTTGATCGGCGGGCCGCGAAGGCGTCAAAGCTATATCTTAAAGGAAATAAGAAAGCGCGACCGAACGGCGCGCTGACACAAGGAAACGTGATCTCACGGCAGGCGTTTATTGAGCGCCTGATCCTTGGAAAGGAGTGGCGCCATGGCCAAGATACTCTGCGTTCTCTATGACGATCCCGTCGACGGCTATCCGAAGACCTATGCCCGCGACGACATCCCCAAAATCACCAAATACCCCGATGGTCAGACGGCTCCGACGCCGAGCGCCATCGATTTCAAGCCGGGCCAGTTGCTCGGCAGCGTCTCCGGCGAGCTCGGGCTTCGCAAGTTCCTCGAGAAGGCCGGCCACACACTGGTCGTGACCTCCGACAAGGACGGTGCGAATTCGACCTTCGAGAAGGAGCTGCCCGACGCGGAGATCGTGATCTCGCAGCCCTTCTGGCCTGCCTATATGACGAAGGAGCGCTTCGACAAGGCGAAGAAGCTCAAGCTCGTCATCACCGCCGGCATCGGTTCTGACCATACCGACCTCCAGGCCGCGATGGACAAGGGTGTCACCGTCGCCGAGGTGACCTATTGCAACTCGATCAGCGTCTCGGAGCACATCGTCATGATGATCCTGGCGCTCGTCCGCAACTACATCCCCTCTTATGGATGGGTCGTCAGAGGCGGCTGGAACATCGCCGATTGCGTCGAGCGCTCTTACGACCTCGAAGGCATGAATGTCGGCACCGTTGCCGCCGGCCGTATCGGTCTCGCCGCGCTTCGCCGGCTCAAGCCGTTCGACGTCAAGCTCCACTATTACGACAAGCACCGCCTGCCCAAGGAGGTTGAGCAGGAGCTTGGGCTCACCTTCCATCCGAATGTAGAGTCGCTGGTCAAGGTGTGCGACGTGGTGACGATCAACACCCCACTCCATCCCGAGACCGAGCACATGTTCAACGCCAAGCTGATCGGCATGATGAAGCGCGGCAGCTATATCGTGAACACGGCGCGCGGCAAGATCTGCGACCGCGACGCGATCGTGCGCGCGCTGGAGAGCGGTCAGCTCGCCGGCTATGCCGGCGACGTGTGGTTCCCGCAGCCAGCACCCAAGGACCATCCCTGGCGCACCATGCCCCACCACGGAATGACGCCACACATCTCAGGCAGCTCGCTCTCCGCGCAAGCCCGCTATGCGGCCGGCACGCGCGAGATCCTCGAGTGCTATTTTGCGAAGAAGCCGATCCGCACCGAATATCTCGTCGTGGACAAGGGCAAGCTCGCCGGCGTCGGCGCCCATTCCTACACCGCGGGCGACGCCACCAAGGGCTCCGAGAAAGCCGCCAAGTTCAAGAAGAGCGCTTAACGGCGCGATCGATTCCAAGCTTCAAGACTGAGCGTGGGGGTCGCCCCTAGTGCGTCCTCTTTCCTGCCGGCTCTGCGTCGGCACGCGGGAACCTCGCCGCGAGATGCGACATCTAATGGCTCGTTGATGGTTTTCACCACGAGCCCAAGGAAACATGATGCAGAATCCGTTCGTCATAACCGCGCTGTTAAGCGCCATTCTCTTCGCCGCCCCCGCCACTGCCGATCCGTCGCCCAAGCCGACTGATCCGCAAATCGCCCATATCGCCTACACCGCCGGCGTACTCGACATCGAGGCCGCCAAGCAGGCCTTGGACAAATCGAAGAATAAGGACGTCCTCGCCTTCGCCCAGCAGATGGTCGGGGATCACACGTCGGTGAACAATCAGGCGCTGGCCCTCGTAAAGAAGCTCGACGTGACGCCTGAGGACAATGCGACGAGCCAAAGCCTGACCAAGCAGGCGGATGCGACACGCGAGAAATTGGCAAGCCTCGATGGGGCCGCCTTCGACAAGGCCTATGTCGATAACGAAGTGGCGTATCATAAGGCCGTGAATGCCGCGCTCAGCACGACGCTCATTCCGGACACCCAGAACGCCGAGTTGAAGTCGCTCCTGCAAAGCGGTCTGAAGCTCTTCGAGGCGCATCAGAAGCACGCCGAACAACTCGCCGGTCAGCTGCACTAGGAACTCGGAGGTCCACTGACATGGCGACTGTCGCGCTGAGCTGCGAAACCTTGACCGACATCGAGTTGGCCGGGCGGATTGCTCAGCGCGACCCCCATGCCGTGCGCCTGGTCCTAAGACGCAACAATCAACGTCTCTACCGCACGGCTTGGGCAGTGCTGAAGGATCGCGCGGATGCCGAAGATGTCGTTCAGGAGAGCTATCTCAAGGCGTTTGCCTCGATCGGTAGCTTCACCGGCGCGTCCTCCCTCGCAACCTGGCTGACCCGCATCGTGCTGAACGAGGCGCTTGGCAAAAGACGGCTGTCGCAGCGAAGAGCGCGCCTGCTTCAGCAACAGTCGGTGGCCCTCATGGAAGATTATCGTCAAAGGCTGGCGGGTATGTCCGCCGAGCCATCTCCAGAACAACAGGCTGCGCGCGGTCAGGTAGCCAGGCTTCTGGAACGAGCGATCGCCGACCTTCCGGAGACATTTCGCATCGTCTTCATCCTGCGCGACGTCGACGGTCTGAGCATCGAGGAGACGGCCGAAATTTTACAGATCCCGCCAGAGACCGTTAAGACGCGCCTCTTGCGCGCGCGAAGGCGCTTGCAAACGATGCTCGCTCCCGCATTACAGGACGCTCTGCAAGGCGCCTTTCCCTTCGCTAGCAAAGCTTGCGACGCCCTTACCAAGCGCGTGCTGGCGAGGTTCTTGGCCTAGCTGCACATGCCTAGTGCGTCTTCTTTTTCTTCGAGCTCTTGTAAGCGGTCTTCTTCTTGGTCGTTTTCTTGGTGGTGGCGACCTTGGCCTTGCCGCCCTTGAGCTTGTCGGCCTGGGCTTTCGTCATCTCGCCGGCATCGACGAGCGCCGCCACGCAGGCATGGGACACCTTCTTGATGTTGCGGGACATGCAGGCCCGCAGCGCCTCGGTGCCAAGGCCATAGTCGCCGCAAAGCCGATGGTAGTCGTTCGGGCAATCGCGCTTCTCGCGCTCGGTGACCGGCTGCGCGGCAATGGCCGGAAGCAGCGTGAGGGAGAAGGCGAAGAGGACAGCACCTGAGACGACGGTGCCAAGCTTGGCTGACATGTGACTGAACCCTGTCTGGTTGCGCGCGCCGAACGAGTAAGAAAACAACCTATGCGGCGAAACCGTGTCACAATCGGGCATCGAAGTCAGCAATTGACCAGGTCGGCTACGCCCCGTACGGGCAGCCCCGACCTGCCAGTTTTCCCTGTTTCTTCCGCCTTCACAGACCCCGAGATCTCTGTCCCGCGCTTGTCATGGAGCTGTCGCAAAAAGCCAGGAACCGCGACGCGCGCAAAAAGATTCTAACGTCCTCCCCGCAAGCCATGTGAGGGTTCGCCGCGTAGGTCTTGCGATTGCGTGCCGCCGCGTTCAGACTGGTCTAAATTCGACAGCATAAAAATGCCCGGGGGGGAATGCGATGACGCACACTGAGGTGGCTGCCGCAGGCGACCATCATTTCGGCCTGCTCGACAAGGAACGGATCATTGCGCCGGCGGACTATAACCGCTGGCTCGTCCCGCCCGCCGCTCTAGCCATCCACCTCTGCATCGGCATGGCCTACGGCTTCAGCGTGTTCTGGCTGCCGCTCGGCCGCGCCGTCGGCGTGGCGCAAGGCTTGGACAAGGCGATCCCTTGTCCCGGCGACGCCACCACCTTCTGGGGCAAGGTTGCCATCACCGGGCACGCCCTCTTCGCCACCGATTGCGATTGGACCCAGTTCGACCTCGGCTGGATGTTCACCCTCTTCTTCGTGCTCCTCGGCTTATCCGCTGCGATCTGGGGCGGCTGGCTCGAGCGTGTAGGCCCTCGCAAGGCGGGCGTCGTCGCAGCGTTTTGCTGGTGCGGCGGCCTCCTCATCTCGGCGGTCGGCGTCTACATCCATCAGCTTTGGCTGATGTGGCTCGGCTCCGGCATCATCGGCGGCTGCGGACTTGGGCTCGGCTACATTTCCCCCGTCTCAACCCTGATCAAATGGTTTCCCGACCGCCGCGGCATGGCAACCGGCATGGCCATCATGGGCTTCGGCGGCGGTGCCATGATCGGCAGTCCTCTCGCCACGCTCCTCATGAACCACTTCGCCACACCGACATCGGTCGGCGTGTGGGAGACCTTCGTTGCGATGGCAGCCATCTATTTCGTGTTCATGATGGGGGGCGCCTTCGCCTATCGCCTGCCGCCCACGGGATGGAAACCCCAAGGCTGGACGCCGCCCGCGAGCGCCAAGGCCATGATCACCACCGGCCACGTTCATCTCAAGGATGCGCACAAGACCGCCCAGTTCTGGCTCATCTGGGCCGTGCTCTGCCTCAACGTCTCGGCCGGCATCGGCATCATCGGCGCTGCCTCTCCCATGCTCCAGGAGACCTTCGGCGGGCGGCTGTTCGGAGATCCGACCGTAGGCTTCGCCAATTTCAATGACGATCAGAAGGCCAAGGCGGCTCTCGTCGGCGCGGCCTTCGTCGGCCTGTTCTCATTGTTCAATATCGCCGGCCGATTCTTCTGGGCATCTCTCTCCGACAAGATCGGCCGCAAGACGACCTATTTCCTATTCTTCACTTTAGGCTTCATCTGCTACGCCGCGGCTCCCACTCTCGCCACGCTCGGCATGCTCGCTCTCTTCGCAGCGGCCTTCTGCCTGATCGCCTCGATGTATGGCGGCGGCTTCGCCACCATCCCCGCTTATCTCGCCGACATTTTCGGCACGCAATTCGTCGGCGCCATTCACGGGCGGCTGCTCACCGCATGGTCGACTGCGGGAATCGTCGGGCCAGTGATCGTGAACTACATGCACGACTCGCGCAAAGCCGAAGGGATCGCGCCGGGCCAGATCTATCACCCGATCTTCTACGTGCTCGCCGGCCTTCTCGTCGCCGGCTTCATCTGCAACCTCTTGATCAGGCCGCTCGCCGAGAAATGGTTCATGAAGCCAGAGGATGTCGAGTCGCTTCAGACGAAGTCGGCCCGCGACCGCGCCATGCATGCTGTCGAGATCAGGGAGCGCGAGGACACCCATCCCGGCATTCGCCTGCTTCAGCCGATCGGGCTTGCGCTGATCGCCGTCGCCGTCGTCTGGTGGATCACCTTCTACACCAAGGCGGGAGGCGTCGGCGGCGCGTGGGAATGCCTCATCTACTCGGCCGGTCCCTGCCTCGACGCCACCACCAAGGCCGAGGCCGCAGGCTCCCTCGGGTATCACCCCTTCCTGATGTGGATCGGGTTAGCGCTTTGGCTCGCCGGCATCGTGCTCAGCCCAAGACGACTCCAAGTGGCACCCATCGCCTGGTTTGCGGTCGGCCTTCCCCTGCTCTGGGGCATCTGGATCACCGTGGAGAAGGCCCTCGTCCTGTTCAGCTAGTCCCCGCGCCTTCATGCGAAGGCCCCTTAAGGCCTATAGAAGGCGGCCCGGCGACCAGCACAACTATGCGTGGCTGGTGGAGCACCGTTCAGACCCAAAATCTTGGGTGTTTTTGCCATCTCTTCCTGTCAGAATTTCTTAATGTGGCATTCAGGGGCTGTTCACGGACGAGTCATGCGGTGTCCATCGCAAATCGCCATTATCCTATTCGTAAGTTCACCGAACTGAGAAGTTCACCGAAGGAGACGAGCAAATGAAAGAGTGGCTGAAACCCGAGATCACCGAGTCCGAGGCTGGCATGGAAGTGACGAGCTATCTCCCGGCCGAGCTCGACCGCGCTTAATTAGCCGCGTCGATCTTTCGATTTTCGGTAAGATGGCGGTCCTCACGAAAGCGAGGGTCGCCATTTTCCTTTTCTGCGCCTAGCTCGGCGATTCGAGCCCTATCAGCCTCCCGCCCCGCCCCGCCTTCCCCTTGAGCCCGCCCTTGGGCTAGATAGGCCCCCGCAAGATTGCAGGCGTGCCGCGATGGGTCTTTTCCGTAGCAAGAGCGAGACTTACGCGGACGCGACTATCGCCGTCGATATCGAGCGCGGCCTCGTCGCGCGCTATCTCGCCCGCATCCTCGAGCGCGGCGACCTCCCCTTACGCGGGCTGCTCGGCGTCCTCTATTGGATGAACGAGCGGCGTGGCTTCATGAACTTCACCATCGACGATGAGCTCTCCGCGCTCGTGGCGACCCACTATTCCGGCGGTTTCACTTATACCGAGTTTGACCGCCTCTATCGTCGCGAGCGCGAGAGGCTGATCGGAAGCCTGCGCCGCGCCGCCGAGGAGACGCCGCGGCCTGAGCCACTCGCGAGCAATATCGAGCTGCTCACTCGCGAGCTCGGCCTGCCCGAGGCCGCTCTCAAGATCATCGGGCTGATCGCCTGCTACAGCCGCTACGACCAGGTGCAATATCTCTGCGACACGCTCGCCAATGTCTCGGGTCCCCTCGGGCGGCCGATCGCCATGCTCGTGGGCGAGCCCGCGCGCACCGTCGAGGCGCTGATCGCGCCGGGCGGAGAGCTTGCCGCTTGCGGCCTGCTTCAGGTGCGCGAGACCGGCGAGCAGATCGCGGGTTCCAACGGCAGGTACGGCATTCCCTGGCGCGTCGATGCGTGCCTCGATCGGTCTTTCGCTGATTTCCCGGCGCTAAGAGCGGCGCTGCTCGGCGATCCACTCGAAGCCTCGCTCAACCTCTCCGACTACGACCATGTCGCCGAGGATTGCGACCTCATCAAGCGCCTGATCGAAGGGGCGAGCGGAGAGGGCGCGCGCGGCATCAACATCCTCCTGTTCGGTCCTCCCGGTTCCGGCAAGACCGAGCTTGCCAAGCTCGCAGCGGCGGCTGCGGGGGTGAGCCTCTACGCCGCGGGCGAGGAGCAATATGCCGGGCGCGAGACGAGCCGCACCGAGCGCCTGAGCGATCTCGCCTTCTTCCAGCGCCTGCTTGCCGGAGGCCAAGGCACCGCGATCCTGTTCGACGAGTTCGAGGATGTCGCCTGGCAATTGATCAATCGCGGCGGCTCCAAGCTCTATCTCAACCGTCTGCTCGAGACGAACCCGGTGCCGGTGATCTGGACGTCCAACAATATCTTCGAGATCGACGCCGCCGTGCTCCGCCGCATGTCGCTGATCGTCGAGCTGAAGGCGCCGCCGGTGCGCCAGCGCGAGGTCATCCTGCGCCGCCTCGCCAATCGCTACGAGGTGCCGCTCGAGGACCACGAGGTGCACGAGCTGGCGCGACGCCTGCCGGCGACCCCCGCCGTGCTCGAGAACGCGCTCTGCGCCGCGAAGCTCTCGGGCGGCGGCAAGGATGCGCTCGAGCGCGCGGCCTCCGGCATCATCCGCGCGCTGTCAGGCGGCGGCGCGCGGCCCGCGGTCTCCGTCACCGATTTCGACCCGGCGCTCACTTGCGCCAACATGGACCTGATCGCACTCACCAAGCGCATCGTGGCGAGCTCGAACCTTGCCTTCTCGCTTTGCCTGTCAGGGCCTCCCGGCACAGGCAAGTCGGCCTTCGCCCGCTATCTCGCGCGGAGGCTCGGGCTCGAGGTGTTGCAGAAGCGTGCCTCCGACCTGCTCGCCCCCTATATCGGCCAATCCGAGAAGAACATCGCCGAGGCTTTCGAAGGCGCGCGCGAGGCGCAAGCCATGCTCATCTTCGACGAAGCCGACTCCTTCCTGTTCGACCGGCGCGAGGCGGTGCGCTCCTGGGAGGTGACCCAGGTGAACGAGATGCTGACCTGGATGGAGCATCACCCGCTCCCCTTCTGCTGCACCACCAACATGATGGAGCGCTTCGACAGCGCCTCGCTCAGGCGCTTCACCTTCCACATTCTGTTTCACTATCTCGACGCCAAGGCGCTCGTCCGCGCCTATGCCATCTTCTTCCAGATGGCAGAGGTGCCGCCGCACGGGCTTGCTTTCACCAATCTGACGCCGGGTGATTTCGCCCAAGGCCGCCGCCAGGCCGACATGCTCGGCATCGCCGAGGATGCCGATCGCGTCATCGCGCTGATCGCCGAGATCAGCCGGCTCAAGCCCGGGAGCTCGCGCGCAAGCGATCGGCTTCGTCCGGCAGCCACAGAGCTGAAGCGATGGACCCGACGTTCTTCACCCTTCTCATCGCGCTTGTCGTTGCCTTTCCCGTACTCGCCATCGTCGCCTTCGTCATGGCGCTCGGCAATCGCGACCGGCTGAAGCGGCTCGAGCACCGGCTAGGCAGTCTTGAGGCACGGCTCGCGGCGCTCACAGGTGAAGTCCCTGCCCCTTCGCCCTCGCCCATGCCTGCCCCGGAGGCCAGTCCCGGCCGCCAAAGCAGCCAGAGGCGAAGGTCGAGGAAAAGGCGTCCGCCTCCGCCCGAACCCGAGACCCCGGCGCCGCCAACGCCGCCCCGAGTGCCCGCAAGACCCGCGGTCAGCCTCGAGGAGCGCTTCGGCACGCAATGGGTGGTCTGGGCCGGCGGCATTGCGCTTGCGCTCGGCGGCTTCTTTCTCGTGCGCTACTCGATCGAGCAAGGCTGGTTCGGTCCTGGCGCTCGCGTCGTCCTCGCCGCCATCGTCGCGCTTGCGCTCATCGGCGCGGGCGAATGGACGAGGCGGCGCGAGATCAAGACGGGGCTCGCCGGCCTCCCCAAGGCACATATTCCGAGCGTGCTCACCGCGGCCGGCACGGCCATCGCCTATGCCGACGTCTATGCAGCCTATGCGCTTTACGGTTTCATCGGCTCGACGCTCGCCTTCCTCCTGCTCGGCCTGGTCGCGCTCGGCACGCTCGCCGCAGCGCTCCTGCATGGACCTGCGCTCGCAGGACTCGGTCTGATCGGCGCATTCGTCACTCCGCTGATCGTCTCGACCGAAACGCCCAATTATCTCGCGCTTTATCTCTATCTCGCCGTGGTGACGGCCGCCGCCTTCGCGCTCGCCCGCACGAGGCTCTGGCGCTGGCTTGCTGTCAGCGCGGTGATTGCGAGCGTGCTCTGGACCCTGCCCGGGATCGGCGAGTTGGAGTCGCTGCCGGAGCACGTCTTCCACGTCGCGATCGGCTACGTGTTGAGCGCACTCCTCATCGTCTCCGGCTTCCTGTTCGGTCCGCCCTCTGCCCGTGGCGAGATCGACTTCGTCTCATCCGGTACGCTCGCGCGCCTATCTCTTCGTCGCAATGCTGCTCGTTCTTGCCACCGGGCATGACAGTCTGGCGCTCCTCCTCTTCTGCGTTCTCGTCGTCGGCACGTTGGCAATCGCCTGGCGCACCGATTCAGCCGCGCTCGCCGTGCCTCTCGCCGCGATCTTCGTGGCAGCGATCTTCTGGCATTGGTCGATCGACTTCGACGTGGCACTGCTCGGCCTTCCCAACGGGCCTGTGCCTGACAGCCTGTGGAAGCCAGAGCATTATCTGTTCGGCACGCCGCTCACGCTCGGCGCTTCATTCGCTGCTCTCTTCCTTGTCGTCGGGCTTCCTCGCGCAAGGGCCGGAGGAGCGGCGGCGACGTCTCCGTGCTATGGGCGGGCTCGGCCGTGTTCGCGCCGATCGCCATCCTGATCGCGCTCTATTATCGCATCGCGGGCTTCGACCGCTCGATCCCCTTTGCGGGCGCGGCGGTTGTGTTAGCTGGCACGTTTGCTCTCGCCACCGAGCTCGTGACCAAGCACGAGAGCGAGGGCGGCAGAGCCGGCTCGCGAGCGGCATCTTTGCGACCGGCGCGATCGCCTCGCTCACCCTCGCGCTTAGCCTTGCTCTGGAGAAGGGCTGGCTGACCGTATCGCTTGCTTTGATGGTGCCGGGCATCGCCTGGGTCGCCGAGAAGCGGCCGCTGCCCGCGTTTCGCTGGCTCGCCGTCGCGGTCACCGTCGCGGTGCTCGGCCGCATCGCCTGGGACCCGCAGATCGTCGGCAATGCCGTCGGCCGCGGCCGGTCTTCAACTGGCTGCTCTACGGCTACGGCGTTCCGGCGCTCTCATTCTGGCTTGCCGGCCATATGCTCCGCCGCCACGCTGATGACGCCCCGACACGGATCGTCGAAGCCGCCGCCATCCTCTTCACCGTGCTCCTCGTCGGGTTCGAGGTCCGGCATTACGTCACCGGCGGAGACCCTTATACGTGGGGCAACGACCTCGCCGAGACCGCCCTCGATGTCTCGCTGCTGCTCGCGGTGGTGATCGGCCTCGAACGCGTGCGCCTCGTGAGCGGCAGCGTCATCCACGATTGGGGCGCGCGCCTGCTCGCCGCCATTTTGCTCGTCGTCATCGTGTTCCGTCTCGGCGTGAACGCCAATCCCTTGATCATGGGCGATCCGGTCGGCCCGCCCTTCATCAATCTGATTCTGCTCGGCTACGGTATTCCTGCCGTCCTTGCCGGCATCCTCGCTTACGTGACCCGCGAGACGCGGCCCCGTTGGTACAGCCTGACGGCGCTCGGCACGGCGCTCGCCCTTGCGCTCGCTTATCTCACGCTCGAAGTGTCCCGCCTGTTCCATGGCCCGGTGCTGACCTCGGGCTCGATCTCTGACGCCGAGCAATATACTTATTCGGCGGTCTGGCTCTTGTACGGCGTTGCGCTGCTCGCGGCCGGCATCTGGTACCGCTCGCTTCCCTTGCGCATCGCCTCGGCCGCCGTGATCGTGCTCACCGTGCTGAAGGTGTTCCTCATCGACATGTCGGACCTGACCGGCATTTACCGGGCGCTGTCATTCCTCGGGCTCGGCGCGGTGCTGATCGGCATCGGCTGGTTCTATCAGCGCCTCCTCTTCCCCCGTCGCACCCCAGACTCCGAGGCAAGCCAGGGATGACAGGGGCGGGCGCGGAAATTATGGTCCGCGGCTCCAATCGCAGCGGACGCATCACTAACCCTCAAGAGCAGAAGGTGAAAATCTCCCATGGCTTGGGTCTATCTCTTAATGGCAGGCCTGTTTGAGGTCGGCTACGCCTCGACCATGAAGCTGACCGAAGGCTTCACCAAGGTCTGGCCGACGGTCTTTTTCGGCTTCTGCATCGTCACGAGCTTCTTCCTTCTGACCCGCGCCGTGCGCGAGATTCCCATCGGCACGGCCTACGCGGTCTGGGGAGGAATTGGCACGGCGGGGACTGCCATCATCGGCATCCTCGTCTATAAGGAACCTGTAACGGCGCTCCGCATGGTCTGCCTCATCACGCTCCTCGCTTCCATCATCAGACTTAGACTCGCAACGCCATCATGAACGACACGAAAACCAAACTCATCGACAAGACCGTCACCGGCAATTTCTTCGAGGATTTCACCCTCGGTCAGGAGATCGTGCACGCCACGCCCCGCACCGTCACGGTCGGCGACGTGAGCCTGTTCACCGCGCTCTACGGGCCGCGCTTCGCCGTGCAGTCCTCCGACGCCTTCGCTCAGAGGATCGGCTATCCGCGCTCGCCGATCGACGACCTCCTCGTGTTCCACATCGTCATCGGCAAGACCGTGCCCGACATCTCGCGGAACGCCATCGCCAATCTCGGCTATGCCGAGTTCCGCTTCATCGCGCCGGTCTATCCGGGCGACACGCTTGCCTCGGTGTCCAAGGTGATCGGGGTCAAGGAGAACTCTAACAAGAAGAGCGGCACGGTCTATGTACGCTCGACGGGTAAGAACCAGCGCGGCCAGCCGGTGCTCTCTTTTGCGCGCTGGGTGATGGTCAATAAGCGCGACGTTGATGCGCCGGCGCCGACGGCGGTGGTTCCCGACCTTGCTTCGAGCGTCGAGCCGGAGACGCTCGGCGCAGCTCTCCCCGCCCTCGACCTCGCCGATTACGACTACGCACTCGCAGGCTCGCCCAAGCGCTGGGACGATTACGCGGTCGGCGAGAAGATCGACCATGTCGACGGCCAGACCATCGAGGAGGCCGAGCATCAGCTCGCCACGCGCCTGTTCCAGAACACCGCGCGGGTTCATTTCAATCAGCACGTCGAGGGGAAGGGCCGGTTCGGACGCCGCCTTGTCTATGGCGGCCACATCATCTCGATCGCGCGGGCCTTGAGCTTCAACGGCCTCGCCAACGCCTTCCACATTCTCGGGCTGAACGGCGCGCGCCACGTGGCGCCCTCATTCGCCGGCGACACGATCTATGCGTGGAGCGAGGTGCTCGATAAAGCCGACCTGCCGGGCCGCTCAGACATGGGCGCACTGCGTTTGCGCACCTTCGCCGTCAAGGACCGGTCTTGCGCCGATTTTCCTGGGCTGAAGGCCGACGGCAGCCATGAGGACGGCGTCGTCCTCGACATGGACTATTGGGTCGCTCTGCCGCGCTAATGCGGCGCAGCTAACCCCCATTCGCTGTAACGCCCGCGTAAGCGAGCGTTGAGTAGCCTCTGACCTCGAACTGAACCGTGTCGGCGGCCGTTATTGAAACGTCCGTCCTCGCGGAGGATGACAGTTGAGAGGAGAAGGTACGGATGCGAGTGGAATCGGTATTGTTGCCATCGTTGCTGGCCGGCGCAGCCCTCTTGTTGGCCTCCTCGTCGGCATCGACCGCCGAGGAGCAGAAGGCGAGCCCGGTCTACAAGGCGCAAGCCGTGCTGAAGGACGCGAGCGGCAAGGAGGTCGGCACGGCGATCTTCTCGACCACCCCGAGCGGCGCGCTGCTAGACTTGAAGCTCGATGGCGTTCCACCGGGGGTGCATGCCTTGCACATCCACGCGGTGGGCAAATGCGCGCCGCCTGACTTTAAATCCGCAGGCCCGCATTTCAACCCCGATCAGACTAAGCACGGCATCATGAGCCCGGAGGGGCCGCATGCCGGCGATCTACCCAATATCCACGTTCCCGCCGGCGGCAAGCTCGAGGTCGAGTTCCTCGATCCGGTGGTGACCTTGAGCCAGGAATCCGCGCTGCTCGACACCGATGGCTCCTCGATCGTCATCCATGCCGGTCCCGACGACTACAAGACCGACCCCGCCGGCAATTCCGGCGACCGCATCGCCTGCGGCGTCATCACCGCCTCGCCTTAGTATGGATGGCCCTGCCGGGCCTCGATGGCGCCCAACCGGGCTGATTGCCCCGGGGGCGCCTCTTGCGTTATGAAGGCCCGAGAAGCCTGGGCAACAAGCAGACAAACCATGGATAACGCCAAGCTCGCGGCCAACCGGCCGCTCTCGCCGCATTTGCAGATCTACCGGCCGATGCTGACGATGCTGATGTCGATCGCGCATCGCATCTCCGGCGCCGCCAATGCGGTCGGCTTCCTGCTGCTTGCCTGGTGGCTGGTCGCCATTGCCGAGGGGCCGAATTCCTACGCCAAGGTCGAGCATTTCTATGCGAGCATCGGGGGCCGCGTGATCCTCTTCCTGTTCAGCTGGTCCCTGATTCATCACATGCTCGGCGGCATCCGCCATCTCATCTGGGATACCGGCCGCGCGCTCGACAAGACGAGCATCGAGGTCCTTGCCTGGCTGACGATCGTCAGTTCGACGGCCCTGGCCATCCTCGTCTGGGTCGCGGGCTACGCTCTCCGAGGAGGAAGCTAGCCATGGCAACGCCTCTCAAGCGCGTGCGGGGCCTTGGCGCTGCCCATCGCGGCACCGACACTTTCTGGCGTCAGCGGGTGACGGCGCTCGCCAACATACCGCTGACCATCTTCCTCATTCTCGCCATCGTGAGCCATATCGGCTCGAGTTACGACGACGTGAGGGCCTATCTCGCCCACCCGATCGTCGCCCTGGTGATGCTGGCGCTCATCGTCTCGGCCGCGATCCATCTCCGCATCGGGCTGAAGGAGATCATCGAAGATTACGTGCACGGCGAGGGCTTGAAGGTGGTCGCCATCGTGCTCGCCACCTTCTTCGCCTACGGAGTCGCGCTCGCTGCGCTCTTCGCCATCGTCAAGATCAGTCTCGGAGCCTGAAGTAAGAATGCCGCAAGACGCAACGCCGCCCGCCAATGCGCCGAAAGTGAACGGCCGCGCCTACCCCATCATCGACCACGCTTATGACGTCGTGGTCGTCGGCGCGGGCGGCTCAGGCCTCCGCGCCGTGGTGGGCGCGAGCGAAGCGGGATTGCGCACCGCCTGCATCACCAAGGTCTTCCCCACCCGCTCGCACACGGTCGCGGCGCAAGGCGGCATCGCCGCGGCGCTCGGCAATATGGGCCCCGACGACTGGCGCTGGCATATGTACGATACGGTCAAGGGGAGTGACTGGCTGGGCGACCAGGACGCCATCGAATATCTCTGCCGCAACGCCCCGCAAGCGGTCTATGAGCTCGAGCACTGGGGCGTGCCCTTCTCGCGCACCGAGGACGGCAAGATCCTCCAGCGCGCCTTTGGCGGCATGACCATGGATTACGGCAAGGGCCCGGCCAAGCGCACCTGCGCCGCTGCCGACCGCACCGGCCACGCCATGCTGCACACCATGTACGGCCAGGCGCTCCGCCACTCCGCCGAGTTCTTCATCGAGTATTTCGCCATCGACCTCATCATGGACGACGAGGGCCGTTGCCGCGGCGTGATCGCGCTCAACATGGCCGACGGCACGCTGCACCGCTTCCGCGCCCATCAGACCATCCTCGCGACTGGCGGCTATGGCCGCGCCTATTTCTCGTGCACCTCTGCCCATATCTGCACCGGCGACGGCAACGCCATGGTCCTCCGCGCCGGGCTCCCGCTCCAGGACATGGAGTTCGTTCAGTTTCATCCGACCGGCGTCTATGGCGCGGGCGTGCTCATCACCGAGGGCGCGCGCGGCGAAGGCGGCTTCCTGCGCAATGCCGAAGGCGAGAAGTTCATGGAGCGCTATGCGCCCTCGGCCAAGGACCTTGCCTCGCGCGACGTCGTCTCGCGCGCCATCACCATCGAGATCAGGGAAGGCCGCGGCCACGGTCCCGACAAGGACTACATGCACCTCCATCTCGATCATCTCGATCCCGACCTCTTGGACGAGCGGCTCCCCGGCATCAGCGATCTCGCCCGCATCTTCGCCGGCGTGAACGTGAAGGACGCGCCGATCCCGGTCATCCCCACCTGCCACTACAATATGGGCGGCATCCCCACCAACATGCACGGCGAGGCGATCGCGCCCAAGAACGGCGATCCCGATGCGGTGGTGCCGGGACTCATGGCGCTCGGCGAAGCCTCGTGCGTCTCGGTGCACGGCGCGAACCGGCTTGGCTCGAACTCTCTCATCGACCTCGTCGTATTCGGCCGCTCGGCGGCACTCCGCTGCGCCGAGCTGATCAAGAAGGACAGCGCCATCCCCGAGCTGCCGAAGGGCGCCGGGATGAACGCGATCGAACGGCTCGACCGCTTCCGCTACGCCGATGGCGGCACGCCCACCGCCCAGCTTCGCTTGCGCATGCAGAAGACCATGCAGCGCGACTGCTCGGTGTTTCGCACCAAGGAGGTGCTGGAGGAGGGCGTGAAGGCGATCAAGCAGGTGTGGGACGACGAAGCCGACATCAAGACGACCGACCGCTCGCTCATCTGGAACACCGACCTGATCGAAACGCTCGAATTCGACAATCTGATCTCGCAGGCTGCGGTGACCGTTCAGGGAGCGCTCGCCCGCGAGGAGTTGAGAGGCGCTCATGCCCGCGAGGACTTCCCCAAGCGCGACGACGCGACCTGGATGAAGCACACGCTGTCTTATGCCGATTACGGCAAGCACATTGTGAAGCTCGACTTCCGCCCGGTGCACAATTTCACGCTCTCGAACGAGGTGGCTTACATCGAGCCGAAAGAGCGGGTGTATTAAACGCCCCTAGGCGTTCCTTCTCGTGCGGGACGCGGCGAGAAGTTTGTCGAGCACGTCCTTCACCCCCTCGAAATTGAACGGCTTGGCGAGAAGAATAGGATCGGCAAAACCTGACGCTGCATCGATGGCGCCATCGCCGGTAGCGAAGGCAAAGGGAATTCCCCTTTGCCTGAGAGCATCGGCCACGGAATAGGAATTCTGACCACCGAGATTGACGTCGAGGATGGCCGCATCAAGCGGCGCGCTGCCCGCAAAGTCGAGCCCTTCCTGCACTGATCGGGCGGGCCCCACAACGTCACAGCCGAGCTCCGAAAGCCAGTCCTCCACCAGCATCGAGATCAGGGGCTCGTCATCCACCACCAAGATACGCGGCAAGCGAAACTCCAGCAGAGGGGTTACACTGGCCACAACTCTATCAGTGAGGTAGAGAACCCGCTAGGGGCCTGATCCCTTGGAGGAATCGCGTGCACCGTATCGAAAGGGCCAATCGCCTTCTCAGGAACTCGAGGATCATCATCCTCGTGGGCTTTGGGCTGTTGGCCATCGCCACGCTCGCGTTGATTATCGGGCTGTTCCGCTCGCGCGAGGCAGACATGTGGGTGGTGCATACGTTCCAGGTGCAGCAGACCGCCCAGGCGTTGCTGATCTCGACCCGAGACGCCGAGAGCGCTGTCCGCAGCTACCTTCTCAGCGGGGATGGCAAGGACCTCGACCAATTCGAGCCCTCTCTGACGGATGCCGGCTCGCAACTGAAGGCGCTCGCGGAGCTGACCTCCGACAACGCCGTCCAGCAAAATCGGGTGCAGATCCTCGGCACCCTGATCCAGTCGAAGGGCGAGCAACTCAAAAAATGCGTGGGGCTCGCGAAGTCGGGCCAGCGCGATGCGGCGCTTGCGGTAATCAATTCACGCGACGATCGCCAGACGTTGGCGAAAATTCGGGCTGGGATCGAGGAGGTTCTCGACACCGAGCGCACCTATTTGGACTTACGCCAAGCACATGCCGCGCAGTCGCGTTATGTGCTTGCGGGGCTGATCGGCTTGGCTCTGCTGACAGCCACGATTCTGGCAGGCGTCTTGGCGATCTCCACGCGGACCGCCGTGCAAGGCCTCCTCGAACGCACGGCCGAGCTTGAGACCGAATCGAAGTTGCGCCAGGAGGCCGAGGAGACGCTTCGCCAATCGCAGAAGATGGAGGCGGTCGGCCTGCTCTCTGGCGGCATCGCGCATGACTTCAACAATCTTCTCACCATCATCATTGGCAATCTCGACACCATGCGGCGCGCCCTCGTCGATGCTGCCAATCCGGGCACCGTGGCCGAGCTGCGCAGCAAGCTGACGAAACCGGTGGAGTCGGCTCTCAAGGGCGCCAATAGCGCCGCGCAGCTCACGCAGCGCCTGCTTGCTTTCTCGCGGCGGCAGGCGCTGGAGCCGGCGCGGGTCGACCTCAACCGCCTCGTGTCCGACATGATCGAGATCCTCCACCGCTCCCTCGGCGAGGATATCAACATCGAGACGGTGCTCGGCGCCGGGCTTTGGCCGACCTTCGTCGACGCGCATCAGGTCGAGAACGTGCTGCTCAACCTCGCTCTCAACGCCAAGGCGGCCATGCCCAAGGGAGGCCATCTCACCATAGAGACGGCCAATTGCTATCTCGATGACGCCTATGTCGAAAGGTTCGGGGACATCGAGGCCGGCCAGTACGTTCTTCTGTGCGTGAGCGACACCGGCACCGGCATCCGCACCGAGATTCTCGATCGGGTGTTCGAGCCGTTCTTCACCACCAAGCCGCAGGGCGAAGGGTCTGGGCTCGGTCTCGCCATGGTGCATGGCTTCGTCAAGCAGTCGGGAGGTCATATCCGCATCTATAGCGAGCAGGGACACGGGACGACCGTGAAGATCTACCTTCCGCGCGCGACCGGAGACGAGAAAGTCGCCGCCGTTCCCGCCGGCAAGCCGGCGCGCGCTACCCCGACAGCGGGCGCGAGGAAGGACGAGACCGTATTGGTGGTCGAGGACAATGACGGCGTGCGCGAGTACGCCGTCGAGGTGCTGGAGCAGCTCGGCTATCGCGTGCTCGCAGCGAGCGATGCCAAAGAGGCCTTGCGGCTGTTATCCGACGGCAAGCATGTCGACCTGCTGTTCACCGACATCGTTCTGCCTGGAGCGATCACCGGCCGCGTGCTGGCCGATCAGGCCAAAGACATGCGTCCGGACCTGCGCGTGCTCTACACCACGGGCTATACGCGGAACGCCATCGTTCATCAGGGACGGCTCGATCCCGACGTTCATTTGCTGAACAAGCCCTACACTCAGCAGAGTCTCGCCCGCAAAGTGCGCGATATGCTCGATTCCTAAGGGGCCTTGTGATCGAGCCTTAGCTTTTGGGCACTACCGACTTCAGCACTGGAGGGCCGCACTGTGCCCAAACGGCAACTCGTTGCGCATTTCAGTGGACGCATGGAACAAGGCCGCCTGCAGGTGGAGTAATTTGGACGGGGGCGTGCGCCCCGGCCAAACAGGGTGAGTTGGATGAAGACAACAATCAAATTGGCGCTGGCTGCGGTCGTTGCGGTCGGGCTCTTGGGCACGGGAATTGGGACAGCGCAGGCCGCGAAGCATAAGCACCACCTTCTCGCTTGTCCTGGCAAGCCCGGTACGGTTAAGGCACTTCTCTGCCCGGCAAAATAAGCCGTCCGCTTCTCGATTGACATATTATGACGCGATGGGGTCCGCAGATGGATAACGCGGACTCCACTGCCCGCATCATGCTCGTCACGCGGGACGCTCGGCGCTAGAAGGGGCGAATGGGCTCGATCAGCGCCGCCTTCTCGCTCGTGTCATTCGTCGCAGGTCTGTTCTGCGTGAGGCTCAAGACCGCGCTGATCGCCGGCGCCATCCCAGCCGTATCCATAATGAGGATACCCGTATCCGTAGCCGTATTGAGGATAGCCGTAGCCGTAGCCGTAATGGCCATAACCCCCAGGGCCGACGTAGATATTAACCTGCGCAGATGCGTTAGTAGGCGCAAACATCGCTAAAGCGACAAGGGCCACTGCAGCCGTAGAAGCAGCCAACGACTTTTTCATGGGCCTTTTTCCTTTCGATCCAAGGTCGGACTTTTCATCCATCGTCACTGTGAGAACGGCGCGGAGCAATGCCAAGTTCCGGCGAAGCGGGAGGCTGCACTTGTCTTTGGTCGCTGCCCAATCATCGAAGGCGGTACGTCACCGCGCGGCCGTCCGCAGCAAGCGATTGCAATCCATGAGAAAGGGACCGAAGCGGGTCCCCTTCTTTGCAATCTCGATCTTGTTCTGCTGATTATGCGTTGGGGGCCTTCTGGGCCTTCCAGGCTTGCTTGCACTCGTGCCTGTAGGCGTGGCGGCCCTTCCTATCCGTCGGGAATTCGAGCTTGGCCGCGTCCTTACAGGTGAGTGTTGCTGCCGCCTGCGACGGGACGCCGCCGTGACCATAATATCCGCGGCCATAATATCCGCGGCCATATCCGTGGCCATAATATCCGCTGCCATAATATCCTGCACGCCTCTCATATCTGCGGTGGACGCCAGCGATGCTGCCGGGTGTTAGCGGTCGCCCGATACGGGCTTGCGCCTTGTCTACGGACAAAGACAAACCTTTGTCTTGGGATTGATGCAGCGATATAGGCGCTGCGCACAGCACTGCTGCTGCCACTAGAGTGGCTCCAATCACGTTTATCTTTTTCATCACATTCTCCTCCTTGACCTAGAACTGAAGCGGGTTCCTGCCTCTCGTCTTGGGCTTGCCCCAGTCATTGCAAGGCACTCGCTCGCTTCAAGATAATGATCATGCAGGCCTCAAACCCCTCGCCAGGGTCTGCGCATTCACGTCATGCGCTCACGCCGTTCGGGACGAACCCTGCGTGACGCGCTTGAACACCGTGGCCGCGATGCCCGCGAGCACGGCCTTGGCCTGCGGGGACTTCAGTATTTCGGTAATCGGGTTCGACCCTGGCGCTTGCCCCTGAGGCTGGCCACCGCCGAGGATATCCCGAAGCTGACCGGGCTTCTCATGTAGATCGGTGAGCACCTTTCCCAGGTCCTTCGGATTGGATGCCACCTTTCCCGGCAGCTTCACGCCGCGCGCGGCGGCTCGCTCCTGCAGCATCTTCAGGAACTCCGCTCGGTCTTCAGGCGACAACTTGCCCAGCGCCTCTTGCGCCGCCTGAGCGTACTGATCGGGCGGCACGGTGTGCGACACTTCACCATACCGCTTCAGAACCTCTTGATCGGAGTAGCCCTCGGACGGGTCTCCTTGTTCGTATCGATCAACGAAATCCTTGTACTGTTTCTGAAGTTGTCCACCGGCGAGCAAATCGTCAAGGATACCCATGTGAAGCTCCTTCCTTCGCAGATCGTAGCGCCGCAGGATGAGATTTTCCTGAGAAATGGCTGAGGAGGAAAGCTTAATGGGAAGCCTTACAAGGAACTGGTCAAAATTGCTCACCGGCCGATCATTGGCCGTCGGAATCGACCTTCCTCTCTGCGCCTTGAATCAGGGAGAGACCTTATCCAACCCGATTTAGATGCGGGTGCTTTTTGCTGATATTAGATGCGGGAGCTTTTTGCTGAGACTAAGAGGCTCGCTGTCCGTTTGTTCTCAGTAGCAGACATTGCCCGGCTCGATAAGCACCCGCGGGACCTTAACTCCTCAGTAGCCGCTGAATGCTCGCTGCAGCAAACTAGCCAGTTCGGTGCGACCGTGCGTTATTGATTGCCTCGACGAGCGATTGGCTTTCGCGTAACGCTCGGCTTTGGCGTACCGCTTGCTTGGAATGGCTTTCGCGTAACGCTCGGCTTTCGTGTAGCGCTTAACTGGAACAGATTCCTGGCTGGCAACGGGGCTTTGGGCTTGCGCTTCTTGCGACGCGATCTTGCTCTGCTCGGAATCACTAATACCGCCTAGGTATTTGTAATAGATCCAGCCCGTTTTCGAAGTGCTCGGTTCGATAATTTCAAACCAGTCGGGCCGATAGCTCCTGACGCGGAGCGGTGTTCCAACCGGATAAAAATTGATGATCGGAGTATCGACCGAAGGACCGGTGTGAACTCTGGCGGGGAGTAACACCATCACCCAAGCCGACTGTTGGTAAGGCGTTTCAAGCAGTACTGCAGCAGCAGGCTTTTCAATTATCGCCAGCGGCTTGTTCGGAACTTCATTGGAAGGGTGGGCCGAGATCGCCTCCTTCGTGAACGAGCTAGAGTCCTTAATAACTTCCCCGTGGTTCGAAACAGAGGTTGGAATCTTTAATCCAACACGCGACCGGCCAAGCTCATACAAAATAGGCGATGCGATAAATGACGCGATGGCGACATATGACGCGACGACGAGACACGGAGCTAGCGCGAGCCTGTTCACAGCATCGCTTCACTGACTCCCCCCGTCCTAAATGCCTAAGCGGAGTCACGCTCGCATGAGGCCATTGTGAATCCCTTCGAGGAGAAAGACGCCCAACCGCTAAAAGCGGCTGGGACGCCTTCAGCGCGCTATTTCGCGCGCGCCGGGAGGGAAAGACCGGCGCGAACAGACCACATCTTCGGCTAGACGGGGGGGCCCAACGACGTGCGATGTGGCCGCTCGTATAAGATAATGGGAAGCCCTACAAAGAACTGGTCAAAATTGCTCACCCACCGATCATTCGCCGGGCGGGATTCTTCGTGATGCCGGGGGTCTCATGCAAAACCATGTTCAATAATGAGCTATGGACTTCTAAGCCTCCGTTGTAATCGATGAAGCCCAATTTCCTGAATCGGTTCATAAAAAAACTCACCCGCGATCTCGTCGTGCCGATCATCTCGGCGAGAATCTCGTGGCTGACCTTCGCTACTACGTGCTCTGGCCTTCCCTCCTTGCCGAAATTTGCCATCAACAGAAGCAGCCTCGCCAGGCGCTTCTCGCTCGAATTGAACAGCTGATCAACCAGGTCCGCTTCAACGCGAACATTCCGAGCGAGGAGATGCGATATGAACAACTCGGAAAATTTCGGTTCGTCATGGAGCGCATGCGCCATAGTGGCCTTATCGAATCGCATTATTTCGCACTCTGTAACCGCGGTCACCGTCGCAAGGCGACGCCGATGGCCGTTCAGGCAGCCCTCACCAAAGAAATTTCCTTTCTCATGGAGCGCGACCACGGCTTCCTTGCCCTTCTCGGAAACCACGGTAACCTTGCACTTGCCGTCAATGATGTAGAAGACAGCATCTGCCGGATCGCCCTGGCAAAGGTTCCAAATATCGACAACCTTCCCCTCACGATCTTAGGCGCTGCCTGGGGGCCGCAGCAGGAGCGCATGGATGCCGCTTGCTGATGGTCGACAGGGCTTGACGGCCTCTCTCAAGTGGAGAACGCTACTTGAGTGCAAGCGTTGGGGGACCGCCATGACCAAATCCATGTTGTTGTTGATAACGCTCTTTTTCGCTGTTTCGCCTGGAGCCGCTGGGGCCCAAACCGTCAACCAGGTGGGACCCAGGGCAGCCGGACTGTGCCGGGCAACCAGGGCCTGATCGGAATACCTCCCACCCAATCGATCAGCCCGCCGACGTCGGCTTGTAGTACCGGGAGCCAGAGCGTACGGGTTTGTAATAACGATTTCAGCTCTTGCAGCTCAGCGTGCACCGCGGTGCTTCTATCTGATCCTAGCGCCGATACGACAGGGTGCACTCAAAGATGCTGTACCGGTTTAAACGCTTGTCTCAGCCTCAGAGGGTGCGGCAATCTCAACTCCGTTAATTGCTTTACATTCAACAATGGTGTTAGTGGTTCTTTTCAATGACTTGCCGTTGCTAACACACAACGACGCCAGCTCCTTTACGCGGCCCTCGTCGTGGTCGGGCTCTGGGACATACTAGACGGCGTCGATGTCCCTTACTTCCTTGGCATCCTCACGGCCTCCATGCTGGCGATCCTGCTGCCGGCGGTGATTGCCTCCTATCTCAGGCGCGGGACGGCCGCACTCATCCGCCGCCTGAGGGGCTCGCAAGCCGACTGAACGCGCCTTTTGCTTGCCCGCGACCGCGTCTCTGGCTTACCTAAGTCCAAGAATTTCAGAGCCGAAGGTCTGCCATGGTCCAGTTCACCCTTCCCCGGAACTCGAAAGTCGAAAAGGGCAAGGCGTGGAATCCGCCGCCGTCCGGCGCCAAGGAAGGGCGCTGGCGCGAGTACCGCATCTACCGCTTCGACCCCGAGACGGGCGAGAACCCGCGGCTCGACACCTATTGGGTGGACATGAACGAGTGCGGCCCGATGGTTCTCGACGCGCTCATCTGGATCAAGAACAACGTCGACCCGACGCTCACCTTCCGGAGATCGTGCCGCGAGGGCGTGTGCGGGTCCTGCTCGATGAACATCGCCGGCACCAACACGCTCGCCTGCACCATGCACGCCGACGACGCGAAGGGCGCGGTGATCGCCGTCTATCCCTTGCCGCATCTGCCGGTGATCAAGGACCTCGTGCCGGACATGACCAATTTCTATGCCCAGCACCGCTCTATCGAGCCGTGGCTCAAGACCGACTCGCCGACGCCGCAGAAGGAATGGCTCCAGGCGAAAGAGGACCGCGACAAGCTCGACGGCCTCTACGAGTGCATCCTGTGCGCCTGCTGCTCGACTGCCTGCCCGTCTTATTGGTGGAACGGCGACCGCTATCTAGGGCCCGCCGTCCTGCTCCAGGCCAATCGCTGGGTCGAGGACAGCCGCGACGAGCGCACGGGCGAGCGGCTCGACGAACTGGAAGATCCCTTCCGGCTCTATCGGTGCCACACCATCCTGAACTGCACCAAGGCCTGCCCCAAGGGGCTGAACCCGGCAGCGGCCATCGCCTCGCTCAAGCGCAAGATGGTCGAGCGCGCCGAGTAGGCCGGAGGACGCTTCGTGATCGACCATATCGGCATGCCGGTCAGCAACATCGCCCGCGCGACCGAGTTCTATCTGAAGGCGCTTGCGCCGCTCGGCATCGCCATCGGGATGGAGGTCTCGGCCGAGGAGACGGGTCACGGCGCCGCGGTCGGCTTCGGCGCGGCCGGCAAGCCCTTCTTCTGGATCGGCGAGGGCTTCCGCCCTTCAGGCGACCACCACATCCATGTCGCCTTCGCCGCCGCCTCCCGCGCCGCTGTCGATGCCTTTTACGCGGCCGCGATTGCTGCGGGCGCACGCGACAACGGACCTCCGGGCCTTCGCCCGCATTATCACGCGAATTACTACGGCGCCTTCGTGCTCGACGCCGACGGCAACAATATCGAGGCCGTCTGCCACGCCCCACCCGCGCTCAAGTAGCGGAGCGATGGCGCATCAAATGCGCTCAAGTAGCGCAGCGTTAGCGCATCAATTCAAGTAGCGGCGCGTCAGCGGGGACAGTTGGGGAGAGAGAAGGAGCAGGTCGGCACCGGCGCATTGCGCTTCTCCTCGGCCTTCTCCGGGTCTTTGATCTTCTGCCAGGCATAGGGGCTGTCGACGTCCTTGTGGGCGAAGTTCACGCGCACCAGCCGGTCGCCCTCGAACACGAAGCTCGCGGTGCAGTCCCAGTCGCCCTTGTCCTTGTTGCCGGCCATCCCGCTGAAAATGCCCTTGGGCTTGTCCTTCTTCTCGTCCTTGTCGCCCGACGTCTTCTCCGGGGCCGGCACGGGGCCCGCGCCGCTATAGTGATAGGTGAGGATCTCGCTTCCGCCTGCGCCGCCATAGCTTGAATGCGGAGTCCCCGCGCAAGCGATCACCTCCGACTTGGTCATGCCGAGATAGGCCTGCGCCGGATCGCCATAGGCGATGTTCTTGAACGTCGCCGTGGGATTGGCGCAAGAGGCGGCAAGCAGCGCGGCGGCAAGGCCCGGCAGGATGACAGGGTGAAGGCGCATGGAGAAAGCTTCCGCCCCGAATTCCGGCCACATCATGGCGGGCTAACCCAGGTCGTCGGAGGTGCCGCTTGCTCTCCCCTGCCCCCTTGTGGGGAAGGAATAGGGGGGTTCAACGCAAAGACTGATCTTGTAGCTAATGCCGGCCCCCCTCCGCGCACCGGTTGGTGCGCGTGCTCCCCCGCAAGGGGGGAGCGTTCGCAACGGCTGTGCCTCGGAGCTAGAGCGCGGCGAAGAAGTCCCACAGAAGCTTGATGTTGAGCCCGATCACCGTGACCGCGACGACGCCCGCCAGCGCCGTCATCCAGCGCGGCGCGCGAAGAGCGCCCATCTTGCGCTTGTCGGCGGTGAACATCACGAGCGGCACGATGGCGAAGGGAAGCTGAAGCGAGAGGATCACCTGGGACAGGATGAGCAGCTTCGCCGTACCGGCCGCGCCCCACCAGATGGTCACGATCGCCGCCGGGATGATGGCGATGGCGCGGGTGACCAGCCGCCGCATCCAGGGCGGGAGCCGAATGTCGAGGAAGCCCTCCATCACGATCTGGCCGGAGAGCGTCGCCGTCACCGTAGAGTTCAGGCCGCAGCAGAGGAGAGCGATGGCGAACAGAGTGGGCGCGAACGCCGAGCCGAGCAGCGGCGCGAGGAAGGAATGCACCTGATTGAGCTCCGTCACGCCTGTCTGGCCCGTTCGGTGGAAGGTGGACGCCGCGAGGATCAGGATCGAGGCGTTGATCAGGAGCGCGAACATCAACGCGATGGTCGAATCCATGGTGGCGAGCGTGATCGCCTCGCGCTTCTCCGGAAGCGTCCGGCCGTAAGCGCGCGTCTGCACGATGCCCGAATGCAGATAGAGGTTATGCGGCATGACGGTCGCGCCGATGATGCCGAGCGCGAGATACAGCATCGCCGGGTCCTTGACGATCTCGACCGTCGGCGCGAAGCCGCGGATCACCTGGCCCCAATCGGGATCGGCCATGGCGATCTGGATGCCGAAGCAGAGCGCGATGACGCCGAGCAGCGCGACGACGAAGGCCTCGATATAGCGGAAGCCGAGCCGCTGCATGGCGAGGATGAGGAACACGTCGAGCGCGGTCAGGATCACCCCCAACTCGAGCGGGATGCCGAACAGGAGATTGAGCCCGATCGCCGTGCCGATCACCTCGGCGAGATCGGTGGCGCAGATGGCGAGCTCGGCGAGAGCCCAGAGCGGATAGGCGACCAGCCTCGGGAAGGCGTCGCGGCAGGCTTGCGCGAGGTCGCGCCCCGATGCGACGCCGAGCCGGGCGCAAAGCGCCTGGAGGATGATCGCCATGATGTTGGAGAGGAGCGCGATCGAGAGGAGCGCATAGCCGAACTTCGACCCGCCGGCGAGAGAGGTCGCCCAGTTGCCGGGGTCCATATAGCCGACGGCGACGAGATAACCGGGGCCCAAGAAGGCGATGAGCTTCTTCCACAGAGGCCCAGTCGGGCGCGTCTTGATCGTGCCGAACACCTCGCCGAGCGAAGGCTCGCGCGAGGCGCGGCGCCAGCCGCGATCAATGTGGTGGTCGTCAGCGGCGACCGCCGCTTCGGCGCTCTCCTCAAGCGCGGCCGCAGCGCTTCCCGTCTCGGTCTCTGCCCTGAACCGCCTCAGCATGAAAATCCCTCTTAAGGGCGTCGAGCGCAGGGCGCCCTAAGCGCGGATCCACCGGAAAAGCGGGATGCCGCACACTTCATATATCTTACATGCGAATAATTTGCAAGTGCAAGTACTGGAGGCGGGCGCGGCCAACGCACTGGACCCGGGATCCGAGAGCTTGGCTGTTAGTGCACGAGCCGATGCAACCAGCGCAATGGCGACCAGCGTGGTTTTAAGAGCGGTTCGAGATAGTCGTCCGGATAAAATCTTTCCACGACTGGCGGTAGATGATTGATTGGCGGGCCCCTTTCTCGTTACTCAGCGCGGGGCGGCTGAGTAACCGCGATAGACGTATTTGCCGCCGGGGTTGGTGTGGAGTTGGCTGCCGTAGTCGAGCGCCTTGCCGCCGCGGTTGGTGCGGGAGTTGCTCAAGCCGCCACACATTGCGAACGGCGCTGATCGTTCTTATCTCTAGGCTTCCAGAGAGGGATGAACAGTCTGGCCGTTGTAGCGTTAACACAAGAGACGGGGGCCGAACCCACGAGGCCCTCAGATGGCAAACGCAGAAACTTGCCGCTATCGCGGCTATGACATTGTTCCTCGGCGTGAATGGTCGCAGTGGTGCGTCAGCGTCTACCCCACGCGCGCCGACCTTCCCATCCTGTCGCGGTCTACGCTGAGCAGCCTGGCACCGCGCAAGGAAGAGGCGGTGAAGGAGGCGAGGAAACGCATCGACCGCGCCCTGTCGTCCTGAGCGCAGGCACGTGCCGTCGTTCTCCTCCCTGTTCGCCGGAGGCCCTTCAGCGCTCATCTCGCGCGGGAACGATCCGCGGCCCGCGCCGTTGCCACACGACAAGCCAACGATGGAGGCTTCGATGAAAGCGACCTCTCTCAAGTCTGCGCTCAGCGGCACGATGCTTCTCGCGCTGCTTGGCGGCTCCGCGATCCTGCCAGTTCCGGCCTCGGCCGCCGATCAGCACCTCTATCTCGGCGACGGCGCGCCGGCGACGCTCGAGCAGGTGCGGCGCAGGATCTTCGTGGCGCCCGCTTACGGCTACGACCCCTATTATTACGGGCCTGATTATTACGCGGCGCCGGTCGCGCCCTATGCTCCGCCCGTGGCCTATGCGCCTCCGCCCGCTTACGACTATTTGCCGCCGGTCGATTACGACTATGTGCCTGCGCCCGGTCCCGGCGTGGCCGTTGTCGCTCCCGAGACCGACATCGACATCGGCTATTAGCCGAGCGCGGTATTCCGATTCAAAAAGCGCGCGGAACGATTATTTGACGGCGTGGTTATGAAGTGCGACGGGCGGGCTCTGCCATGGAGCCTCGCATGCAAATTTCGCTCCTCGCCCTCCGGCTCTTGGGCGCCATCGTCGCTTACGCGACGAGCGGCGCGAGCGCTCAGCCAGGGGACACGGCGTCCATCCAGCCGAAGCCGGCTGAGGTCCATTCGGTCGTGGTGGACATGCCCCAAGTCATAGATCTGTCGAGAGCCTCGCCCGACTCCTGGGCCACTCTGCCGCCGGTCCGCACGGAGGACCGCCCTCAGGCGCCCGGCCAAGAAGCGCAAGCTCGGGACGATCGTTCACCCGCCTCTTGAGCCGGCACGGAACGACTCCCGCTCAGTGCGGCGCGGCGGTGTAGCCGGGATAAACGTATTTGCCGCCGGGGTTCGTGTGGAACTTGCTGGCCTGACCGCGATAGACGTATTTGCCGCCGGGATTGGTGTGAAGCTGCGTCCCGTAATCGAGCGAGTATCTGGCGCCGGGATTGGTCAGGATCGGGCCGGTCGAGAACGAGCGGCTCGTCAGGCTGCTGCCGGCCTCGGCGAGCGAGATCGCGCTCATCCATCCGAGAATTGCCGCCGCGCCAATGGCGATCGCCCGTCTCGCGATACGGCTCCTGATCATTCTCATCTCTGCTCGGACCGCCCTTCCAGACTACGCCTGAGCGTAATGTGGTGCTTCCGCCTTGATTCCGCTCGACCGCCAAAAAAGTCTTGTCATGGCAGGGCTTGGCCCGGCCATGACGGGTCGTTATGCCCGGTTCCAACGCCATTCGATTCGCGGCATACTCGCCGGGACTTGCGCAAGGAGACTTCGATGAAGCTTCTTGTCCTCTTCCTCATTCTGCTCGCGGCGCTCGCCTTCGTCCAAATCGAGCGGAACGATTGCTACTGGCTGGCCTCGACGATGCCGTGCGCTGGGCGTCCTGCCTGACCAAGCTCTAGCGTCGAACCGGCAGTTCGGTCGGAACCCCGACCACGTGATGCGCGTTGTCTGATCAGCGGCGTCGGTGCAGCTCCCCTTGGCTCCCCGCCAATGCATTGATAGCCGCATCAAACGAAAAGTCGTGAGCATGAGAAGCCCGGCTGCCCCCCGTGCCGGGCTTCTCCCTTGCGCGCGCTTGATCATGGGTCTCACCGAGGAACACATCGCGCGCTCTGCCGTTCACCCTACATGCTACCCAGCCGACGAAAAGGAGGCTCATCATGAAGATCATCAAGCAGGGCGCTCTTGCCCTTTCGCTTCTCGCCGGCGTCGCGCTCATGTCGGCCCCGGCTCTCGCCGACTCGATCCACGATCACGGCCATTTCGGCGGGACGTGGAGCCGCATCGGACCGTCCGATCACCACGGCCGCTACGCCTGGCGCGGCTATGACCGTGGCTATGCCTATCGTGGATATTATGGGCCCCTCCCCTATGCCTATTACGGGCCGACGTATTATGATTACGGCTATGGCCCGGGCTTCATCGGGGGACCCGGCGTCGGCTTTTCGATAGGCATCTATTAACGGGCCGGGCGTCGCGCGTTAGCCCCCTCCGAGCATGATTCGGAAACGAGTGTTCCGCTAGGATCGTGTTGGAGAGCAAAGGAGCTGGCGAAGATGGAGAAGCTTGCGAGATCGGCCGCGCTGGTGTCGGTGCTCCTCACCGGCGCGGCGCTCGCCGCGGCGCCTGCCGAGGCGGCCCAATACAGGTTCCTGAACGGCCAATTCCAGAACCAGAACTTTGTCGACAATTGCCCGGGGAACCCGAGACCCGCGGCGTGCCGGCCGAAGAAGCCGGCGGCGGTGAAGCCGCTCCCCTATTTCAAGCCGCCCGCTTACGTGCTGAGCGGCCAATACAAGACCCATCCGCAGGCCGACCGGCTATATCGGTCCGCATTACCAATCGAGTTGGGGTCCCGGCTATCACACCAATTGGCCGGGCATCGGCCTCATGCGCTAGGCTGAGCGCTTAGTGACGCGTCACTGGCGCGGCCCCGAATCGCGGCCGTTGCCTCCGGTGTCCCCGCCTCCAGCAGGCGCTAAAGTAGCATCGCTCGGGTTGGGTCCTTTGTCCTCGATGCCGCCCTGCGCGCCAGAGCTGCTCGGCGTCGCCTGTTGCTCCGCAGGCGGTGGTGCCGCCACGCCTCCCCCGCCCACGTTCTTCTCGGGCGCCGGTATGGTGATGGTCGATCCGCCCGTCTCGGTGAAGGTGACGATGGCGGTGAGCGGCCCTCCGCTCGACTCGGCGCCCTTGGCGAAGCCCGCGAGCCGCATGCCCGAATAGGCCTTCTCGGCGTTGTAAGACTGGAAGTTCGCGTCTCTCACCGCGAACTTCTTGTCGGTGCCCCACTCCATCTTCACTTTGTGCTTGCCGTCGCGATAGGTCTCGCTCTCGGCGCGGAAATAGAAGCTCTCGACGCGGATCGCCGTGTCGAAGACGTAGCATTTGCCGGTCTCGACCTCGAGCCAGCCGCGCGAGAGGTAATTGTTCACGTCGGTCTGGAGATAGGCGATGGCGATATAGAGCTTGTGCGGGAACTCGTTGCAGAAGCTGATCTCGCCGGTGCCGGCGCGCGCCGAAGGCGCTGCGAGAAGAAGTGCCGTGGCGAGCGACGCAGCGCCGAGCCAAGATCGCAAGAGCGCCATGCCGCCCTCCATAACCCTTGATCAGTTCCAGCCGGCAAGCTGCCCATAAGTCCCGAGCCGCGCCCCGGCCTTAGGCACGATCTTCCAGCCAAGCGCCGAGAGCTGAGAGCTGGCCATCGGGCTCGCACTTCCGGTGATCCAAAGCTCGCCGCCGTTGGTGCCGGCCACAAGCCCTGCGAGAGGCGCGCTCCAGTTGAGATAATCGACGGGAAGAATGCTGACGGTTCCATTCGCCGTCGTGAGCATCGGCGCGCCGCCCACCCGTGCGAAGCCGCGCACTGGGGAGACCTTCCTGGAATATTGTTGGATCAGCATGGCCTGATGCCGGTAGAAGAAACCCATCTCGACGGAGGAGGCATTGGCCGCGCCGGCGATATAGAGATCTCGCCCACCGACCGGCCCAAGGCTTTCCATCACCTTCACGATGACGATTTTGTCCGTGGGGGTGAGATTGGGGTTCGCGTAGAACGCATCCATTGTCCCTGGCGAAACGCCCATGGCGGCGAGCAGTTGCCGACCCTCTTTTTCAAGGTCGGCCGGCGTCTTGTCGCGGAGCATCTCGCGGACCTGGCCCGCGGTGCCGGTCGCGCCGATAGCAAAGCCCGCGGGCCCCGCGACGAAACTCATGCCGACATTGGCCGAGGTCTCGCCGAAGGCGCTCGCGGTCGCGACGCGCTTCAACTGATCGGCAAGCGGTGGAAAGGTCGTATTGGGATCGACGCCGAGATTGAAGGCTTGCTTGCGCCGCGCCGAGGCGCCGCCGGTGACCGAGGCGATCATGCTGTCGCCATGCGGGTCGGTCGCGTTCATCGTGGCGTCGGCGCTGCCGAAGATATGCCCGACGCCGCGGAAGGTATCGCCGATCGTCTGGCCGGGAGCGGTGACGAGATCCTTGGCGGTATTGAGCGGCCTGAGCGCCGTCTTGCCCGCCAACTCGACCGCCGTCTCGGCGCCGTTCACCTCCTCGACCTTCGCGGTCGCCCCGATCTCGCGCAAGCGCACGCGCAATAGGTCGCTGCCCTTGATCCTGAACGGACCCCATTTGGTGTTCACGTTGAACACGTATTGGAAATTCTCGACGGGAACGCTGCTCCCGATCGAATAGTCAGGCCCACGAAGGGGGACACCCTGAAGCGCTTGGGCCGCCGAGAAGGTCGGCGCCCCTTCATATTGGGCGGCGTAAGAGGAAACCGCGAATGCGGCAAGCGCGATCAACGCGGCCGAAGCCGAGACGAGCCAGGACCTATGCATGATTTTTGCCCTCACGCGACGCCACCCACCCCGCGCGGCCGGCGACTGGTGGCCGCAGACTTCTAGTCTTGGGGTGGAGATTAGCCCCAAAAGGGGGGCCGGAGAAGGAGGGCCGATGCGGTTATTTGAACAGGGCGAAATAGATGACGTAGAGCCAGCTGAAAAAGCCGTGGATGATGGCCCATAGGATCGAATGGTTGTTGGTATAGGAGATCGCAATCGCGAGCGCGGTGCCGAAGCTGATCCCGTATTTGGCACCTTCGATGCTGTAATTGACGTTCATGGCTGCCTCCAGCTGGGCGAATCGATTGGCCTCATTTCGCAACTATAGGTCGCCTGGGAGAGCATAGCATCAGCCCCCAAGCTCGCGTGACGCTTGATCCAAGCCGGCAGGGAGATTCATCATGCGTATGAGACGTGTCGTCATTGCCGCCCTGTTGCTTGGAGCGTTGCTCGACGGAAGTCTCGTACTCGCGCGCGAGCCCGACAGCTACGCCTCGAAGGTCGAGGCGCAAGACCTGTTCATCAAGGAATTCGCCGGCGATCCGAGCAAGGAGGTGAGATCGCAGCTCTACACCTTCCTGCCCGGAGCCGTTCTGCCCTGGCATATCCATCCCGACGCTCACGAGATCGCTTATGTGATCGAAGGCACGTTCACCTTCGAGCGCGCGGGCGAGGCACCGAAAGTGATGAACGCGGGCGACGCCGACTACGTCGCGCCAAACGTCGTCCATCGCGGGATGAATCTGTCGAATGCCCCGGTTAAATTGTTCGTCGTGCGCATCAAGCCGAAGGACGCCCCTCTGGTGCAAGAGGTGCCAGAGCCGAAGCAATGAGGATCGCTGGGGCGTAATGCGCGATCAGCCCGCGGCGCGCTTCTTGTGCCATAGCGCGTAAAGCCCGATGGCCCAGGCGGGCAGCGCCACGCACCAGTGGAAGAAGTTCACGTTGTGATCGAGCTTCATGCCCAAATGATAGTGGGTGAAGCTCCCGAGCGCGGCCAGGACCGTATAGAAGGCGGCGAAGGCGAGAACGAAGCAAGTGGCATAACGGGGTCGGTAGAAGCCGATGAACGTACCGGCGAGCCCCCACACGAAATGCACCGCGGCGAGAATCGGATCGAGCCGGAATCCGATCGCGAAGCTGTGCGGGTCGGTGCCGAAGCCGAAATAGGCGTAGGACAGGAGCAGGATTCCGCCCTGGGCGAGGAAATAGGCGCTGCACCGCGCGGCCCATACGACGAGCGGCCAGTGTGGCGCCTCAAATGGCTCGGTGCTCGGCTCGTCTTGCGCCATGGGGGGATCCTCGCCGCGACGGCCCGCGGGAAAGAAAGTCTATATCCGATCGGAGCCCCTGCGCTCAACCAAGCCGCGTAGTCGTCCCCATCATTGCGCGAGGCGCGCGCGGACGCCGCTCCGTGTTAGACTTTTCAACTCTCGAAGAGGGACTGAGCGATGGACCTGTTGCCTACGCCTGAGGCGCGCGCCGCCCTGATCGCCCGCGTCAGAGACCTCTTGCTTCAGCCCAAGGAGGAATGGCCGAAAATCGCGGCCGAGCCCGCCACGGTGGGCAGCCTCTATTCGAACTATGTCGTCTACCTCGCCGCGGTGCCGGTGCTTTGCACGCTGATCGGCAGCTTGCTTTTCGGCTACGGCGTTGGCGGCTTTACCTATCGCCCGTCCTTTTTCGGCGCGGTTGCGACCGCGATCCTGCAATACGCGATGCAGCTCGGCGGGGTCTATGTCTTTGCCCTGATCATCGATGCGCTCGCGCCCCGCTTCGGCGGCCAGAAAGATCGCGTCAGCGCCTTCAAGCTCGCCGCCTACGGCGCGACCGCAAGCTGGCTCGCAGGCGTGTTCTATCTGCTCCCCGTGCTGCATGTTCTCGCTTTGCTCGGCCTGTACAGCCTCTACCTGATCTATACCGGCGTCCCCGTCCTCATGCGCGTGCCGGCCGAGCGCGCGCTCGCCTTCACGGGCGTGCTCATCGCCATCGGGCTTGTTATCGGCCTGGTCATCGCGGCACTCATAGGCGCCCTAGTGCCCGTACCGGGGCCAGGCAGCGTGGGCGAGGTGGGCGGGAAGATCAGCCTGCCGGGCGGCGTGAACCTCGATATGGAGAAGCTCGACAAGGCCGCCAAGCAATTGGAGCAGATGTCCAAGCAGGCCGCGCAGCCGTCCGATGAGGGCGCCAATGGCGGCGAGCCGTCTGCCGACGGCAAGCAAAGCTCAGGCCCGCGCGCCATCGCTCCTGACGATCTCAAGTCCCTGCTGCCCGCGACCCTCTCCGGCGGCTTTGCGCGGACCGACACCTCGACCGCCTCGGGAGGTGCGGCAGGATTCGACTTCGGCAACGCCAAGGCCGTCTACGCCAAGGGCAGCGCGCGCATTACGCTCTCCTTGACCGACATGGGCGCGATAGGGGCGCTTGCGGCGCTCGGCAGCGCCTTCGGCGCCAACGCCAGCGAGGAGACCGCGACCTCCTATTCGAAGATGGGCCAGGTCGACGGCCGGATGACCATGGAAGAGTTCAACCGGGAAACCAAGGTTGGGAAGTTTGCCGTCATCGTGGCCGACCGGGTCATGGTGGAGGCCGAGGGGGCGGACGCAAGCATGGATGCGCTCAAGGCGGCGATCGGCACGATCGATCTCGGCCAAGTCGAGGCGCTCGCCAAATAGGCCGAGATTTGACGCCCTGGTGCGATCTCGCGGCGCTAGCTAAAACCAGCACCTTGCGCGCGGAAAGGATTGCATTTAACCAACCCTTCGCGTGAACTAGCCCTGAGCGGGGCAAGTCTTGGTCAGTCGAAGCGAAGGGGGTCTTCATGGCGCGTAATCGCATTGCGCTGGTCGGCGCGGGCCAGATCGGCGGCACGCTGGCTCATCTCGCCGGCATCAGGGAACTCGGCGAGATCATCCTGTTCGACGTGGTCGACGGCGTGCCCCAGGGCAAGGCGCTCGATCTCTCCCAGTCGGCCCCGGTCGAAGGCTATGTCCCGAAGATGCGCGGCACCAACGAATATGCCGAGCTCAAGGACGCCGATGTCGTGATCGTCACCGCGGGCGTGCCGCGCAAGCCAGGCATGAGCCGCGACGATCTCATCGAGATCAACCTCAAGGTCATGGAGCAGGTGGGCGCCGGACTTCGCAAATATGCGCCGGAAGCCTTCGTCATCTGCGTGACCAACCCGCTCGACGCCATGGTTTGGGCGCTCCAGAAGACGAGCGGGCTGCCGCGCAACAAGGTGGTCGGCATGGCGGGCGTGCTCGATGCCGCGCGCTTCCGCTTCTTCCTCGCCGAGGAGTTCGATATCAGCCCCGAGGACATCGCTACGATGGTGCTCGGCGGCCACGGCGACACGATGGTGCCGTTGATCCGCTATTCGTCGGTCGCCGGCATTCCGCTCGCCGATCTCGTCAAGATGCGCTGGATCACGCAGAAGCGCCTCGACGAGATCGTGCAGCGCACGCGCGACGGCGGCGCCGAGATCGTCGGCCTGCTCAAGACAGGCTCGGCCTATTACGCTCCGGCCGCCGCCGCTCTCGAGATGGCTGAATCCTATCTCAAGAACCAGAAGCGCGTGCTCCCCTGCGCCGCCTATCTCAATGGCGAGTACGGGGTGAAGGGCATCTACGCGGGCGTTCCCGTCATCATCAGCGCCAAGGGCGTCGAGCGCGTCATCGAGCTCGACCTGACCTCGGCCGAGAAGGACGCCTTCCTTCATTCGGTCGAGTTGGTCAAGGCGCTCGTCGAGCTTTGCCAGAGGATCGCGCCGAGCCTCGCTTCATCGAGCTGATCGAAAACGTGCTGAACCATCGTTTCACGAGCCCGCTGTCCGGGCGCCTAAGAGTATTGCCATGAACATCCACGAATATCAGGCCAAGGACCTCTTGAAGCAGTACGGCGCGCCGGTCGCCGAAGGCCGCGTCGCCGCCACGCCCGCACGAAGCCAAGTCGCATGCCGAAGCCTTGGGCGGCGGCACGTTCGTCGTAAAGGCGCAGATCCACGCGGGCGGACGGGGCAAAGGCGGCGGCATCAAGCTCGTGAAGACGCTGCAAGAGTTGCACGCCGAGGCCGACCGCATGCTGGGGAAGCCGCTCGTCACGCCGCAGACGGGACCGAAGGGCCGCGTGGTCCGCAGCGTCTATGTGGTGAAGGACGCGACCATCGCGCGCGAGCTCTATCTCTCACTTCTCGTCGATCGCGGCTCGGGCCGCGTCGCGTTCATCGCCTCGACCGAAGGCGGAGTCGACATCGAGAAGGTTGCCGCCGAGACGCCCGAAAAAATCGCGACGCTCTCCGTCGATCCGGCCTCAGGATTGAGCGCCTTCCATGGCCGCGTGATCGCTTCCGCTCTCAAGCTCGAGGGTGTGCTCGCCAAGCAATGCGCGAGCCTGGTCGCGAGCCTCTACAAGCTCTTCCTCGACAAGGACGCGAGCCTCATCGAGATCAACCCGCTAGTGGTGACGAAAGAAGGCAATCTGCTCTGCCTCGACGCCAAGATGTCATTCGAGGACAACGCGCTGTTCCGCCATCCCGAGATCGCCGCACTGCGCGACATCTACGAGGAGGACCCCGCCGAGGTCGAGGCCTCCAAGCACGACCTCTCTTACGTGAAGCTCGACGGAACCATCGGCTGCATGGTCAACGGCGCAGGGTTGGCCATGGCGACCATGGACATCATCAAGCTCTATGGCGGGGAGCCCGCCAATTTCCTCGACGTCGGCGGCGGCGCCACCAAGGAGCGCGTCACCGAGGCGTTCAAGATCATCCTGTCCGACCCCAACGTCAAAGGCGTGCTGGTCAATATTTTCGGCGGCATCATGCGCTGCGACACGATTGCCGAGGGCATCATCGCCGCGGCGCGAGAGGTCAAGCTTTCGGTCCCGCTCGTGGTCCGTCTCGAAGGCACCAATGTCCAGCTCGGCAAGGAGCTATTGGCGAAATCGGGCCTTGCCGTCATCCCCGCCGACGACCTTGATGATGCGGCCAAGAAGGCCGTGGCCGCCGTCAAGGCCGCGGCCTGATAACTTGCAACCCTGGTTCATCACTCATGTCAGTTCTCGTCGATAAGAATACGCGCGTCATCTGCCAAGGCATCACCGGGGCGCAGGGCTCATTCCATACCGAGCAGGCGATCGCCTACGGCACGCAAGCATGGTCGGCGGCGTGACCCCCGGCAAAGGCGGCAGCAAACATCTGGGGCTTCCGGTCTTCGACACCGTGCGAGAGGCGGTGGCTGAGACCGGCGCCGACGCGAGCGCCGTCTATGTGCCGCCCGCCTTCGCCGCCGACGCGATCCTCGAGGCGATCGACGCGGGCGTCCGGCTCGTCGTGTGCATCACCGAGGGCGTGCCCGTGCTCGACATGGTCAAGGTCAAGCGCGCGCTTTCCGGCTCGGATACGCGTCTGGTTGGGCCGAACTGCCCCGGCGTCATCACGCCCGGCGAATGCAAGATCGGCATCATGCCGGGCCATATCCATAAGCCGGGCAAGGTCGGCATTGTCTCGCGCTCGGGCACCCTCACCTACGAGGCGGTCGCCCAGACGACCGCCACTGGGCTTGGCCAGTCGACCTGCATCGGCATCGGCGGCGATCCGGTCAACGGCACGAACTTCGTCGACGCGCTCAAGCTCTTCCTCGCCGACGATGCCACCGAAGCCATCATCATGATCGGAGAGATCGGCGGCAGCGCTGAGGAGGAGGGCGCGGCCTTCCTCGCGAGCTCCAACATCAAGAAGCCGGTGGTCGGATTTGTCGCGGGGAGCACCGCGCCGCCGGGGCGTCGCATGGGTCATGCCGGTGCCGTGATCTCAGGCGGCAAAGGCGACGCCAAGCACAAAATTGAGGCAATGCGCGACGCTGGCGTCGTCGTCGCCAATTCGCCCGCAGCCCTTGGAACAACCCTTGCACGAATATTACATGCAAGGTGAGCCGGGCGCCTAACGCTCGCCTTGTTTGCCCGGCACGCCGGTGACCCCAACGACCGGCAGGGTTGATCTGATGACGAGACACGAACTGAACGACGTGTTTATCAACACGTCGTTTCTGGAAGGCGCCAACGCCACCTATCTCGCCGAGCTCCACGCGCGCTACCAAGAGCAGCCGCATTCGCTCGATCCTGCCTGGCGCGAGTTCTTTGCCAGCCTCGACGACGAACCTGACGACGTTCTTGCCGAGGCGCGCGGTCCGTCCTGGGCTCCTTCGAACGGCGCGGCATTGGTGCCCGCCGCCTTGCCGCAGCTTCCCGTGGGCCTCGCCACCGAGCAGGCCGCCGCGGTTTCCGCCGCCCGGGACTTCGATCAATTTACGCCTCCTGATCCGCGCCTATCGCACGCGCGGTCACCTCGTCGCCAAGCTCGATCCGCTCGAGCTCGTCACCCGCCGCGAGCATCCCGAGCTCAAGCCCAAGACCTACGGTTTCACCAAGTCGGACTATGAGCGGCCGATCTATCTCGGTGGCGCTCTCGGGCTCGAATTCGGCACCGTGCGCCAGGTGCTCGACATCCTGAAACGCACCTATTGCGGCACGATCGGCGTCGAGTACATGCACATCTCGGACCCCGAGCAGAGGACCTGGATCCAGAACCGCATCGAAGGTCACGAGGTGACCTTCACCCAGCGCGGGCGGCAGGCGATTCTGAAGAAGTTGATCGAGGCCGAGATCTTCGAGCGCTTCCTCGACGTCAAATATACAGGTACCAAGCGCTTCGGCCTGGACGGCGGCGAGTCGATGGTGCCCGCGCTCGAGCAGATCATCAAACGCGGCGGCCAACTCGGCGTGAAGGAGATCGTGATCGGCATGCCCCATCGCGGGCGCTTGAACGTGCTCGCCAATGTCATGGCCAAGCCCTTCCGCGCGATCTTCAACGAGTTCAGAGGCGGCAGTGCCCATCCCGACGAGGTCGAGGGCTCTGGCGACGTCAAATATCACCTCGGAGCCTCCTCGGACCGCGAGTTCGATGACAACCGCGTGCATCTGTCCCTGACGGCGAACCCCTCGCATCTCGAGATCGTCGATCCCGTCGTGCTCGGCAAGGTACGAGCTAAGCAGGATCAGCATCACGACAAGGAGCGCGACCAGGTCCTGCCGCTGTTGCTGCATGGCGATGCGGCCTTCGCGGGCCAAGGCGTGGTTGCCGAATGCCTCGGCCTGTCGGGCTTGCGCGGCCACCGCACCGGCGGCTCGATCCATTTCATCGTCAACAATCAGATCGGCTTCACCACGGCCCCCCGCTTCTCGCGCTCGTCCCCTTACCCGTCCGACGTCGCCAAGATGATCGATGCGCCGATCTTCCACGTGAACGGCGACGATCCCGAAGCCGTGGTTCACGTCACCAAGATCGCCACCGAGTTCCGCCAGCGCTTCCGCAAGCCGGTGGTCATCGACATGTTCTGCTACCGCCGCCACGGCCATAACGAGGCGGACGAGCCGGCCTTCACCCAACCTTTGATGTATCAGCGGATCGCCCAGCATCCGAGCGTGGTCGAGGTCTACTCCCATCGTCTCGTCGAGGAAGGGCTGTTCACCCAGGCCGAGATCGATCGCATGCAGGCCGAGTTCCGCAACTTCCTCGAGGAGGAGTTCGCGGCGGGCGAATCCTATCGCCCGAACCGCGCCGACTGGCTCGACGGCAAATGGTCGGGGATCGGCCACGCCGAGGAAGGCGCGCGCCGCGGCGTGACCGGCGTCGACCTCGATCTGCTGAGAGAGGTCGGCCGCAAGATCACCACCATCCCCAAGAGCTTCCATCCGCACAAGACCATCGCCCGCATCATGGCCGCGCGCCGCAAGATGATCGAGGATGGCGCGGGCCTCGACTGGGCGACGGCCGAGTCGCTCGCCTTCGCCACGCTTCTCGTCGAGGGCTATCGCGTTAGGCTGTCGGGTCAGGATTCCGAGCGCGGCACCTTCTCCCAGCGCCACTCGGTGCTGATGGATCAGGAGAACGAAAAGAAATACACCCCACTCAAGCACGTATCGAAAGAGCAGGCCGAGTTCGAGGTGATCAACTCCATGCTCTCCGAGGAGGCCGTGCTCGGCTTCGAATATGGCTACAGCCTCGCCGAGCCGAACGCGCTCGTCCTGTGGGAGGCGCAGTTCGGCGATTTCGCCAATGGCGCCCAGGTCATCATCGATCAGTTCATCTCATCGGGCGAACGGAAATGGCTTCGCATGTCGGGCCTCGTGCTTCTGCTTCCCCACGGCTACGAGGGCCAGGGGCCCGAGCATTCCTCGGCACGGCTCGAGCGCTATCTCCAGCTCTGCGCCGAAGACAATTGGCAGATCGCGAATTGCACGACGCCAGCCAATTATTTCCACATCCTGCGCCGCCAGCTGCATCGCGGCTTCCGCAAGCCGCTCGTGCTGATGACGCCGAAATCGCTGCTGCGTCACAAACGCGTGGTATCGACTCTCGCGCAACTCGGCCCGGAGTTCGAGCTTCCATCGACTGTTGTGGGACGATGCGCAGTTCCTCCCCGACCAGGCCATCAAGCTCGTCCCCGACGACAAGATCAGGCGCGTCGTGCTCTGCTCGGGCAAGGTCTATTACGACCTCTATGACGAGCGCGAGAAGCGCGGGGTGAACGACGTCTACCTGCTCAGGATGGAGCAGCTTTACCCCTTCCCGGCCCGCGCCTTGATCCAGGAGCTGTCACGCTTCAAGGACGCGGAAATGGTATGGTGCCAGGAGGAGCCGAAGAATATGGGCGCCTGGAGCTTCATCGAGCCGAACCTCTCCTGGGTGCTCGAGCATATCTACGCCAAGCATAAGCGCCCGCGCTATGCGGGAAGACCCTCTTCGGCGGCGACGGCTACGGGTCTCATGAGCAAGCATGTGCTCGAGGTGAAGGCGTTTCTCGAAGAGGCTTTGGGCTAGTTACACCGAGAAGAACTTTAGGGGCAGACGAGGCCATGGCGACTGAGATCCGCGTGCCGGTCTTGGGAGAGTCGATCGTCGAGGCGACGGTCGGACAGTGGTTCAAGAAGGCGGGAGAGACGGTCTCAGCCGCCGAGCCTCTGGTCGAGCTCGAGACCGACAAGGTCACCGTCGAGGTGCCGGCGCCGGCTTCCGGCGTACTGTCTGAGATCGTGGTCAAGCAGGGCGATACGGTCGCGGTCGGCGCCCTTCTTGGCGCCATCGCCGAGGGCGAGGGCAAGGCGAAGCTGGCCAAGCCCAAGCAAGCGGCGAAAGCCGCCGCTCCCGCTTTGGTCGACCTCGCGACCGCCGAGGCAGCGCCGGTCGCCGACGAGCCGGCGCTCCGTGCCCCTAAGCCCGAGCCCATCGAAGCCAAGTCCCTCGAGCGCGAGCCGGTGCGCCGCGAGGAAATAAGCATCGAAGAGATGCCGCCCTCTCCGGCCGCGCGGAAGCTGCTCGTCGAGAAGAAGCTCGCGCCGAGCGCGGTCGAAGGCTCGGGCCGTCGCGGCCAGGTGCTGAAGCACGATGTGGCGCGAGCTGCGGAGGCGTTGCTTGCGCGGGAGCGGAGGCCTAAGGCTCCGCCAGCGCCCCGCGCGCCAGTGCCGAAGGACGATGCCGCGCGCGAGGAACGCGTGCGCATGACCCGGCTCCGCCAGACCATCGCCAAGCGCCTCAAGGAGGCACAGGACACCGCGGCGATGCTCACCACGTTCAACGACGTGGACATGAGCGCGTTGATGGAGCTTCGCCGCAACTATCGTGACGTCTTCGAGAAGAAGCACGGCGTCAAGCTCGGCCTGATGGGCTTCTTCGTGAAGGCGGCGGTGCAGGCGCTGAAGGACATCCCCGCGGTCAACGCCGAGATCGACGGCGAGGACATCGTCTATAAGAACTACTACCACATCGGCGTCGCCGTCGGCACCGAGCGCGGGCTCGTCGTGCCGGTGTTGCGCGACGCCGACACGATGAGCCTGGCTCAAATCGAGAAGGCGATCGCCGATTTCGGAGCCCGCGCCCGCGAGGGCAAGCTTGCGCTCGAGGAGATGCAAGGCGGCACCTTCACCATCTCCAATGGCGGCATCTATGGCTCGCTGCTATCGACCCCGATCCTGAACGCGCCGCAATCGGGCATTCTCGGCATGCACCGGATCGAGGAGCGCCCTGTGGTGCGCGACGGGGCGATCGTGGCCCGGCCGATGATGTATCTCGCGCTCTCCTACGACCACCGCCTGGTCGACGGCAAAGACGCCGTCACCTTCCTGGTACATATCAAGGAGGCGATCGAGGACCCCAAGCGTCTCGTTCTCGACCTTTAAGGCCTCGCCAACCGCTTCTTGCGCATCCATTGGACGGACCCCCTCGACTTGCTCCATCCTAAGGGCCTAGGCAGGCAACCGAGCGGTCTCCCCCATGCGCTTCTTCGGCATTCTCTTTAGAGTTTTCGCGCTTCTCGCCACGCTTTCGCTGGCCCAGGCGCAAGCCGCCGCCCCTCGCGCGGCGCTCGGGGGCAGCACGACGCCGATCGTCTATGCTCTCGCCGATGACGGCAGCCTGGCGGGACTATGGGACAGCGGGCATGGCGAGGAGACGCTGACGCCCGAGCAGTAGGGGGATAGAGTGCCAACATGAGTTACGACCTTGTGGTTATCGGCACAGGGCCGGGCGGCTATGTCTGCGCCATCCGCGCGGCCAGCTCGGCATGAAGGTGGCCGTGGTCGAGAAGCGCGCCACCCATGGCGGCACCTGCCTCAATGTCGGCTGCATCCCGTCGAAGGCGCTGCTGCATGCAAGCGAGGCTTACGCCGAAGCCGCGCATGACTTCGCCGGCATGGGCATCAAGGTGAAGCCGGAGCTCGATCTCGCCGCCATGCTCGCCTTCAAGGACGCCGGCGTCAAGGGCAATGTCGACGGCGTCGCGTTTCTGTTGAAGAAGAACAAGGTCGACCATTTCCACGGCTCAGGCCGCATCCTCGGCCCGGCAAGGTCGAGGTCACCTTCATCAACGGCGAGAAGCAGGTGGTCGAGACCAAGGCCATCGTCATCGCCACCGGCTCGGAGGTAGCGGCCCTTCCCGGCATCGCGATCGACGAGGAGACGGTGATCTCTTCGACCGGCGCGCTCTCCTTGAAGAAAGTGCCGAAGCGGCTCGTCGTGATCGGCGGCGGCTATATCGGGCTCGAGCTCGGCTCGGTCTGGTCGCGTCTCGGCTCGCAGGTGACCGTGGTCGAGATGCTGCCACGGCTCGCGCCGGGCCTCGACGGCGAGGTGGCCAAGGCGCTCCAGCGCGTTCTTGAGAAGCAAGGCATCGCCTTCAAGCTCGGGACCAAGGTCGTCAAGGCCGACACCAAGGGCAAGAGCGTCAAGCTCACGCTCGAGCCGGCCGAAGGCGGCAAGTCCGAGACGCTCGAATGCGATGTCGTGCTCGTCGTCTGTGGGCCGCATCCCGAACACCAAGGGCCTTGGCCTCGCCGAAGCCGGCGTCAAAACCGACAATCGCGGTCGCGTCGTCGTCGACGAGCACTTCGCCACGAGCGTGCCTCGGCATCTACGCCATCGGCGATGTCGATCAAAGGCCCCATGCTCGCGCACAAGGCCGAGGAGGAAGGGATCGCCGTCGCCGAGATCCTCGCCGGCCAGGCGGGCCACGTGAATTACGACGTGATCCCGAGCGTGATCTATACCGCGCCTGAGGTCGCCTCGGTCGGCAAGACCGAAGAGGAGCTGAAGGAGGCCGGCATTCCCTATCGCGTCGGCAAGTTCCCCTTCACCGCCAACGGCCGCGCCAAGGTGAACCGCACCACCGAAGGCTTCGTGAAGGTGCTGGCCGAGGAGGGAACCGACCGCGTGCTCGGCGTGCATATCATCGGCGCCGATGCCGGCACCATGATCGCCGAGGCCGCCGTGCTGATGGAGTTCGGCGGCTCCGCCGAGGATCTGGCGCGCACCTGCCACGCCCATCCAACGCTCAACGAAGCGGTGAAGGAAGCCGCCCTCGCCGTCGACAAGCGCGCCGATCCATATGTGACGGCTTGGCGTCATTCCGGACGGCGTGCGCGGAGCGCGCATCGCGCGATCCGGAATGCAGGATGAGACTCGGCGAAGCCTAACTGGATTTCGGCTTTCGCCGGAATGACGAGTTCCTCTTGACGAAGAATTCCGCGGCGTGTCGGCGAGCACCGAGGCGATCAGCGCCGCAAAGCCCAGCAGCTCGAACAGCGAAATGGTGGCGTGTCCCCACTCCCAGCGCGAGCGGTAGACCGTCCAGTCAGAAGGCACCGGCCCGTTCACCCATTTGGCGAGCTCGACATTGACGGGATAGACGAGCACCCACCACAGCAGGAGCCCGATCGCGAAGAGGAGCGCTGCCGTGAGCGCAAGCCGAACGCCGGGCCGGCGATGCTCGCGCACGAGATAGGTGAGAAGCGCAAGCGTGATCACCGTCAGGATGTCGATCACCGCGCCGAGCCGAGCCGAACAGGCTGTAGAGCCCGCCCTGCACCGTCGAGCCGACCCAGAGATATTGGTCCCAGCCCATGCGCGAGGGAAGCTGAAGCAGATGACAGAGCCCCATGCCGAGCGTGAGCGCGGCGAGCAAGAGGGCGATGAAGCGGACGGCCTTGAGCGTCATTGTTCGCTCTCCCGTGTCATTGCCCGGCTTGACCGGGTCATATCCAGTAACCCCTATGCGCAAGATTACCTCATGCAGTGATTACGTGGATTCCCGCCTTCGCCGGGCATGACGAATCGCGTGAGGCTAATCCAGCGTGCGGCGGAATCGGAGCAGCGCAAGCCCCATCGCCACCAACATGAAGATGAACAGAGCGAGCACATCCATCTGCATGTCGCCGAGCCCGTTTCCCTTGAGCATGATGCCGCGCACGATGCGGATGAAATGGGTGAGCGGCAGCGCCTCGCCGATCGCTTGCGCCCAACCCGGCATGCCGCGGAAGGGGAAGGCGTAGCCCGAGAGCAGGAAGTTCGGCAGGAAGAAGAAGAAGGTCATCTGCACCGCCTGGAGCTGGTTCTCGCGCGACGGTCGAGAAGGTGTAGCCGACGGCGAGGTTCGAGGCGGCGAACAACGTTGACAGCGCGATGAGCAGCCACACGCTGCCGTAGATCGGCACGTCGAACAGATAGCGCGCGGCGATCAGGATGATCGTCATCTGCACGAAGCCGACCAGCACGAAGGGCGCGATCTTGCCGATCATGATCTCCACCGGCTTGATGGGCATGGCGAGCAGATTCTCCATGGTGCCGCGCTCGATCTCGCGCGTCACCGCGAGCGCCGTGTACATCATCATGGTCATGGTCAGCACGACGCCGAGCAGACCCGGCACGATATTGAGCTGGGTGACGCCTTCCGGGTTGTAGCGGCGTTGCAAGGTGATCTCGAAGGGCGGCGCCGTGGCCTCCACATGCGCGTCAGGGCCGCGTAGCTCGCGCCTGAGCGCCGTATCCATCAGACCTTGCTAGCGAGCCGATCGCCGTTCCGGTCCCGACCGGATCTGTCGCATCGGCGATGACCAGAACCTGGGGACGGTCGCCCCGCCTGACGTCGCGCTCGAAGCTCGCGGGGATCTCGACGGCGAACTGGGCCTCGCCAGAGCGGATGAGCTTGTCGAGCTCGGCGGGATCGCGCACCTGCCAGCGGAAATCGAAATAGTCGGTGTTCTTGAAGGCCGCGAGCACGGCGCGGGTGAGCGGCCCCTCGTCGCGTACGAGCACGGCAGTGGGCAGATGCTTTGGGTCGGTGTTGATCGCATAGCCGAACAGAGTGAGCTGGAGGATGGGCACGAGCATCATGCTGGCGAAGGTCATGCGGTCGCGCCGCATCTGGACGAACTCCTTCACTACCATCGCCCATGTGCGCCGGAGAAAGCCAGGATCGCGATTGACCGAGCCGTTATTTGCGGGCGTGCTCACGCGAAATTGTCCTTGGCCTGGTCCATAAGCAGGATGAACACGTCCTCGAGTGAAGGCTCGCCGCGCATCCAGTGATGCGCGCCGTCGGCCTTCTTCGCCCCCTCGATCGCCACATCGAGCGCGTGCTTGTCGCGCCCGGAGACGTGCAGCTCCGTGCCGAATGGCGCGACCATGTCGATGCCGTCGCAGGTCTCGAGCTTGGTCGCGAGACGGTGCAGATCGGTCCCCGTCACGATCCACGTGCTCAAGACCAGATTGCGCCACGACGTCGCTGCGCCGTGCCGCGCGCGAGAAGCTCGCCGAAAGCGATATAAGCGAGCTCGTGGCAGCGCTCGGCCTCGTCCATGTAGTGGGTGGAGACGAGCACGGTGATGCCTTCCGCCGCGAGATTGTGAATCTCGTCCCAGAACTCGCGCCGCGCCTTCGGATCGACGCCCGCGGTCGGCTCGTCGAGCAGGAGGAGACGCGGCTGCGGCAGGATGCAGGCGCCGAGCGCGAGCCGCTGCTTCCAGCCGCCGGACAAATCGCCGGCGAGCTGATCGGCGCGGGTCGAGAGCCCGAGCCTCCCGATCGCTTCGGCCGCCGCCCGGCGCGGGTTCGGCACGCCATAGACGCGCGCCACGAATTCGAGATTCTCGCGGATCGAGAGGTCGGTATAGAGGCTGAAGCGCTGCGTCATGTAGCCGACATTGCGCTTGATCTCGTCAGCCTGTTTGCGGATGTCGTAGCCGAGGCAGGTGCCGGAGCCTGAGTCCGGCGTGAGCAGGCCGCACAACATGCGGAGCGTCGTGGTCTTGCCGCTCCCGTTCGGGCCGAGGAAGCCGTAGATCTCGCCCTTTGGCACTTTGAGGCTGAGATCCCGGACCACCACCCGCCCATCGAAGCTCTTGGTCAGACCAGAGACGTCGATGGCGATTTCCTTCTCGCTCATCGCCGCACCACCTGCTGCCCCGGTGCGAGCGTGACCGTCACCGGCTGACCCGCGGTGAGCGCGCTCGCCTCGCCCTCGGGGCGCGCCTCGACCAGGAACACGAGCTTCTGGCGTTCCTCGCGCGAGAAGATCACGGGCGGGGTGAACTCGGCGTCGCGCGCGATGAAGCTGATCTTGGCCTTGAGGCCGGGCGGGCAGGCGTCGCAGGACACGTCCACGATCTGGTCGATCTGGAGCTTGGCGCGCACCGGCTCGGCGACGAAGAAGCGGACCTTGAGATTGCGCGGCGGCAGGAGCGCGATCACCGCCTGTCCGGCATTCACCACCTCGCCGGGGCGGAAATAGACCTCCTCGACCGTGCCCTCGGCGGGCGAAGCGACCTGGCGCTTGGTGAGGTTCTTCTCGGCCTCGGTGAGCGCGTGGCGTGCGGCCTCCGCATTCGCCGCTGCCGCGTCGATCATGTCCGAGCGCCCGGGAAGCTTCGCGGCGATGATGCGCTTCTCGGCCTCGGCCACCGCCGCCTCGTTCCGGTCATGCTGGGCGATCGCATCGTCGAGCGCCGCCTTGGTGGTCCAGCCCTTGTCGTAGAGGGCTTTGGCGCGCTCGAGATTGTTGCTCGAGACAACGAGCATCGCCTTCGCTTCGTTGAGCGCGGCTTCGAGCACCGTGATCTCCTCGGGCCGCTGCAACTCCGCCTTGACGTCGGCGAGTTGCGCATCGGCCTGCCTGCACGCGCGACTCGGCCGCGGCGACCGAGGCTTCCTGCTCGGAGCTTTCCAGCGTGAAGATGGGATCGCCCTGCTTGACATGATCTCCCTCCTCTACGGCAAGCGTGGCCACGCGGCCGCCCTGCTCGGAGCCGACCAGGACGAGATCGGCCTCCATGTAACCGGCGAACTCCGAGTCCTTGTTGGCCGGAAGCGTGAACAGAGCGAACGCGATCACGATCGCGCCGAGCCCGGCGAGCAGGAGCCAACGCTCTCTGCTTCATCGCGCTTCTCCCGTGGGAAGCTTCGGCGCGACGCCGGGCGCCCTGATCGCGTCGGTCAGAAGATCGATATTGGTCTTGAGCAACCCGTTGGTATCGAGATGGCGATGCCGCTCGAACAGCCCGCGCCAGATGATGGCGGTGAGGACAGGCGCGAAGAGAAGCTGCGGGTAGTCGCGGAGCGGCGTCGGCTTGAATTCCCCCCGTTCGATGCCGCGCTCGATGAGCCGCGTCATGGTCTCGATCCCGCGCGAGACGACCTGCTCGTAATAGAAGGCAGTGAGCTCGGGGTGCTTGTGTCCCTCGGCGATGAGGAGCCGCGCGATGAAGGCGCGCTTCGAGGAGACGAGCTCCTGGATGAAGGAGAGGAACGGGCCCTTGAGGAAGGCTTCGACCGGCAAGTCGGTATGCTCCATCTGCTGGCGGATCACGTCGAAATGCGAGGTGATGACGCTCCTGACCACCGCCTTGAACAGCTCCTCCTTGGTCTTGAAATAGAGGTAGGGCAGGCCCTTCGAGACGCGCGCGCGCGAGGCCACGTCCTCGACCTTGGTCGCGGCATAGCCCTTCGTGGCGAACTCCTCGAAGGCGGCCGCCACGATCTCCTGCGGGCGCGTGTCCTTGCGCTCGCGCTTCCTCGGCGCCGCCTCTGCCTTACGCTTGCGCTCTGCGGATTTCGTCTCAGCCATCGCCTTGCCTCTCACGGGACGTGGGGCCGGTCCGCTGGTCCCGGTCCTCAGTCCAATATAATGACTGACCGGTCAGTACTGCAATCGGCAATCGCGAAAAAATGCTGGAAAGTCAAAGAATAGCTAACGATGGCGGGAACGTGCCGGCCAGGCTTTGACCAGCGTCAAATCGGCGTTGGCGCCAAGCGTCACAGCCCTATGCGCGGGGGTGGGCGTTTTCGTAGGTCTTGAGCAGGTGCTCGCGGTCGACCTCGGTATAGCCTTGCGTGGTCGAGAGGCTGGCGTGCCCGAGCAGCTCCTGGATCGCGCGCAAGTCTGCGCCCGCGCCTAAAAGATGGGTGGCGAAGGAGTGGCGGAGCGCATGCGGCGTCGCCGTCTCGGGCAGGCCGAGCGCGACGCGGGCGCGTCGCGATCTTGAGTTGGATGATGCGGGGCGAGAGCTGCTTCCCATACGCGCCGACGAAGAGCGGGTCCTCTGACCCAAGCCGCATCGGGCAGTGCTTGAGATAAAGCTCGACCGCCTCGCGCGCGATTCCCAGCACCGGCACGACGCGGGTCTTGCTGCCCTTGCCCATCACGCGCAGCATGTCGCGGCCCTTCAGGGGCGCATCCTTGCGCTTCAGCGACAGCGCCTCAGAGATGCGCAAGCCCGAGCCGTAGAGCAGAGCGAGCACGGCGGTGTCGCGGGCGATGATCCACTCCGGCTGATCGGAAGCGGCGATATCGGCCCCGTCGACGAGCGCGGTCGCCTTGGGTGCGGTGAGCGGCTTCGGCACCGAATGAGGCAGTTTTGGCAGAGCGACGGCGCGGATCGCATCGTTCTTGCCGTAGCCGCGCCGCTCGAGGAATTTGTAGAACATGCGAAGCGCCGAGAGCGTGCGCGCGAGGCTCCGGCTGCCGACCCCTTCGCTCCGCCGCGAGGCGAGGAAGGCGCGCACGTCGCGCGCTTGGAGCGCGAGAAGCTGTTGCATGTCCGGCAGGCGGTTGAAATGCGACGCGAGGAAGGCGAGGAACTGCCTGAGATCCCTCTCATAGGCCTCTGACGTCTTGGCCGCGAGCTGGCGCTCGGTGCCGATATAGGCGAGCCAATCCTCGACCGCCTCGCGCACGTAAGGCGTTCCCATATATCCCGGTTGTAAGCCTTCTTCCGCCAAGCCCGATCCCTGAACGTAGCGCGCTGGCGAGCGCTACTATGGGTATCTGAGTCGTTAACCCGCCGCCTAACCAGACGAGAAGCCTCTGACCAGAGCCGCGACCAAGGCCAAGCCGACCAAGACGCGGGTGCCACGGCGCCCGTCACGGTTCCCGTCATGCTGCCGCTCGCGCTGCCCGCACCCTACGACTACCTCGTGCCGGAAGGAACGCACGTCGAGCCGGGGCAGTTCGTCGTGGCCCCGCTCGGGCCTGTCGAATATCTCGGCGTGGTGTGGACCAGGCCGGAAGGCGCGCCGCCACCCGACATCAAGCCCGAGAAGCTTCGCGCCATCGTCGAGGTGATCGACGACGTGCCGCCACTGCCGCGCGTCAGCCTCGACTTCGCCGACTGGGTCGCCAATTACACGCTGTCGTCTCCCGGCATGGTGTTGCGCATGATGATGAGCGCGTCCCGCGCATTCTCTCCGCCAGCGCCGCGCTATGGCGTCCGTCTCGTCGGGGCGCCGCCCGCGCGCATGACGCCAGCCCGCGCCCGCGTGATCGAGGCGGCATCGAACGAAATGATCTGGGTGAAGTCGAGCCTCGCCGAGGCTGCCGGCGTGAGCGTGAGCGTGATCGATGGCCTGGTGGATTCCGGCACGCTCATCGCCGAGCCGTTGCCCGACTGGCACGCGCTGCCGCTCGATCTGACCCGCGAGCGCGCGCACCTCACCCCCGAGCAGAAGGACGCCGCGCGCCAACTGCTCAGCCATACCGGCGACGGCTTCGCCGTGACGCTTCTCGATGGCGTCACCGGCTCGGGCAAGACGGAAGTCTATTTCGAGGCGATCGCGCAAGCCCTAGCCAAGGGCAAGCAGGCGCTCGTGCTCATGCCCGAGATCGCGCTGACCAGCCAGTTCATCGCCCGCTGCGAGGAGCGCTTCGGTGCCAAGCCCGCTGAGTGGCATTCTGGCGTGCCCGCGCCGCAACGCGGCCGCGTCTGGCGCGCCGTCGCCGAGAACAAGGCGAAGCTCGTCGTCGGCGCGCGCTCTGCGCTCTTCCTCCCGTTCCCCGATCTCGGCCTCATCGTCGTCGATGAGGAGCATGACGCGGGCTACAAGCAGGAGGAGCGCGTCACCTATCAGGCGCGCGACATGGCGGTGGTGCGGGGGTCGCTCGGCGCTTGTCCCGTGGTGCTGAGCTCGGCGACGCCGTCGATCGAGAGCCTCGTCAATGTCGAGCAGGGACGCTACCGGCACATCAGGCTCGGCACTCGCTACAAGGCCGACGGACTTCCGGCCATTGCCGCGATCGACATGCGCGTCTCGCCGCCTGAGCGGGGCAAGTGGCTCTCTCCGGTGCTGGTCGATGCGATCGCGGAAACACTCGGGCGCGGAGAGCAAGCTCTCCTGTTCCTGAACCGCCGGGGCTATGCGCCGGTGACGCTCTGCCGGAAATGCGGCTTCAAATTCGAATGCCCGAATTGCTCGGCCTGGCTCGTCGAGCACAGATTCCGCCGCCGCCTCGAATGCCACCATTGCGGCAAGTTCATTCCGATTCCAGAGAAATGCCCGAATTGCGAGGCCGAGAATTCGCTCGTCGCGTGCGGGCCTGGCATCGAGCGCATCGCCGAGGAGGTCGCCGAGCTTTTTCCCGATTCGCGCCGCGAGCTGCTGTCGAGCGATCTCACACCGAACATCGCCGAGCTCCGCCAGACCTTGCGCGAGATCGAGGAGCGCGAGGTCGATATCGTTATCGGCACCCAGCTCGTCGCCAAGGGCCATCACTTCCCGGGCCTCGCTCTGGTCGGCGTGGTCGACGGCGATCTCGGTCTCGCCCAGGCCGATCCGCGCGCGGCCGAGCGCACCTTCCAGCTTCTCACTCAGGTGACAGGGCGCGCCGGCCGCGACGCCATCAAGGGCCGCGGGCTGATCCAGACCTATATGCCTGAGCATCCCGTGGTTGCGGCTCTCGTCTCGGGCGATCGCGACACCTTCCTCGCGCGCGAGATCGAAGAGCGCCGCAAGGCGACCATGCCGCCTTTCGGGAGGCTCGCAGCGCTGCTCGTTTCGGCGAGCTCGCGCGAAGCGGCAGAGAGCTACGCGCGTGAGGTCGCCCGCGCCGCTCCCGCCGCTGCCAAGATCGAGGTGCTGGGACCGGCAGAGGCGCCGCTCTCGGTGATCCGCGGCCGCTACCGTTTCCGGCTCTTGGTGAAGGCCGCCCGTGAAGCCGACCTCCAGGCCTATTTGCGCCTGTGGCTGTCAGCCGTTCCTAAAGCAAAGGGCGATGTCCGCCTCCTGGTGGACATCGACCCGTATAGTTTTTTGTGACGGAGTTGGCCTCTACTCGTCCACTCCTCTTGTCATCGCCCGGCTCGACCGGGCGATCAGTAACCACAGGAGACGCGAATTGGTCCTGACATCGAGAGCACAGTGGCTACTCGATTCCCGCTTTCGCGGGAATGACACCCAACCCTCCCTCTCCTTTTGGCGTGGTGAGGCTCCTAGCTCCCGCGGATGTCCTGAGCGGCGCGCATCAGCATCTCGACGATGCGCGCTTCGGCGTCTTCGCCCGTCTCGAGCCGCTTCACCGCGACCTCGCGCAGATTTTCGAGCGCGGCATCGACGAGCTTAGGAACGTTCGTCTCCTCCTCTTCGCCCTCGCTCCGCCATTTGCGGCGCATGCGGGCGAGCTTCTCGCCGATGGCAGCGAGCCGCGCCAGCACCATGTCGGCGATGTCGCGATTCTCTTCGAGATAGGCACGGCCCTCGTCGGTGATGGTGTAGCGCTTCTTGGCGCCCTCGGCCTCGGCGGTGACGTAGCCCGCCTCCTCGAGGAAGGTGAGCGTGGGATAGACCACGCCGGGGCTCGGGCTATAGGCGCCGCGCGTCTTGTCCTCGATCAGCTTGATCAACTCGTAGCCGTGACGCGGCTGCTCAGCGATCAGCGCGAGCGCGAGCAGCTTCAGGTCGCCTTGCGCCAGCATCCTGCCGACGCGGAACCAGTCGCCCCGCCCGCCGCCGCCTTCGCCGCGTCCGCCAAAGCGGGGGCCCTCGCCGAAGCGACCGAAGCGCCGCCCGGCCCAAAGTCCGCCGCCGCAGCGCTCGTGATGTCTCATTCCATGCATGTGTTTAGTCTCCATTGGAAAGATATATCGTAAGATAATACGGTCACTGAGGCTATCGCAAGATATATCTTTGGTGACGCTTCCGCGGTCGTAATTCCGGCGAAAGCCGGAATCCAGCTCAAAAGCTCTATGAACTTTCTTCTGGATGCCGGCTTGCGCCGGCATGACGAGCAACGGGCTAGAGGGGACTAGCGCCTCAGTCTCCGGCGTGGTCGTCAACCTTCTCGCGATGGGCCGTGACCCATCTCGAGTGCTCGGCCGAGGCTAGCGCGCCGACCCGCTCGGCCAGGACCCGGTGCGCCTCGTCGGCCGGCAGCTTGGCGTAAGGACCTGCCTTCTCGTGGTAGAGATGCTGCTCGTTGCGCAGGCCCTCGCAGGTCGAGCGGTAGAGGATCCAGTTCTCCTGCCATTTGTTGACCTGCTGGAGGCTCTCGAGCAGGAGGATGATGCCGGCGGCGACGATCACCGCCATGGCTGAGAATTCGGCGACGATCGGGATGATGATGGCGCAGACGATGATGGCGATCTTGGAGGCCTTGTAATAGCGCTGGTTCGCCTTGGCCTTGGCGTCGTACCAGTCGATCTGCCCTTGCAGGCGGTCCCAGAGGGGCGGCAATTTCAGGGCTGCAGCATGCTCCGTCTTCTTGGTCGCCATCGCGTCCCTCCGGCTTTCCGCAAGCATCTCAGCGCCGCTGACTTACATCGGCCGAGAGCGCCCGGCAAAGCCCAATTCTACGGCAAAAATGGCCCCTCTCGGGTTGCACCCCCTCCCCCTCTATGTTACAGCCTGCCCGGGCTTCCAGGGGACCGTCTAGCAGGGCATCAACCTGTTGACGTGGAAGCGCCAATCCCAGAATTTCTCGGGGTCCGGGGACGAGGCTGCTCAAAAAAGCGCCCGTTCGGGAGGAAAGGCGTTTTACGTGGCAGGTAGTGAAGTCGATACGAGTTCGGGCGTAGCGGGACGCTATGCCACCGCCTTGTTCGAGCTTGCCAAGGAAAGGGCGGCGCTCGAGCAAGTCGCCGCCGATCTCACGCGTTTCAACGAAGCGCTCGATGCCTTCGAGGACATGAAGCGGCTGGTCAAGAGCCCCGTGTTCTCGGCCGAGGAGCAGGGTCGCGCGCTCGCCGCCATCCTCGACAAGCTCAAGATCGAGGGGCTCACCAAGAATTTCCTCCTGCTCGTCGCCAAGAACCGCCGCCTGTTTGCGACCCCCGACATGATCCGCGCCTTCCGTGCCATGCTCGCGCGCGAGCGGGGCGAGACGAGCGCCACGGTCACATCGGCCGCGAAGCTGACCGAGAGCCAGATCACCGCGCTGACGCAGGTGCTGACCGCCGCGCTCGGCAAGAAGGTCATGCTCGACGAGCAGGTCGATCCCACGCTGCTCGGCGGGCTCGTCGTAAAGGTGGGCAGCCGCATGGTCGATACCTCGCTGCGCACCAGGCTGAACTCACTGAAAGTTGCCATGAAAGAGGTTGGCTGATGGATATCAGGGCCGCAGAGATCTCCGCGATCCTCAAGGAGCAGATCAAGAATTTCGGACAGGAAGCCGAGGTTGCCGAGATCGGCCAGGTGCTTTCGGTCGGCGACGGCATCGCCCGCGTCTACGGGCTCGACAAGGTGCAGGCCGGCGAGATGGTCGAGTTCGCCGACGGCACGCGCGGCATGGCGCTGAACCTCGAGGTCGACAATGTCGGCATCGTGATTTTCGGCGACGACCGGCACATCAAGGAAGGCGACGTCGTCAAGCGCACCGGCGCCATCGTCGAGGTCCCGGTCGGCAAGGCTCTGCTCGGCCGCGTGGTCGATGCTCTCGGCAACCCGATCGACGGCAAGGGCCCGATCGAGGCGACCGAGAGGCGCCGCGTCGACGTGAAGGCGCCCGGCATCATTCCCCGCCAGTCGGTGCACGAGCCGATGCAGACGGGGCTCAAGGCCATCGACGCGCTCATTCCGATCGGCCGCGGCCAGCGCGAGCTCATCATCGGCGACCGTCAGACCGGCAAGACCGCCATCATCCTCGACACTATCCTCAACCAGAAATCGGTCAACGCGCTCAACGACGAGAAGACCAAGCTCTATTGCATCTATGTCGCCGTCGGCCAGAAGCGCTCGACCGTCGCCCAGTTCGTCAAGGTGCTGGAGGACAACGGCGCGCTGCCCTACTCGATCGTGGTCGCGGCCACCGCCTCAGACCCGGCGCCGATGCAATATCTTGCGCCCTTCTCCGGCTGCGCCATGGGCGAATATTTCCGCGACAACGGCATGCACGCTCTCGTCACCTATGACGATCTCTCGAAGCAGGCCGTGGCCTATCGCCAGATGTCGCTTCTGCTCCGCCGTCCGCCGGGACGCGAGGCCTATCCGGGCGACGTGTTCTATCTCCATTCGCGGCTTCTCGAGCGCGCCGCCAAGCTGAACAAGGACAACGGCTCGGGCTCGCTCACCGCTCTCCCCGTGATCGAGACGCAGGCGAACGACGTGTCGGCCTATATCCCGACCAACGTCATCTCCATCACCGATGGGCAGATCTTCCTCGAGACTGACCTGTTCTATCAGGGCATCCGGCCCGCGGTGAACGTGGGTCTTTCGGTGTCGCGCGTGGGCTCTGCCGCGCAGGTCAAGGCGATGAAGCAGGTCGCCGGCAAGATCAAAGGCGAGCTCGCCCAATATCGCGAGATGGCGGCCTTCGCCCAGTTCGGCTCAGACCTCGACGCCACCACCCAGCGCCTTTTGAACCGCGGCGCGCGCCTGACCGAGCTCCTCAAGCAGCCGCAATTCTCTCCGCTCAAGGTCGAGGAGCAGGTGGTCGTGATCTATGCCGGCGTGAACGGCTATCTCGATCCGCTCCCCGTCTCATCCGTGTCGCGCTTCGAGGCCGAGCTGCTCCGCTATATGCGCGCCGAGCATGCCGACATTCTGGCTACGATCCGCGACCAGAAGGAAATCTCCAAGGAGACCGGCGACAAGCTCAAGGCCGCCGTCGACAAATTCGCCAAGGCCTTCGCGTGAGCTGAGCCATGCCGTCGCTAAAGGACCTGCGCAATCGCATCGCCTCCGTCAAGGCGACGCAAAAGATCACCAAGGCCATGCAGATGGTGGCCGCGGCGAAGCTTAGGCGTGCGCAGAGCGTGGCTGAAGCCGCCCGTCCCTATGCCTCGCGCATGGAGGCGGTGCTTGCCAACCTCGCCACGGCGCTCAAGGGCCGCGAGGGCGGGTCGCCGCTGATGGTGGGCACGGGCAAGGACCAGGTCCATCTCCTCGTCGTCTGCACCGGCGAGCGCGGCCTTTCCGGCGCCTTCAACTCGGCCATCGTGCGGCTCGCGCGCGAGCACATCATGCGTCTGCTGAACGACGGCAAAGAGGTGAAGATCCTCTGCGTCGGCAAGAAGGGCTTCGACCAACTGAAGCGCAATTATTCTCATCTCATCATCAATACGATCGAGTTCCGCGGCGTGCGCCAGATCTCTTTCGAGCATGCCGAGAGGGTCGCCGAGAAAGTGCTCGCCCTATTCGCTGACGGCGCATTCGACGTCGCCACGCTGTTCTACTCGCGCTTCCGCTCGGTGATCAGCCAGGTGCCGACCGCGCAGCAGATCATCCCCGCCACCATCTCTGCCGATACCACCGCTTCGGAAACCGCGCTTGGCGGCGCGGTCTACGAGTACGAGCCCGACGAGGCGGAGATCCTGAGCGAGCTTCTGCCGCTCAACATCACCGTGCAGATCTTCAAGGCGCTGCTCGAGAACGTTGCCTCGTTCTACGGCGCGCAGATGTCGGCGATGGACAACGCCACCCGCAACGCCGGCGACATGATCGATCGCCTGACCATGAAATATAACCGCTCGCGCCAGGCGCAGATCACCAAGGAGCTGATCGAGATCATCTCCGGCGCCGAGGCGGTATAGTCATTCGTGAGGTTTGAAGGAACGAACAACATGGCAAAGACGTCCCCCGTGGTCGCAGAGACCAAGAAGCAGCAGGCGAAGGTCGCGGCCTATGAGGGCTCCATGGGCCACGTGCGCCAAGTCATGGGCGCCGTCGTCGACGTGCAGTTCGACGACAAATTGCCCGAGATCTTGAACGCGCTGGAGACGCAGAACCACGGCAACCGCCTCGTGCTCGAGGTTGCCCAGCATCTCGGCGAGAACACCGTGCGCACCGTCGCCATGGATTCGACCGAAGGGCTGGTGCGCGGGCAGGAGGTCGTGGATACGGGCGAGCCGATCGCCGTCCCCGTCGGCGACGAGACTCTGGGCCGCATCATGAACGTTGTGGGCGAGGCTGTTGATGAGGCTGGGCCGATCAAGACGTCCGAGAAGCGGCCGATCCATGCACCGGCCCCGTCTTATACCGACCAGTCGACCGAGGCCGAGATCCTCGTTACTGGGATCAAGGTCGTCGACCTGCTCGCGCCTTACGCCAAAGGCGGCAAGATCGGCCTGTTCGGCGGCGCGGGCGTCGGCAAGACCGTGATCATCATGGAGCTGATCAACAACATCGCCAAGGCCCATGGCGGTTATTCGGTGTTTGCCGGCGTCGGCGAGCGCACCCGCGAGGGCAATGACCTCTATCACGAGATGATCGAGTCCGGCGTGAACAAGGACCCGCGCAAGGGCTCGGTGGAAGGCTCGAAATGCGCGCTGGTGTACGGCCAGATGAACGAGCCGCCCGGAGCGCGCGCCCGCGTCGGCCTGTCGGGCCTGACTGTCGCCGAATATTTCCGCGACCAGGGCCAGGACGTGCTGTTCTTCGTGGACAACATCTTCCGCTTCACCCAAGCGGGCTCAGAGGTGTCGGCGCTTCTCGGCCGCATCCCCTCGGCCGTGGGCTATCAGCCGACGCTCGCGACCGACATGGGCGCCCTGCAGGAGCGTATCACCACGACGCAGAAGGGCTCGATCACGAGCGTTCAGGCAATCTACGTGCCGGCCGACGACCTGACCGACCCGGCACCCGCCACGTCCTTCGCCCATCTCGACGCCACCACCGTGCTGTCGCGCTCGATCGCCGAGAAGGGCATCTATCCCGCCGTGGACCCGCTCGATTCCACTTCGCGCATGCTCTCGCCCCTCATCGTCGGCGAGGAGCATTACGCGGTGGCGCGCCGCGTGCAACAGATCCTCCAGCGCTATAAGGCGCTCCAGGACATCATCGCCATTCTCGGCATGGACGAGCTTTCGGAAGAGGACAAGGTGACGGTGGCACGCGCGCGCAAGATCGAGCGCTTCCTGTCCCAGCCCTTCCACGTGGCCGAGGTGTTCACCGGCTCGCCCGGCGTGTTCGTCGATCTCGCCGACACAATCAAAGGATTCAAGGGCCTGTGCGACGGTGACTACGACCACCTGCCCGAGGCCGCCTTCTACATGGTCGGCACCATCGAGGAAGCCGTCGCCAAGGCCGAGAAGCTGGCCGCCGAGGCCGCCTGATGCCTGACGCCTTCAAATTCGAGCTCGTGTCGCCGACCAGGCTCCTCGTCTCCGGCAAGGTCGAGCAGGTCATCGTGCCGGGCTCAGAGGGCGAGATGACCGTGCTCGCCCATCACGCGCCGCTGCTCACGACGCTGAAGCCCGGGTTGCTCGATATCGGCTTTCCCGGTGGCGGCGAGCATCAGCGCTATTTCGTGCGCGGCGGCTTCGCCGAAGTCTCGCCTGCGGGGCTGACCGTTCTCGCCGAGACGGCCATTGACCTCGTCGAGCTCGAGGCCACCCAGCTTGCGCAAGCCGTCAAGGACGCCGAGGAGGACGTGGCCGACGCGACCGATGACGCCATGCGCGACCGCGCCCAGACCAAGCTCGACCAGCTCCGCCAAGTCCAAGCCACGCTCAACCTGTAAGCCGATTTTTCGGCCGGCGTGCGACATTGCCACATCCTGTTAGGGCTTCGGCCCGAGTCGCGGTATAAGGGGGCCCAACGAAAAAGGGCTCCCCTTACGGACGCGCCTCGTCCTTGAGGGGATGGGGGGCGGACGAGGGCGATGCAGCAAAAGACCGAACCGAAACGGGTGCGTTCGCTAAGCTTCGGCATCGAGCGGCTCGGTCTGACCGCGCTCCGTTACCCCCTGGTTGCCGCTGCGCTCATCATCGCCGTCACCATCGCCGCCGGCTTCGGTTACACGCGGCTCAAGGTCGACAACTCGCTCTCCGAGCTGTTCCGCACCGACACGCCCGAGTTTCGCGACTACGACACCATCTCCGAGCGCTTCCCCTCAAGCGAATACGACGTGCTGATCGTGGTGAGCGGCGACAATCTGCTCGAGCGGAAATCGATCAATGCTCTGCGCGAGCTCATCATCAATCTGCAATTCGTCGACGGCATGGCGGGAGAGGTGTCGCTGTTCTCGGCGCGCGAGGCGCCTGAACCCGGCAAGATCCCTGGCCCCGTCTTTCCCGCCGAGTTGCCCAAGGGCGACGCCTACAAGCAGCTCATCGACAAGGTCCGCAACAACGAGATCATCAAGGGCAAGCTCCTCTCCGACGACGGCACGCTCACGCTGATCCTGCTCGCTCTCGACCGCCAGGTGGTCGAGGAGAAGGGCCTCGGCTCGGTGGTGCAGCAGATCCACGATACCGCCGCCGAGGAGCTGAAGGACACCGGACTCCAGATGCAGCTCTCGGGCGCGCCCGTGATGCAGCTCGAGATCAGGAACGCCGTCGAGCGCGACCGCTTCAAATACAACGTGCTCGGCTTCATGTTCGGGGCGATCATCGCCTACGCCTTCTTCCGGCGCGTCTCGCTGATGGTCATCGCCGCGCTACCCCCCGTCATCGCCATTGTCTGGTCGCTCGGCCTATTCGGCTGGCTCGGTTTCAAGCTCAACCTGTTCTTGAACGTCATGATCCCGCTGATCATGGTGCTCGGCTTCTCCGATTCGATGCAGCTCACCGTCGCCATGCGCAACCGGCTGGTCGACGGCGACCGGCGCATCAAATCGGCGCGCTATGCCGTGCTTGTCGTCGGCCCTGCCTGCGTGCTCGCGACCGCAACGGCGGCGGCTTCCTTCATCGCGCTGCTGTTCTCGGACTCGGCGCTGATCCGCACTTTCGGCATCGCCGGCGCGCTGTCGACTGCGATTGCTTTCGTCGTCGGCATAACGCTGGTACCGTTGCTCACCCGCACGCTGATCCCCCGCAACGCAAAGGCCTACGCTGCCAGTCTCAAAAGCCACGACAAGGCGATGAACGCGCTCAAGCGCTTCTGCGGCTGGATCGCCGAGTGGGGCGTGCGCTATCCGCATGTCGTGGTGGCTCTGGGGCTGCTCGTCGTGGTGGGCTTCGGCGCGATCTACGTGACGCTCCCGCCCCGCTATCGCCTTGCCGACCAGGTTCCGGACCGCGAGCAGGCCGTCGCCGCCAGCGAGCAGCTCGACGCCAAGCTCACCGGCGCCAATCCACTTCACATCATGATCGACTATCCCAAGGGCAAGACGCTTTACGATCCGGACGTGCTCAAGGTGATCGGCGACGTGCATTCGATCGTCGAGACGCAATCAGGCGTCGGCAATGTCTGGTCGGTGGAGACGCTCCGGCGCTGGCTCGCCAAGACGCAAGAGGATACGCCCGACAAGCTCAAGGAATATGTCTCGATCCTGCCCGACTATCTGACCACGCGTTTCATCGACGAGCCCGACAATTCCGTCGTGGTCACCGGGCGCATCCCCGACATCGATGTCAGCAACTTGCTCCCGGTGATCGAGAAGCTCGACGGCAAGCTCAACGTCGTGCGCGACGCCCATCCCGACTATCGCATCGTCGTCACCGGGCTTTCGGCCATCGCCGCGCGGAACAGCGCCACCATGATCGGCAAGCTGAATGCGGGACTCACCACCGAGATCGTGTTCATCTGCATCTTCTTAGGCCTAGCCTTCCGCTCGGTGATGGTGGCGGTGGTGACGGTGCTGCCAACGCTGTTCCCCGTGTTCACCGCAGGCGCCGTGCTCGCGGCCTCAGGCGAGGGCCTGCAATTTGCGAGCATCGTCGCGCTGATCGTGGCCTTCGGGCTCTCGCTCAACGCCGCCGTCCATTATCTCAACCGCTTGCGGCTCGAGGACCGGCCCGGCGAGGACCCGGCCATAGGCGTCGAGCGCGCGACCGTTCTGATCGGCCCCGCGCTCGTGCTCACCTCGCTGATCCTCGCTTTCGGCCTTGGCGTGACCGTGCTGTCAGACCTGCCCTCGCTCCGCCTATTCGGCAAGCTCTCGGCGATGACGCTGGTGGCGGCGCTGATCGGCGATCTCGTGCTGTTGCCCGCGAGCGTCCTGCTCTATCGCCGCTTCATGCGGCGCCTTAGGCCAGCGCCGCACGCCAAGCATCCCCACCCGCACGCGCACGGCTGACGTTCACCGCTTGAGAAGCGGCGCGAACTCCTCGACCACGCACTCATAGACCGCGCGCTTGAACGGAACGATGAGCAAGGGCAGCTCTTCGACCCTGACCCACTGCCAAGCGTCGAATTCCGGCTCGTGGCCGTGGCGCGGAGCGAGGTTGATCTCGCTCTCCGGGCCCTCGAAGCGCGCCGCGAACCACATCTGCTTCTGACCGCGAAACCGGCCTTCCCAGGCAAAGCCGATCAGTTCCTCGGGCAAATCGTAGACGAGCCAATCCTTGGCGCGCGCGATGATGCTGGCGCTGCGCACCCCCGTCTCCTCGAACAACTCACGGCGGGCGGCATCCTCGGGCTCCTCGCCTTCGTCCACGCCGCCTTGCGGCATCTGCCACCATTGGCCGGCGCCCTCAGGGTCATCGCCTCGATCGGCACGTCGACCCACGAAGGCGCGCCCTTCGCGGTTGAGCAGCATGATGCCGACGCAAGGCCGATAGGGCAGCGCCTCTTTGTCGGTCACGGGAAATCAGCTTTGGCTTTGCGAGCGAACCGCTGCGCTGACGGGCACGAGCACGATGCCCTTGCTCTGCAGCTTGCCGGCCCATTCGGCGAGCTGCTTGACGGTGGCGGGCTTCGCCTTGACCACGCCGATCGCTGCACCCTTTTCCTTGGCCACGGACTCGAGCTTCGCCAATTGCTTGGCGATGTCGGCCGGCGAGGCGTTGGCATCGATCTGAACGGTGGCGACCGAATAGTCGAGGCCGATCGTGCTGGCGATCTGGCCCGCGGTCGACCCCTGCACGCTGCCGTCGTCGACATAGAGGAGCCCGCGGGCCTTCACCTCCTCGAGCACCGGCGTCATCGCATTCTGGGTCGTCTCGAACTTGCCGCCCATGAGGTTGGTGACCCCGACATAGCCCGTGTAGCGCGACATCAGCCACTGTAGCCGCTTCATGTTCTCGTCGGGCGGGAGTGTGGTCAGCAGGGTGTGCGGACCCGGATTCTCGGTCGGATAGTTGTTCGGCTCGAGGGGAATCTGCAGCAGCACCTCATGGCCGTCGGCGCGGGCGAACGTCACCCCATCCTGCAAGCTCCTGCCGTAGGCGCCGTAAGCCACGCTGACCGACGGCGGCAGCCCCTTGAGCACGGCGGCCGGCGGACTGTCAGGGAGGCCGAGACCGGTAACGAGGATCGCCACGCGCGCGGGATCGCCCGCGTTCTTGGCGGCGTACTTCGAAGGCCGCGCATAGACATCGATTGCCCGACGGCCATCGGAAGCGACCTTCGGCAGCGGCCCGTATTGCGAGTCCTCGACGAGCTCGGCGATGGGAACCGGCGGAAGCGCGCCGACACCTGGCTCGACCGCGGGGGTCTCGAGCGGCGGCGGTGGAGGCGTGACAGCGGCAAGCTGCGGATTGTCGGACGCTTGCGTCGCGGCGGTCGAGGCGGTCTGCTCCCCGCCGTCCGTTGCACCCTGACGGCCGTCGGGAGCTTGAGCACCAGGAGCTGCTGGCGCCGCTTCCGGCGCGCCGAGCTGCCCCGAGGGCACCATCTCGCCCGGGCCTGGCGGCTGGAGCATCGGCGCCTCAGGCTTTGCCCCCGGCGCGACGGCGAAGCCGGGAGGCATGTTCACATTGTCGCCAGACGCTGCTGGGGCCTCCGCCGGCGCAGTGTCGGCAGGCTCTTCGCTCGGCACAGCAGCGGCGCCTTGGTCCGGCGTCTCGGCTGAATCTTCCACCGAGCCTGCGCCTTCGTCGGTTGCGGGTCCAGGCTCGATTTGCAGGATGGCGACGGGCCCACCCGTGTCGCTCCCCGGAAAGAAGGCGAGGAACGCGACGCCGAGCACCAGCGTCCAGAATACGATTCCCGCGGCGACGACCAGCGCTTTCATCTCGACTTTACCTCCCCGCACGCCGGCCCTCTTATGGGGCTTCGCCTCCTCTCTTGTCAGCCACCAAGCGGTCGGAAGAAGGGCCTCAGCCTAGTTGGCCTCGGCCTTCTTCTTGGTTTCGGTGTCGACCGACTTGATGCCGCGCAAGAGATCGAGCGCATAATTCAACTGAGTATCCTTGTCCTTCTCAGGAGCGACGTAGGACGAGCTCCCGCCCTCCTCCTGGGAGGCCTCATCCTCTTCGTCAGCGCCCTCGATCTTGAGGTGGCCGCGCAGATTGGCCTCGCCCTTCGTGGTCAAGTCGTCGGCCTTCTTCTTCAGATCTTCGGGCAGCTCCTCCTCGACCACCACCTCGGGCTCGATGCCCTTAGCTTGGATCGAGCGGCCTGACGGCGTGTAGTAGCGCGCCGTGGTCAACCGGAGTGCGCCGTTCGAGCCGAGCGGAATGATCGTCTGCACCGAGCCCTTGCCGAAGGACCGCGTGCCGAGGATGGTCGCCCGGTGATGATCCTGGAGCGCGCCGGCGACGATCTCAGAGGCCGACGCCGAGCCGCCGTTGATCAGCACGATGAGCTGCTTGCCGTCGGTCAGATCGCCAGACCGGGCGTTGGAGCGCTGCGTCTCCTCGAGATTGCGCCCGCGGGTAAGCACGATCGCGCCCTGATCGAGGAAGGCATCGGACACCGAGATCGCCTGATCGAGCAGGCCGCCCGGATTGTTGCGGAGATCGATGACGTAGCCCTTGAGCTTCGGACCGAGCTGCTTCTTGAGGTCGTCGAGCGCCTTCTGCAGATTGGCCGTGGTTTGCTCGTTGAAGGTGGTGATGCGGATATAGCCGACATCGTCGCCTTCGGCATTGTACTTGACCGGGTTGATGTGGATCACGTCACGCGTGACCTTCACGTCGAACGGATCCTCGACGCCCTTGCGCACGATGGTGAGCGTGATCGGCGAGTTGACCGGTCCGCGCATCTTCTCGACCGCTTCCTGGAGTGTCAGGCCCTGGATCTGCTCCTTGTCGAGCGCGGTGATGAGGTCGCCGCTCATGAGCCCGGCCTTGGCTGCCGGCGTGTCCTCGATTGGAGACACGACCTTGACCACGCCGTTCTCCATGGTGACCTCGATGCCGAGCCCGCCGAACTCGCCGCGGGTCTGCACCTGCATGTCACGGAAGTGCTTCGGATTGAGATAGGCCGAATGCGGATCGAGCGCGGTCAGCATGCCGTTGATCGCGGCTTCGATCAGCTTGGAGTCGTCGGGCTTCTCGACATAGTCGGAGCGCACCCGCTCGAGCACCTCGCCGAACAGATCAAGCTGTCGGTAGATCTCCGAGTTGGCGGCCGATGCGGACTGGCTGCGCGCCAAGCTCACCATCGTCGATCCGGCAGCGAGCACGGCCAACACCAGAAGCGCCCACAGCGCGTATTCGGATTTCCGCATCATCCTTGCACCTTTTCGGAAGCCTCGGCCCACCATGGGTCAGGGTCTATTGGCCTGCCGTCCTTTCTGAATTCGACATAGAGGACGGGGCGTGAACTGTCATCTTGGCTCGGAGCCCCCGAACTTCCCATCACTGCGATGGGCTCGCCGGCTAGGACAAATTGGCCGAGGCTTACGTCTATGCGGCTCATCCCCGCAAGCAGAACATGATATCCTCCGCCCGCGTTGATGATCAAGAGTTGCCCGTAGGAGCGGAACTCGCCAGCATAGACTACCCACCCGTCGGAAGGCGCGGTAATCCGCGCTTCGGGGCGGGTTTGCAGGGAGATGCCCCGGGCCGTTCCACCGGCGTTTTCCGGGTCGCCGAAGCGCTTGATCCGCCGGCCGGCGGCAGGTAGCCGCAGCGTGCCTTTGGCCGCCTCGAAAGGCATGGCGGGCTTGAGCCGGTCAGGGCTCGCGAAGGCGACCTTGGTTGTGTCCGGCTTGATCTCGACCACGCTCTCATTGGCCGGGGTGGCGAGAGCCTGATCCTGCTCGCGCGCCCGGAGCGCCTTCTCAGCCGCCACTTCGGCGTCGTATTGGGCGACCTCGACCTTGGCGATCTGCGCGTCGAGGCGATCGATCAGCTCGTTCAAATCGGTGACGGCCTGGGCCTGATCGGCGGCCGATTGCTTGACTTGGGCAAGCTCCACCTCGCCTTGCGCGAGCTTCGTCTTCTTCTCCTCGAGCAACCCGTCGAGCCGCTGCTGCTCGGAGGCGAGCCGGTCTCTGTCGTTCTTCTCGGCGTCGCGCTGCTCGCGAATGTTGCTCTCGATGCTGACCAGGCCCTCGAGCTCATGCGACAGATTGTCGGCCTGGTATTTGAGCTCGGGGAACACGTCGGCGAGCAGCATCGCGCTTCTGACCACGGCGAGCGCGTCGTCCCTCCGCGTTACCAGCGCGGGCGGGGGCGTTCGGCCCATCCTCTGCATCGCCAGCAGCATCTTGTAGATCGTTTCCTTTCGCTCGGTGATCGAGCTTTTGATGACGTTCACCTGATCGGTCAACTGCGCGAGCTTGGCTTCGGTCTCCGAGAGTTTCGCCTCGCTCGCCTGCACTCTGTTACCGGCTTCGATCAACTCGCTGTTTAGCTTCGCCCGTTCCTCGGCAAGGGTCGCGATGTCCTGGGTGAGTCCTTGCTCCTTGGCGCGGCTCGACTGCAGCTGCTGCTCGGTCTCGTTGAGGCGCTTCTTCGCCTCCTCGCGCGAAAGATCCTCCTGTGCGTCGGCCAGCCACGGCAAGGTGCAGACGAGCCCGGCAAGAAGCAGAGCGGATCGAAATCTTCGTCTTGCGGGAGCCAATCGATGGGATTGCGCCATGCGCCTTGGCCGTTTCAGCCGGTCGCAACGACAGCGGAGCGATAGGGCAGAATCAAGGCAAAACGCTTACGAATGCTTAATCTTGCGGGCGTTCCCCCGCAGCCGTCAGGCGCGGTGATAAGGATGGCCGGCGAGAATGGTGATCGCGCGATAGATCTGCTCGGCGAGAACGATGCGGGCGAGCCCGTGCGGCAAGGTCATGGCCGAGAGCGAGAGCACGAGGTCGGCCTCGAACATGGCCCTGAGCCCAAGACCGTCGGCGCCGCCAACAAAGAAGGCGAGACCCTGGGCGCCGCCGTCGCGAAACTTGGCGAGGCTTTGCGCGAAGGCTTCGCTACCGAGCGGAGTGCCGCTCCGGTCGAGACAGATCAATCTGTAGGAGGACGGTCGCTTGGCGAGAAGCAGCTCTGCTTCGGTCTCCATGCGCGCCTGAGGCGTCGCGCTTTTCGCTTCCGCAATCTCGACCACGTCGAGCGGCGACAAAGCGAGCTTCCGGCCCGCCGCCGCGGCGCGGTCGAGGTAATGCACGAACAGGTCGCGCTCGGGCCCCTGCTTCAATCTGCCGACGGCAGCGATCAGGAGCCGCATGGCTCATTCGGCCTTGGGACCGGAGCGGCAAGCCGCCCGCGGCAGACCGCTCGCGGTAAACCGCCGATCAGATCACCAACTGCTCCATGGGACGGTCGGCCGACCACATCTTCTCCAGATTGTAGAACTCGCGAACCTCGGGACGGAAGATATGGACGATGACGTCGCCGGCATCGATCAGCACCCAATCGCATTGGGGCTGGCCCTCGATGCGGGCGCGGCCATAGCCTTCCTCTTTGAGCTTCCTGACGAGTTGGTCGGCGACGGCCCCGACATGCCGTTGCGAACGCCCCGAGGCGAGGACCATGTGGTCGCCGATCGAGGTCTTGCCTCTCAGGTCGATGCAAGCCACATCCTCAGCCTTGGCGGCGTCGAGCGTGTCGAGCACGATATTGAGCAGGCGTTTCGGATCCGCGCGGAATGACGCAAATCCGTTAGGAGGCGTGCCGCGCTGGGCAGCCTCTCTAGCTGAGCGCATGTTTTGGTGAGTGTCCTTCTGCCATTGCTCCTCGAGGAAGCGGTTGCCCCATGTCTACCGGCCTCGTAACGCAGGACAGCGACACTTGGTTGCCGCTTCGCCCCATAAACATAGTATGGTCGCGGTTAAAATTTCAATAGCTAGTATCGCTAGCGCTTTTTCTTGCTCTTCTTGTCCCCTTCCTTCTTGCCTTTTGCCTCACCGCGCAGCGCCGTGGAAGAGAGGGGAGAGAGCCTGTGGGTGATGATGGTCCAGGCTGGCGGCGTCAGCCATGCGAGTCCGGGAGCATCCGATTCGTCGACATGGGCCCACTGGAAACGCGTGGCGGCTTGGCTCGCTCGCGCCTTGAGCCGAAAACCCGGCCGGTCGAGCACCGCAATCGGCATGACTTCGAAGATCTTCTGCCAGTGGCGCCAGCGATGGAAGGCGGCGAGATTGTCCGCCCCCATCAGCCAGACGAAGCTGACCGCGGGGTAACGGCGCTTGAGTTCGGTGAGGAGATCGATCGTATAGGTGGAGCCCTTCCCGCCCGGGAAGCCGGTCACGGCGATGCGCGGGTGATTGGCAACCTTCCTCGCGGCAGCGACACGCTCGGGGAGGCTCGGCAGTTTGGAAGGGTGCTTCAGCGGATTGCCCGGCGTGACCATCCACCAGACCTGATCGAGCCCGAGTCGCTTCAGCGCGGTCAGGCTGATTTCGACATGGGCCGTGTGCGCCGGGTTGAACGAGCCGCCGAGGAGGCCGATGCGCATGCGCGGCGATACCATCGGCAGGCGCGCGGCCTTCTCCTCTCGGGTGAGGCTCTTTGACGGAGGGGCCTCGCTGCGGTCGCGATGCTCGCTCTTGGCGGAAGCGCGCTCCTGCTTTCTCTCGGCTTTCTTTTCCGCCTTCTTGGCCTTCGCCTCTGCCTTCTTGGCTTGCTTTGCGAGCTTAGCCGGCTTCGCCGCCTTTGCAGATTTCGCGGGCTTTGACGCCTTTGATGTTGCCTTCGCTTTTGCCGGCTTCGAGGCCTTGACCTGTTTCGTGGACGGCTTCGGCGCCATCGCTGTCTTGGTCTTTCCCTGCTTCGCTTGCTTTGCGATCTTCTTCTCTTTCGGTTTTTGCTTAGGCACTGTCAGCCCCTCCCCATGACCGTCATACCGGCGAAAGCTGGTATCCAGCAATAAGGCGCGGACTCGATCTGGATTCCGGCTTGTGCCGGAATGACCTTGCAAGCTTGCGAAGGAGAGCGTCACTCAGGCCCTGATCTGGCCCTGCCCGTGCACGACATATTTGAAAGTCGTGAGCTGCTCGACGCCGACCGGCCCGCGCGCGTGGAATCTCCCGGTGGCGATGCCGATCTCGGCGCCCATGCCGAACTCCCCGCCGTCGGCGAACTGCGTCGAGGCGTTGTGCAGCACGATGGCGCTGTCGACGCGCGCGAGGAACTTTTCGGCGGCCTTGCTGTCGTCCGTCACGATGGCTTCGGTGTGCTGCGAGCCGTAGCGCGCGATATGTTCGATCGCCTCGTCGAGACCATCCACCACTTTCACCGCGATGACGGCATCGAGAAATTCCTTAGGCCAATCCTCTTCCATCGCGGGCTTCACCCGGCTGTCGGCGCGCTGCGTGTCAGGATCGCCCCTCACCTCGCAACCCGCTTCGATCAGCATCTCGACCAGCGGCGCAAGATGCGTGGGTGCCGCCTTGCGATCGACCAGCAGAGTCTCCGCCGCGCCGCAGACACCCGTCCGCCGCATCTTGGCGTTGAGCACGATCCTCTTCGCCATGTCGGGATCGGCCGGAGCATGCACATAGACGTGGCACACGCCTTCGAGATGCGCGAACACCGGCACCCGCGCTTCCTCCTGCACGCGCGCGACGAGGTCCTTGCCGCCGCGCGGCACGATCACGTCGATGGCACCATCGAGGCCTTGCAGCATGAAGCCGACCGCCGAGCGATCGACCGTCGGCACGAGCTGGACCGCCTCGCGCGGCAGGCCCGCCTCCGCCACGCCCTCGGTCAGAAGATTGGCGATGACGAGAGAGGTGAGGAAGCTCTCAGAGCCGCTGCGCAGGACCACGGCGTTGCCCGATTTGAGGCAGAGCGCCGCGGCGTCAGCCGTCACGTTGGGGCGCGACTCGTAGATGATGCCGATCACGCCGAGCGGCACGCGCACGCGCGAAATCTGCAGGCCGTTCGGCCGCGTCCACGAGGCGATCACCTGGCCGACCGGGTCGGGCAGCGCCGCAACCTCGCGCAGGCCCTTGGCCATCGCGGCGATGCGCGCCGGATCGAGCATCAGCCGGTCGAGGAAGGCCTGGTCGCGTCCTTTGGCCCGCGCCGCATCGAGGTCCTGAGCATTGGCACCGAGGATCTTCTGCGCATTTGCCTCGATCTGGCGGGCCATCGCTTCGAGCGCGCAGTTCTTGGCCTCGGTCGGGGCGAGCGCGAGCACCCGCGCCGCCTCGCGCGCGAGGCGTCCCATATAGAGCATCATTGGTTCAATGCTGGATAAGTCTTTGTCGCTATTCACTTTATTTGCCGGTGTGGTCGGGTCAAGCTAACGAATGGCTAACGAGGGTCAGCACACATTAAAATATAGACTCATCGTGCCAACCGCACCCCTGGCCTCTTGCCATTGGTGAACTCGACTCCTGCCTTCTCTAGCGCCGTCTGGATTTTCTGCATCGTCTCGGCTGTGGGCTCTGACCTACCACGCTCGATTGCCGTAATCGTGTTGCGATGAATCTTGGTGCGGGCCGATAGGTCGCGCATAGTCCAATCAACCAGAGCCCGCGCCGCCCTTAGCTGCTCCTTAGTCACAATGCCTTCGTCAAAGTGATATTGTCACCGTCATCGCTTCGGTCGTCGTCGCTGATTTCTTCGCCAGTTGAGAATCCAGAAGCACGCTGCATAGCCAATAAACGCTGCACAGGCTGCGCCAAAGCCGACGATTAGCATCTTCTCGTATTAACCATACGTTTACCCTAATCTCGTCCACGCGGCGTATCGTGATATGATTAAGCCCTTCAGATTGCTGCGTGCGTGGGGGGTGGGATCATGGCGGCTGATCCTAACGAGTGCAGGGATCACAATGAGGCAGCGGTTATTCCGGAGCTTCATCGTTCAATCCAAAAATTTAGGCAGATGTTTGAGCAGTGGATTTTACGCGAGTCCGGCTGCTCATGCTCCCTTTCTCTGGCCTCTTTGGCCATCACATTCGGAGCCTTTTGAGAGACCGTTCCCGACTCGCAATTTCCGACTAGCGCGCTAGATTCGGAACGTGTCCCGCATTCCTCTTCGCTTTATCCCTCCCCAGCTTGCTACCTCGGTCGATCAGCCGCCCGAGGGGTCCGATTGGATTCACGAAATCAAGCATGATGGCTATCGCTGCCAAGTGCTGCTTGAGCGCGGGCAAGTGCGCGTATTCACGCGCAATGGACACGATTGGACCGACCGCTATCCCTCTATCGTGCTGGCCGCTGCCAACCTCCGCTGCAAGTCGGCAATTATCGATGGTGAGGCGATTGTGCAGAATGGCGAGGGTGCATCGGATTTCGAGGCACTAAGTGTGGCCATGCGGTGGCGTCCGAACAGCATCATCCTTTACGCCTTCGACATTATGCACCTAAATGGTCGAGACCTCCGCCGACTGCCCTTGTCGGAACGCCGCTCGATATTGAAGGCTCTAGTCGGCAATAGATGACGAGGGTCGAATTCAATTCAGCGACGAATTCGTTGGCGACGGCGCTGCACTGTCTTGCTGGCCTGTGCCGAGAGAGGGATTGAGGGCATCGTGTCCAAGCTCGCCACGTCACGTTATCGCTCGGGCCGAAGCAACACTTGGCTCAAGACCAAGTGCTTCACCAAATCCAGCTTTGTGGTTGTCGGCACAGACCGAGACCGCAAGACCGGAACGCTTAGGGCTCTACTAGCTCGCGCCAACGAGGAAGGCTTGGACTATGCGGGAGCCGCTTTCATTGCGCTTGATGACATGGCGCGGGCAGAATTTCTTGACGTGTTAGAGCGCCTCGCCACGCCCAAGGGATTGTTTAAGGCTACACGACTAGCCGATGTTCGGTGGTGTTTGCCCAAGCTGGCAGTGCGGGTGAAGCATCTAGCAGCGAGCAAAACTTTGCGGCACGCCACGGTGAGAGCATTAGTGCAATAGCAACTAGCGAGGCCGCCCAATTCCCCCGACAGAAAGGGCGGCCTCTCCCAGAGAACAGCATCGAAAACGATGGCTCAATCCGGTGGAGGATGCTGCAATTCAAATTGGGCCATGATGCAGCCGAGCTTGGGCAGCGAGCATAAGACACCCTTATCGACACGATCAGAAAATACGATTTTAGGTTATCATGCCGCGATCGCTATAAGCGGTGTGTGATTGCCCCCCAATCACTAAGTTCCGCACAGGAACCGAGAAGGCCCTAGACCCTCCCCCCGGTCGGGCCTTCTCTTTTTGGTCTCCGTTTTCTAACGCGATCCGCGATGGCGCTGGTGAGAGCAGTGTGCCTTCGCCATTCAGAACTGCGTTAGATGACTTCCTGCGGCATTGCCGTGTTGAGGCAACTGAGCGTTGTGAATGAGACGCTTCCCCCCACCATGGACCGTTGAGTTGGCCCTCAATTCTCGTTTCCGTGTTCATAGTTGCCATCGGAGCGATCTGTCGATAAAGCCCGGAGACAAAAAACTTAATCCCATCAGAAACTTCCAATATCGGTTGCACGATAAAGCCAAGGCCGGAATCCTGATTCCTGGGCTTACGCTCGCGCTCCGACCATAAACTCAAGCGGGCAAACTCTCGCCTACGTATACGGCCACGCCGATAAGCACGGAATTAAGGAAGGAGGCATGCTAGAATTGATGCTGCATCGAGGTTCCGTCGCGCGCGACAATTCCTTAAATTTGCGAAGCTCACCGAGGGAGGCGTAAGTCATGCGCTCAATTTGGCTTCGCACCTTTTTTACGGGCATTGTGGCGATCGCAATAGTGGTTAACTTCAGTAGCAGTGTTTTTGCCGGATCCTGCTTATCATGCCCGGCTGTGTACGAAAGCTGTGCACTAAGTTGCGGTGGCCCTCTGCGTCGAGCGGGCTGCCCGGCAACTTGCAAGGACGTATTGCGCTTGTGCCACGTCCGGTGCTCCTGCCCGAGCTGGTCCAACAAATTTTGTTGGGGCGTCGCTCGTTCATACGACTGCGGGTGTAGATAGCCTGGTTAAATGCGCATGCCGAGATGCAGGAAAGTTACGGACTCGGAATGAGCTTCTGATTGTCGGCTGCGTTGCTAGAGTCAACGGCTGGTCCCATAGGAATCCCTGACTCTAGGCCCAAGGTTGGGCCGGTTCCCCCGCCGATTTGTAGCGTCGTTCCTGGCGCGAGCTGGAAGGCGGTTCCCGATGAGGTGGACGCGCCTGAACTGTCGTCGCCCTTTGTCATCTGCAAGGACGCATTTGGCGCCGTTAGCTGAAGTTTTTCGTCCGGGTCCTGATATGGCGTCGCGGTTCCCGGGATTGTGTCAGGAGTAGTGTTCTCCATATCGAACGCCAGGACTTGATTAGGCAGAGTCACGGCAGCCGCACCCAGCAAAGATGCACCTATCGCGGAAGCAAGCAAGACGCGCTGCATGTTGAATCCCCCGTTATGATCGGCGCAAATCGTCAACCGGGCCAACACTACAACGGAAGCGGGCTGAATTGGGGGCGACATGTCGCCATTGCGGCAATAGAGCCCGGCTTTGCAGGTTCGTAGCGTTTCCTTTCCTGTAGTCTCTGACAATGAGACGATTCCCAGCACCATGGACCGTTGAAAAGATTCCGGGCGGGTTCAAGGTATTTGACGCTAACGGCCAGTCGCTAGCCTATGTCTATTCCCGCGAGAATCCGAATGACGCCCACATAGCCGGGGTGCTGACAGAGGATGAGGCGAGACGCATAGCGGCGAACATCGCTAAGCTGCCTACACTACTTGCCAAAGGGGCTTAGTAGCGTGTTTCAATTCTTTAGCGGCCAAGCTCTTTTTTTCGACGATTCACTTCAGCTTGCGAGACTTCTCCCGACTTGACCAATGCCGCGACGCACGCGTTCGTGAGCTTGTCGCCGTGCTTGCGCATGCAGTTCTCCAGGCCCTTTGTTTCGAGTCCCCAAGCATGGCAGAATTTCCGGTAATCATCTGCACAGTGCTTTACGTCTTTGTGTGCGGCTTGTGCCGAGTAGACAACGCCAACAATCAAAGCCGCCGCGATAGCTAGTCCCTTGTGAAGGTCTTTCATATGGGCTCCTTACCTGAGAGAGGAAGCCAGAAGCCTAGATGATTTCCTCTAGTGCGCAAAGGTGCTGACAGAGGACGAGGCGCGGAGGATAGCGGCAAACATCGCCAAGCTGCCAGACTTACTGGGCAAGGGGGGCTGAGAACCAACCTAGCGCCTGCCGCGATTGGCGAGGTCGGCAATTGTCTTCGACGTTGCGTCGAACAGCTTGGCGAGCGCGCCAGTAGTGATCTCGTCATCCATGCGATGACGATAGCGCAGTAGCGACGAAGGTCGAAATCCGTATCTCGAACTTAGGGCAGTACCAACTGACCCTTGAATTTGCCCCCTAGAAGAGTGTCGGTCAGTTCCTCCATGGTATACGTGCCGCCGCCGGTAGCGCCTGCATATTTGCCAGTACCGCCGGTGTACTTGTAGGGGTATTTCCCGTTGAGGTGAGAACCTTCCTCCCAGCTCTCGTTTTTTTTGTCCCCACTCTTAAACGTGTCAGTGCAGGTCCCGGTGCCCTTCCAGCTCTCATCGGGCATGAACTCGTAATTTCCTACACATTCCATTGAATACATCGGTTCGGTTTGCTCGTCGTCAGGGATACTTACGCAACGGCCAGCGTACTCGACCAGCTTGTGTCCTTTTTCAGGCTCCTTCACGTCCCACTTATCATTCACGCAAGCGAGCGCGCCCGCTTCGTTGATTGTTTGGCCGGCATTTGCGGTTCCACTAGTAATGACAATCAGCACCGCGGGAACGGCTGCTAATAGGTGTCTTGGCTTCATGGTGTCCTCCCCTCGCTCACGGCGCGCATTTGGCGATCGTCATTTTAACCCCCGCCACGCGTTTTTGCAGCCGACGCAGTTCCGGGGAGCAGCGCCCCCGCTTGCGGTGTGATATTTTCGCGCGGGTGTGGTTGGGGAGTGCGGTGGGAAGCAGTTAGCCCATTGCCGCTCTATGGAGGTTAATCATGTTGCGCAATCTCGCATTCGTCGTGGGTTATGCCGTGTTCCAGTTGCTTGCCACTACCGCCTGGGCAGCTGAGTTCGGCACTGCGGAGGAAGCCAAAGCTATGCTTGAGAGAGCGGTGGCCGCGGTGAAAGAGGACAAGGCGAAGGCGCTTGATATGTTCAACAATGGCGAGGGCGGCTTTAAGGACCGTGATCTTTATGTGTGGTGCGCCAACGCGTCGGACGGCATCGTAACCGCGCAGCCTTACATGAATAGGGGGAAACAGCTGAGAGACATCAAGGGTAAGCACGGTGCTCCGTTCGGTGAAACGATTATGCAGAATGCCACCGAGGGAACGATAAAAAAGACGACCTACTGGTGGCCGCGACCCGGCTCAGACGAGCCCTTCGAGAAGGAGACCTTCTACACGAAGGTCGGTGATCAGATCTGCGGTGTCGGTTACTACAAGAAATAACTTGCCGGGCATTTATGTCCGCTTATGGCACTTTGCGGACATGGACAGCGCCCGCTGACTAGGTCCGCTCTTGGGGGTAAGCGGACATTCCGCGCCGCTGTTCAACTGAGACCTGTTTTATGAGTACACGCCCTAGTAGTCGCTTAGTCGCGCTTGCTGCCTTTGTCCGTGGTATAGGTGTCAGCACAAGGATTAATCGGTGCCCAGCCCCGACTATCATGGCTATCCGAGGCCCCAGATTTGGCGTCGGGTGTCTTATAAATCTCGACATGCTTGGCCGAGTCCGTGAAATGCGAGTTTGTCTTCGCGGTTGCGATAGGATCGGGATAGGCCCTGCCCTGCTTTAAGTGAGTAGTGTTTGGGTATTTGTTTGCCATGTTGCTACCTCACTACAGTCTAAGCCTAAAGTCATCGGCAATAACCCGGCTTGATGATCTTGGGGACCCAAGGAACGCCATGCACAAGCGGGGGACGTTTGCCCTTTAGTTTTATGGCCATGTACTCGAAAGGGCTTCCGGGGCCGTTTGAGCGCTTCTGCACAAGTTCAATCTCCCCACGCGCATAAGCCTCTCTTGCCGCCCAGGCCACCGCTTCGATTTCAGGGGGTGTTTGAGGGTCTAGGGCGTGGCGCGTGGCATATAAAAAAGTCTCGCCGCCTTTAGCGGTATGAAGCCATTGATTGAACCGCTGCATAAGGGTTTCGGGCACTTTAAGCGCTTTCAAAGGCGCGAAGGGGGAGTCGCCATCCATGGCTATTCGGCGGCTTCTGGTAGTGGGGTACAAGGAAGACCCGTTTCTTGGCGCTCGATTTAAACAGGTCTGGTAAGCTACAAAGCGGGGGCCATGGGGGCCTTCTACTGTCCTAAGCTTAGCCGCCTTCTCAATATCGACCGTGCAGCGATGCTTCTTATTGTTGGCGTCCATTACCTTGACCATGCCCGTAATGCCCCTGGATAGCAGAGCGCGAGCAAGATCAGTCTCAGGGTCGCGGCTATCACTAACGATAAGATCGCCCTCAACTTCCACTTGGTAGCGTCCAGTATAGGGAATGCCGGTTTTGCGAATTGGGGGGTGATAGCCGCGCTTGCAGCCCTTGACGGGCTTGACCCCGAGGCTAGGGCATTCCTGGTGAGGGAGCTTACGGCGTTGCTCGATTAGGAGACCCCCTCCCTTCTCCCCCATAAGTCGGAACTTCGTCAGCCCATGCGAGTTGACAGTTTTATGACAGATTTATGAAGGAGATTTCCCATGAAAATCACCCTTCTAGCCCTGGCTTTGATCGTTGCTTCTGCTACGGGCGCATTAGCAGGGCCTTCGGGCGAGGTGTGGCAGCCGTGCGACTATTACACCAGCTTTGGTCCGAATAGCTGCGGATAGATACAGCGCTGATCGAAACCCTGGCCTAGTCCGTGCGTTGCCTCTCAATAGCGCTCCTGCATGAGAGGAGAGGCCATCGTGGCTGGGGACCCGAGCGAGTGCAGAAATCACGCCGCCAATTGTCGGCGGTTAGCCAAGACCGCACCGACCTCAATTCTTGCGGCCCATTTTGAAGAGCTTGCTCGCAGGTGGTTGAAGGTTGCTGACGATATAGAGCGGGCTGAAGCCTATCTGGATGAGTTGCGGGAGGCCGAGAAGAAATTCGGCTAGTCCGCGCGAGCTCGCAGGACATTTCTTCCCCAGCAGGGCGGGTTGAAATCTTCTCTGGCGTGGATAACTAGCAGTCGGTGGCGTGGTCCTTCCCTCCCGCGCCGCTGGTTCCCCCGAAGGAACCGGAGAGCCCTGGCTCTCTGCGTGGCTGGGGCTCTCCACTTACGCCGCCTCGCGGTCCTTGCCCCGTAGCCGGTCCCCTACCTTCTGCAAGCTTCCTATCGCTGCCTCTATGGTCTCGATGGCGACGGCTCTTTGGTCCTTGGTGAGCAGATCGAGCGCCTCGTCGGTGCGGTAGGTCTCGGCGGCAACACCGACGCTCCAGACGGTATTCAGGAAGCCCTCGGTGAAAGCCTTGACCCTGGTGCTTGCGCGACGTTTTGGCCTTGGCTTGGGCACATCCTCGTATTCGGCATCCTCGATATCGGGCTGTGAGAGGCCATTGGAGCGAACGTTCGCTCCATCTTTAGCGGCGACGGCGCGATGCTTTCGCATCCGTTCCTTTGCTTCTGTCCTCTCAACCTCAAGTGCCGCTTCGGGATCATCCGCTCCCGCCATCCGCATCAGCTTCTCAGCATCCGTGCGAGAACGGACTTGCGCTAGATGTTGGTCATAAAAGGCCCACCAACTAACGTCACCGACCTCACCTGCTTCTATGCGAGCCCGTAGCTCACGGAGTTTGAGACCAGCGACAAGGCGCTTCTTGTTGAGGTTGCTCTGAGCCCTGGTGACATCGCGCATCAAGCCACGAATCTCGATGACCAAGGTCTCGATGGGTTTTGTCTTGGGCGCAGCCCGTGGAATTAGCGGATTTTTCTAGGGGGAAGATTATAGAGCATCATCGGCTCGATGCTCGCTTCAGGTCTTTCTGCGGCGACAGCCATCCAAATCAGCCTTTGCGGCTAAGCGTCATGTCGTCCCGGTGGATCAGCTCCGGGCGGCCAAGGTAACCGAGAATCTCGGCGATTTCACTGCTCTTGCGGCCGATGATGGCTTTCGCCTCCTGATGGTCGTAGGCGGCGAGCCCGCGCCCGATCTCGACGCCCTCGACGGTCCGGATCACGACCGCATCGCCACGCTCGAAGCTGCCCTCGACCTTCGTCACGCCGGCGGGAAGCAGGCTCTTGCCCCAAGCGAGCGCTTGCACCGCGCCATTATCGAGAACGACTGCACCTTTCGGCTCGAGTGTGCCTGCAATCCAGCGCTTGCGCGCAGTCACGGGATCCGACCGCGCGAGGAACCAGGTGGCGGTCCCCTTCTTGGCGAGCGCCTGAAGCGGGTGCATCACCTTGCCGCTTGCGATCACCATATGCGTGCCGCCCGAGACCGCGATCTTCGCCGCCTCGATCTTGGTGACCATTCCGCCTTTCGACAGCTCCGAACCGACATCGCCCGCCATGGCCTCGATCTCTGGCGTGATGTCGGTCACCTCGTCGAGCCGGCGCGCGTCGGCGCGCGATCCTGGCGGCGCGGTATAGAAGCCGTCGACGTCGGACAGCAGTACGAGGCAGTCGGCGCTCATCATCGAGGCGACGCGCGCGGCGAGCCGGTCGTTGTCACCGTAGCGGATTTCGCTTGTCGCCACCGTATCGTTCTCGTTCACCACCGGCACGGCGCCGAGCTTGAGAAGCGTCGTCATGGTGCTCCGCGCATTGAGATAGCGCCGCCGCTCCTCGGTGTCGCCGAGCGTGAGCAGCACTTGCGCCGCGACGAGGGAGCGCGCGCGGAAGGCATCCTCGTAAGCATGCGCGAGATCGATCTGGCCAACGGCTGCCGCGGCCTGGCTGTCCTCGAGCTTGAGCGCGCCCTTGGGCAGCTTGAGCGCATTTCGCCCAAGCGCGATGGCGCCGGAGGACACCACGACGACCTCCTTGCCCTCGGCTTTGAGCGCTGCGATGTCGTCGGCGAGCGCCTCGAGCCACGCCTGGCGCAGCGTGCCCGACGCCGCATCGACCAGAAGCGATGAGCCGATCTTGACCACGAGCCGCTTGGCGTTAGTCCACTCGTTTCTCATGGGCGCCACCGTTGCACTGGCGCTTGCGCCTTGCCTGCCTTGACCTTGATCTCCTCGGCCCGCATCGACTTGATCTCAGGCACAAGGGCGCGCAGCACCTCGGTCACGCCTTCGCCGCTTGCAGCGGAGACGATAAGCGGGGTGGCGCCGGCAACCTTTTTCAGAGCGCGCGCCTTCGTCTTGATCTCGTCCTTCGGCACGGCGTCGGCCTTTGACAGCGCGACGATCTCAGGCTTGTCCTCGAGGCCTGCGCCATAGGCCTCGATCTCGCCTCGGATGACGGCATAGGCCTCGGCCGGATCGTCGAGCGTCGCATCGACGAGATGGAGCAGCACGGCGCAGCGCTCGACATGGCCGAGGAAGCGGTCGCCGATCCCGGCGCCCTCATGCGCGCCTTCGATCAGCCCCGGGATATCGGCGAGCACAAAGTCGAAGCCGTCGACGCGCACCACACCGAGATTGGGATGGAGCGTGGTGAAGGGATAGTCGGCGATCTTGGGCTTGGCCGCGCTCACTGTAGCGAGGAAGGTCGATTTGCCGGCATTGGGCAGGCCGATGATGCCGGCGTCCGCAATCAGCTTAAGCCTCAGCCAGATGGTCAATTCCTCGCCCTTCTGGCCGGGATTGGCATGGCGCGGCGCCTGCTTGGTCGAAGACTTGAAATGGGTATTGCCGAAGCCGCCATTGCCGCCGCGGGCGAGCACGATGGTCTCACCGGGCTTGGTCAGGTCGGCGATCAGCGTCTCGTTGTCCTGATCGAAAATCTGCGTCCCCGGCGGCACTTTCAGCACCACGTCGGCACCTTTGGGGCCGGAGCGGTTCTGGCCCTTGCCGTGGCCACCCTTCTTCGCCTTGAAGTGCTGCTGGAAGCGATAGTCGAGAAGCGTATTGAGGTTCGCGACGCACTCGACGATCACGTCGCCGCCTTTGCCGCCGTCTCCCCCGTCAGGCCCGCCGAACTCGACGAACTTCTCCCGCCGGAAGCTTACGCACCCATTCCCTCCGTCGCCGGAGCGCACATAGACCTTGGCCTGATCGAGGAATTGCATGGCGAGGGCTTAGCACCAGCTTCTTTCCAATACACTAGGAGACCGCTTCAGGCTGCTGGGCTCAGCTTCTGAGGAAGCCGGCAAGCGCCGCCGCGCGCTCGAGCCGGTAGGTCAGGCAATGCGCCTTGACCCCCCGCGCCGCGCAATCGCGGACCTGCCTCCCCTGCGGCACGAAGCCAAACTTCGCGATCACCCGCGCCGAGGCCGGATTGTCGGTGAAATGGCCGACGGTGAGATAGTCGAAGCCGTCCCTCTCGAAGGCATGGATGATGAGCGCGCGCACCGCCTCGCTGGCATAGCCCAGGCCCCAATAAGGCTTGCCGATCCAATAGCCGAGCTCGGCATGGTCCTCGCCGAAGGCGCGATAGCCGGTGCAGCCGACGAGGAGCCCGGAATTGGCGATGGCGAACACCACGCCCTCCTCTCCGGCGAGAGCGCTCGCGATCCACTCGGCGGCCTGCTCTTCGCTATAGGGATGGGGGATCGTTCCCGTCATGCTGGCGACGCCGTAGTCGCCGGCGAGGAGAGCGATCCGCGCCGCATCGGCAAGCTCGAGCGCGCGTAGCAAGAGCCTTGGTGTCCTGATATCCATGGGACGAAACTACACGATGAGCCGGCGCGGCGTCACGACGGGTAGCACTTGTCATTGCCCGGCTTGACCGGGCAATCCAGTAATCTCAGACGCGGTTGGTGTTTACTGGATGCCCGCTTGCGCGGGCATGACACTTCCGGGACGCGGATAAACCGCTAGCTCGGCTTCACCGAAACGTAGACGCGCCCCTTCTGCTTGGTCGCGTAGGTGACCTCGCCCTCGCGGAGCGCAAACAGCGTGTGGTCCTTGCCCATGCCGACGCCGTCGCCGGGGTGCCACTTGGTGCCGCGCTGGCGGACGATGATGTTGCCGGCGAGCACGCTCTGGCCGCCCGACTTCTTCACGCCGAGCCTGCGCCCGGCGGAGTCGCGGCCGTTGCGCGATGAGCCGCCCGCTTTCTTATGTGCCATGACGTAAGTTCCTTATTTCTTCTTCGGCTTGGCGGCCGGCTTCCTGGTCGCGCGCTTCTCGGCCTTCGCCGCAGGCTTCCGCGCAGGCTTGGCCGCAGCCTTCTTCGCGGCGGGCTTTGCCTCGGCAGCCTCAGCCGGCTTCTTCTCGGCCTTCTTAGGCTCAGACTTGGCAGCCTGCTTAGAGGGCTTCTTGCCATCGGTCAAAATCTCGGTGATGCGAAGCGCGGTCAGCTCCTGGCGGTGACCCTTCTTGCGGCGATAATTGGCGCGCCGCTTCTTCTTGAAGACGGTGATCTTGTCGGCCCGCCTCTGCTCGATGACCTCGGCAGCAACCAGCGCGCCGGCGATCGTGGGGCTTCCCGTCTTGGGGCCGCCTTCGCCGCCGAGCAGGATCACTTCTGCGAGCTCGATGATGTCGCCAGGCTTGCCGGCGATCTTCTCGATCTCAATGATGTCGTTCGGCGCCACGCGATATTGCTTGCCGCCCGTGCGAATGACCGCGAACATGAGAGTCTTCCGTCCAACTCTATGGGCTGAAAGGCCTACGCGTTAATGCGCGGCCAAGCCTCTAAAAAAGGGCTAATGCGCGGCGCAATATAGAGACGAAAGCCGATAAGTCAATTGCTGCCGCGCTTTTCAGCCTTGACGCGCCTCTCCCGCTAATTGCCCCATAAAGAACAGAAAAATAGACTACCGTAGCATCCCCGCACGACCAGAGGACGACCCCCCATGCCGCCCTTCGGCCAGATCAGCAAAGCCGTCGCCTATCTCCGCTCGGAGATCCCGACGGACGACGTTTCCAAGAACGCGATCGTCCAGCACCCCCACAACACCACCAGGGACATCCCCGAGCGTCTGCCCGCCGCAACCATCAAGGAGTTGTCGGCGCTTGAGCCTGCCAGGGCGGTCGCTGCGACCGCAGAAGAGTGGACGGTGATCATCGCGGCGATCGCTCTTTGCTCATTTTTCTGGCACCCCGTGCTCTATCTGATCGCGGTCGTCGTGATCGGCTCGCGCCAGCATGCATTGCTGATCCTGGGCCACGACGCTTCGCATTATCGCTATCTGCCGACGCGCTGGCAGAACGACCTATTCGCCAACGTCTTCCTGATGTGGCCGACCTTCGCCTCGGTCGAAGGGTTCCGCAAGTTCCACTCGACCCATCATCAGTACACGAACCTTCCCAACGACGGAAACCGGCATATCTGGTACACGCACGACGCCATGGGAGAGCTCGAACCGGGCTGGCAATTTCCCAAGACGCGACTCGGCTTGGCCCTGCTGATTCTGCGCCGCGCCTTCTTCGTCACCGGCCTATTCTGGATCGTCAGAGGGTTGGTGGGCTCGTCTCTCGTCCCCTCGCCGCACTGGATGGTCGCCGGCAGGCTCGTCTTCTACTTTTCGCTCGCCGGGGTTTGGACCTTCTTCGAGGCCTGGCCGGGCTTCCTGCTCTATTGGCTCGTGCCGTTCTGCACGTGGCATATCGCGGCTCAATACATCCGCATCATCTGCGAGCACAGCGCGGTCGAAAGCGACGAGGCGGAATATGCCATTACCCGCACCACCATCCCGACCTGGCTCGAGTCGCTTTTCATCCTGCCGCGGAATGTCGGCTACCATCTCGAGCATCACTGGTATCCGAGCGTGCCCTTCTACCGCTTGCCGGATCTGCACGAGCAGCTGATGGCGCGCGAGGGCTTTCGCAAGGGCGCCGTCGTCAGGCGCTCGGTGGTCACCTCACTCGGTGAGTGCGTCAGGGCCTGAGACGTTGGTGAGGCAAGCGGGCGCGGCTATCGGCGCCCAGCGACGACGTCACCCTGAAATTGCGTGGCGCCATGGCCCATTTCTTTCGTTCCGCTTGAGGCAAAACCCATTTAGAACGCGGGTCCAGACCACGGCTCGAGCGTCACGGAGAGGTGCCAGAGTGGTCGAATGGGACGGTCTCGAAAACCGTTGTACGGGTAACCGTACCGTGGGTTCGAATCCCACCCTCTCCGCCAGCAATTAAGCTGTTGATAGCGCAGGTATTTTCTGTCTTTGGCGCAGTGCAAATTGTCTGGCGTTTTCCGAGCCTTGCACGCAGGCCTCGTCAGGCTCGGTAGCTAGAGACTCTTTTGGTGCGCCAATCGACCGTCTCTGCACGGCCTCGTCTCTTATGGCGTGCGTTGGCAGTACCACTGTCTCTCGGCCGAAGCCGCAATTCTTGGTGAGCGAGCGAGACGCTAAACGGAGACGCGCGTGAGCGACGGGCTATTGATGCGCTTCAAGAGCAGAGGAGTTCGCGCTGTGCGGTCCAATCGAGAGGCAGGCGGGTATCGTCCATCAGCCGGTTGGCGGTGAGCTGTGGAGGATGCCTTCCATTCAAGATCGCCGTGACAATGTCGGGGGCGAGGAAGGCGAGCCTTAAGAGACGCGTAACGTAGGAACTGCTGATCCCCTCCTCTGCGGCGATCTCTTTCAGCGGTAGGCTGGGCTCCTCGAGCAGGCGGGCGCGTATGGCGTGGGCCCGGAGCAGAAGACGGACCAGGACGGGATCGACGTTCGCCGGCTCCGATCCATCATCGACCACCATTCTCATCTCGATCCCCGTCCGCTTCAGTCGCGCAGGGATTGTCAAGACTGTCAGATGCCGCTCGCGATCATCTCCGCCGGCGTGAGCAGGTTGCTGGTTGATCCTTGGCATTCAGCCACAAGGCAACGCCCATTTGATCGAGCGTCACGTCGACCCGGTCGGAATGAACTTGAACTCTTGTGACCATGGCGCGGAGGATCGCACGCAGCCGCTCCGCATCGAGATCCTGCCAGGAGGCGGCAAGCCGCGCCGCCTCGTCCAAAAGCCTCTTCTGGGCAACGGCGTCGGGCCCATAACACTGAACTGCGTTCAGCACGGCGACCGGATCGGCGAGCCATGCGCGGATCCGGCCCGTGACCAGAGCCTCGATATGAGCGGCCGGAATGCGCTGACCCCTCTTCGTCGCCTTATCGCCTCCAGTCACCAGGCTTTTGGAGACGTAGTATCGATACCGGACACCCTTCTTTACCGCATGACTTGGCGTCATCAGTTCGCCATGCGCGTCGTAGATGAGACCGGCGAGCAGGCTTAAGTGGTGATTGCCCTTGCCGGCACCACGATCGACTCGGTTTGCCGCCAAGGTCTTCTGAACCTCCTGCCACAGATCCTCATCGATGATCGGCGCGTGCTCGCCTGGATAGGCCTGGTTCTTATGCACGATCTCGCCGCGATAGATGCGGTTCTGCAGCATGTGGTAGAGCGCTCCCCGAGCAATCGGCTTGCCTCCATAAGGCCGGCCATCGGGCGCCGTGCGGCGCTTGCTGACGATGCCGGCTGCATCGAGATGCTCCTTGAGCAGGCGCACCGAACCCAATTCCTGATAGCGGCGGAAGATATAGCGGACGGTCTCGGCTTCGGCCTCGTTGACGACCAGCTTCCGGTCCTTCACGTCGTAGCCGAGCGGCGGATAGCCGCCCATCCACATCCCCTTCTTCTTGGAGGCCGCGATCTTGTCGCGAATCCGCTCGCCGGTGACCTCCCGCTCGAACTGGGCAAACGACAGCAGCACGTTCAAGGTCAGGCGACCCATCGAGGTGGCGGTGTTGAAGGCCTGCGTCACCGAGACGAAGGAGACGCCATGGGCATCGAACACCTCAACGATCTTGGCAAAGTCGAGCAGAGAGCGGGTGAGCCGATCGATCTTGTACACGACAACGACGTCGACCTTCGACCCGCGGATGTCAGCCAAAAGCCGCTGCAGAGCCGGTCGCTCCAGCGTTCCCCCGGAATAGCCGCCATCGTCATAATGGGTCGGCAGAGCTGACCCAGCCTTCGTGCTTTTGACTTGGATAAAGGCCTCGCAGGCTTCACGTTGCGCATCGAGCGAGTTGAAGTCTTGCTCCAGGCCCTCCTCCGTGGACTTGCGCGTATAAATGGCGCAGCGCACCTTTTGGCGGCCCGTCTTTGCGCCGGCCGCAGATCGCCTAGGCATCTGAAGCGCCTCTTCTTCCCGGCTAATCCGAAGAAGCGCGGGCCTGACCAGCGGGCGCCGGTGATTTCACGCGCGATCGCGCTCAGCGAGCGGTAGTTCCGTCCGGCGTAGGTGAAGCCCTCCTCCTCCACCGTGACCGTATGCGTGCGGCCGTTCCATTCGCGCACCAGCCGCGCGCCGGCTCTGATCCTCTGGGCGCCCTCTGTGGCTATCTCCGCATCGGACCGCCGCGCCTGCACGAGCGCGGCAAGTTTGCGGCTGGTCGCCTTGCTGAGCCCACCATAGCGAAGCTCCTGGATGCGGTAGGCGATGGCGCGAACGAGCAGATCTCGGCTGAGCCGTGGCGGCTGGCTCCGATAAAGCCGCCGCCACTCTTTGCGCAGTTCGTCAGGAGTGAGATCGCAAAGAGCCTCAAGCCTTCGCGACACCTCTAGGTCGCGAGCTGTCCGCACCCGTTGCTTTGCCTTCCGGCAAATCAGCGTCCGCCATGGCAGTTAGACCGTGCTGGAAATGCGATAACGGCGAGGCCCCGCGTCGGGCTTCTCCGATAGAAGCGTGAGGCCGAGCTTCTTCTTGACGGCCCCAGCCAGGAAGCCGCGCACGCTGTGTTGCTGCCAGCCGGTCGCCGCTTGCAGCTCTTCTATCAGTCGCACCTTCAGGGCGGCTGAGCAGGTCGAGGCAGGTCTGTTGTTTGGTCTTTGCGGCTGCGGGCTTGGTACGGCCGCGAGAGCCAACGGCACTCTTGCTGCGCGTTTGCCGTTTCGGCGCTTTCGCTCTTATGCTCTTTGTCAGTCGCCTTTGGTCGGCGCTGACGCTTGGTGCGCTCGACTGCGTCTGCACTTCTCGGCTCGTCAACAGGATGAGATTTGGCCATTGGGTGGTCCTCCAGTTGGGCAACCGCGCCCCATGCGCGGCACTCCCACCACCCAAAGCCCCGCCATTGAGGCGAGGCGCTCTCGGCCGTTGGCGCCATGCCTTCTAGGCCACCAACGACGTCAGCATGGACGCTCTCTTCGCGAGAGAAGTCCAGTTCTTTGTGCGGCGCTTCGGGCAAGCTTTTGCGAGCCCAAAGGGCTCAAACCAATCCTGCCTCAAGATGGTGGACAAGCAAACAGCCGCTTGGAAGTCCGGGAGTTCGTCGGCCAGCTTAGGTCCGTGCATATCGGCCAGCGCGAGCTCGCTACGTGACGGAAACCGTCGTTCCTTCTGCAGGGTAGATTGCTGAACTCGAACTCCATCTTTTCCGACTCGGGATTTGCGCGCTACGGCCCGGACGAGCTAAAGCTGATAGAGGGACCGCCAATCAAAAGGAAAAAATTATGGCCAAGCGAATTGTTCGCCGTGAATGGACCGCGCAGGATGAGAAAGAGCTAAAGAGGCATTCTAAAAATAGAGACTCCGGTGAAAGCGATTTCTAAAGCGCTGAAGCGAACGCCTGGCGCTTTGAGACAGAAGGCGCGCAAACTGGGCATTTCCATCGGTCATCGGCCCCGAGCAAAGAAGCGTTGAATGCCACACACGCCATCAGATCGCGATCACATCAAACGGCGAGACCCCTCACGGCTGGCTATTTGTTCACCTGTTCCCTTCGACACGTAACGCCGTTGAGGTTGCGGACAATATGCCGGAGTCCGTCGGCACCAGAAGGTGGTAGGGTATATACAAGTCACTGCCGGGCAGAGGGACGAACCAAATTTCAATAGCATCCGTGTGGGACATGATCTTGATATTGGGATCGTCGGGTGCGTATCCAGAGATAAGCAATACGTAGTTGTCGAAGGTAATAAGTACATAACAAAACTCGTATCGCTGTTTCTTCTTTTCCGCATCCAGGAGAATCGCAATGTGCATCCGTCGCATTTGCGCCGTCGTCGGCGTTTTCTTGCTCGGCCTACTTGTCACCACCGGCTGCGGCGTTTCGAAGCCGACCAAGGTCGAACCGAATGAGAAGCAGAAGCAAAAGGAGCTCCCGGGCGGCGGCCCCGATGGCCCGGGCGGCAAGAAGAGCAAGTGAGACGATCACCGGCACTCGCCGGCGCGGCAACAACCGGGTTGCTGGATGATCGCGCAGGCCGGGATGGCGACGAGTGCGCCGAGGAGCGGCGCGACGATGTAGACCCACAGGTGCTCGATATGGCCAGACATGATCGCGGGCGCGATCGAGCGGGCCGGGTTCATGCTTGCGCCGGAGATCGGCCCGGCAAAGAGCGCCTCGAGCGCGATCACGGAGCCAACAATGACGCCTCCGAGCGGCCGCACCGCCGGGTCGGACACCAGCACCGCGAGGATGACAAAGACGAGCACGCCGGTAAGCCACACTTCGAGTACGAACGAATGCCAAGGGGGCCCATGCGGCAGGGTCGCGCCGAGTGTCGCGTGCTCGGGAAACATGAGTAAAAGTAATCCGCTCGCGGCGAACGCGCCGGCGACTTGCGCGGCGATGAACGGCATCACCTGATTGCCGGGAGTGCGTCGCGCCGCCCAGAGACCGAGCGTGACCGCCGGGTTCAAGTCCGCGCCGGAAACACTGCCGACCGCGTAGATCATCGCGAGCACGACGAGGCCGAATGTCAGCGCGATGCCGAGATGGCCGATCTTGCCGGGGTTCACGGAATCAAACACGATCGCGCCGGTCCCGGCGAAGACAAGAACGAACGTGCCGAACAACTCGGCGGCCAACCGGCGCGACATGGAAGAATCTCCGTGAATGTGGAGATTGTAGGACGTCAGCCGAAAGTGGCGACGCGAGCGGTCAGGCGCTCCTTCACTTGCGGCCAGTCGGTCGCGGTGATTGCGAAGATGACGCTATCGCGAATCCGTCCGCCGCGAGTGATCGCATACGCCCGCAACACGCCTTCACGAGACGCACCGAGCTTGGCGATCGCCGCCTGCGACCGCTCGTTGCGCAGATCGGTCATGAACTGGACGCGGTTCATCCCGAGAGTTTCGAACGCGTGAGTCAGCAGGAGCAGCTTGGACTCGGGGTTGAGCGCACTGGCCCACTGGTCGGGCCGGTACCACGTCCAGCCGATCTCGATGCGGCGGTGAATGAGGATGGGATCGATATAGCCGGAGCGCCGATGAGCTCGCCGTTCGCGAGCAGCCGCACGGCAAATGGGACTGCGCTTGCCAAGCTCGCGATGCGCAATGCTTCGTCAAACCAGCGGTCGAAGTCGGGTCCGCGCCCAAGGAGCGTCATGAACTCCCAGACGCGATCGTCGTCGGCCGCGGCCCGAAGCCCCTCGCGATGCTCGCCGGCCAGTGGCTCGAGCCGGACGAAGCGGCCGGTAAGTTCGGGACACTCCACCTCACTCCTCCTTCGGTCGCGGGCGGTTCGACCAGTGGCCTGGCTTCGCGCCGGAGACGATCACGCCTTTCTCATCCCAGCCCATGTAGGCACGCACGTCGCCGCTCGTGTAGCGGAGCGTCAGGCCGCATCGGCGGCGCGCGCTTTCGTTTGCGTCCGAGCCGTGCAGAAGCAGGTCCGAGTGAACCGACGCCTCCCCGGCCTTCAGTTCGACGTACACCGGCTCGCCGTATTTCTCGACTTCGGGCACGGTCTGGTTGAGCACGTTGCTCGCGTCGGTCTCGCTGAGCGAGTACGTGAGGTGCGCCGAGCACGTGCGTGCCGGGGATGAACTTCATAGCCGCGTTGCCGCGATCGGCATCGTCGATCGCCAGCCACACGGTGACGGCCTTCGAGGGCGTGAGCGGCCAGTAACTCGCGTCCTGATGCCAGCTCGACGGTCTTGCCGTCGCGCGGCATTTTGCAGAAGAAGTGCGATCCCCAGGCGACAACGCTCGGCCCGAGTAGATCGGAGACGAGCGCGACGATACGCGGGTTCGTGAGCACGTCCCAGACGCGGCCGTGCCGCAGGTGAGCGGAGCTGATCGAGTAACTGTCCTTCCCCTCGGCCGTGTACCGCGCCAGCAAGCGGTCGAAGTATTCACGAAGCTCGGCGATCTCGGCATCGGTGAAGATTCGAAACGGCTTCAGGTAGCCGTCACGGTTGAACTGCTCGATTTGGTCCGCAGTCAGTGCCTTCAGCGTGCCCGACGCAGTGGATGGGTGGAACGAGAGATCGCGGGTTACCGCCGCGAGGTCGTCCTGGCCCGGAATGGCATTGAAACTGGTCGGCGGGTTCATTGGGGCTCTCCCAACCTCAATATGAGTGTTTCTATGATCGAAAAGCTTCGGAGACATTCGGGGGGCTGGTCCATTGGCGGAATGAGACAAGAAACCTGAAGAAAAAGTATGGAATGGGAATTGTGAGAGCTTTATTCTGACGTTAATGCAGGTCAAGCACTCGCAAGCGACCCCCTGCAACACGCAGCAACAGACCGCACGCCGAATGGCACGACGGACCACAAGGAAATGGATCCTGGGTCTTGTCGCGCTGTCCGTCGTCGCGGCTGGGGGTTGGTACGTACTTCGCGAACAGAATCGGAAGGCCGAACGACTCGTGCTGCTGCAGGCCGTGCGCGATCATACGCCCGAAGTGCCGGCCCAACTCCGCGCTCACCTCGATAGACATCCGGACGACGCGGAGATTCTCGAAGCACTGGTCGAATGGCAGCTGGTGGGCCAAGCTGCCGTTCGCAGAGGTAGAACCGGACCTCGATCGGTTTTGCCAGCTGCGGCCCGATGATTTGATCGGGCTGCGCGTTCGGGCCCGGCTGCGGCTTCAGAACGGTAGGCCGGCCGAGTGTGTCGCGGACGGCTTGCGCGTGCTCGAGCTCGAGCCCGAGGACCACAATACACGCCTGCTGGTCGCGATCGCGGCCAATGAGGCCGGGCACCCCGAGGTCGCGATCCGCGAGCTAACGCGATTGCTCGAAACTTCGCCGCTGCCGCGCGACGATCTTGCCGCGAAACTGATCCGAGCACACTTACATGCCGGAAACGCGGCCGCGGCCGAGGCGGTACTCAACAAGTATTTATCCGCGAATGAGTCGGCCGAAACCTTGATCCTCCTGGGCCGCATTCGTCAGGCTCAGGGGCAGTATGAGAACGCCATCGCGAGCTTCCGGCGCGGCCGACGCTTCCATTGAACACCGAGAAGCAGCGCCGTTTTACCTCTTGGAATCGCAGCGGGCGCTGGGCCTCGAAGCCGATGCTGCACAAACGCGGCAAGAGCTCGATCGCTTCAAGGCCCGGCAGCGGCTCATCGACGATGCACGGCAGCAGCCGGACAACTTGGCGGTACAGGTCGGCGCCGCACGAGTGCAGCTCGAGGACGGCAAGACGACCGAGGCCATCGCGACTCTCGAAAAGGCTATGCTCCGCCTTGGCAAGAACGCTGAAGCGCGCGGGTGCTGGCGAATGCTTATCGCCAGATTGGACTGTCCGACCGGGCCGCAGAATGGGAACGCATTGCCGAGCGACAGAAATGAACATGCGATTCACAATCGTCTTGACCGTCCTGGCGGTGAGTGGCTGTGGCGGTACGGTGTCAACGTCTGCACTGCCCTCCGATGATTTCACCAGGAAGGGTCTCCCTCGATTTGATAACGTGACCACTCGGGCCGGCATCACATTCCAGCATTTCGATCCGGCCACCGCGCAGCACCTCATCGCCGAAACTATGGGCAGTGGTGTGGCCTGGATTGACTACGATGCCGACGGCTGGCCCGATCTCTTTTGTGTGCAAGCCGGACCGCTGCCACCCGCCACGATGGCGAACCCACCGACTCACAAGCTGTATCGCAACAACCGCAACGGGACATTCACGGATGTCTCCGATGAGGTTGGATTGAAGGCCACCGGTTTTGGGATGGGAGTCGCGGTCGGCGATTTCGACAACGACGGGTTCGACGATCTCGCGGTGACTTCGCTCGGCGGAATCACACTCTTCCACAACGTACCCGACCCTGCGGCGCCGGGTGGTCGGCGATTCGTCGATGTTACATTATCCTCCGGTTTGCTCGGTACGAACCCGCACTGGGCAACGAGCTGTGCCTGGGGCGATCTCGACAACGATGGCCTGCTCGATCTCTACGTCTGCAACTAGGAACAGTCCAAGCGTAGGGCGGTCAAGCAGGAATTCCTCACGGCTGCAGCCATCGTCGGCCACCACCCGGACACTGCCCCTGACGGCCACGAGAAACTGCGCGCAGCGCAGATGCGCATGCTCGCCCCGCACCTCGATGCTCGGTACGTCGTACACCAGAAAAAAGCGCTTGGCCTCGAAAGGAACGTCCGCGCCAAGCTCGCCGGCAGACAGATTGCCCCGCATATCCTGTACATGATGAAGATCGTGCAGCGTGACGCCTCGAACCGAAGTGACGCGCACCTTTCCGCCATCGGACATGGGCTGCTTGACCACCGCGCCATGATTGGGCGTGTCCACATAACCCGTTATTTTTGCGGGGTTGCCGGCGACCACGGCGTTGGGAGGAACGGAACGCGTCACGACCGCGCCGGCTGCCACCATGGCTCTGGCGCCGACGGTGAGGCCCGGCAGAATCGTGGCGTTGGCACCGATCGAGGCGCCCGCCCCCACCACGGTCTTGGCAAAGCTCTCGGGCCGCTTCCGGCTGCGCGGAAAAAAGTCGTTGGTAAACGTTGCGTTGGGCCCGATGAACACATCGTCCTCCAGCCGCACGCCGTCCCAGAGTTGCACCCCGCACTTCACGGTCACCCGGTCGCCAACCACCACGTCATTCTCAATGAAGACATGATCACAGATATTGCAGTCTTTCCCGATCACTGCGGCAGGAAGGACGTGCACGAATGCCCAGATTCGCGTACCTGCGCCGATGGCCTTGCTCTCGCACAGCGAGTTGGGGTGCGCAAACCAGTCACTCATGTTCGAATTGTCTGTGTTCACTGTTTTCAGGGATCCCAAATTTCTCGATCGAGAGTGCCACGGCCAACGGCCGGCCCTTCGTGTTTTCATAAGCCCGCCAGGCATACGATCCGACAATCCCGAGGCTAAGCAGGTTCACCCCCGCAAAAAAGACGATCAGGATCACCGTCATGGCATAGCCCGGCACAGTAATGGATCCTGAAAGCCGGGCTGTGGCCACCACAAGCCCAACAAGGGCCGCCAATGTCGCACCGACGGCGCCCGTACGCATCAATATGCGGATGGGAAGGTCCGTGAACGCGAACACACTGTCCATCAGGTAGTTGACCTTCTTTCGCAACGTCCACGCAGATACGCCGTGCTGACGCGCTTGCCGCACGTAGGATATCGTCTTGCGTCGGAATCCCAGCCAGAAGATCTGGGCGACAAGGGAGCTGTGGCTCTCCTGCATCTTTAGCAATGTGTCGCGGAACGACCGGTTGCACCCGAAGACGTCCACGCCCCCGGGGGGCATCTCCGGGACAACGTAGCGCCGGTACAGTCCCCAGAACATCGTCGCCAGGACACGGCTGAACAGCGGGTCGTGTCGTCCCTCACGAACTCCGACGACGACGTCGACGTCGCCGGATCTGAGAACGTCTGCCATCCTGATGATGAGTTCAGGCGGCTCCTGCAGGTCAGCGGCCATGACGGCAAAGTATTCGCCGTCGCCCTGTGCCAGTCCGGCCCGGATAGCCGCGAACGAGCCGAAATTCCGCGAAAGAAGCATCAGCTTGGAGCGGAATTGGCGCAGGGGTAATTGGCGCCGCAGGAATTCGTAGCATCCATCCGGGCTGCCATCAACCACAAAGACCGCTTCCATGCCAGTGTCCGCTCGGTTGGCCAAGCTCGCCACGGCGTTGAGCAGGTCAGGCAGGGACCCTTCATTGCGATAAACGGGAACGACCAGCGTCAACACTTCACAACTCGGAAGTCAGGAAAAACGAGCATACGGCCGCGATGACTTGAGCAACCTGGGCGTCCGTCATCCCGGGGAAGCAAGGGAGCGACACCACTGAGGCGGATGCGGCATCGGTCACCGGCAGCATCTGCGAAAACTCCGAGTTGGAGTAAGCCGGCTGCCGAGTGTCTGGTATCGGGTAGTGCACATCGGTGCCTACTCCATTTTCTCGTAAGTGAGCTCGCAATGCTTCACGCCGCGATGTACGGACGACATACAGGTGCGCGACAAAATCTTCGGCGTTGGAAGGCGGGCAGAGCAGCGGCAACTGCGAAAACGCCTGGTTATAGCGATGCGCAATGTGCCGCCGCTCTGCGTTCTGGCGGTTCAATGCCGGGAGTTTTTGGCGCAAGACCGCCGCCTGTATTTCGTCCAGCCGACTGTTGCAGCCGCCCTGAAGGCTGACCTCATATTTGTTCGACCATCCGTACTGACGCAGTGCGCGCAGTCGCGACGCAACCTCGTCGCTGCGCGTGACGATTGCACCGCCGTCTCCGATCGCTCCCAAGTTCTTGGTAGGATAGAAGCTAAAACAACCAACATCCGCAAAGCTTCCCGCCATCTTCCCATCGCGGCTGGCACCGTGGGCTTGCGCGCAGTCCTCGATCAGCGGGACGTTCGCTGCGCGACATAGCGCCGCAATTTGCCCGATATCGGCGAGTTGGCCGTACAGGTGAGTCACGATGACTGCAGCGGGCCGGTCGACGAGCGCCTTTGCCAAGGCGTGCGGACACATTGTCAGCGTGACCTGGTCCACATCGACATATACCGGCACGGCTCCGATTGAACGAGCCGCGGTACTCCCGTAAAACCCGGCGTTGGCCACGCAAACCACGGCATCACCGGCACGAATGCCCAACGCCTTCAGCCCGAGCGCCAGTGCATCGGTTCCATTGGCGACGGAAATGCAATGTTTGACCTCGTTATACGCGGCAAACTCCGATTCGAACTGGGCCACTTCCGTGCCCAGGACATACCAGTGGCTTTCCAGCACGCGAGTCACCGCCGCTGAAAGATCTATGCCCCGGTTGGCCGCGACAGCCGAGAACATCGGGATCATGGGATCTCTTTCTCTCATGGAATCGATTGCCCTTGCAATTGCATTCAAGGCGCGGCTCACCCATCTACATCAGCTCGGCCTGGTCCAGCGTGGATCCGGCGGCGTCTTTGTCCGAAACGATAGGCGCAATGTCCAATCGGGGCCACTCGATTGAAAGGGTGCTGTCGTCCCAGCGCAAACAGCGCTCATGGGCCGGCGCGTAGTAGTCAGTTGTCTTGTAGATTACTTCGGCCGAATCGCTTGTCACGATAAATCCGTGCGCAAACCCCTCAGGCACCCACATTTGCAGGAAATTCGTGCCGCTCAATTCAACGCCGACCCAGCGGCCAAAGGTCGGCGACGTCTTTCGGATGTCGACTGCGACATCGAAGATGGTTCCGGCGGCAACGCGCACCAACTTCCCCTGTTGCTGCTTGATCTGGTAATGCAGACCGCGCAATACGCCTCGGCCGCTATGGCTTTGATTGTCCTGGACAAAATCCACATCGAGTCGGGTTGCCTTGGCAAAGGCCGCGCGGTTGTAGCTCTCGAAAAAATGGCCACGAGAATCCTTGAAGACTCGCGGTGTGATGATCAAGACGTCGGGAATGGCAGTGGGCTGAATCTTCATGGGCACTCAAATGCTGCTGACGGATGTTCCAGGCCCATTTCTACTTCAGCAGCTGCAGCAGGTACTGGCCGTATCCCGTCTTGGCCAGTGGCTGTGCGGCTCGCTGTAGTTGGTCCGACGAAATAAAGCCGGATCGCCACGCGATCTCCTCCGGGCACCCGATCTTCAGGCCCTGCCGGTGCTCCAGCGTCGCGATGAACTGGCTGGCTTCCAGAAGGCTCTCGTGAGTTCCGGTATCCAGCCAGGCATAGCCCCGCTGCATGACTTGGACATTCAGCCGCCCCTGCTCCAGATAGATCTGGTTGACCGAGGTGATCTCAATCTCGCCTCTGGCGCTGGGTTTCACCGAACGCGCGATTTCAACCACCTGGTTGTCATAAAAGTACAGGCCTGTGACCGCGAAATGGCTTTTCGGCGCATGACGGCTTCTCTTCGATGCTGCTGGCCCTCCCGTTCGCGTCGAACGCCACCACCCCATAGCGCTCGGGATCTCGAACATGGTAAGCAAACACAGTGGCGCCATCGCGCCACGCATCGGCCCCGGACAACAGATGCCCGAAGTCATGCCCGTAAAACAGATTGTCCCCAAGAACCAGCGCGCTCGGGGAGCGACCCAGGAAGTCCGCCCCGATCAGGAAAGCCTGCGCAAGGCCGTCCGGCTTCGGCTGGACCGCGTACTCGATACGGATACCCCATTGCGAGCCATCGCCCAGCAACTGCGCAAATCGCGGGGTGTCTTGCGGCGTGCTTATGACCAAAATCTCCCGCATGCCGGCGAGCATCAGGGTGCTCAACGGGTAGTAGATCATGGGCTTGTCGTACACGGGCAGCAGCTGCTTGCTGACCGCGAGCGTGGCGGGATGAAGGCGGGTGCCAGAACCGCCGGCGAGGATGATGCCTTTGCGAGATGTCATGTCGTATCCGAAGTAATTGGCCGTCCCGCGCGAGGGCTGCGGCCGGTGGACAGCTCGCCGAGGCTGCTGGCCAGCACGCGCTCGACACCATGCTGCCAGGGTGGCAGCCGCAGTCCGAACGCATTCTCCAGTTTGCTGTTGTTCAGCCTTGAATTATGCGGTCGGCGCGCGGCGGTCGGATATGAGCTGGACGGAATGGGCTGGAGCGTCGCTTTGACTGGCCAATCGGAGGCCCGCGCGGCCTGCAGCAGGTGCTGGGCATAGTCGAACCAGGTCGTTTCGCCCTGGGCCGTCAGGTGATACAAACCGGCCAGGCTCTCGCGCACGGCGGCTGAGCGCAAGGCGTGGGCGGTGACGTCCGCGATCAGTTCCGCGCCCGTCGGCGCGCCCCACTGGTCATTCACGACGGACATGTGATCGCGCTCCTGCCCCAGCCGCAGCATGGTCGTCAGGAAATTCGCCCCACGATCCGCATAGACCCAACTGGTCCGGAAAATGAGATGGCGCGGGCACACGGCGGCAACGCGACGCTCACCCTCCGCTTTGGTGATCCCGTAGACATTGATCGGCGCCGGAGCATCGCTTTCGGTCCAGGGCCTGGTGCCCGAGCCGTCGAAAACATAGTCCGTCGAATAGTGCACGACCCACGCACCGATGCGCATGGCTTCATCAGCCATCACGCCAGGCGCCAGGCTGTTGATTGTCCGGCAGAGCGCGGGCTCGCTCTCGGCACGATCCACCGCCGTGTAAGCAGCCGAATTGACGATGACATCGGGCCTCACGTCTCGAATTGTCCGGCGAATGCCCTCGAGATCATTCAGGTCACCGCCCGGCGTAGCGCGATCGACAGGGACGAGCTCCCCCAAAAGGCGCGAGGCTGCGCTGCAATTCCCATCCGACTTGCCCATTCCTGCCAAACAACAAGATCTTCATGCTGACGCGCTCCGTTCACGAGCCCCAAGGCCTTCGGCAATCGGATATTGTCGCCTTTGTCCCTGGCCTCATGACGAACCCGATAGGTCTTGCCCAGATCCGGCCAACGGTTGTCAGGGCACGGGCGAGCGCTCCCGCGACGATCGGACGCCAAGATGGGGCTTCGTCCATCGGTTGACTGCAAACTTTCGGCCTTCACGGCAGCACGATGAATAGCGTCCAGTTGGCAGCCACATACACGGGTTTCAGCGTGCCGTTTCGGTCCAACGCCTGGGCATCTCGGGTGGATGCCAGCACGGCCTCGCCTCCCGTCAAGCGAAAGTCAAAACGTCCGGGTCCAGCGACACACGCACCTCGTCCAAGCGCGGGGAATCGATGCGGAAGCCCTGACCCGCATCCTGCCGCGCAAGCACGAAGAAGAGCCGCTGGTACCTGTTGTACAGGATGCGAAACTTTCCCTGCGGATCCAGCTTTTTCCATAAGGATGGCTGCGGATAGTAAAAGACACTGTTCACGACCGGCAGTCCGACGGCGGGAAGCACCATCGCCCAGTTGTTTTCGCCAATGACGACAACCCCGCGGCCGGACTTCGCGGTGCTTCTGTGAACCTCACGGACGGACTGGGCGAGCGCCTGTGAAGGAGTAATCGCATTCGGCGCAAGTCCCAGAGGGTTGAATGGAAACGCCGCGCTGAGCATCAGTGCGCCGTACACAGCAAAGAAAGCTGCGTGCCGGCCTCGCAATAGCAAATAGCCACCCCCGGCCATCGCAATCAGGGAAAGCACGACGAAGGACGGCGGGACTGCTTCCAGGATCGCGGGCGGAACAATTCGGTACAAGTACGCCGCATGGATCGCGGCGAACGCGGCAATCCCGAGTGCGCTCGCGTGACCGGTCATCGGAGTGCGCTCGCGGAGCGCCGTTGGCGAAGCAAGCCACGCAAATAGCAGCACTTGAGCCAACCCCAGGGCCAAATCGAGCCGGTACGACGTCGTCGATCCCCACAAAGTCCAGGCGGCAACTCCAGACCAAAAACCTATGAACATGAACCAAAAGGTAAATCCGAGGTAGCCGAGCAGGACTACCGCAATCGCATCGACGCGACGAACTTGAATGAACCGCAGCACGACGGCTGCCACGGCCGGAAGGATAAAGAACGCAACGGAACCGGCATCGCTGGCGCCCCATATCAAGCTGGAGGCCTGGTACATGGTGATCGGACTCATGAGCCCTTTCACCAGGAACCAGCCGTCCATATCGCCGCCAACCTCGACGCTTCTCTGACCCGGATAGACCGTTCCACGCAGGCTGGCAACGGCATCACTTGCGTCGAGCCACCATGAAACGAGCAACAGCGCCGCTAGCGCGAGGGCGATGAGAAGGCCAGCGCCCTGGGCAGTGCCGAAGTGAAGCTCTCTTCGTCTGCCTGCAAACCAAGCCACTGCAAATGGCACAAAGAGATAGGCCAGCGGAATCTGCCATGCCGGATACAGCACAAGCACAAAGCCCGCGATGGCCAATCCGAGCAGGACTCCGGCTCCTATCGCGCCTCCCCGGCTCGAGGTCCGCATCAAAGCGTCGGCAGCCACCAATCCGGCCACCGGGAAGAAGATGGCATAGGCGGCCCATCCGGAATACACGACCGAATATGGCGCACACGCAATTGTGAGTGCCATTCCGGCGGAAAGTCTCCAATTCAATGCAAAGAACCGAAGCAAGAGCAGCCATACGGCGCCAAAACATGAAAAGAACGGAAACCACCAATACCAGGCCAATGCGCGCCGCAGGTCGAAAACAAAGAAACCCCAAGTGGCCGGCTTCGCCAGCGATGAAATGTGCGCCACGGGAACGCCCACCATTCCCATGACCAACATGTTCTGCCCATCCGAACCCAGATTGCGGTTGATGATTGGGAATTTCGGCTGGTGTAGCGCCTGTGCGATCGCCAACGGCGTGATGACCAGCCATTCGTCGCTGCGGACCGAGCGAGGCTCGCCAAGCCAGGGAACCGCATCCTGGCTGGAGATTCCACGCTCATCGACGAGCAAGCGCAGTGAGGAGCCGGTCCAGCCGGCGGCCACCAGCAACAGAAAAGACAGCACCATCGTCGCGCCGAACAACAGCTGCACGCTCGGGCTTTTGCCCCACCCTCTGGCCAATTCACTGCGCTTGAAACGTGGGAGATAGAACATTGCCAGCAATGGCGCGCCCAGGGCAACCAGCAAGACCAGTCGCGCGAGCATGGAGGGCGAAATTACCGGCGGGACATCGATGATCTGCGCCGCCGGAGCGACCCGGAGGTCGAACTCCGTGCCGTCGCCCAGGTGCATGCGTGCCTTCAGCGGATGGGCGCCGGATTCAACTCCGGCGACTGCGACGCGAATACTAAACCCGCTCGAGAGCCAGTCGCCTGCGTCCGGTGCTGGCCACGACATCGGGGCGCAAGGCGCGCTCCATACGACCTCGATAGATTTCCTGCTCGCCCAACGTGATGATCAGGTTGGTGGTGAAAACACCGGGCTTTTCAGGCGCTGCCCACCCCGACACGACCAGTTGCTGCGATTCGGCCAGATAACGAACGTCATCTACGTAACCCGCGCCGACACCCGGATCGGCCAACGCGCCATTTCCCATGCAAAGTAGTGCGAGCGCGGCCAGCAGCAATCGCGCGACTTTTTGCATGACGTTCATTGGTCCGAATTATTGCTGAATGCGAGTGGAACGGACGAAGCTGGCCGTGGCACGTGAGCGGGACCGCGGTGCAAAGGGGCTAGCCACTGTCAGGGCACAGCCGCCCATCCAGCTAGAAGTGGATGCCGCGCATCATCTGCTGCATCGCGATCGCCTCCGGCGACAGCGTCGGCTTGGCGCCTCTTTTCGCCCTTGGCCGCGGCGCTGTCGGGGAACATGCGGAAGGTGGTGTTCATGACGATCTGCGCGATCCGCGGCAGCAGCGCGTGCAGCACCTCGCCGAAGATGCCCAGCCGCGTCGCGACGCGCACCGGCTTGTCGATGCAGGCCTGCGCGATCATGTCGGCGGCCTCCTCGGGCGCGAGCAGCGGCATGTTGTCGTAGATCTTGGTCGGCGCGATCATCGGCGTGCGCACCAGCGGCATGTTGATGGTCGTGAACGTGATGCCCTGGTCGGCGAACTCGCTCGACGCGCAGCGCGTCCAGGCGTCGAGCGCCGCCTTGCTGACGCCACGTAGGCCGAGAAGCGCGGCGCGTTCGTCAGCACGCCGATCGAGCTGATGTTGACGACGTGGCCCTGGTGCTTGGCCACCATGCCCGGCAGCAGGCCCATCGTGACGCGCAGGCAGCCGAAGTAGTTGAGCTGCATCGTGCGCTCGAAGTCGTGGAAGCGGTCGTAGCTCGCCTCGATGGCGCGGCGGATCGAGCGGCCGGCGTTGTTGATCAGGAAGTCGACGCCGCCGTGCTTCGTCGATCAGCAGCTTCGACGAAGCCGGTCGCAGTCGCCTCGTCGGCGATGTCGACCGCGTAGGCTGAAGACCTTGGCGTCCTTGCCGGCCGCGGCCTGGATCGCCTTGCACCGCCTCGGCCAGCTTGTCCTCGTCGCGCGCGCAGATGATCGTGATCGCGCCGGCCTCGGCGAACTTGTGCGCCGCCGCCAGGCCGATGCCCGACGAGCCGCCGGTGACCAGCACCACCTTGCCGCCCACCGTGCCGCTCAAGCGTGCGGTCGATGAAGCAGCGCCGGGTCGAGGTGGCGCTCCCAGTAGTCCCACAGCCGCCAGGCGTAGTCGTGCAGGTTCGGGCACTCGATGCCGCGTGCCCTTCAGCGCGGCGTGCGTCTCGCGGCAGTCGAAGCGCGTCGGGTAGTTGACGAAGGTCAGCATGTCCTCGGGCAGGCCCAGGTCCTTCATCACCGCGTTGCGGATGCGGCGCACCGGCGCCAGCGCCATCAGTCCCTTCTTCACGCTCTTGGGGATGAAGCCGAGCAGCGCGGCGTTGACGAACAGGTTCATCTTCGGCGCGTGCGCGGCCTTGCTGAAGATGTCGAGCACGTCGCCGACGCGGTAGCCCACCGGGTCGACCAGGTGGAAGCAGCGCTTGTCGATGCCGGGCTTGGTGGCTGATGTGGTCGAGCGCGGCGACGACGAAGTCCACCGGCACGATGTTGACGCGCCCGCCTTCGAGGCCGACCGACGGGCATCCACGGCGGCAGGATCTGGCGCATGCGCTGGATCAGCTTGAAGAAGTAGTACGGCCCGTCGATCTTGTCCATCTCGCCGGTCTGGCGAGTCGCCGACGACCATCGCCGGGCGGTACACCGTCCACGGCACCTTGGCACTCCTTGCGCACGATCTTCTCGCTCTCGTGCTTGGTCATGAAGTACGGGTGGTCGCAGGCCCTCGGCCTCGTCGAACATGTCCTCGCGGAACACGCCTTCGTACAGGCCGGCGGCGGCGATCGAGCTGACGTGGTGCAGGTGGCCGGCGTCGATCGCCTTGGCGAACTCGACGGCGTCTGCGCGTGCCCTCGATGTTGACCGCGACCTGGCTCTCGGCGTCGGCCGACAGGTCGTACACCGCGGCCAGGTGGTACATGGTCGACCTGGCCCTTGAGCTGCTTGATGTCGTCGGCGGCGACGCCCAGCTTCCTGGCGTCAGGTCGCCGTAGACCGGGACCGCGCGCGGCTTGCGTCGACGCCCCAGTACTCGAGCAGCGCCGGCGACCTTGTCCTCGCTTTCCGGCGCAGCAGGAAGTGCACGACCGAGCCGCTTGCGCGCCAGCAGTGTCTTGACCAGGCGTTTGCCGATGAAGCCGGTGGCGCCGGTGACGAAATACTGCATGGATGACCTCCGTGAATTCCTGGTTGCGGCAGCGGCATTCTTGCCCAATGCGACGGCGCGCCACATTCCGCACAAACCCGCCCGGCGCGGCCGTCGCACGGGCGCCGTCGACGTTGCCGCCGCCGCCCGGTTAGTGCGGCACGTCTAGCGATTTAGAACGGCCCACCTCCACACGGCCGGCCCAGCGCCTATAGTGTGCTGTGCCGCGCGCTGCAAGGGTGTCAGCGGCGCCATCAACCCACAGGATTGGAGGACACCATGGTCAAGAAACTCAAAGATGACGAGAAGCCGCCAGCAGCGGCAAGTCCGGCCGTCGACAGCCAGCTCGGCAGCCGGTCAAGGAATCGGCGCAGCAGATCTGGCTGGCCGGCCTGGGCGCGTTCGCCAAGGCGCAGGACGAAGGCGGCAAGGTGTTCGACGCCTGGTCAAGGAAGGCACGTCGCTGCAGCGCAAGACGCAGGCCGCCGCCGAAGAGCAAGCATTTCAGCGAAGTCACCAGCAGATGACCAGCATGGCCGACCGACATCTCGGCGCAAGGCCATCGCAGCAGTGGGACAAGCTGGAAGGCATCTTCGAGGAGCGCGTCGCCAAGGCGCTGAACAAGCTGGGCGTGCCGTCGGCGAAGGACGATCGACGCGCTGATCGACGCGCATCGACGAACTCAATCGCAGCGTCGCCAAGCTCAGTGCCAAGGCCGCGCGGCACGCCGTGCGCCGGCGAAGCGCGCAGCCAAGACAGCGGTGCAAGCGCGCCAGCTCACGCAAATGAGCCGGCCGCGGCCCGCTGACAGAATCAAGGCGCTTCGGCGCCTTTTTTCTTGCCTGCTGCGCATGCTGCGTCGCAGCACGCCGGACCCGTCCAAGCCCCCTACACTGATCCTCATGAAAAGCCGCAAATCGACCGCGCCGAAGATCGCGCTCGCGCTCGCCGGCGGCGGTCCGCTGGGCGCGATCTACGAGATCGGCGCCCTGTGCGCGCTCGATGAGGCGCTGGACGGGCTGGACTTCAACCGCCTGCACCACTATGTCGGCGTATCGGCCGGCGGCTTCATTGCCGCCGGCCTGGCCAACGGCATCACGCCGCGCGAGTTGTGCGCCGCCTTCATCCAGAGCGACAGCGCAGACGGCGAGGTGTTCGACCCTGCCTGGCTGATGGTGCCGGCCTATCGGCGAATTCGCCCGTCGCGGCGCCATGCTTCCCGGCCTGGCCGCTTCGGCATTGTGGCGCGCGACGCTGGGACGCAAGTCGCTGCTGCATGCGATCGGCCGCCTGGGCCCCAGCCTGCCCACCGGGATCTTTTCCAACGAGCAGATCGACCTGCGGCTGGCGCAACTGTTCTCGCGCCCCGGCCGCACCAACGACTTTCGCCGGCTCAAGACCCGCCTGACCCTGGTGGCCACCGACCTGGACACCGGCGAGGCCGCGCCCTTCGGCCGCCCGGGCTGGGACCATGTGCCGATCTCCAAGGCAGTGCAGGCCAGCTCGGCATTGCCCGGGCCTGTTTCCGCCGGTGGAGATCGACAGCGGCACTTCGTCGACGGCGCGCTGAAGAAGACCTTGCACGCCTCGGTGCGCTCGAGGAAGGCGTGGACCTGATGCTGTGCCTCAATCCCCTGGTGCCGTTCCACTCGGATGGCGGTGAGACCGCGATTCCCGCGGATCGCGGAAGGCGGGCTGCCGACGGTGCTGAGCCAGACCTTCCGCTCGCTGATCCACTCCCGGCATGGCATTGGGCATGAAGCATTACGAGCGCGCCTATCCGGCGACCGACATCGTCCTGATCGAGCCCGACCATCGCGACCCCGAGCTGTACCTCGCCAACACCTTCAGCTATGGCGCAGCGCCGGCATCTGGCCGAGCATGCCTACCAGCAAACCCGCGCCCTGCTCCGCGCCGACAGCGCCGCGCTCGGCGCCCGGCTCGCCCGGCACGGCATCGGCCTGCGCGCCGAGGTGCTGCGCGACAGGCGGCGTCAGCCTGGTCGCGTCGCCGCCTCATCGCGCTGGGCGCGTTGCGCGAAGCGATGGCGTCCTTGCACCAGGGCCTGGACGAGCTGGCCCAGGCGTTGCGGCCGGGCCTGCACGCCGCTCGCTGAGCATGGCCCGCAAACCGCCCCGCCGCACGGCCGAGCGCATCCTGGAGGTCGCGCTCGACCTGTTCAACCGCTTTGGCGAGCCGAATGTCTCGACCACCCTCATCTCGGCCGAACTCAACATCAGCCCGGGCAACCTGTACTACCACTACCCGGCCAAGGACGAGCTGATCAATGCGCTGTTCGACCGCTATGAGCGTTCGCTCAACGAACTGCTCAACGCCAGCGACGAGTTGCGCGACGTCGAGGACGCCTGGTTCTTCATGCACTCGCTGTTCGAATTGATCTGGCAGTACCGCTTCCTGTACCGGGACCTCAACGACCTGCTGTCCAAGAACCGCCGGCTGGAAACCCATTTCCAGTGGGTGCTGAAGAACAAGACCCATGCCGTCAAGGCCATGCTCGACGGCATGAGCCGGGCGGGCGCGGTGACCATCGACTCGCGCGAAGTCGAAGCCACCGCGACCTGCATGGTGGTGGTGCTGACCTATTGGCTGAGCTATGAATACGTTCGCGACCCGCGCCGGGCGCTGGAACCCGAGAGCGCGCAAACTGCCCTGCTGCGCGGCGCGCAACCATGTGCTCAATCTGCTGGTTCCCTACCTCGAGCCGGGCCAGCGGATGCACCTGCTGGCGCTGGTCGGGGCCTACGACCAGTTCCGAGCGGTCGAGAATGACAGACCAGGAGACAACCATGGCGAAATGGACCGCTTTTCCCCATCTGGGCGATTACCAGTTCGACGCCGCCAGCGCCGACAGAAGCACTGGGCCCGACTGCACGCCGGCGACGCCGAGCCCCTGCCGAAAGACCGGCACGGTGCTCGAGGCCTGGGTGCTGTTGCACAACGGCGAGTTCCAGAAGGCCCGCGAAGCCGGGCTGAATGCCGGCGGCGACGGCATCACGGTGGCCAACAAGGCGACCTGCCTTCTACGCCAACTACCTGGAGAAGAAGGAGAAGAACAAGCTGGACCTGTTCATGGAAGTCGCGCAGCGCGCCGAGGCGCAGGCCGCCGAGCGAGCCGAAGAACCCCAACGCATGGTACTGGCAGGCCTATGCGCTGGGCCGCTACAGCCAGGGCATCAGCGTGGCCAAGGCCTTGGCACAGGGCCTGGGCAGCAAGGTCAAGGAGGCCCTCGAAAAGACGATCAAGCTGCAGCCCAAGCATGCGGATGCCCACATCGCGCTGGGCGCGTTTCATGCCGAGGTCATCGACAAGGTCGGGCGCGCTGATCGGCGGCATGACCTATGGCGCGAAGAAGGACGTCGGCCTGCGGCTGTTCCAGGATGCCCTGAAGATCAACCCCCATTCGGCCATCGCGATGATCGAATACGCCAACGGGCTGCTGATGCTGGAAGGGGACAAGAAGATGAAGGAAGCCACCCGGCTCTACGAGCAGGCGGCGGCGTGCAAGCCCATGGACGCCCTGGAGCGACTGGACGTCACGCTGGCACGGGCCGAACTCGACGACTAAGCCTGCTCGCGCCCGGCTCCGGCGAACCGTTGCGTTGCCCGCCTACAGACAGGGGCAGGGCTTTGTCCGCACCATGCGGCGGATGAATATTTTCGAAGCCCTCCGCGTCAGCCATGAAACCCAGCGCGAGTTGTCCGCGCGCCTGCTGGCCAGCGAGCCCGACACACCCGAACGATCCCGCGTTTTCCTGGAACTCAAGCGCGAACTGTTGGCTCACGAGACGGCCGAAGAGCGGTGTTTCTATGTCCCCCTGTTCGAGCACGACACTACCGTGGACGCGGCACGTCACGCCATCTCGGAGCATCACGAGATGGACGAAATGGTGGAAGACCTGCAGAAGCAGGAGGCCAACGCTGCGGGTTGGATGGCAGGCGCGAAGAAACTGGCCGAGAAGATCGAGCACCACCTGAAGGAAGAGGAAACCAAGTTCTTCCAGGAAGCCGGCAAAGTGTTGACGCGAGCAGCAAAAGCTCTCGCTGGCGAAAGACTACGAGGCCGAGTTCCTGACGCTGCGCACCCAGGAAGACTGACCTTGCCTCACCCTGCGTTCAGTCCCGCTCCCACGGCAGCATCAGCGTCAGCCATGCCAGCTTGGCAAATTCCGGCTCGAATTCGTCGATGATCTTCTGCGGGTGCGGGCACAGCGAGGTCGCACTGATGATCCCGAACTGGACGCCTCCGCCGTAGCTCAGGATCGAAACGCCCAGGCCGACATCGCCGGATTGAGGCACCCAGAACATGCACTGCTCGAGGGTAGCGCCCAGGAGTTTCAGCTTCTCGCGCGGACCGGGCACATTGGTGATGACCGCCGTGGTCTTGCTGCCGAACAGGTCGAGCAGTGCGTCCTGGGCCGGCTTGATCATCAGGCCCGCCACGGCCAGCAAGGCGAACGTCAGGAACGGCTGCGTGCTGCCCTTGAGCGCATTCATGCGCCGCCGCACTTCGTAGACCCGCTCGATCGGGTTGTCGATGCCGATCGGCAGCACCAGCGGCACCAGGCCGAAGCGATTGCCCAGTTCGTGGGCGTGCGCCGCGGTCCGCAGGTTCACCGGAACCATTGCACGGATTTCCTGGCCGGCGGTGGCGTCGCCCTGCGACCGCAGGTAAGCGCCGATCGCGCCCGCCACGCAACTGAGCAACACGTCGTTGACCGAGCAGTTGAGTGCCTTGCCCACGGCCTTGACGTCGTCCAGCGGAATCGGCGGGCACCAGGCCACTTCCTTGGTCGTACCGGGCTTGCCCTTGAGCCGTGTCGCCGAATCGTCGGGCATCAGCGCCAGGGCCGCGGCATCGGATGCCACCTGCCACGCCAGCCGGCCACACCCAACGTGCCCGCGGTGCCCTTTTCGGATCGAGCAGAAGGCCGAGCGAGCGCGCCGCAGCCGCGCCCGCGACGCCCAGCGCCTTCAGGCTCATGTCGGCCAGCGGCTTGACCAGTCCCTGCGGCGTCCAGTCCTCGGCCCTGCGCAGCCGCCTGACTGCGCTCGCGCGCCGGGCGGCGGCGCGCCGCCGTCCATCAGCGACATGGTGACCGCGATCAGGGCGATGCCGTCGGCGATGCAATGATGGATTCGCGCGATCAGCGCGCTGCCGCCGTCGTAGTCCTCGACCAGATGGAACTGCCACAGCGGGTGCTCGCGATCCAGCGGCCGCATCGCCAGTTCGGCCACCCGCGACTGCAACGCCACCTGTTCCAGGCCCTTGCCGCGCCGCGGCAGCTTTTCGCGCACGACGTGACGAGCGATGTCGAACTGCGGATCCTCGGACCAGGTGGCGCCGGTGGCATGCTTCCTGGACGCGCTGGCGAAACCGGCCGTAGCGCAGCAACCGGTCCTCGATGCGCTGGCGCAAGTCCGCATAGCGGATGCCGGCTTGAAGGTCCAGACGCCCACGATCATCATGAGATTGCCCGGCGAGTCCATCCGCAGCCAGGCGGTGTCCACCTTGGTCATGCGCTCGCCGGAGCACGCCAATAGGCCCTTGGCGGCCTCGAGCGCAGCGTGACCCCGGTCGCCTGGGTGCGTGCTGCTCGGCCTCGGCGGCTCGCCGGGCAACTTTGCGGATAACCATGGACTCTCCGGTGGGCTGCGGTCGCTTCGTCCCGATTCTGGCCGGGGCCGACGCCGTAAGATACCGCGAATTACCCGCACCATCGCGGCGAGCCCGCCCATTCAACGACAAGGAGCATCCATGGCCGATCTGAAAGCCGCATTCGAAGCCGCGGTCGCCGGTTCCAAGAACCTGAGCGAGCGTCCCGACAACGCCACGTTGCTGAAGCTCTACGCGCTGTACAAGCAGGCCACCGTGGGCGACAACGCCGAAAAGAAGCCGGGCTTTGGCGACATGGTGGGCCGCGCCAAATGGGACGCCTGGAACGCCCTGAAAGGCACCTCCAGCGAAGACGCGATGCAGCAGTACATCGATCTGATCGGATCGCTGAGCTGAGCGGACCGCTTCAGGAATCGCCGCGCGACGATGCCGCGCTGCTTGAGGCCGGCAATCTGTTCGGCCGTCAGGCCCAGTTCGCGCAGCACCCCGTCGGTGTCCTGCCCCAGGGCCGGCGCATTGCGCCGATGCCGGCCCGGCGTCGCCGAGAGCTTGGGCACGATGCCCGGCACGGTCGAGCGTGCTGCCGTCCGTCATCTCGACTTGCTGCAGCATGCCGCGCGCCTGGTAGTGCGGGTCGGCGGCGATGTCCGCCACGGTGTAGATGCGGCCGGCCGGCACGGAGGCGGCGTCCAGCGCCGCCAGCACCTCGGTCACCGTGCGCTGCGCCGTCCACTCGCCGATCGCTGCGTCGATCTCGTCGACGCGCGCCACGCGGCCGGCGTTGTCGGCCAGTGCCGGGTCGGCGCCCAGGTCGGCGCGGCCGATCGCCGCCATCAGGCGCTTGAAGATGCTGTCGCCGTTGCCGGCGATCAGCACGTAGCCGCCGTCGCTGCAGCGGTAGGCGTTGGTCGGCGCGATGCCGGGCAGCGCGCTGCCGGCCGGGCTCGCGCACCGCGCCGAAGGCGCTGTACTCGGGCAAGCAGGCTTTCCATGCAGTTGAACACCGCTTCGTACAGCGCCACGTCGATGACCTGGCCCTGCGCGCCGCTGACCTGTGCGGTGCTGCAGCGCCATCAGGATGCCGATCACGCCGTGCAGCGCCGCCAGCGTGTCGCCGATGCTCGACGCCCACGCGCACCGGCACGCGGCCCGGCTCGCCGGTCAGGTGGCGCAGGCCGCCCATCGCCTCGGCCACCACGCCGAAACCCGGCCGGTCGCGGTACGGGCCGGTCTGGCCGTAGCCGCTGATGCGCAGCATGATCAGCCGCGGATTGAGCTGCGAGCAGGTCGTCGGGCCCAGGCCCCAGCCTTCCAGCGCGCCGGGACGGAAGTTCTCGATCAGCACGTCGGCCTCCGCGACCAGCTGGCGCACGATGTCCTGCGCCTCGGGCTGCTTGCAGGTCCAGCGCCATCGAGCGCTTGTTGCGCGACTGCACCTGCCACCAGACCGAGGTGCCGTCCTTGAGCAGCCGCCAGTTGCGCAGCGGGTCGCCCCGCGTGCGGCCGGGCGGCGTCTCGATCTTGATCACGTCGGCGCCGAAGTCGGCCAGCGTCTTGGCGGCGAACGGGCCGGCGATCAGCTGGCCCAGTTCCAGCACCTTGAGGCCGTCCAGGGCCCCGGCGGGCATTGCGCGGCGGCGCGTCTCTCGCCGCATCCGGCTGCTGAGAGTCGCTGCTCATGGCTAGGCCTTCTTCTTGTGCGTCTTCTTGGCCGCCGCCCGCTTGGCGACGACCTTGTCGAAGGCCTTGGCCGGCTCCTCGTGAGCCAGCAACAGGTCGAGGTTGTGGACGATCTCGGTCTCGATCCGGTCCGGAACGCGGCCAGCAGGAAACCCAGCTGCGCGTCGAGCACGAACTTGTCCTTGGTCACCTTCAACTCGCCGTGGACCCCGGTGCGCTTGAAGCTCACCACGTCCGAGGTCTTGCCCTCCTCGTAGACGCACTCCATGTCGAACTCCTTCTCGGCGGCCTCGGCCCATTTGAAGGCGAGCTTGCGCGCCTCGGGCAGGCCCAGCGCATGGTGACGGGTGATGTGGATGTCAGACACTGGGTCTCCTGGGGCCGGTCGGCAAGTAGAGGTCGAGGCAGTCAATGGGTTTCCTCCAGCAGCCGGTGGCGTTCGTCCTTGGGCAATGCGGCCAGCCGCTTGACGGCATCATAAAACCGCTGCCAGTCTCGGCCCTCGCGCTCGAACAGCGCCTCGAAGCCGGGCACCAGGTCGTCGTACGCCGCCTGGGCACCGAACGACGCATTGTTGGCCTGTTCCACCCAGCGGTCATAGCCGCGCCAGCGCGCGGGGTCGCCGCCCCAGGCCGCGCGCAGCTGCGCATACTGCTCGCGAAAATCGCGCAGCGCCGTCTTGCTTCAATTGCTCGCGCTCGGCGCCCACGGCTCGTCGCATAGATGCTCTGCCAGGCGCTTGCGAGTCGCCAGCGCCAGCGCGCGAAACTGTTTGCGCCGGCCGTCGAACTGCGGCGTATTCCTCGCGCGCCGCTGGCGTTGCCTCGCGTGGCCAGCCAGCGCGCACCGCCCAGCCTCTCCACGGCGGTGGCGAAGGATTCGTTGAAGGTGGTGTCGTCCTTGGCATAGACGACCTGGTGCGCCAGCTCGTGGAAGATCAAGCGCGCCAGTTCGCCTTCGGGGTAGTAGATGAAGGTGTTGAGCAGCGGGTCGCCGCCCGGCCCAGTTCATCCAGCCGAGCGTCGAATAGGCGGGCACCGGGTAGACGCTGGTCTCCATGCCTTCCGAGGCGAGGCTCGCGGCATCGGCACGCGCCTCGGTTTCGTTGAAGTAGCCGCGGTAGCCGACGCAACCGGTGACCGGAAAGCACCAGCGCTTGAGCGTCAGCGAATAGGGCGGCGCCGCCACCACGTTCCAGACCGCGGCGGTGCGATGCAGGTCGGCATAGCGGTGGTAACTGGGATTGTCCGGAAGCTTCAGCTCGCGCACCGCGTACCGGCGGATGCGCTGGCTCAGCGCCAGCCGCTCCTTCAGGCGTTCGGGTGAGCCGGTGTCGCCCAGCCATTCCTCGATCGGCCGGGCCGCGCTCATCAGTTTCAGGTGACCGGTGGCCGACTGCCAGTAATAGCCCAGGTCGGCGCAACCGGACAGGCACAGCACCGATGCCAACCCGATTGC
>CAVVDW010000002.1:0-92110 GCA_963747175.1 uncultured Alphaproteobacteria bacterium | reverse complement strand
TAAGGGCGGCACCGGTTTTCATGGCTTCCTCCTCACGGTTTGGGCGACAGGGCAAAAGATGCTGCGGCTGGCCTAGCCTTGGACTTGACGGCTGCCTAGCCGCGGATTTGGCACCGACACACCGGCTGTCGCCATAAGACCGGCGTGGTTGATCGGTCATCGCGTGCACAATTCTATTCTCCTCGTCGGCTTGCCCCTGGGTCGTCATCGTCGCAGCGACGTTGAAGCGCGGGGAGACAGGTGGCGCATGGCTTCGCTTAAAGTTCACCGGAGCGCCGAAGCGAAGGTGAAGTTGGGGCAACGATGTGAAGTTGCTCGACGGCCGGAGCAAGTTGTCGGCTTCTGGCTCTTACTGGACCTTGCGGATTCCGCTTCCGACCATGTAGCAGACATCAGACTGGGCGCTTTTTCGCCCCTTGCCAGCATCCTGGACTGACCTGTCCAGAGGTCTCGCAAAAGCACCTGGCTGTTGTTGCCAAAGGCGCGGCTTGGGACCCGGACCGTGGGTGAATTTTGGGGCGCCACCGGCACTGGCCTCGGCCGCAGGCGCCTAGCTAAACGGGTGCCCTGTTGCGGCTGAATCTCGGAGCTGCTCCGAACCATCGCCTCGGTCCGCGGCACAATTTCTCTTAGCTGGTTTTCGGGCATGGACCCATCCGGAAAACGAACTCGTCGGCTAGGGGACACGTGACCGGGGGATTTTACGCCCACGAGGCAATTCGTAAGCACGGCGACTGTAGCCAGTCACTGTGCGAATTACGCCCGCCAGGCGTAGACGCCCTTCCGCCTAGCAATCCTGAAAGTTGGGGACTGAGCCAGCTCACCCTTGATCATCGGCACGAGTTGCTCCGTTATGCGCGGCCCTACGGGCGAGCGAGGATGCCCTTTCCCATGCTCATGACCGCCGATCAACATCGCCGCCTTGCAGAAATCTACGAGGAGGCGGCGGCTGACCAGAGCCACACGCCAGAGGATCGGGCATTTCTTCTCGAAAAGGCGGCGCGGTTTGGTGGCTCGCACTCGTCCCGAACAGAAGTCGAAGGCTCGCCCCTGAACTAACTTCACGTGAGCGCGCCAGCCTAGTCGTGCGCTCCATCTCTCTGGGAAACGAATGTCTGCAAAGAGACGGCACACCAGATTAACGACTCTCAGCGGTGGGCTACTCGTCCCGCGCGCCATCAAGTTGGCATTTCTCCTCGGTGGTCTACCCGACCAGCGGGCACCCTGCGAGGTGGGCACATTTCTGGTGGACTACCGCGACCAGCGCCACTCACGTCTCCCGGCTACCTCGACCAGGTACAATGGGATACCTTGGCACCGGCTTCGCTGGATGATGCTACTTGAGGCGGGTGCCCGGTAGCTCTGGATTTTACTCGACACAGGACACTATTTTTCTCGCCGATAAGTCAGCTTTTGAGCCAAAGTGGGCTGGGCTTGCGGCCAAGGATTCTCCCATTCGAGGGTCATGCTTGCACTACCACGACCATCAAAACCGTGGAGCTGAATATAAGAATTGGCGCTCAGGAGTAAGTCATGGAACGAAGAACGTTTTTTGGCCGGCAGTGCCGCCGCCGCCGCCGGATTGATCACCCAGCCTGCCGCCTCTGATTATTACAATAATGAGTGGGTGAAGACCCCTCCAGGGCTACCCTTTGGACCGTCGGACCTAGAGGCCGCGGTCGCCCGCCTGCGCAAACAGTTTCTGGCGGAATTCGACCCGGCCTATGTGGAGAACTAAATCGTCCCCCACTTTCTGGTCAGCATGTACGAGGGGGAACGGCTGTTCCTTCCCATGATTGATGTGGAGTTCACGAAGGAGAATGCGCTCCCCTTTGATCTTTGGGATTGCTGAGCGAGACATGGAAACCGGCGCCTGAATATGGCGTCACCGTATTCCTACAAGGTATCGAAAAGCGCGGTCCGCATAATCGCCGCAAGCGGATTTACATGACGGCGCTTACGCCGGACCTGTACCGTCCGATGTACGGCGACAAAGTCACGGGATTTTTCGACAAGCTCTTGGACGATAGCAACGCCGACAAGCCGCTAATGCGGCCCTATCTTGAGAGCTATTTCGATCTCTACTGGGACCTGCATCTCGGCGTCAAAGGCGATGCGATCCCGGACCGGGTCAGGCAGATCGGTGAAAGCTTCAACACCGTGCTTGCCTATCGCGATCCCACCCAGAAAATCGTCTACGAGAACTATATGAAGGTCCGACAGAACCTCGCTTACCTCAAGGAGTGGATCGACGACCGGCTCGCCGACCTCACGAGCGGCAAGATACCGAACCCTGAGAAAACCTTCGCGCACTACTGGATCAAGAACGGCGGCGAAGGGGAGGATTTCGCCCACAAGGACGTCGTATTCGAGGTGTTTCACAATTTCGTGGCGCTCAGCCAATGGGGCAACACGCTTTACAACATCATGCTCAAGCTCGCCACCGACACCGGCGATCCGGAAACGCGGGATTGGTTCAAGAAGACGATGAAAGGCAGCCCAGACGACGCGGCCGGCAAAGCCTTCACACCGCTCGAGCGGTTCGTCATGGAATTGTTCCGCACCATCACGCCGAACGGCGGAAGCATTTCGGCGTTGCGGGAAGTCAGAACACCGCCATATCAGCGGCATGGCTATGTGATCACCCCACACGAGGCGACAACTTTCGATCCGGTGCATTGGGAGAACCCGACCGCCTTTGACCCGGATCGATACAATGCCGCTCCGACTAGTCAGGAGATAGACGAAGCCAAGTGTGAGCAGATCGGTTTTGCCAAATGTCCATTCTCCAGCGAGCCGTTTGAGGTGAAGGACGGACCAAAGCCGCTATAGACAATAGTGGGTTTGGGACCGTCTTTGGTGTGGTCGACGGCAAGCCCTTGCCCGTTTGTGACTATGCGGGTTTCGCCCCGTTCGGCGTTGGCTATCGTCGCTGTCCCGGCGAGCAGCTCACGATCCAGGTCTTCGAGGATTTCTTGCGAAAAGTTTGGAAGAGCGGAATCGCATTCCACAAACTAGACATCGCCAATCCGGAACCACTTCCCATCGGTCCCACCACGGTCATCGCCGACAACGTCGGCTTCAGCCGAACTATCTAGTTTAGTCAACCCACCCTCTCAAACGAGGACTACGAGGCCCGGAGTCGCCTGGACCGGCATAACGGGACGCCTTACGTTCCGGCATGGACCCCTTCACGCCACCATCGAGGAGTTCGCCGCCGAGGGCTATCGCACATCGAGGCCGACTGCCCGCGCTGCCGCGTGATCCGCCTTCGAGCGATTGATCAGCTCCGAAATCTCGATGGGGCTTACGTTCGATGCACTTGCGCGCCGGCTGCGCTGTGCTGAGTGCGGAGGTCCGCTGCTGTCGGTCAAGCCGTGGCGCCAGACAGATGCGAGTGGACGAGCTTGGCGGCGAGGATAACCGAATGTTGGATTTTGTTTCGATCAAAGCCGAGCTTGATGGGGCGGGAACCGACCTCCACAAGATCGAGGGGATTTATGCGCGAGTTCATGCCGAAATCGAGGCAGCACCAGCCGATAAACGAGCAGCGCTTGAGGCGAAGTTCTACGATTTGTGCAATGAACAAGCGTCGCGTGCGAAGCAGGCGCTTGACGCTCACGCCAACGCTGCAAAAGCCGTCTTCGAGCGGTCTTAACAAGAAAGCCCACTCAGCCCCTTGTGACCCCCCGCTGCCTGGCTCGCAAAGCCAGCTTCTCGTAATTCTCGGCGATCTTGAGCATCACCGCCTTGACTGGACATCAATCATGGCGTCTGCCAGTAGGCGCGCTTCTTTCGCGCGTTTTAGCCAGTGGTCCGGGTCCTCAAGTGCGGATTGAGATGTCATCGGCGGGGCTGATACGTCAAAAGACACATCTTAACGCCGCGCCCCGTGTAGGTTCGATGGGTATCGGAAGAACTTTATGCTTCAGAAGCTCGGCGATCACATCGCGGCCTGTCTAGAGCGGGCCGACAAATGCATTGCTGCCTCAACAGTCGAGACCGATCCGCGTGTCCAGACCCAGTTACTTGACCTCGCACAACAGTGGCGGCACGTGGCGAAAAATTATGAGTTCGTCGCGAGTTTGGAGAAGTTTTTAGTGGACCAGCAAAATGTTGCGTTACCCAATCAGGTCGAGAAACTCCCCAAAGAAGGTCCCGGGGAACTCCAGACGCGGGAATGAAGATTGCTCAGTCCCTAAGACACCCCTAGGAGGAAACAAAATGCTTAGAAAATTTAGTTTCGCGGTCGCCCTTGCTGCCGCCGTGATGTTCTCGCCCGCTGCGATCGCCGGCAGGGGCCATGGTGGTCACGGACATGGTGGTCACGGCGGTCATGGCCACGGCGGCCACGGCCACGGCGGTCATGGGCATGGCGGTCATGGGCATGGCGGTACATGGCAAAACACGGCCACGGGCATGGTCACGCACACTGGAATAATAATAATTGGAACCACGGCCATCGACACGGTCACGGTCGTTATTGGGCCTGGTCGTTGGTACGGATATGGAGTAGGCGCCTGCTGGCGATGGACGCCGGGTGGCTACGTTTGGATTTGCTACTAAGACACAAATTTGAAGAGGGGCGTCGGCTTCGGTCGGCGCCCTTTTTATGGAGGGGCGCGGAGTTGGTCAGCTTAACCACAACAGCGACCGGTGTTGCCGTTGTAAGGGGTTAACCGTGGGTTTGAATCCCACCCTCTCCGCCAATTATTCTAACTATCACTGGTAGTTATCAGCCAGCGGGGCGGCCAACGTCGCATCTGCTCAGTAACCCGAACACGAGATTTGCAAACGGAATGCAAACGCCGCTTTCTGGTAATGTTCTCAGCCGTGACCCTGCTCATCGCAGGGACGAAGACGCCATGCGTTTGGAGATCCCCAGTGCTTCAAGCAGTTTACTTGGCCGTGTACTCATAAATCGAGATTGGTAAAGCACCGGTTGGTCACTGTCCGCTTTGCCCCCAAAAGCGGACATTCGTCAGCGCATTGAGCATGTCTGCTTTGTGCCAATAGAAGACATTGAGCACCAAGCCCAAACACTGCTTCGTCGCCCCTCCTGGGAGCAGAGCCATTCTTTGACGAATTTCGGGGCCTTTTCCGCAACCTGTTTCCAAGCGTCGCAGGATTTTGTGGCCAAGCTCGTCGCACTCTGAGCATCTCACCTACGAGAAAGTGAGTTTGACGTCGAGCTGGTGGACTTTGACTTACTCTAGCCATCTTTGGCCTGTTGAAATCTTTCTTTAATGGCGAAGCCCTTCTTCCTCGGTATTGACGGAGGGGCCACTTCTTGCCGGGCCCGCATCCGCGATATGGATGGGAAGTTGCTCGGCGAAGGCGAAAGTGGCCCGGCTAATATTCATTCCAATTTCCGACTCGCGATGGAGTCGATTCGGCTGGCATGCGAGGCAGCTCTACGGTGTGCCGGCCTCGACCAGCAAACCCTGCAACATTCGCATGCGGGATTAGGCTTGGCAGGTGCTGGCATTAAGAGCGCCTGCGACCGCTTGCTTTCAGAAAAAATGCCGTTTGCATCGACGGTGCTCGAGACTGATGCCTATGTCGCTTGGCTGGGAGCCCATCAAGGCGGCGATGGCGCAATCGTCATTCTGGGCACCGGTTCCTGTGGTCTAGCCATGATCAAGGGCCGGCGCATAGGCGTTGCGGGATGGGGTGCCGAAGTTTCGGATGAGGCGGGCGGGCAAAGAATGGGTCGGGAAGCTCTTCGCCGAACACTTTGGACCTTGGACGGTCGCGCGGAGAAGACGGCGCTATCTGCGGCTATTCTCGATCGGTTTGGTGGGGACCCGGCTAAAATCGTCCGTTTTGCATCAAGAGCGACACCTGCTCTTTATGCTGAGCTCGCGCCACTGGTCCTCCAATATGCGTCGGCGCGCGATCCCCTAGCTGTCACGCTCGTGCAGGAAACTGCGGAGGCTGCCGTCGCTATCATTGACAGGCTTGCGGATGTCGGCTCGCCTGCGATTAGTCTGGTGGGAGGCCTTGCCGAGCCTTTGATGCCGTGGCTGCCACCTCGCATTCGCGACCTCATCACTGAACCGCAAAGCGACACCTTGGATGGAAGCATCCTGATGGCTCGCCGTGCGTTTTTCAGGCTGGATTCAGTGCGATTGCGTGCTGGCTAAGCGGCCAATCTCCTCAATACCCTCGAAACCCCCTCTCGATCAAGCTGGCGAACTCGTTGTGGATGCGCGGAATCCTTTTGCTCGCGATCTTTTGTTGGGGTCTTGGTTTCGTGACCCGGCTTACAGGCTTCGGCTTTGGTGCAGCGAGCGCCACTCGTGTGGGGCTTGGCAAGTCTTGCACTGCGAGCTGCGTCTGGCCAGGACCACGGATCGCATCGAGATAGTACTTCTCGTAGATCCATCCTTGTCTCGATGTCGCCGGATCTGAAACTTGAAACCAGCCCCGCTCGTGGGCGATTAATTTCAATTCTGTGCCGACCGGATAAAAGTACGTAATACGGGAAGAGACAGACGGACCGGCATGCAATCGCGCTGCGCGTGATACGACAAACCAAATCTCTTCCTCCGGCAAGGACGCCGGCCGCTTCCCAATCTGGTCACCATCGATTTTTGAAGCCGTTAATTTGTCGCCAAATGCAGGCTGGTCGTCGAAATATTGCCTGGGGTTTTGCCTATAGGGTCTTGGTGCAAGGGCCGCATTTTGCTGATGAGCAGGCTGAGTGGTCAATGAAGCTTGCCGTTCTTGACCTCGAGACCGGTTAGGAAGATAGGGGCCCCACACACTCAAGCGCCGTTGATTGGAATGAGCTTCGCTAGCGACGGTATTTTCGGTAATGCCGTCCGGGATACGGTTATCGATAATGACTAGCAGCGTGTAGAGGACGGCGCTACCAAGGCTCAAGAACTGGAGGAACCATTTCATGGCCAGGTCTCCCACCCGGCCCCCGTCGGCGCTGAACCTTCAGGAAGAGATTTTCTGAAGAATGCATAAACTCAGCAAACCTAACGCCCCAACCCCAATGTTGGGGGTTGGGACGCTAGATACGCCTCCACGCGTTGCCGGGAGGGAATACCGGCACCAAGCGGACCACATCTTCGGCTAAGACGGGGGGTCCTACCGATGAGAATGAGCGATGCGGGCGCAATATGAAGGTAATGGGAAGCCCTACAAAGAACTGGTCAAAATTGCTCACCCGCCGATCTTTCGCCGGGCGGGATCCTTTGTGATGCCGGGAGTCTCATGCAAAACCATGTTCAATAATGAGCTATGGACTTCTAAGCGCTCCGCTGTAATCGATGAAGCCCAATTTCCTGAATTTGTTCATGAAAAAACTCACCCGCGACCTCGTCGTGCCGATCATCTCGGCGAGAATCTCCTGGCTGACCTTCGCTATTACGGGCTCTGGCCTTCCCTCCTTGCCAAAATTTGCCATTAATAGAAGCAGCCTAGCGAGGCGCTTCTCGCTCGAATTGAACAGCTGATCGACCAGGTCCGCTTCAACGCGGACATTCCGAGTGAGGAGATGCGACATGAACAGCTCGGAAAATTTCGGTTCGTCATGGAGCGCACGCACCATAGTGGCCTTATCAAACCGCATCATTTCGGACATTGTAATCGCGGTCACCGTCGCAAGGCGACGCGGCTGGCCGGTCAGGCAGCCCTCACCAAAGAAATCCCCTTTCTCATGGAGAGCGACCACGGCTTCCTTGCCCTTCTCGGAAACCACGGTGACCTTGCACTTGCCGTCCATGATGTAAAAGACAGCATCTGCCGAATCTCCCTGGCGGAAGATTGTTTCGCGTCATGTCCGCTTTACCCCCGATAGCAGACATGCGCCGAGCCGCCATCGATGTCTGTTAAGTGCCAGAAGCGGACATTCGTGTTTCCATCCGGTTTCCATACAGCGTCATCAAAGCTGAAGTAGCGGCTCTCTGGCTTGAGGACGGAGACTGGAGGGAGTGGAGGGTCGCCCCCGCCAACTAGTTCATCGTGATTGCCAGCCCGCTCAGGTCGGCGTTCGCCATCAGACCGATCTGCTGACCCGAGAGTTCCAGAATAGCGCCGTTCTGGTTGGTGAGTACGATCGCGCGGACGCCGCGCCCGAGCGCAAGCCCAGCGCCAGCCGCGGCATAGACGCCGGCAACATCCGACGCGCGTTGAATGTTACTCACCCGACCGTGCAGCACAGTCTTCGATCCACCGAACACCAAGCCGTAGTCTATGCCGCCCACCCCAAGCCGATAGCTGCGGCCGCGGAAGAAGAGCGTGCCGCCGCCGGCCGAGCCGCCGATGATCCAGCCGCCCTTGTAGACCGTAAGCGTAATGCTGCCGCTATCGGCGTTCGCGCTCTGGAGACCGACGCCAAACAGGGCGATCAACGCGACTAACATGCCTCGAAACAGGATCGGAATTCGCATGCCTTGACACTCCCTCGTTGCGGCCTACGACAAATTCTCATCATGATTTCTGATCAGGCTGCTGCATCACGCGCCGTAGGAATTGACATTTTTATGACGACTCTCGGCCATTAAGGGGTCTTTGACCCTCTAGCGTGGGCGGCGATCAGGACCTATTGAAGGACTCTGCTCTTGAGGGCCTAAGGTGCAGGTAAGAGAGACATGATGCTGAGACGCGCGGGTCTTGGCCTCCTCGTCGGAGCAATGATGGCTCCTCCGGTCGTTTTCGCCGGCCCCGCTCTCGTCTTCGAGCCCTATAACGGCACCGTTGTGTACGCTGAGGATGCTGATGCCCGGTGGTTCCCGGCATCGCTGACCAAGCTGATGACAGCCTACGTTACCTTCCAGGCGCTCAAAGCCGGCACGGTCACGCCCGACACCAAGGTCACCTGCTCGCGAACCGCGGCGCTGCAAGCGCCGTCGAAGCTCGGACTTCCGGTCGGTGGCTCAATCACGCTCGACGTCGCGCTCAAGGTCCTTATCGTCAAGTCAGCGAACGACGTCGCCGTCATGATCGCCGAGGCAGTAGCCGGCAGCCAGGATGCGTTCATCGCGCGCATGAACGAGGCGGCGCAGCAACTCGGCATGACCCGGACGCACTTCGCCAATGTCAACGGCCTCCCTGACGAGCGCCAGGTCACAACGGCCCGCGATCTGGCCAAGCTCGCCCGCGCCATTATCGTCGAGTTTCCTGAGCACGCCGATCTCTTCTCGTCGATCCAAGTGCAAGTGGGCAAAAAGATCATGCGCACCCATAACAGCCTGCTTGTCAGCCTGCCTGGCGCCGACGGTATGAAGACCGGTTTCATTTGCGAATCTGGCTTTAACGTCGTGGCGAGTGCCACTCGTGGCGGCCGCAAGCTCGTCGCGGTCGTTCTCGGCGAGCCGTCAGTCGCATCGCGCAACGACCGTGCCACCGAGCTCCTAGAGAATGGCTTCCAGCGCTATTTCTGGAAATCATTGTTCGGCTCAAGCCTCGACGGGCTCGCGATGCAAGCCTCATTGAGCGACGGTCCGACCCATCTCCGCGATAGCGTATGTGGCGTGGCCAGAGCCAAGTCGAAGCTTAAACGATCGGCCACGTCCAAGTTACACGGACCCGATTCCCCAGGTAACGACGCTCCGGCCGACGCCGCTAGCGAGGCGAACTGAGCGCTTCACCTCCACCGAGGGACTAATGAGCGGAGAGCTAGATCATTAGAGAGGGGCTCTGAAGTAGACCTTGGCCTGCCCGCACGTCCGCAAAGTGCCATTAGCGGACTCGCCCTGCTTAATCCCATGGCCGGAAGAGTAACCTGTTTTCATTCACCCTCGAGAGTTTGCGGCTCCGGCAGATAGGGGCGCGGGGCCACCATGAATGGTGCGAGGTGATAAATTGACCGCCTGCGCGCGGTTGGCAGAACCGAGCATGAGCGAGCGAAACTCGAGCTCGCCGATGGCGCGCGCGATCTCCCTGAACGCAAAAAACGGGGTGAGCGCGATACACAAAAGTCCCGTGACGCACAGGGTGCCCACAACGCCCCCGCCGCCGATTTGAGGGAAGCTCTCCGCAACGCTCTTCCCGTGGAACCGTCCGAGGATAATCTCCTCGAGGATATAGGCGACGACGAGCAGCACCGAGAACAGCACGGACTTGTACACGATCGGGACGATCAGCGGCTTAGCGTCAAACCTTTCCGCGAACCCTACCCCTTCCGCGACCAGCATGATCTTTGAAAGGACCAAGGCATTGATGGCGGCGAGGCCATAGAATCTGAAACCGATATGGTTGTCCGCGAGCACGATCCACTCGTGTACCAGGAAGACGAAAAACACGAGCCAGAGGTAGGCAAAGATCATGAGGAACCTTCTCAGCTCATCATACAGCCTGGCCTTCAGGCTCGGCGCCCGCTTGGTCGGCCCGCTGACATCTACGGCTTCGGCGACGTCCGCCCGCATTGACCCATCGCTCGATAGGTCGTTGGGAACATAAGAGACCTCGTTAGCCGGTACGACTTGCTGCGACGGCTTTCGGGTCGTTGTGTCTTGCGGTGAGGTCGTTAGATCGCAGACGGCGTTCACTGATTTCCAGGAGGAGAAGCCCGGCTTCCAGAGTAGATCGTCGGTTCGCAAACCTCCTCGCTTGGCAAGGAGAAGCAGCTCGCGATCCCCGAGCGGACCGTACCGTTTGTCGCCTCTCGCAAGATACCAAAATGCCGCGCCTCGGCCAGCCTCGCCGGCAAACTGATGCTTTTGCATGATGGCCCCCGCCCACGACTCCTCAGGGGACGCTAGCGCATCGGCGCGATGGCGTCGAGCAAGTTGCACGGAGTGGTACAACTGGCCTGTCCCGTCGTCACAAAGTCAGGCTGGACGGTCAGTCAACAACTTCGTTTGAGCCTTCTTGTTGGTCGAGCTCCTTCTGATCTTGGGGACTGAGACCGGCCTCGCCGAGGTCAACCACAACCTTGTTGAGAGTACCGGTAAACTTAAACGGAAGATGGTAATCTTCGCTGACTGGCGTGCCGGTGTCCTCGCCTATGTCTAGCGTTTCGTCTGCGGAAACACGAAATGGGATGGTTCGTGTCAATTTGCCGTTGGCGACCTCTTTGCCATCTACCGTCAGCGTGGCAACACCCCCTTTGCCAATTCCGCGTCCATCGTATTTGAAATCGATAACGATGGTGTGCTTGCCGGGGTTCAATGCATCCTTCGCAGCGATGCTAGTTTGGTCAACGCCTACAAGATTGTAGTGGAAGATGGGCTTGCCTTGCAGCAGGTATAGGCCAAGACCATTGAACCGGCCGCCCTGTGTCATAAGAACGCCTTCCGCACCACTCTGAGGAATCTCCACCTCTGCGGTGATGCGATAGGACTTGTTCTTGAAGTCGGGAGCACTGCCTTCGGGGATGCGCACCATTCCCGGATAGTAGGTAAACTCAGTGCGGCCTTGCGTCAGGCTCGGACGCAAACTCACGTCGAATTGTTCGATCCTGCTGTTATCGAGGGGGAGCACGTTGTATTTCGAGGCTTCCGCCCAGAACAGGTCCTGAAGCTCGCGTAGTTTTTTAGGCTCTTGGGCCGCAAGGTCGTTGGCCTCACTAAAGTCGTCCTCGACGTTGTAAAGCTCCCATTTGTAGTCATTCACGTTGGGAGTTTGTCCCATGACCCATGGCAAGACAGGTGGCGTGGTGGCGGCGACCCAGCCGTCATTGTAGATGGCGCGGTTGGCGAACATTTCGAAATACTGGGTGCGGTGTTTAGAAGCCGCCTTCGCGTCATCAAAAGTGTAGACCATGCTCGTACCTTCCACCGGCTTTTGGGGCACGCCATTCAACATCGAGGGCGATTGGACACCGACCGCTTCGAGGATGGTCGGATAGATGTCGATCACGCTGCTGAATTGGGTGCGGATGCCGCCTTTGTCCTTGATCCGTGCAGGCCAGGAGATCACGAGACCATTTCTCGTCCCGCCGAAGTGCGACGCGATCTGCTTGGTCCATTGGAAGGGCGTGTCCATAGCGTGGGCCCAGCCCACCGGATAGTGATTGAATGTGGTTGGCCCGCCTAGGTCATCCATGTGGTCCAGCACCTGGTTGAAGTCTTCCGGGATGTTGTTGAAGATGGACATTTCGTTGAGCAGACCTTGCGGCGTGCCTTCGGCGCTGGCGCCGTTGTCGCCCTGAATGTAGATGACTAGCGTGTTGTCCAGCTCTCCCATGTCGGTTATGGCGTCGAGGATACGACCCATTTGCGTATCACAATAGGAAAGCGCAGCCGCGTACACCTCCATCATGTGCGCATAGAGTTTCTTCTGATCGGCACTTAGCGAGTCCCAGGCAGGAATCTCTTTAGGCCTCGGAGTGAGTTGCGTATTTGGCGGAACAATCCCGAGCGCTTTTTGACGGGCAAGTGTTGCCTCACGCAGCTTGTCCCACCCCATGTCGAACTGCCCTTTGAACTTAGCGATCCACTCCTTGGGCGCATGATGGGGAGCATGGGCCGTGCCGGGCGCGTAATAAGCTACCCAGGGCTTGTCCGGCGCAACCGCGTGCAACATGCGAATGCGAGCGATCGCATGATCGGCCATATCCTTCTCAAAAAAATAGTTGGGGTCGTCGTGCGGGGGCTCGATGGGCTTGTTGTTCTCGAAGAGAGCCGGCGCCCACTGACTCGTGTCGCCCCCAAGGAACCCATAGAAATATTCAAAGCCTAATCCTGTTGGCCAAAGATCGAATGGACCGGCCTGGCTCGATTGCCAATCGGGCACGTTGTGGTTCTTTCCATACCAAGCCGTGTTGTAGCCGTTCTGCCTGAGCACCTCCGCGAACGTGCCATTGCTTCTCGGCATCAACGAGTTGTAGCCCGGGAAGCCCGTAGCGAGCTCCATGATCACCCCAGTGGCGTTGGAATGGTGATTGCGCCCGGTCAGCAAGGCAGCTCGCGTGGGCGAGCACAACGCCGTGGTGTGGAACCGCGTGTAGCGCAGACCGTCTTTTGCCAGGCGATCCATGCTCGGTGTCGGTATTGGGCCGCCGAAAGTACTGCTCGCTCCGAAGCCCACGTCATCCGTCATGATGAGCAGAATGTTCGGTGCTCCCGCCGGAGCTTTGACTTGCGGAGGAAAATCGAGGGTCGAAATCTTGGACGGTAGGACCGATGTGCCCTTTGAAGGGAGGTTCCGGCCGAGGAAGAACTTCCTGCGCGTAACCAGCACCGACCGTTGCCAAAAGAACGGATGCCAGAACACCTGTTATTGCTGCGCTTGACGGATGCTTCATGGCACTTGTCTCCCGTTCTCTCGGCTCTCGAGCCGCTTCTAGTCCGAAGGTTCGCTACCTTAGTGCGCTCGGTACGAGTTAGGGATATTCGCTAATGAATGCCTGCGCGCCACTCGCTCCAAACAGATGCATCATTGGTTCCCACGTACGATCCAGATGGGTGCACCAAGACCTCCAGGACCTTCAACCACTGAGGCGAGCGTGCCTTGGCCTTTCGCCGCGTCGGATTCCCCCTGCGTCGCTACACCTCTTGCCAACACTTCTCGCATTTCCGGTGCAATCTCGGCGAGTTGTGCGAACTTCGCGTGGTTGCTGGGATCGTCGGCTTTGACGTCAGTCATATCAATGACCACCGCACCTAGCGCCGTAAGTTCCGCATCGTTGCTATACGCTCCAAGTCGCGCTTTACCTCCGGCGATAAAATCAGAAAACCTCAATGCCTTATCATCGCGAGACACAATGATGAAGAATGGCTTCCTTGGTTTGCCGAACCGGCGCATCTCGGACTTGAACACGTCGATATCGATATCCGGCGCCGCCAGCACGACCGCTCCTAACTTGCTGATTGGTGGCAGCTTCGCCGAGATCTTGATTTGGCGAAGGGCCTCGACGGTCACCCAGTTACCCATGGAATGAGCGAGAATGTTGATTTCCTCGGCATTGCTTGCAAAGACCAAACGCAGCGTATGCTCGAGTTCATCGCGTGCCGCCGTCGCGCTGTTGGTATCGTAGACGTAATCCGTTAGGTGACCGCGCGAGGCCCAGGTAAAAAGGACTGGCACACCAGGTGCATCAGCGTCATCCACGATTTGCGTGAAGCGATAGAGTCCTTCCGCGAACATCGTATTGTAACCGTGGATGAAAACGAACACCTTGCGCCGTCCGGGTGGGCGCATAGCCAATTGTGCATTGAGGCCTTTGACGAAATCCTTTTCGCTATCGAGGTAAGCGGCATCGCGCACGACGAAATCCGTCGTCGGGTTTCCAGGCGCTCTCGTTGGCCATTCAATTCTCCCGGGCACATGGTTTGGCGGCACCGCGACCGTGATAGTCGCATAGCTGAGGGACTCGGATCTCTCGCCCCCAAAATAAGTTCCTGGTCGCGGGTCTCGCTCACGGGTCGTCGCCACAAGGATGGTGTGGTCCTTGCCGACTGCGCTAAATTCTTGGTTTGCGAGCAGCGCCCCGACTTCTGGCCGCGAAGCGCAGCACGTCAGCAGCAAGCTTAGTGAAAGAAGGGCGACCGCGGCCGAGCCGGTTGGACCAGTGGCCGGCTTCAATTCAAGGCGCGGCCGACTGCGTGCAAAATCATAATCATTGGCTGCAGCGGAGGTACCGGCACATTTCGGCAGGCAATTGTCCGCCGCATCGCCCAACCAACCGGCGGTGGTGAAAATCAAATCGCCCTCCCCGCAGGCGGTCTCACGAACGTTAGGCCAGCACGATACCTCGGCTTCAGCTGCCCAGCGATACCCAAACACGGATTTTGCCGCAAATTAAGGCAACCCTGACCCCCTCTCGTGGAAACTACTTACGCTGATGCCAATGTCCGCTTTGGGTCAAACTCGGACTTCGCATGCGTATGTTGCGGCGGAGGCCCTGCCTTTCGGCAAGAGGGGATCTGCCGATTATTCCGATTCCAACTCATCACTCAACATCAGGGATGATTCTCACCCCGCCTGGGCCGGGGCGGCGGGTGCTTCCGCAGGCGCGCGGGCTTTGCGCCAGCGCCACAGTCCGTAGCCGACCGCGATAGCGAGCAGGATCAGCGCGATTCCCAGGATGGGCCGGTAGGACGGCAAAGCCGTCGCTGCTCTGCATCGCCAGAACGGAGATGGTCGTGCCGGAGGGCAGCCCGACATAGCGCACCCGCATGTCGCCGACCTTGGGCGCCGCCGCATCGCCGCGATAATAGTTGTCGCCGCTCAGAGTCCAGCCGGCGGGCGCGGTGGGCGTCAGCGCTTGCGCGTAGCTGATGCGATCGAGAGTTCCGGCGTCGAGCTTCCACCCGCCCAATTTCGCATCGCTCGCGGCGAAGCGCTTGCTGCGGAACGGCATCTCGGGATTTTGGTGTCCGTCAGGATATTTGAACTCCGAGGAGTTGACCGGATCGTCCGACCATGCGCGCGAATAATCATAGGTCGTGCTCGTGGTCGTGCCGCCTCCCATCTCCTCCTTCGTCTCCTCCTTCTTGGTCTCCTTCCACTGATACATCTCGGCGGTGCGCGCCACGCCGACCTGTTCGGTGAAGCTGATGCCGACGTCCGAATCCTGGATGGGGGCCTGCGCCGTGGCGGCGCCGACAACGTGGGTAAGCTTGTTCGCGTTGGCCGGCGATGGTCCTGAAGCTTGCGCCTCGACGACCTGGCTCGCCGCATCCTTGAGGCCGACGATGGCCTGAACCGCGCGGCCCTCGTTCCACCAGAGCAGCACGATTGCGCCGATCACCAGCAGCGGCCCGATCACAAGGCCCGCGAAGGAGTTCGCGAGCCGCGAGCCGAATCCCTGTCTCGATGTCTCGGTGAAGTGGTCCGACATTCCCGCCCCCCAATCTTAGTAAATCACCGTTGCATGACGCGGATGTCTCAACGAGGGGCACGGAGCCGGAGGCCGAAGACGGACACGGCGCCTTTGCCTTTGACTTGGAGCTCGCCGAGCGCCTCGCCGTCGAAGGCAGAAGAAATCTGGTCCCAGATCTCCTTGGTCGCGGCGACGCTGCCCGGCGCGCTCATGCCGACCATGCGCGCAGCGACATTGACGGTATCGCCCCAAATGTCGAACTGGTAGCGCTCCTGCCCGACGACGCCCGCGACCACTGGACCTGAGTGAACTCCCACCCTCACCTCCCAGCCGAGATGGGCATCGATCAGGGTCGAGGTCATTTCGAGCCCGCAGCGGACCGCGGCGATGAGCGGATCGTTGACTTTTTGCAGCAGACCAGCCGCCGCCATGAAGCCGTCGCCGATGGTCTTGATCTTCTCGAGCCCGTGCTTCGCTGCAATGCGCTCGAAGATCACGAACAGAGCATCGAGCCGCGACACCACCTCCTCGGGCTCGTGCTTGTCGCAATAGGCGGTGAAATTGGTCACGTCGCAGAACAAGACCGCCACGTTCTCGTAGCGGCGTGGGATCACGGTGCCGATCGAGCGTATCTCGTCGGCCGCCTTTTTCGGCAAAAGCGCATGCAGCAGCGTGTCCGCCTGATTGCGCGCCTCCTTGGCCTCGGTCAGCGCCTCCTGGAGCGCGAGCTGGGTTCTGACCCTGGCAAGGACGATCGGTGCGGAGAACGGCTTGTGGATGTAGTCGACGGCGCCCACGTCGAAACCTTTCTCCTCGTCGACTTCGTCGGTCTTGGCGGTGAGGAAGATGATGGGAATGTCGCGCGTGAGGGGGTTGTCCTTCAGCCTGCGGCAGACCTCGAACCCGTCCATGCCCGGCATCATGACGTCGAGCAGGATGAGGTCCGGCTTGTCAGGGGCATTGGCGATGGCGAGCGCCTTCTCGCCATTGGTGGCGACCTTGGTCCGGAACGAATCCTTGAGCACGCCGGAAACGACCGCCACGTTGGTCGGCGTGTCGTCGACGATGAGGACGAGCTTCCGGTCAGAGCCCGACATCATTCGCCCTCGAGGTTGAGCGAGAGGCGGGACGCGATGCCCGACAGGCACGCAAGCGCCGCATCGAATTCGAAATTGCCGACGCGATCGCTAAGCGTCTTGATCTCGGCAGGGGTCAACACGCCGGCAAGGCGTGGCTTGGCGTCGATGATGAAATCCGCCGCCTCGCCGTCGTCGCTCTCGAGTAGCCGCTTCAGCCTCGCCAGCGGCTCCTCGACGGAGGCGGGATCCCCTGCAAGCGGTTGGGAGCCATTACCTCCAGGCTCGGCGGGCAGCGTCGAGCGAATGGCGTGAAGCACCGGCGCGAGCTCTAGCGCAAGCGATGACAGTGCGTCCTCCAGGCCGTCTTTGGTCCTGATGGCCTTTTCGGCGATCGCGGCCGCCTCGGATAACGAGGCTGCGCCGAGCGTTCCGGCGGCACCCTTCAAGGAATGCGCCGCGCGCTCGGCCGTTCCCCCGTCGCCGATGGCAAGAGCCGCCTTGATGTCAGCGACAACGGCCTCTTGCTGATCGGCGAACTTGCGCAGCAACGACTTGTAGCGCTGCCGGTTGCTGCCGGTCCGTTTCAGGCCGGCACGCACATCGATCCCTGGGATTGCGAGCTCGCCCTCGCTTACGGCGCTGCTCGGCCTTGGCGCGAAGGCCCCGTCCAATCGCGCTGCGTTGCCGTCATGTTCGGGGCGACTAATCCATCGTAGCAGGACGCCGAACAGCTGGTCGGGATCGATCGGCTTGGCGATGTGATCGTTCATGCCCGCATCGAGGCAGAGCTCGCGATCAGAGGCCATAGCGTTAGCGGTCATGGCGACGATCGGAAGATTCTCGTAGCGCGGATTAGACCTGATGATGCGCGTCGCCTCGATACCGTCCATCACCGGCATCTGCATGTCCATCAACACGACGTCATAGTCGTTGTCGGCGATCATGCGGAGCGCAACCTCGCCATTCTCGGCGAGATCGACGAACACCTCGGCGTCCTCGAGCTGGCCGATGGCCACTTCCTGGTTGATCTCGTTGTCCTCGACGAGGAGGACGCGGGCACCGCGCAAGCGTTCGATGTCGAAGGACGGCCCTTCCTGCGCGGTCTCAGCCTGCTCGCGGTCTGCTCCGAGCACCACGACCGCCGTGTCGAACAGAATCGAGGAGGTGACCGGCTTGATGAGCACGTTCTCGAAGCCCGAATCTTCGGCCTGCTTCAAAACCTCCTCGCGGCCGTAGGCCGTGACCATCACCAGATGGGGCGGAAGCTCCAGATCGGGCAAGGAGAGGATGCGCTTGCCGGTCTCGATGCCGTTAAGTCCTGGCATCTGCCAATCGATGAAGGCGATCTCGTAACGCTGATCGAGCTCGGACGCCTGGCGCAACATGCCAAGCGCCTCCTCGCCGGAGGCGGCCTCATCGGCGATGAAGGTCATGTTGGTCAGCATGTTGGCGAGAACGGCGCGCGCATGCGGATTGTCGTCGATGATGAGCACGCGCCGGCCGCGCAGATCGGACTGGAGCAGACGCGGCCGCTGAATGGCCACGCCCTTGCCGAGCCGTGCGGTAAAGCGGAACGTGCTTCCCTTGCCGAACTCGCTTTCCACGTTGACATGACCGCCCATCAGCTCGGTCAGCTGCTTGGAGATGGCAAGGCCAAGCCCGGTCCCGCCATATTTGCGGGTGGTCGAGGCGTCGGCCTGCTCGAAGGCCTGGAACAGCCGGTCGATCTGGTCCCGCGACATGCCGATGCCGGTGTCGCTCACCGAGAATTCCACGAGCTGGCTTTCGGGATGGTCCTCGAGCACGCGCACCTCGACGGCGACTTCACCCTTCTCGGTGAACTTGACCGCGTTGTTGCAGAAATTGATCAGGATCTGCCCGAGGCGGAGCGGGTCGCCGCGGAAATGAGCGGAGACGTTAGGCTCGACCTCGAAGATCAGCTCGAGACCCTTGGCGGCCGCCTTCTCGCTCATCAGGTTCCCGACATTCTCGAGCACCTTGTCGAGATCGAAGTCGATATTTTCGATCGAGAGCTTGCCCGCCTCGATCTTGGAGAAGTCGAGAATGTCGTTGATGATGCCGAGCAGATGCTGGCCCGAGCTCTTGATCTTGAGCACGTAGTCGCGCTGACGCGGGGTGAGGTCGGACTTCAGCGCGAGGTGCGACAGGCCGATGACGGCGTTCATCGGCGTCCTGATCTCGTGGCTCATATTGGCAAGGAAGACGCTTTTGGCCTCGCTCGCCTCGAGTGCCGCGCGTGTCGCTTTTTCAAGCTCGAGCTGCGAAGCTTGCAGAGCAAGCTCGGCCGCCTTCCGCGCGTCGATGTCGCTCCACGACCCCACCACCTCGATGGGGTGGCCCGACGCATCGCGGATGAGGTGCTGCTCGTCACTGACCCAGCAACAGGTGCCGTTCTTCTTGCGAAAGCGGTATTCGATGAGATGCTCGCCGGTGCGGAACAGCTCGGCCTGCTTGGCTTCCACCTCGGGGAGGTCATCGGGGTGCACACGCGAGCGCCAGAAATCCGAATCCTGCAGATATTGATCCGGGCTATAACCCAGCATATGCGCGATGTTGGTGCTGACGAAGGTCGGCGCAAAGTCACCGGTTGCGCAAAAGCTGTAGATCACCGACGGGGCGGCGCCGAGCAGGAGCGTGAGCCGTGAGCGGGCTTCCTCTCGTGCCGCCTCGGCCTCCTTGCGTTCAGTGACGTCGGTCCACGAGCCGACGATCTCGACGGGCTTCCCATCGGCGTCACGCAGCACTTGCTGCCGGTCATGTACCCAGAAATAGGAACCGTCTTCGCGGCGCAGGCGATATTCGATCGAGCGCTGATCGCTCTCGGACATCCGGTCGACCCAGGCATTGATGCGAGGGACGTCATCGGGATGGACGAGATTGCGCCACAGATAGGGGTTTTCAAGATATTCGCGCGGACTGCACCCGAACAACCTTCTGATGTTTTCGCTCACGAAGGTGGGCTCGAAATCGCCGCTTGCCATTCGGCAATAGATCACTGCTGGGGAGGCGTTGAGCAGACGGGACAGATGGGCATGGGCGGAGGCCTGAACGTCGGCGATACGTTGCAGACCCTTTTTTTCCTGATCGGCAATGTCCCGCTCGTGCGCTCCTTCAAGCTCGCTCAACATCTCGTTGAAGGCGACCGCAAGCCGCCCGATCTCGTCCTCGCTCTTGTATTCGATGCGGTTGCGGTAATTCTTCGTCTCGCGCACCGTCCTTGCGACCCCTTCGAGGTGGGCAAGCGGCCGCACGATGTGGCGATGGGTCAGAAGAGCGAGAAGGATACTCAACGCCGCAAGCGCACCGGCCAGCCAAAGACTGCGATGCAGCTTGCCGGTCAGATCGTCGATGCGCGTATTGAGAAGCCGTTTCAATTCAGACTGACCGACCGTCCAGGCCGCGATCGCGCTGTTCACGGTCGACTTGTAAGCTTTGTCGCGGGACTCGACTCCAGCCGGCGCGCCGACGCTCTCGTTCAGGGCACGGAAGTACGCATCGATGCCGGACAGCATTTGCGTGAAAGCGCTTTCGATTGCTTGCCGCAACTGTCCATCGGCATTGCCGCGATAGGCGGACGTCAAATTTCGCTCGATCTCGTCGGCCATCGATTGGGTAATGGCGTCGAGGGCGAGAAGGCGCGCCTTCTCCTCGCTTGGAACTAGGGCATGCGCTCCCACTGCGGCCTGTGTCTCCCCGATTTGGCCGAGCAGGCGCGGCATCTCCCTGACCACGGTGTCTTGCAGGTAGTAGCTGTCGAGATCGGGGTCGAGCGCGAGATTGGAATCATCGCCAATGCGCGAGGCCAAGTCCCGGGCCTTGGCGAGCGCAGCGACAACCAGAGAGCTTCGGTCCTCGCTCTGCGCTCCATTCGACCAAAGCTGGCGAAGCGTTGACGCGAGCGACTGCTCGAGCGCAGCGGTTTGCAACGTGCCGGAAGCCTCCTCTTCGGCTCCCTCCAGCGACTTCAGCGCCTCCTCGGGGGAAGGCGCTCGCGAAGCGTCGTCGGCACTCAACGGCGCGGCGAGGATCGCAGCGTAGACGCCCCGAAGCGCCTCGAAATAGCGCACGCCGACCAGCTCTTTGCGGGCGAATTCGATCGCGATCTGCTTTTCGGCCACAAGGCTGTAAATCCCCACGGCAATCGCGATGATGAAGCTGCTGCACAGAATGAACAGCTTCGTGCTGGTGCTCAAATTTCTGAACATGGCCAATTGATATCTTTGCCTTGACGCGGCCGTTTGGCGATTTTCCTTCCCCGTCCGAATATTAGACGGCTGTCGGCGGCGGGCATAGGCGGGATTCGTGGCGCCTTTCGGGGGACTGCCGGGGACGGAAATCCGCAAAAAGCCTAGCCTCTTACTGCACCCGTTCTTGTTCGAAGCTCCAGGCAGACCTTGCACCGCAAGACGCACATCTCAAGACGTCGTCAGGGCGCTATTCGGGCCACGACAATGGTTGGATCGGTCTCTACATCGCGCCGGTCGCCGATCAGTTCTAGGACGAGCTCAAGACGCACCCGAACATTCCCCACAAGGCCTTTGGCGCAGGAAGCTTCTTCACCATCTCCGAGGAATACCGTTAAGGCCGACATGGGTGCAGGAAAGGGCGGCTTGGCAGCCGCCCTTTTTGTTTCGCGGGGCGGAGTCTAGCCCCTGCGGCGCAACGTCTCAGTTGGCTCCAGCGGCGGAGTTGGGGTTGGCGGCCACCTTTCCAAGAGGGTGCCTAAATGGGTCGCACATATCCCATTTGCCCCGAAAATGAGCAAAAATGGCTGCAATTGGCGTTTCGGATGCCAAAAGTCTGTCATGTGTTGCTGTCCTGCTCTAGCCGCTTGGTATCAATAGGCATACCCTACGTATGTCTTGCGAATCATATTTTGCGGTGCAACATTGCTAGTGCGAGATGGTTTGATCGTTAAACCGGTCCTGCCAAGTCGCGATTGGAACCGAAAATGAGAGGCAAGCACAGTGGCTTAGGGGCTGACTGACAAGGATCAGTGATTCCCAGCCCCGAGGAAAACAGATCTCTCCTTTCGCGTTGCAACATAGGAGGATGCGTCAAGGGCAAGCGTCCAGTTCCGAGGAAGGACTGGGGTTCCGTAGCGTTGCTGATTCTGGCAACTCGCATAGGAGGCCCTATCGATGCTGATAACCCTCACGCTGGCAGCACTGGCGAGCTACGTGCTCTCAGCCCAAGCCGTCAGGCAGCCCCCGACGGCGCCACCCCTGAAACTGAAGCTTGAGAGGGGCAGACCCCTTTCCGGCCTGCTTGAGCGGGGGGCTTAGCCATGACCGTGCATATCCCTCCTGTTCTCGTCCTCATCGTCTGCAAGGTCGCGATGGCCGGCTCTCCAGATCAGAATGCCGACCTCACCGGCGCGCAGAACCTGGAATGGGCGACCGAGAATTCAATGATGACCTGCCGGCGCAACGAGGTTCAGCTCTACGATCCGGCCGAAGGCCAGCAGCTCAGTGCTGCCGACGATCCGGCGCCGCCGCTCAATCCTGACTTCGCTCAGGGAGCGCAATGCGCGCGGGCAGGGGTCCAGCTTGCGACCAGTTGGGACCAGGCACACCGGAACACGCCCTGGCGCGTGTGGCGGGTGGGCTGCCCGGCTCCCATCGTCGATATGCGGACAGGCACGGTGATCGGCTACAAGCTCCCCGAGTGCAGCCATCGCGATACTGTGGTTTGCGAGACGGATAGCGCGATCTAGCTCTGGCGGAGCAGGATGAAAGGGTTCAGACTGGACCTCTAGCGACAGGACCGGGTCGTCGAACATGGATGCATGACGATGCCACTCTGGTCGAAAATCGTGGCTGGGCTTACGCTTGCCGCGGCTCTGATCGGCTTCGCAGCGTTCGCCGCCTATTCGAAAAAACTGGGCCCGCTTGTGCAGGAGCACGGCACCACCTATTACAACGGTGAGGGGCCGGTCTCACAACCGCTCGCCTGCAAGCCCGAAAGCGAGATCCTTGCCGCGATCAAGCAGGTGCACGCCAAATACGACTATCTCTCGGGGGACGATCTCAAAGCATTCGAGAGCCGAGCGACCGCCGCAAAGGGCCTTCCCCCGCTCAATATCGACGAGCTCTACGTCATCACCGAGGACGACCAGCTCAGGAATGGGGAGATGGTTCTCTTCATTGGGCTCAGGGTCGATTGCGTGACGACCGTCTTCGGCCTGCCGGCACGGCTCTATCATGAGCTCAGCGGCAAATCCGAGAACACGTAAGAAGCGCGCCGCCCGCCATTTGCATTAGAGTGGCGCCCATGTCGCTGACATCTCACCAAGGCTTGGATCATCCGACGCTGCCAGAAGGCCGGCTGCTCTACGCCGTCGGCGATATTCACGGCAGGTCCGATCTGTTGCGCCGTCTCCTCGATGCGATCGCCGCGGATGCAGTCGCGAGCGGCGGCGCGGCAGCCAAGACGCTCGTCTTTCTCGGGGACTACGTGGATCGCGGACCCGACAGCAGGGGCGTCGTCGACATCCTCTTGACGCGACTGCCAGACGGATTCGACGCGCATTTCCTCAAGGGCAATCACGAGGCGCTTCTGCTCGGCTTCCTCTACGGTGCCACGCCGCTCGAGCATTGGCGGATCAATGGGGGCGACGCGACCATGGCCTCCTACGGCGTCGACATCGAGCGGCTTCTCGTTTCAGGGGCGAGCGCCAATGCCTGGCGAAGCGCATTCGCGGAAGCGTTGCCGTCCACGCATCTCGCCTTCTTCAAGACTCTCGAGCTCAGCCTGTCGGTCGGCGATTATCTCTTCGTGCATGCGGGTCTCCGCCCAGGCGTGCCGCTTTCGGCGCAGGGCGAATCAGACCTGATCTGGATTCGCGGCCCCTTCCTCGATCATGCCGGGTCGTTCGACCAAATCGTGGTGCATGGACATACGCCTGGAGACGAGCCGGTCGTGCGGCCAAACCGCATCGGCATCGATACCGGCGCATTCTTCACGGGCAGGCTGACGGCGCTCCGACTCGAAGCGAGCTCGAGGCGCTTCCTGCAAACGTGAGTTAAGGATTGATCAGGTCTTAGGCTACTCGGCGACGAGGCCACGGAGCCGATCTCGGAGGCTTCCGCCGCTGCTTGCTCTGCCGGAGCGGCGCCGTTCTCTCCGCGCTGCGAAGCGCTGCGCGATCGAAGCCTGCGGCACGTCGGCTTCGATCTCGTCCTCGGCGGGAGCGGCCTCGGCCGGCGCCATCTCCTCGGCCCGCGCAGCCATCTCGGCATATTCCTCGACAACAGTCTCGACTTGCATCTCAGGCTCGGCCATCGCGGGCTCGTGGTGCCCGGCGCCATTTCCGCCGCCGTTCGTCGCGTAATGCGCCACTTCCGGCTCCTGGGACTCTTCCGCCGTTTCGAGACCACCGAACTGAGGGAAGGCCTGCGCCACTTCCATTACCATGCGCTGCTGCGGCACCATCGTTCCTTGGGTGCGCGCCGCGGCCAGGATGTGCTGGGCGAGCCGCGTCATCTCGCGGCGCAGGAAGGCATATTCCTCGGCGCCCGTTCGCGCGCGCTCGAGCTCCTCTTGCGTCCGCGACAGCTCAGCGTTCAGGCGCTGACTTTCGTTGATGGCACGTGCTGCATCGGCCTTGCCCGAGCCGCGCACACCGCCGGCTTCGAGCGCCACGCGCAGGCGTTCGATATCGGCGCGCTGGCTATGCAGGGTGCTGCGTGCGGTCTTGAGCGCCTCTGACTGCGAGGCGACCGTGTTGCGCAGCTCGGCATTCACGGCTTCCAGCTCGGCGAGCGCCTTCTTGGCGGCCTTCAGCCGGCTGTCGAGGTCGGGCAGGCGGCGCTTGATGGTCTGCTGCAGCACCCGATTCGCATTCTCGTTTTCCTGAAGCTGGTTTCTGACCGTGCCGAGTTCGGTAGTGAGCACCTGGATATCGACCCGGCGCTTGTTCGCCTCGATCAGCTCGCGCGCGGCCTTCTCCTTGGCCTTGTCGAGGGCGACCTCGACTTTGCGCAGCTCGATGGCGAACTCGGCGCGGAGCTGGTCCTTGTCGGCCTGGATGTCGATAAGCGACATCGGCATGGTCGCCTCGAGCCTGCGGGTGGTGAGCTTTACGGCGCGGTTCCACAGGGGAGGGGCGAGCATGAGCGCGAGCAGGCATCCGAGAAGGAAGCCAAGCGCCCCGAACATCAGCCACTCGATCATCGAATCAGCGCTCCCCAGCACCACCCCTTCGCGTCGCCGACGGCGACTGCGCTTTGGGTGAGCCTAAGCGTAACTTGGTGCCCTTTTTGCGGCGCGGCAATAGCTAGAGCCCTCCGCGACGCTTCATTAACGCCAAACTAGAACGGATTCCAGGTGGGCTCGCGGGTATATTTCAGGTAGCCGACATTGGCGCCGAGCCTTAACCCTACGCCAGAGCTGATTGGCGCGAGCTTCACATGGTCGTTGGCAAGGAAGGTAATGCCTACGCCACCAATGAAATAGGCCGATCCATCGACCCCGGCATAGGTGTCGATGATCTCGCTCGGGCTTTGGAGATTGTAGACCAGCACCATGGTCTTTGAGCCGTCTGCTCCGAAATCGTAGCCGAGCGAGGGGCCCTGCCAGTAGACTTTGAAGCTGCCGGCGTCCTTGGTGTAGAGGGTGCCTTCGCCATAGCGAAGCCCGGCAATGAAGGCGCCGCCGGCTTCCTCTCCCAAAATGTAGCCATTAGGCCGTCCCGCGCGATGAAAGGCGTATTCCACCACCTCGGCGAAACCCATTGAAACCTTGCCGAAAAACCGGTGTCCGCTGTCCTTGATCTCCTCGAGCGAAAAGGTGCCATTGCTCTGCGCTTCGGGCCGCTCATAAGGCCGATAGGGCGTTCCGGGGCTCGCGCCGCCTTCAGGCGCTCTGTTGTAACGCGTTTCTGCGCCTCCTTGCGGAGGGGCGCCCTGGGGCGATGAGCTGGGTGGCTGAGGGGTGATGACCATGGGGCCATCGGCCTGGGCGACCCTGATTGGCTTTGCTGCCGCCGGCGTCTGGTCTTCGGCTGATACTGCTTCAGGTGCGGCGAGAAGCAGCACTGAAAGCACCGCAAGTGAAGGAAATCCGAGTTTCATTACGCGCCCCTTTGGCTCCGTGCGGTCCAAGGGAAACTCCCAATTCGAATAAAACTGTTAGCAAGCCGTGGCTAACGAACCGTTGAGCCTCCAACTCTTTGAATTTCATCCGGGTAATATTGACAGCAGCATTTCACCCGGGTAGAAACTCGCTGCTTGATTCGGAAGGTGGTGAGGATGGCTGACCGTAGCTGCACGGCATTTCAGGGCGTGACGCGAATCGCCTCAGGGCCGCTTGCCGAGGTCGCGGCGAAAGTGAACGCGGTCGTCGATCGCGGTGAGCCTTCAACGATCTTCATTTTCGACGATGTCACCGCCGAGCCGATCGAGGTCGATCTCAGGGGCTCGACCGATGATGTCATCGCGCGGCTGAGCGAGTGCGCCGAATTGGTCCCTGCCGCTCTGCCTGAACAACGCGGGCCAGGCCGGCCTAAGCTTGGCGTGGTCGCTCGTGAAGTCACGCTCCTGCCGCGGCATTGGGAATGGCTCGCGCGGCAACCGGGAGGAGCATCGGTTGCATTGCGCAAGCTCGTCGAGGAGGCAAGACGGGCTAATGGCGACAAGGACCGGAGGCGTGAGGCGCAAGCGGCCGCCTATCGATTCATGTCGGCTCTTGCCGGCAACGAGCCCGGCTTCGAGGAGGCGGCGAGGGCGTTGTTTGCTGGGGACGAGGCGCGGTTTGGCGAGGTCATTGCCGCATGGCCCCGCGACATTCGCGACCATGCCAAGAAGCTCGCCGGCCCGGCATTTGCCGATCAACCGGCCGGTGCCGCTAGCGGCCCCAAGCGATGAAGCTCGGATTGCGTAAGCCTGTGCTCGTCTTGCCGTAGCGGAGCGGTTCGCCATTCGTGGTGACGACCCTGCCGCCAGATGCTTCGAGCACGGCTTGGCCTGCCGCCGTGTCCCACTCCATGGTGGGGCCGAAACGCGGATAGACGTCGGCCTCAGCTCTCGCGATCTCCAGGAACTTGACCGACGAGCCGGCACCCGAGCGCTTGGCGATCTTGAGCTTGGCGAGGAAGGCTTCGGTCTCGGCGTCGAGATGGGAGAGGCTGACGAGGGCGGTCAGGCCTTCGGGATCGGCCGCGCGCACCTTGAGCCTCTTCTGCCGAAGCTTAGCGAGGTCGGCGCCAGAGGCGCTCGGCGGAAGCTCCGCCTCGATCGCCTCGCCGTCGGCGACCGTCACGGCGAGCAGCGCTCTTGCCGGCGCGTAGACCAGGCCGAAGCTCGGGCGCCCATGATCGATCAGCGCGATGTTCACAGTGAAGTCGCTGCGCTTCTTGATGAATTCCTTGGTGCCGTCGAGCGGATCGACGAGGAAGAAGCGGTCACCAAGCTCGCCGCTTTTCCCATCGGCGGCCTCCTCCGATACGACGGGAATGTCGGGAGCGAGCCGCTCAAGGCTATCGAGGATGATTGCCTCTGAGTCCTTGTCGGCAAGCGTCACAGGGCTCGCATCGTCCTTGAGCTTGACCTCGGCGGTCCCCTGGAAGTGCTCCATGATGGCGGCGCCGGCGCGCGCGGCGGTGTGGGTCAGGACGGCTGCCGCCTTCGCAAAATCGAATGCCGCGCTTCTTCCAGTCATTGTGTGTCTTGGGGCTGACAAGGCAGAATACTCGGGAGGGGACGGTGATTCGCTGCTTCGGTCTTACGCCGCGCTTTAAGGGCCGGCCTTCCCGGGCGGACGCGTCCCTCCTGTAGCAGAAATTCAGATGCGGGCCAGTCCGCTCGAATAAGCGGAAGCGAAGGAGGGAGGCCATGACCGAGCCTACGGCAATCGGCAATCTCGATCTTGCGGCACTCGTCTCAAGCCGCATCTGTCATGACGTGATCAACCCGGTGGCAGCGATCGCCAACGGTCTCGAGATGCTTGCCGAGGAGCCCGACCAGGTCATGCGCGACGCCGCCATGGACCTGATCCGCAAAAGCGCGCTGCAAGCCTCTGCCAAGCTGCAATTCGCCCGCCTCGCCTTCGGGGCGGCCGGATCGGCTGGAGCCGAGATCGACCTCCGCGATGCCGAGAAGGTCGCGCGCGAGTTCGTGCAGGGAAGCGGCAAGCATCACCTTGCCTGGGAGGGGCCTCCGGCGACATTGCCGAAGAACAAGGTCAAGCTTCTGCTCAACCTCGTGGCGCTCGGCGTGATAGCGCTGCCACGCGGCGGGACCATCAATGTCACGATCCTCGGAACACCGCCCGCCGTCAGCTTCTCAGTCACGGCCAAGGGCGAGGCGGCGCGGCTGACCGACCAGGTGAAGAGCCTGCTCCTTGGCGGAAATGGGGTCGCGATCGATTCGCATTCGATCCAGCCTTATTACGCAAGCCTCGTGGCTGCCGCCTCCGGCATGACCGTGACGGCGGAGGCCCGCGACGGCGAAGTTGAGTTCAAGGTGGCCTGACTCCTTGCAAATCCGCCGCGCCAAGGCGGAATTCTCGCGCTGGTCAACGGAACGTAAACCAGGTCCACCGACAATCCCCCAAACGTGGCTAAGGGGGCTTAGGCGCGCGCCGTGCCGCGCGCGCCGGGGTGGACCATGGACGAGCTATTAGGCGAATTCCTGACCGAGACCAACGAGGGCCTCGACCAACTCGACGTGGAGCTCGTCCGCTTCGAGCAGGACCCGAACAACGCCGAGATGCTCAACACCATCTTCCGGCTGGTGCACACGGTCAAAGGCACCTGCGGCTTCCTCGGGCTCGCGCGCCTCGCCAAGCTTGCTCACGCGGCGGAGACGCTGATGGGGCAATATCGCGACGGCGCTCCCGTCACCGTCGAGGGCGTCAGCCTCATCCTCAAGAGCATCGAAAGATCCCACCGAGCGCGAGACCAACATTACCTCTCTCACGCCGTTTCACGTGTTGGTCCAGGTGATCGACACGGACGGCAACCTCGTATCATCGGATGAGCTTTTCGGTGATACGGCAGGCCGCGACATCAAGGAAGGCGACTTAGCCGAAGGCTGCCAAACACCGAACAGGAACGATCAGTGCTGCATTCTGGTGCAGCGCATTCAAGACAGAAAGCAACTCGGCTCGGGCGTGGCCATGCGCAATGCCTATCCCGGCTTTTTCTCAAAAATGGTGATGGCGCACGAGATGGGGCATTATTTCGGGCTCTGTCACATCAACCACAACGGCTTTCAGAACGTCATGTTCTCGGACGCCGCCGGCAACAGCTACACGGACTGGGGACTGTTTGGCTATTACTTGAATGCCGAGCCGTACTTCACCAGCAGAGACAAGAGGAATGTGTGGCGCTTTATCGTCGACCAGCTGCGCAACGAGCTTTAGCCCGCGCAAATGGCCGGTTGTGAGACTCTAGGTTCTTTGGACCTTAGGCCGCTTCGGATTCATCTTCCGGATTGCGCAGCACGTAGCCGCGGCCCCAGACGGTCTCGATGTAGTGCTTGCCGCCGGTCGCCGCCGCGAGCTTCTTGCGCAGCTTGCAGATGAAGACGTCGATGATCTTGAGCTCGGGCTCATCCATGCCGCCATAGAGATGGTTCAAGAACATCTCCTTGGTGAGCGTGGTCCCTTTGCGCAAGGAGAGCAGCTCGAGCATCTGATATTCCTTGCCGGTCAGATGCACGCGCTGGCCGTTAACGTCCACGGTCTTGGTGTCGAGATTGACCTTCAAGCCGCCCGTCTGGATCACGGACTGGGCATGGCCCTTTGACCGCCGCACGATGGCGTGGATGCGGGCAACGAGCTCGTCCTTGTGGAAGGGCTTGGTCATATAGTCGTCGGCGCCGAAGCCGAGGCCCCTGACCTTGTCCTCGATGCCGGCGAGGCCGGAGAGGATCAGGATTGGGGTTTGAACCTTGCTCACCCTTAAGGTTTTCAGCACCTCGTACCCGCTCATGTCGGGGAGGTTAAGGTCGAGCAATATAATGTCGTAGTCGTAGATCTTGCCGAGGTCGACGCCCTCTTCGCCCAGGTCCGTCTTATAGACGTTGAACCCTTCCGACTGCAGCATCAGCTCGATGCTTTGAGCCGTGGCGCTGTCGTCCTCGATCAGAAGAACCCGCATGTCAAATCCCCCGTCATCAGCCAGTCCGGCTTATCCCCTGACCCATAACGCCACACCGATTGGTTAATTCGAATCAACAAATTAACGGTCAATAGTTAACAAAAGCTAAGCCGAAGGCGAATCGCTAACCGTCCCGTTTCGGACGGCCTAACCCGCATCGGTTAAATGCGATCCATATGGTTTACTGCCCCTTAAGCCCTGTTCGCCATGATCGGCCAAGAGGGGCAGGGGGCTTTCGGTCCTGACGTGGTCTCGTCGCTGTGAGGCGCGAATTGTTGATTCTGTTCAAGCACATGGACGGTATCGCGTGCGCGCGGCGGGGGCCGAAAAGCCCGGCTTTTGCTGCCGCTCGAACGGCGCGCCGGTCGGCCGCGGCAGGCTCCACCTGCGGCATCCTGTGCCTGGCATAATTATTGAATTCACCGCTACGGGGTCTGAGTTCGTTCTGAGGGTATGAAAACATGAAGTCACGAGATGCAGTCATCCGCTTGAAGCGCTTCGAGGTCGACGAGAAGCGCCGCAAGGTGGCCGAAATCGAGATGATGATCGGCGAATTCAGCCATATGGCCGCCGATCTCGACCGGCAGATCGCGATCGAGCAAGAGCGCGCCGGGATCTCCGACGTCAATCATTACGCCTATCCGACCTTCGCCAAGGCCGCGATCCAGAGGCGCAACAATCTGACCGCCTCGGCCCAAGACCTCGAGGCGAAGCTCTCTAAGGCCCGCGGCGACCTCGACGAGGCGACCGAGGAGCTGAAGAAGATCGAGCTCCTGGAGGAGCGCGATGCCGAGCGGCTCAGGTTGGAGCAGGCGCGTCCCCAGGCCGAGCTGGTGGAGATCGGCGCGCATCGCGCGGCAAGCTGAACGGATCGCTGGGGGGCATTCGCTTTTGCCCCGTGCTTTTCGCTAGGCTGCGGTCGCGCAGGCAAGCTTTACCCCGCGCGTGGTTTTGACAGCAAAGGGCACCGGCGGAGGCCTCAATGCCGTCATTCGACATCGTCTCCAAGACCGACCTCGCTGAGGTCGATAACGCGCTCGCCAATATGACGCGCGAGATGACCCAGCGTTACGACTTCAAGAACTCGCAGTCACGGGTCGAGCGAAACGGCGCCGAGATCACGATCAACGCCGACGATGAGCTCAAGCTCAAGCAGATGCATGAGCTTTTGCAGGGCCATTTCGCCCGCCGCAAAATCGACGCCGGAGTGATCGACTATAAGCCTATGGAGAAGGCGGCTGGCCAAGCCGTGCGGCAAAAGGCGCTCATTCGCCAGGGCATCGACAAGGAGCTCGCCAAACGTCTCGTCAAGGAGATCAAGGACGGGAAGTTCAAGGTGCAGGTCACCATCCAGGGCGACGAGCTCAGGGTCTCTGGCAAGAAGCGCGACGATCTGCAGGCGGTGATCCAGCACATCAAGGGGCTCAAGGTCGAGCTCCCGCTGCAATATCTGAACTTTCGCGACTAAGCGCGCGACCGACGACGAGTGGGGGGCTGTGACTTGATGGGGTGTGCCCGATTGGTTTTGGCATTCGGCGTGACGGCCGTGCTGCTCGCGGGCTGCGGCGTCCGCACCGGCGCATTGTCGCTCGGCGCCGGGATGTTCGGCGGTGGATCGCCCGACGCGGCGGAGGAGAGCACGAGCGCCATTCCGGTCGCGCCGTTGTCGTCGGGCAGGATGTCGGTCGCGGCGGTGGCGACGCCGGTCGATGCCTATGTGATGCTCGGGGGCCGGATCAAGACCTGCTGGTTCAACGCCGACGCGCCGCTTCTGCCGAACCACGTCTATCGCGCCGATGTCAGCCCGGATGGCGACAAGGTGCAGATCACTATCCACCAGAAGATCGAGCTCGGGCGCGCCGGCGCCGAGACCTACGCCATCGATTTCAGCCAGCAAGGCACTTACACGGTGGTGACGACCCAAAATCGCAGCATGCCGCCAGGGCTCGCCGCCAAGATGCAATACGACATCGACCGCTGGAAGCGCGGCGAGACGAATTGCAGCAAAGAGATGCCGAAGGTTACCGCAGCCGCTCCCGCCCAGCGCTAGCGTTTCCTCATCCTTCGAGACGGACCTTCGGCTCTCCTCATGGTGAGGCAGCCGAAGGCCGCGCCTCGAACCATGAGGCCACGATCCTAGATCGACGGAAGGAAGGGCTTAGCCGCGATAGTCTTGGATGCGGGTCGCGCGCAAGCCGGGAAGCCCGTGCTTGTCGATCGAGCGCTGCCAGCTCAGGAACTCGTCGACGGTCAGCGTGTAGCGCTCGCAAGCCTCTTCGAGGCTGATCAAGCCGCCACGCACGGCGGCAACGACCTCAGCCTTGCGCCGGATCACCCACCGCTTGGTATCCCGCGGGGGAAGATCGGCGACGGTGAGGGGGCTGCCATCGGGCCCAATCACATATCTGACACGCGGCCTGTAATGCTCGGTCATCGTACTCACACAACACTCGCTCGATGAGCCTACGTTGATTGGGACCCTAGCAAGCCGCGTTTAAGATTTGCCTAAGCTGTCAGGTAAAGGAAGCGGCAAGGAAATAGCCAAAACTTGCTGAATTCACAGCGCATTGTTCCGTCACAAGAGGCCCGCTCGGCCAACGCCTTGGCTGGCCTTCCTCGCCTTGCTTAACGGCCGGCCGATGCCTATGTTCGGGCCCGAGGCCAAATGCCGAAGAAAACGGCGCACGGCCGCGGCGGACCGTCTATACTATGAAGGGCCCATGACAGTGCCGGGCCGGCGTTTTCCCGAGAGATTTGAGCCCGTGGCGTCGTCGAAGCCCGTAATATTGAATAGCCTGCATCTTTCCGGAAGCCCCGCCCAGACCCGCGTGGTTGTCGCCATGTCGGGAGGGGTCGATTCTTCGGTCGTGGCGGCTCTCCTGAAGAAGGAGGGCTATGACGTGGTGGGCATCACCCTCCAGCTTTACGACCACGGCGAGGCGGTCGGCCGGAAGGGGTCGTGCTGCGCCGGTCAGGATATCCAGGATGCCCGCCGCGTGGCCGATAGGCTGGGGATCCCCCATTACGTGCTCGATTACGAGGCCCGCTTCGCCAAGGCGGTGATGGGCGAGTTTGCCGACAGCTATCTTCAGGGCGAGACGCCGGTTCCTTGCGTTTCCTGCAACCAGAAGATCAAGTTCCGCGATCTCTTGGAGACGGCCGAAGGGCTCGGAGCTGCGGCGCTCGCGACCGGCCATTATGTCAGGAGCAAGCCTGGCGCTCATGCGTGGGAGCTTTACCGCGCTGCCGACAAGGAGCGCGACCAGAGCTATTTCCTGTTCGCGACCACGCCCGCGCAGCTTGGCTTTTTGCGCTTTCCGCTCGGCGACCGTGACAAGGAGGCGACGCGGAAGCTCGCGCGCGATTTCGGGCTTTCGGTCGCCGATAAGTCGGACAGCCAGGACATCTGCTTCGTGCCGACCGGGCGCTATACGCAAGTGATCGAGCGCCTGCGCCCCGGCGCCGCCGAAGCGGGCGACATCGTGCATATCGACGGTCGCGTGCTCGGCCGCCACGGCGGTATCATCAATTACACGATCGGCCAGCGGCGCGGGCTCGGCGTTCCTGCGCAAGAGCCGCTTTACGTGCTGAAGCTCGACGCCTCGCGCCGCGAGGTCGTGGTCGGGCCGAAAGAGTGCCTACGCACCCGCCGCATTGCGCTACGCGATGTCAATTGGCTGGGCGATGAGCCGCTTCCGGCCTTTGTCCAGTCGGGCGAGGAGGTGCTCGCGCGCATCCGCTCGAGTGGAGCGTTGCAGCCGGCACGGGTGATCTTCGAGGATGGCGAGACGACGGTCGAGTTCGCCTATGGCGAGGAAGGGGTCTCGCCAGGACAGGCTTGCGTCTTCTACGCCGCAAGCGACGGTGGGGAGCGGCTTCTCGGCGGCGGATGGATCAAGTCCGCCGAAGGAGGAGCATGGTTGGCCAAGGATGGCTTTCGGGCGTCCGCGCGAAGCGGCGTCGGAGAGGCGCTCTCGGCCGGGTCGCGCTAGGGCCGATCCTTAATCGGTCCTGCAACGTTGGGAGAGGGTAGCCTTGGCCTCGAGAGCACCTGTTATGGACGCCGCCGCCGTGCGCCACGCCTATCGCCGCTGGGCGCCGGTCTATGATTTCACCTTCGGCCAGATTGCAGAGGCCGGACGCAAGCATGCGGTCAAGATCATCAACAGCCGCAAGGGCCGCGTGCTCGAGGTCGGCGTCGGCACCGGCCTGTCTCTGCCGTGCTATGGCAGCCATCTGACGCTGACCGGCATCGATCTCTCGCCCGAGATGCTCGACAAGGCGCGGGAGAAGGTCGAGCGGCGCGGGCTCGACAACATCGCCGGCCTTCACGAGATGGACGCCGGCGCGCTCGCCTTCCCTGACGAGAGCTTCGACACGGTCGTCGCCATGTATGTCATGACCGTGGTGCCTGAGCCCGAGCGGGTGATGCGCGAGCTTGAGCGGGTATGCGCCGCTGGCGGTGAGGTGATCCTGGTCAACCATTTCAGCCAGGAAGAGGGCGTTCGCGGGTGGTTCGAGCAGAAGCTCGCGCCGTTCGGCGATCTCCTCGGCTGGAGGCCTGTCTTCGGTCTCGACCAAGTGCTCGTTTGCGATGATCTCAGGCTCGTCGAGCGCCGCTCTCTCCACCCACTCGGCCTCTTCACCATGCTCCGCTTCGTCAAGGAGCCTGGCTTCGGGGTGGCGCCGCAAGCGGCGCTTGGCGTAAGGCGCGCCGCAAGGTCGAGGCAGCTTGCTCCCATGCGGCCCCGGCTGCCTGAGCCAATCAGGGTGAGGGTCAAGTGGCAGGTCGCCCGTGCGCTGGTGCATTGCCGGCGCTTGCTTGACACCAATTATTGGCGATCCCTATATCGGCGGCTTGCAAGCCAATTGGCGGAGTAGCATCCGCCGCATCGGCCAAATGGCGGAGTAGCTCAGCTGGTTAGAGCAGCGGAATCATAATCCGCGTGTCGGGGGTTCGAGTCCCTCCTCCGCTACCAATCAAATCAATGCTTTGAGCCTTCGGTGAGTGTTCCGCGCTCTGAGCGGCAACGCTTGGGTGTCAATTTGGGTGACAAGACGTGCTCGCAAAAGCGTGGATTAGCATTTTCGCATTTCCACTGGAATCAGACGTAGTCGGCTTTGGCGGCAGTTTTGACCATTGGCGGACAGTAGAACTAAGAGCCTGTCTTTTCAGCTTTACCCCTCAAAGCCGACATTGCTCACCGTCGGCATCGATGTCCGCTTAGTGCCATTAGCTGACATCGGTCGAGTTGGACCTCGTTCGTCGATCGCGCGGGGCACATTTAGAACTTTAAATCGCCCGCTCCTTGACGATCTGGCCATAGGCCTCGTTGATTGCGGCGATCTTCTCGGTGGCGATCGCGACAAACTCCTTCGGCACGCCGCGGGCCATAAGCCTGTCCGGATGGTTCTCAAGCACGAGCTTGCGGTAGTGGCTTTTCAGCTCGTCACTGCCAATCGAGGCATTGACGCCCAGCACATCGTAAGGGTTGCGCTTCGCCGCAGCTAGGTGGCGCGCCTTGATGTAGCTGAACTCCGTCTCGGTAATACCAAAACTCTTGGCGACACAGCCCAGAAACGCTTCCTCGCGAGAGTGTAGTACCTGGTCAGCCTTTGCGACGTGGAACAGGCCCTCCAAAACGTCCTCGAGGAGTTTGCGATTGCCTTTGAACATGGTGGCAAGCTGCTCGGCATAGACCTCGTAGCCGGTGGCATCCTGCTTGGCCAAATTAAAGACGCGGGCGACGTTCTGCATCTCGCCCTCGGGTATCTTGAACACCTCCTTAAAGGCATTCACCTCATCAACGGTAACGACGCCATCGGCTTTCGCCATCTTGGCGCCCAGCACAATCACGCCCACGGTGAATGCCACCTCGCTCTCCGCCGGCCCATCCTCCTCCCGACCTATAGGTTCGCCCCCTAATAACCCCGCCGCTGCGCCGGCCAACTTTCCCCAAACGGACATTGCCGAATTCCCCAGACTGAAGCTGACCGGAGCATATGGTTTTGGCGTTGGCACGCATATGGAGAATCGTGATGGTCAGGTCCGATTCGTGCTCGCAAAAAAGGTATGCGTAAGCCTTTCCGCCAACGAAGGCGGAATCTTCGCGGCTTTGGCGAGAGCGAGTTCATCGCCGGTGAATCCGCGAGAATCTGACCAGCACGCCGCTGACGAAAAATATGTCACCCTTGGACAACTGCCAGGGCAACAATTTGCCCGGTGGGTATGCTAGTCGCGCCCATGGGTGCGGAGGAACCACTAGCGCATGCTGCGGCGAAAACCCTGAACTGAACGTGGAGAGAGATGATGTCGAAGCATAAGCGCCTGAGCCATCGACATCGCAGTCATCATCTCGTTCTCACTAGCCCCAGAGTTTTTGTCTGCAATGGCCAAAAGTTTGCGAATCTTACCTATGATGTTGTCTTTACTCACGGTTTCCCTCATCCGGTGTTTGTCTCACGGTAAATTGCCACGCACCGTTTAACGAACCCCTTTCTTCGGGGACGTGTCGCCTTTTCTTTTTGAGGAACTCTAAAAAAGGGCCTTCTACGTCCGCGTTGACTTGGCGGGCCATTTTCAATTCAATCCGTTGTGTTTCCCAATAGCCCAAACGAATCCGCCATTCCTGGTTTGCGCGAGGTGGCAAAGATCATTGGCCTCCTCGGCGAGGAACTGGCGTTCGTAGCTCCCAACCAAGACGCCGGAATTCTCCCAATCAACAGATTCGTCATGGATCTAGAGGAGTTCCGGGAAAGGGACGTTCCGCCCTCCTTGACTGCCGGGTTGAAGATGGCGCGCGCATGGCTGAACCAGACGTTGGACGGTCCGGGCAAGTTCACCGAGGAGACCATCCGCAACTTCAACCAGTGGCACACATGGATGACTTCCGTCTTGCTAGCTTGGCAAACGGGAAGGGCCATGCCCGCTTGGCCGGAAGGGTGGGCCGGGGCCGGACGGACGGACGACGCAACCGACGCCGACGACCCATCCATTCGCCTCAACCTTACTGAGGATCTGGCACTTCTGCGCGAATTCCACGGAGAGTCCGTGGAGCTGTTGCAAAATATTGAGCAGGGTGTCCTCGTGCTCGAGGAAAATCCCACCGATGCGGCAACAATCGATTCGATCTTTCGCGCCTTTCACACCTTCAAGGGCAGTGCCGGCTTCCTCCACTTGGACCCAATGCGTGACCTGGCACATGACTTGGAATCTCTTTTTGATGAGGCGCGGTGCTCGAGGCTAAGTATTAGCTCGGAGATCATCGATCTAATCCTAGCCGGAGCCGATGCGCTGAAACGGTTCACTCGTGAGATCGGCGCACAACTCCAGGGTACGAATGCAAGCGCACCAATTATCGTTCCCACGCGGCAGATCATCGCGCGCGTAAAGTCTGCTCTTCGCGGTGAACCGTTGCCGAAAGTTGCGTCCGTGACTGAGGCTGAAGCCAATCCACTGAAAGCCTACCGTGGAGTTGCATTTTCTCCAGCGGCGAAACCCCTGCCAGAAGTTCGGCAGAGCCCGACAGGCTCGCCTGGCGAGCCGGCCGTGGTTGGCCCGTCAAGCGGATTCGTAAAACTCGATACAGCCAAGCTGGATAACCTCGTAGATCTCGTGGGTGAGTTGGTCATTGCTCAGTCGATGGTCGTCCAGAACCCCGACGTTCAGATGATCAACAGCCTCCAACTCGTGCGCTGCCTACGCCAGCTCAGCCGGATCACCACAGAACTTCAACGCAACGCCATGTCGCTTCGCATGGTCCCGATTCGTGCGATGTTCCACAAGATGAACCGTCTTGTGCGAGATCTCGCCACGCAACAGCAGAAGCACGTCCAGCTCGTGCTGGAAGGGGAGGAGACCGAGCTGGATCGAAATATTGTTGAGAAGCTGAGCGATCCGCTCGTCCACATGATTCGCAATGCAATCGATCACGGGCTCGAGAATTCTGACGACCGCGTCGCGAACGGCAAGCCGGGGCTCGGCACGATCCGCCTCACGGCTGCTCATCAGCGCGGAGGCATCGTCATTCGGATCCAGGACGATGGTAAAGGCCTTGACCGCAGCCGCATTCTCGCTAAGGCCATCGACCGCGGTTTGGTGAAAACCGACGCGAACTTAACCGAATCCGAGATTTTCTCGCTGATCTTTCAGCCGGGATTCTCCACGGCTGAGAAGGTCACCGATCTGTCCGGTCGCGGCGTTGGTATGGATGTCGTACGGCGAAACATCGAGAATCTGCGCGGCAAGATCGAGATCCAATCGCTACCTGGACAGGGCACGACCTTTACTATCCTCCTTCCACTGACCCTTGCCATTATCGACGGGTTGCTGGTGGGAGTAGGTGGCGAGCGTTACATCATTCCCACGCTGTCCGTCCGGGAGTCCTTCAGACCTCCGCCCGGCACTGTCAAAACCGTCCAAGGGCGCGGCGAAGTCGTCAGCGTGCGGGGCCGGCAAACCCCGCTGCTCCGTTTGGGCCACTATCTTGGGAGAACTTCGCGGGCGGTCAAACCGGAGGATGGCATCGTCGTCGTAGTCGAATCCGGCGACTCTGCCCGGGGTCTGCTTGTGGATGAGCTTCTCGGTAAACAGGAAGTCGTGATTAAGAGTCTCGGCCACGCATTCGGCCAGCAGAACCTGCTGGCCGGCGGCGCGGTTCTCGGCGATGGCTGGGTCGGCCTCATCCTCGACGTGGACACATTGGTCCAAATGCCCTACCACCCACCGCAGTCTACTGTCCCAGTCTCCCCTGCTATGCCATGAGCCAAAAGCCATCAGCCCGGACTGAGCCTGCCGCCGGGGAGGGACGCTATTTGACGTTCTCACTAGGCGACGAATTTTACGGACTTCCCGTGCTGAACGTTCGAGAGATCATCCGCCTTTGTCCGATCACGCCGGTGCCCCGGATGCCGCCGCATGTAAAAGGTGTCATCAATCTCCGCGGCACGGTTATTGCCGTGCTTGATCTCCGCGCCAAATTTCAGCTCACTCCCAAGGCCTACGGCGAACGCACCTGCATTATCGTGGTCCAGGTGGCGGCTCCCTCTGGCGGCAGCACGCTGATGGGTGCAGTCGTGGATGCGGTCGAAGAGGTGGTACAGCTGGGCGCAGCCGACATCGAGGCGACGCCGGACTTCGGAGGGGCGCCGGAGACGCAATACATTCTGGGCTTGGCCACGATCCAAGGCGGCGTCAAAATCCTGCTCAACATTGAAAGAATCTTTTTGGAGGATGGGACCCTAGCGCTGCCGCCGATACCAAAACCAGAACCATCCACCCAACCCGAAAAAGCATGACCATGAAAAACTGGACCATCTCGCGCCGAGTTATCGCCGGCTTTGTCACCATGCTGCTGATAATTATTGCGCTTGGAGTGTTCGCCCTGTGGCGAATGGTGGGCCTCGCGCAGAACATTTCGGAGTTGTCTGACGTCAGCCTGCCAAGCGTGCTGTTGCTGAACGAGGCATCCAAGGTTTCCCGGGGCAACCTAATTGACCTTCTGCAGATCGACGAGACGGGGTCGTCCGAGCGTAATGCCGCACACGAACAAAGGATCGCCGCCAACACGGTGCGCCGGGACGAGTTGCTCAAGGGTTACGAAGACCGGGGCTTGGTCGCCGACAACGAAGACCGTCGGCTCTTCGAAGACGTCCAGCGCGCGAAAGAGATTATGACAGCGTCCCGCACTCGCGCGATCGAATTAGCTCACCAAGGCAAGGCCGAAGAATCCCAGCAATTGCAGCAAGAGGCCGTAATCCCCGACTATGAGAAATATCTCAAGGCGATCGACCTCACTGTTGACTATAAAGCCAAGCTTGGCCAATCCGCCGCGGATGCGGGCAAGGCCTCTGCGCTCTTCAGCGTCCGCCTGATCGGGGCTGCCCTTGCCCTTGCCTTACTTCTGACGATCCTTCTGGCATGGCAGGTTATCCGCTCGACCAACCGTGCCCTCAAGGACATCACGGTCAATCTCGATCGGGGGGCGCTCCAGACCGCCTCGGCAGCTCGGCAGGTATCGACGGCGAGCCAAAACCTCGCTTCTGGCGCTAGTGAACAAGCGGCCTCCGTTGAGGAGACGAGCACATCGCTCGAGCAAATGTCCAGCATGATCCGTGCAACAGCGGAGAATGCCGAGAAGGCCAAAGAGCTGGCAGCCGAAGCGCGCTCCGTCGCGGCTACCGGTTCGATGACGATGGCCGAGATGACTCACGCGATGGCAGCAATCGACTCCTCTAGCGCAGAGGTCGCTAAGATCGTCAAGAACATCGATGAGATCGCTTTTCAGACGAACATACTCGCCCTCAACGCGGCGGTTGAAGCGGCGCGGGCTGGCGAGGCCGGCGCCGGGTTCGCGGTGGTTGCTGACGAAGTTCGATCGCTGGCCCAGCGTAGCGCCGCCGCAGCCAAGGAGACCGCGGACAAGATCGAGGCGGCGATTGCCAACAGTCGAAAAGGGTCTCAATGCACCGCCAAAGTCGAGGAGTTGCTGACGCAAATCGCCGACAAGGTGAACACTACCGACTCGCTTGTCGCAGAAATCGCTACCGCCGCCCGTGAGCAGGCGCAGGGTATCGAACAGATCAATGCCGCCATCGCTCAGATGGACAAGGTTTCACAAAGCAATTCCGCCAGCGCCGAGGAGAGCGCCAGCGCGGCGGAAGAACTCGATGCACAAGCTGAGACGCTGAAGGATCTGGTGGCAAAACTTCGTCTGCTCGTCGACGGGCAGGCCGCTACCGAGAGCCCGTCTCCAGTGTCTCCACAGCGGCTCCTTCCGAAGCTGACTCCTGCCATCTCGGGGCGCCGCACGATCCCGATGCCCGGAGACCCCCTCGTGAACGACAATTCGGAAGACAGCAATTTCCGAAACTTCTGAGTCCAGCGCGCCGGTCATGCAACGATCGATTGGACGCTTCTTGTGACGATGTCTTTTTCCGGCAACGCGTATCGGATTCTCGTTGACTTGATCTACGAGCATAGCCGCATCCGTCTGGGCGCTGATAAGCAGACGCTGGTGTCCAACCGCCTGCAGAAACGCCTGCGCGCGCTAGGCTTGAACTCCTACGACGATTACTGCGCCGTTCTTCAGTCTCCGGAGGGGTCGGACGAAATCGAGGAACTGGTGGATCTGATCTCCACCAACCACACGAAATTTTTCCGCGAACCCGATCACTTTTCCTTTCTCATCAACCGTGCTCTGCCCGCACTGATCCCCAGGCTGGTTTCCTTGGGGGCGCCGTTGCGGCTCTGGTCGGCAGCCGCCTCCTCGGGCGAGGAGCCTTATACGATGGCCATAGTGGTCGCCGAGCACCTACGCGCTTATCACTCCCTTGAATGGCAGATTACTGCCTCGGATATCTCCAGGCGCATGCTCGCTCACGCTCAACGGGGCATTTATCAAATGGATGCCGTCCAAACGGTGCCACCGGAACTCTTGAAGCGCTATTTTCAGAAAGGGATCGGCATCCGGGTCGGGACTTGTCGGATCAAGCCAGAGCTGAAGGAGCGCTTGCACTTTGAGCGGATCAATCTTTTCCAGGCCAATTATCCCGTAGCTCGGAAACAGCATGTCATCTTCTGTCGCAACGTCATGATCTATTTTGATCCGCCCTCCCGCGCGATTGCGGTACAGCGGCTCATCCAGCATCTGTCCCCTGGCGGATTCCTTGTTGTCGGACACTCAGAAAGCCTGCTTGGCACCCGCCACGGCTTGCAGTCTATCCAGCAAGGAATCTACCAACGACCATGAGTGTGGGTGCACGCAAGATCCGAGTGCTCGTCGTGGACGATTCCGCACTGGCCCGACGCGCCATCAGCGATGCTCTGTCGCACGATCCCGAGATCGAGGTCGTCGGCGCCGCCAGCGACGCCTATATGGCCCGGGACGACATTCTGGCTCTCCAACCGGACGTGGTCACGCTCGACTTGGAAATGCCGCGCATGGATGGGCTTACCTTCCTCAAAATTTTGCAGGAACATTATCCGGTGCCTGTTGTAGTGGTGAGTTCGCTCACTCCGTCCGGTTCGGCCAAGGCGCTGGAGGCGCTTGCGGCCGGCGCTTTGGACGTTCTGGCCAAGCCGGACGGCAGCGGGAACCTTGGTCAGCTTGCGCACCAGCTCGCTTATCATGTGAAGGCAGCTGCATACTCACGCCGTGAGTTCTCGTTGCCAGAGGCCGGCAGCCGAGCAAGCCGTGTTCGTCACGCCGTCGATTCGTCATGGCGCGTTCTCGGCTCGTCGGGTCATCCTTATCGGATCATCCACAGGTGGGGTCGAGGCATTGCGCTTTCTGCTCCCGCGCTTGCCCGATGGGCTGCCGCCGATCGTAGTGGTGCAGCACATTCCAGCAAATTTTTCCCGCATTCTAGCGGAGCACTTAGATGGGTTATGCCCCTTCACTGTACGCGAAGCCGTGGACGGTGATGAGTTGAGACCTGGTCTATGCTTATTGGCGCCAGGCGATTTTCATCTCGCATTAGTGACGGCAGGTCGCAGCTACGGTGTCCGGTTGACGCAGTCGCCACCCGTGCATCACTGCCGTCCTTCGGTAGACGTTTTATTTCGCTCCGCGGCAGAGCTTGCCGGGGATCAAGCCGTCGCGGCCCTACTCACCGGGATGGGCGTCGATGGCGCGCGCGGCCTCCGGTCGCTGCGCGCAGCCGGGTCGCGAACCCTCGCGGAGGACGAGGAAAGTTGCGTGGTTTTTGGAATGCCACAAGCAGCGATAAAGCTTGGTGCCGCGGAGGAGGTGGTAACGCTTCCAAGGATGCCGGAAGCAATTCTTCGTGCTCTCGCGAAGACCAGTCGCAATGATCCCTGAATTACCTGTCCCAGAAATGGGCTCGGTCACTGCATCCGCGCTCGCCGAAGTGCTCGCCACCCAGTTCAAGCTTTCAGCGATCTCCGCACCTGATGATAAGTCAAACGCTAACCAAACTGAACAGTATCTCGTCGGCTCCGTGGAACTGACCGGAGGACTATTCTCCGGTTACGTGCAACTCCAGTTGCCTGAAGCCTTCGTCGCCAAGCTAACCGCCGCGCTGCTTGGGCCATACGCAGCTAACGTCACGGACGAAGACGCTGCGGACATTACCGGTGAGCTTTGCAACATGCTGGCTGGTCGCATCGCTGCAACCCTCACTGCAGCAGGTTACTCCAGCATTTTGAGCATCCCCACAGTCGCTCGCGGTCGCCGAGCGGAATTCGAGAATGCTCCGGGTGCCAAAACATGCAGGACCAGCTGGACTTGCGAGGGACACTTGCTCAAAGTTGTGTCGCAGTTCAGCTTCAGGTCGAGATGAGCCCGAAAATCCTCAGTGTGGACGACAGCAAGGCCGTCCGTAAGCTTCTGGCTCGGATGTTTCGTCCGTTCGACTGCGAATTATGCGAAGCCGCCAATGGGGAGGAAGGTCTGGCGGTGGCCGCTCGGGAAATGCCGGACCTGATCATCCTCGACTACAACATGCCCGTGATGGACGGCGTCAGCATGCTCCGGCGGATGCGGGAAAACGCCAAGCTGAGACGCACACCGGTGATTATGCTCACCGCCGAATCGAGTATGGAAAACATCGCGACCGTGGCCCGCCTTGGCGTTCGCGATTACGTCACTAAGCCATTTAGCGAGGAGCTTCTTCTGGCCAAGGCCGCCCGCGCAGTGCCTCTGGTCGCGCGCCGCACGCCTGAAGGGGAGCAAGAGCCGCACTTGGAAAGAGCTAGCGATGCCCAAGGGCCAGTGAGCCCAGAGAAATCGCAGCCAACGACGGAACTTGCCAAGGGGACCTCCGCAGCATCGGCATCCGCGTTGCAGAGAGCCTCCGTGCTGGTGGTGGATGACAGCTCCACCATGCGGATGAGTCTACTTAGGGCGTTGAACGAACTTGGCTTCGACAACATTAAGGAGGCCACGAATGGCCGCCAGGCGCTTGAGCTCGCGCTCAAGGAGTCTTTCGACTTGATGTTGCTCGATATGGAGATGCCGGAAATGAACGGCATGGAGGTTCTTCTCGCTCTTAAGAACAACCCCCAACTGGACGGGTTGCCGGTCATCGTAATCTCCGGTGCCGACCAAATCGAAAACGCCGTTAGGTGCATCGAGGCCGGCGCGGAGGATTACCTTCCCAAGCCCTTTAATCCAACCCTGCTTCGCGCACGAGCGACCTCTTCCATCGAGAAGAAGCGCCTTCGGGACCTCGATCGAGTCCGGCTGACTCAACTGCAATCCGAGAAGGTCAAAACGGAAGCTGCAAATAGGCTCGTTACGGAACAGAACCAGATACTCGAAAGCCTATCTTCGAAGCTGTCGAAATATCTCTCGCCGCAGATTTATCAGTCCATTTTTAAAGGCGAGCAAACTGTCGAAATCTCCTCCAAACGAAAGAAGCTTACGATCTGCTTCACAGATATCGCAGGCTTCACCGAGACGACGGACAATCTGGAATCGGAGGAGCTGACGAACGTTCTAAATCACTATCTCACCGAGATGTCCGTAATCGCACTTCAACACGGCGCGACCATCGACAAGTTTATCGGTGATGCAATGCTCCTGTTTTTCGGCGACCCACAAACCAAGGGTGTCGCAGAAGATGCGAAGGCCTGTGTCATTATGGCGATCGCTATGCAACGTCGCATGCGCGAGCTGGAGCAGGAATGGCGAAACCGCGGACTGCTGCGGCCCTTCCGGATACGCATGGGGATCACTACCGGATTCTGCACGGTGGGAAATTTTGGCAGCCGTGACCGAATGGATTACACGATTATCGGCAATGAGGTGAACCTGGCGGCACGGCTCCAATCTGCCACTGAGCCAGGGAGCATCTTGCTGTCCCATGAAACCAATGCCCTCGTGCAAGGGTTGGTCATGACCGAGGAACAGCCTCCGATCACGGTCAAGGGATTTCCGAAGCCGATTTCGGGCTACAAGATAGCCGGCACCTTTGACGACCTCGTCAAAGATGGAAAAGTGGTCCTAGAGGAGCGCGACGGCTTGCACGTGCTGGTCGATCTGACAAAGCAAAACAGGTCCGACGTGATCGAAATCTTGCAAGACATCCTCACGCAGCTGAAGCGACCGAGGGGGAGAGGGAAGAAAGCAGCAGGAGCAGCGCCACGACGCAAGAAGGGACTTTAGACATCGCTGAATTGCAGACGGAAACGGACACAAGGGGGCGACGAAGTCGATGTCCGCTATGGTCATATTACGATGTCAAGGTCGCTGTCCTCTCGCGCGCACCCTTTTGCTCGGCTGCCAAAGACCCGCAGTTCACTCACGAAAGCATTGTTCCTTGCCCACTCGGCAAGGGCCATTGTTTGAGCCTTGGTAAGACCGATCTTTCCACGCGGCGCCATTGCGTCCTGTACGCCTGCATCTGTTAACAACCGCCTTGCTAAGTTGATTTCATGTCATGGTATTTGGCAAATGGGGGAGCGGCATGTCGGACAAGCACAAAAGCGCAGAAGCAGAATGGTACGTGCAGGTAACTTTTTGGGCTGTGCTTTCCGCCTGTCTAATAGGTGGGGCAAGCGTGATTATCGCTTTGGTCAGGTGAATTGGACCCGCTTCACGACACAGTCGAAGAGTTCGCTGGAGGTCATTGTTAGCGGGCGAGGACTGTCATGTCGTGCCGACTGCTGCTGATATCTGTTTCTTTAGTCGTCTTCTCCAGTCCAGCTTTCGCGAATTGGTGGATTGTTCGCTCATCCGATGGCGAATGCCTGGTTGTGGATATAGAGCCAGCAGGAGCCGGGGTTACCAAGATTGGTAAGGCGGTTTACGCCACACAGGAACTGGCAGAAACGGACGCCAAAGCGCTTTGTAAAGAACCAAAGCCCAAGGTTCCGCGCGAGAACGCGGAGTGACATGCCGCAGCCTAGGGTCGCCTACCCAATTTTTGCAATCAACTACACAGGCCAGCCAATAGTGGCCATCTGCCAAGTCGCGCGCGCAGAGGTGGTGAATTCCGAACTCGTCGCACAAGTCTTCCCTCGCGACCTCGCCGATGTGGCAGGTTGAGGCGGATTGTTTCGAGAGCGGACCTCCCTGCGCGGGCTTCAGTTGGTCTGCTTCTTCTGACCCTAAGCAGACATCGCCCCCGATCCAAAGTAGCGGACCGAAGCGATGATGCACTCGGAAGTCGGCTTTAGAAGCCGTATCCGAGAAGTAATCGAAGAGCTTGCGTGCCGAGCACGATTCTCCCGACACGCACGACAAAATAGTTAGGATGGAAAAGGCTTATTGTCCGCAGACGCTGGAGCCCGTCGTACAGACGTAAGGTACGACCACGCCGGAGAAACAGGTGGTGTAGAAGCGCGAGGTGACGATGTCCGGCTTCAGCTGAGCTTCTGCCGGAACCCCATCGGGGCGCACCATCTTCCAGAACGGATCGCCTTTCACTTTGTACGCAGTGAGGCTCACGGATCTCCATCCCTTGGCCTGCTTCAGATCGTTGGCGCTCTCCAGCGCAAGGACGCGGGACATCTGGGCGGCTTCAGCGGGGGAGTCCGCACTATGGGTGGCCTTAATTAACTGGCATGCAGCTTCAGCGGGCCAAGGTGCCCAAGAAGCAAATAACGCACATCCAATAACCGCTACACCCATCCTAAAGGCCCGAAGCATGACCGTTCTCCCAGATGACGAGACAGTGAGCCTAGCCTGCGGCTGGTGTGGTTAACTGGCGGTTAATCAGTGCCGGGACGTTTCATGCAGAGCCTCATAGGGCGCGCATCGAGGCCGACTTAGCAGACATTGTTGCCGACCGAGGACTGCCGAGCCCTCGCTCGCCATCGCTGCCAGGACCGAGCCCCACTTCATCGCCATCCCGACTCTCGCGCGGAGGCAGCACGGTCCACTTCACCGAGGAACAGCTTGACGCCATCCGCGGTCCGACGCAGCCATCTGTCCGCATTGACTAATGAGGGGACCTCTTTTGTGAAGTGACGGAGTAGATGCCCCGCCTCTGCGGAAACCCTGATAGGCGGCCCGGGGCCGCCTCAACGGAGGGAGCGGCACCCAGGCCTAACCAAGCCGCGAAGTGGGTTAGGCGTCACCTCGCGTTGGCTAGAGGAAAAACCCTCTGTTCAGGGCAAGCGTTCCTTACCGAATGTGTTGCTTTGGGCGAGGCCTCAGAAAGACCTCGACGGCATCCGCTCGTGCTGCAACTCAGACCTTCGAGGTCCGTGAAGCTTTCGAGACTCGTCGGCAGTGGGTCCATGGATTGGTTAACGCGCGTTTAGACAACTTTAGAACTTCACGGTTTGAGTCGCTGTTGCTCAATCGAGCGGTGCGTCGGCACGGTCTCCCCTAGCTCCCCTCTTACCGGTGGGGAGACCGTGCCTTCCAGCAGCAAGGGGGGCTTGGCAGTGATGGGGAACCCGGCACAAAGATACCTACGCATTGCGCAGGTTTACGAAAAAGCCGCCGCTGACGAGATCGGGGTACCCCGACAGCAGCGAGCGGCCTTTGCCCGCAAGGCCAATTGGTTTCGGCTACTCGCGAAAGTGAAAGAAATAAAACACGCGACCGAGAGGACGGCTCCGCAAGCCCATCTGACTCGCGGCACTCGGGCCTCAGTCAAATGAAACAGCTGATCGCCTCAATCGCTGTGGCTTCCTTGACCGGACTCGCAATTGGATTCGCTTCAGTTCTGACTATTTTTCCGAATGCACCTGAGGGCATTGAGATCAGCCAAACGGAGTTCGGAGATTTATGGCCGTTTCAATTGCGGGAGGGGCGTCTTCGCTGTGAGGGCGCCGGCGCTATCATTCTCTCAGCGGCAGGACAGGACTACGCAGTAAACGGCATGGCCAGCACGCACTATGGCTCCATTCAGCCAGTCTACAAACAAGAGGCCGGCGCAATTGTCGATGTCGGTCCTATCATCTCGCGCGGACTGACCCTTTGCAGGTGGTAGGCCGACACCACCCGCCGGTGCTTACATTTTATTTCCGGGCGCCTGCCATCATTCACTCGCCATAACCAAAATGGCTATTCCTTGACCTATGGCGCTTAGCGGATGTCGCGGCGCGCAGCATCACCTCTTAACAAATCACGGATTTCGGTGAGAAGCTTTACCTCAGCCGTCAGTTCAGGTGGGGGTGCGGCCGGCTGTTCCTTCTTCAGTTTGTTCATTCCTTTGATGACCAGGAACAAGACACCCGCGACGATGAGAAAATTTAAAGCGACGGTCAGAAATTGGCCCCAGCCGAGCACAGCTCCTTCCTTTTTGGCGTCGGCATACGCGACGCCTTGCTGCACTTTCGAGGATAGCGGCAAATAATAATTCGAGAAGTCTAAGCCGCCGGTGATCGCACCGACGATAGGCATGATGATGTCTCAAACCGTAAGCGGATGTCTGCTAATAGCACTTACCAGACCAACTGCGCGCGCTGCGAGGTCCGCTTTCTGACCCAAAGCGACGTTCCAGGCGCTAGGCCAGCCCCCCGCGGAACTAAAGTTCACCCACGCGCGTTTAGCGCGCGAGCGAGCAATCCTGCACCTTTATTACACAGCGCTTTTTGCTGTGATCGTCGCGAACGTGATAACCGTCCTCTTCGTCATTGCTATCGCGATTAACGGTCGAAAGCGCGACAACTAGCTCAGGCACTAGCGGCTCACGGGAAGCTAGGCCTTCGTGTGGGGATCGCGGTTCGACGCGCGTCAATTGACCGAGCGCCGGTTGGGGAGCAAGCCTTCAAAAAATGACGGACGAGGACAGCGTCGCTCGCTGCAACCATTGCAAGCAGCCTCTGATCGAGATCGACAATCGGAGCGAGCGCCTGAGGGGCTGTCTCACCTGCAACCTTTGGGCGGCGGGTGGCAGTAAGGGGTGGAAAAGACTATCCGAAGAGGATCTCCGCGCACTCCATCAATTGCGTCACAGCCGAGGGTGAGCAGCCGACCTTTAGGACGGTCCCGAACAACGCGCGGAAGCGAGGCGCCACCGCCGATTTCTACTTCTACCCGGTAGAGTGATCTTGTACCCGGACTGCAGCCACTTGCTCCGTGGCAAGATTGTCAGTGCGCCCCGACTGAGAGACGGGACTTGCTCAGCCGGGACGGCTTGCCACGGAAACTATCTAGGCCGTGTACTCATAAATGAGCATGAGAGAATGTCTGCTTTACCCCCGATAGCAGACAGGCGGCGAACCTGCTCAAACAGTCCGCTAAGTGCCAATAGCGGACCTCTGGCCCAACTCTTTCAAGTGCGATTATCCCGCGATCGCCATCACCTTGCCTCGGCACAGGTGCATCGTTTCGCAGAAATTCAATTAGAGTCGGCGGGGGAGAATGTTTGCTTTTCGCTTTCATCTGAGGTGAACGGAAAGGAGGCCGCTATGTCAGAAGATGAAATCATGGAGGTTAAGTACGTTAGCGGCATCCAACCCTTTATGGACGAAGAGGGGGAAACCGTTCTCGCCGTTTCGTGGGTGGAATGCCCAATGATGAAGACGAAGCGCATCACCATGAGGACTGCCGCCTCACGCGAGACGGCCGAACGTTTTTGTAGGGACTTGATGAAGCTTTTGGGAATTCAGGAGCAACGTAATGAGTAGTGATGATTGAACCGCGCCTTTCGCGGCTGTGGCTTGCACGCAGGAGGTGACCCGTCGAAACCCATAGGTCGATTTTGGGTGATTAGTGGACGTCGAGCGCGCTCCATTTACATCTGCTTCATCCACTAAAAGCGGACATGCTCCGCGTGACCAGCGATGTCGACTAAGTGCCATCAACAGACTTCGTTGCGCGGGGTTAGGATGCCGTGCCTAGCGCCTTGGAGATGTCGCGAAGTGTCGCCGTCTCAGCATCGCTTACTCGAACACCACCAAAGCCCAGAAAAGACCCCTCCACGGCAGCTTCTGCGACCTTCTGGCTGATCTCGCGTAGCCAAGTTTTGAAGGCCGCTGCCTCGTCAGGGGCCTTGGCATCGACGATGGCGGAAACCTCCCGCAGGCTCGCTAATGAACGCCGTACACATTCCGTGGGCTCCGCCTGGGCAAAGCGTTCGCGCATTGCAAGAATGCTCGACCTTCCATCGGATGTTTCAAAATCAGCAATTGCTGCCTTGATGAGTTCGTTAGAATTGGGATCGCGCTTAGCTGAAGCGAGCGCCAAGCCGCTTGCAGCGGCTTCTTTAAGAGTGCCCCACAAGCCGCTTGGATCGGCTGCCGAAACGGCCATGCCGGCGACCATGATACTCTCTAACACCTTGGTCCATTCTTCCGGTGTGAAGTCATTTTTATTAGCCATGGCCGTTTCCAATGAGAGGAGTTCGAGGAACGGAAAAAACCGGAAGCCGAAGTATATCCCACATGGTGCCACAAAACTGGGCTGAGAAGTCTGTCTTGAAGTCTCTCCCGCCATGCAGCCTTCAAATGTCCGCTATGGGTCAGAAGCGGACATTGATAAAGAGGGGCAAGAGATGTCTGCTTTACACCTCAAAGCGGACATTGCTTAGCGTGGGCTTAGATGTCCGCTTTGTGCCAAAGGCTGACATGAGCGATTGGTTTTTAGTAGCCGCTCTCGGCAGGGAAGGCGCCCTCATCCCCATTCGCGGGCGGATAGTCGCCGTACTCACTATCTGGAGGTGGATAGCCGCCATTCGATGGCGAAAATCCGTCGATCACCAAGCTCGAGGATTGGTACCTGAAGGGCGCCCGTTCCTAGTAACGGAAAGCTCACCGCGGGCTCGTCACGGCTCCGTTGTGTTGCGCCTTCGGCAGCGCATCAAGGTTGGGCTGTGCATTTCCCCAACAGGGAAAGCGACGAATCGAGGGTGGAGACGCCAGCGGTCAAATTGCCAGTGTCCAATGCTATGACGGCACTCCAAGTCCTGTCGGCATCTTTCTTGCCGGTACCGTGGAGGAGGATCGCCTTATCGGTCACAGCTACGCTTTCAATATCGTCCGCACTAGGTTCTCCACCCAGCGGGGCTCGGCGGAGCTGCTTCTTTTCCAGGTCGATGAGCATGATCCCCACCAGATTAGCGTCCTCGAGAGAGATGCGGCTGCACCCAGTCACTGCTACACACTCATACACTTCGTTGATCGCGCAGAGGTAAGACTTCTCGGCGGCGAAGCCAGCAGCGGGGGCCATGCATAGAAAAACGAGCCCCACGCAAAATTTAGAAATCGAGATTCGCATCGCTCGCTCCTATCTTGAAACTTGGTAGCCTCTGGCTTCTAAACAGGTCTGCCCGGCTCTAAGGTACGCGTCATAGAGGTCATTGATGCGGCGGACCTCGGCGTTCCCCCTTGCTCCGCCTATCCCGCCAGGAGTGACCATTCTACGCGTAACATCGGAGATGGTTCGTGTTGGCACCCCGGCCTGCTGGGCGGCGTACACGAGAGTGGGATCGAACCCGGTCTGAGTGACAGCCCAGTTATGACAGGCCGCGCGATCCGCGTTCTCCTGCTCCGGTGTTTGCCCTTTCATGGGATAGGCAAATAATGCACGCCCGGTAGCTGTTTGCGCGCCGACGTGGGAGGCGGCGGTTCCGACCAACAACATGACGGCGGCGGAAAAGAGGAGTTGGTTCATTGGTTTCATCTGTATCCTCTCCACACTAAAGGTCGCGCTGCGGCTCGAAGCTTGCCACCGCGACCTTTTTCATTCGCAGATGCAGGCACCCCCGATCAACGGGTGCACCCTGCCGCAGGAGAATGCCAGCGGCAAGAGGTTCCGAACAGCCGTAAAAGCACTGGGTGATGTCCGCCTTGGGTCAATAGCGGACTCTCTTCGCAGCACCATTTTGTGTCTGCTTTAGCCGCGAAAGCGGACATATCAGCGCGTTGGGCGGAAGGGAGGGCTTTATGATTACACGCCCTAGAAAGTTCCGATGGACTCAGATTAATGAGGTGGAGAACAAAGAGAAATCTCTGCGAGGTCACCATGGGTGTGGGTGACAACAGGGTGACCAAAATGCATGTGGTTGAGCGTGGCGCCACGCAACGACGTGCAACACGGAAGAATTAAAAAGGCTGCCCCGGCGCGTTCTTGAGAGTGCAGGTTGAGGCGAGGGGGAGGCGTCTGATCAGAATCTAAAGTCACAATCATAATCCGCGTGTCGGGGGTTCGAGTCCCTCCTCCGCTACCAACTAAATGCCTGTTATCCTTCATCGTTTTGAATACCTCCTCATCGGTTGACCATCCGGTTTGACACTTTATCTGTCCAGTCTGACAACTTTTGTGCGCCGTCTGTTCACTTCGGCATCCCATTCGGTGACGACCCCGCGCATCTTTCTCTTAAGGTCAGCGCCCTTGGCATAGTGGCGCGCCATCTCGATAGTCTTCTGCCCTAAGGCATCGGCAATGGCCCTGCTCAGGCTGACTTGCGTGACTGCAAATGCAAATGATGCTTGCAATTGCATCGGTTACGACGGGCCCGGCGGTCCGGGTGGTCCGAGATATTCTGGCCCGAGCGGCCCTGCTTATGACGGCCCCGGTGGCGCTGCGTATGACGGTCCAGGAGGTCCTTGTTACTCGGGCCCTGGCGGTCCTTGCTATTCAGGAAGCTAACAGCTCGAGCGCGGTTTCCACGATAATTCTGGACTCAGAAGAGAGACTAAACCAGGCCGAACGAAATCCTGACGCAGGTTCCTTTGGCTGCCTGGCGGCTGGCGAGTGGTGGCCCGAGTAATGCAGATTTGAAGCCGGTTCATCTCGTCCCTTCTCGCGCTGCTGCCGTCTTCTCCGCCCCGATGAGCAAACCATTTTGGCCTGAGCTGCACTCAAAAAGGGTTTGGTCCACTGTTGCATGGACAGCTGTACGTCACCCACCACTAACGGCGACCGCTACGATTTGAGGAGGCATGTTTGCGCTGGTATCCTTACCTGGCCAGACTCCTTCGACCCGGCGTGTCGATCCTGCACCTGAAACTCGCACTCTAGAAAAGCCCAAGTCGCGAAATTTTTGGGCGATCAGCGCATTGTCAGCTAACTGTTCGACCGAAGTGAGGGCGAGGATTGCCCGATATCGCTTTCCTTGGTGGACGGTAAATTCGGCGGCAGAGCTCGACGCGCTGACGAAAGTGGCGGCGATGGCGAAAGCTACAAGGGCTGTCATTGAATTGCGAAGGGTCATCGCGAACGTCCTCTTGGTTTTGCTCTTTCGAGCCTGCCTTCAGGATTTTCTAACGGCCATTTGTAGTTGAGGCGTGCTGAACCCGTTCTGAGCCGCCCATTCATGTGGTGTTCAGGGAACTGGCGGACGCTCTAGCCCGCCATCCCACCAAAAATAAGGCCGACATGTGGTGTGCTTCCTCAATCCCCTCTCACGGATGATGAGCTAGCTTCCGTCCGCCCCGAGCAGGCCAGCGGTCTTGGCGGCCCTTGGCGCGCTCCGGTTCTGGCGCAGGCGGAAGCAAGCTGCAAAGCCAGCATTGACGGAATAGAGCGCGCGTGGCTTATCACGGTCATGAGTGCTTGCACGCGAGATCGCTGCGCGCACCAAACCCCGCTTCATCGACACGAACCCTCCTGAGCGCCCTCAGACCCTAAAGGAGTGCAAGGTGCTAGCGCGCACCATCGCCGCACGTAGCGAGCCGCGCTTCATCGCGATCGAGCCCAAACGCGGCGGCGCCAAGGTGCACTTCACCGACGAGCAGTTGAGCGCCATGCGCGGCGGGCTGACCGTCGAGCAGTATCGGCGGAAGACGATCCGGAAGTGGGAAAAGCGGTGAAGATGGTCCGCCTCGTGGTGGTCACCTCTTTGGTGTCACAATGTGCCACCCTTGCTTCTTAGGCACTCCAGCCTCAGTGCAATAAGCCTTAGCGCCTACCCCATGGCGCACTAGTTTCTCGTCCTGTCTCGCTGCCGCTCAATCTCTTCAGGTTGCAGTTTATCGATATTAGTAAGCCGACTGTCAGCCTGATCGAGCGCCCGCAAGATTTCATCGAGTTTCGCGTGCATGGCTTGGGTATCGCGGTGCTCGGCGCGCTGGATGAAAAGCGTCATAAGCCAGGTCGCGAGCGTTGCGATGCTGTGCCAATCGAAACTTTGCCGGTCGAAAATAAACCAGAGAACGGCAAAAACAGCCCAGATGAGGAACGCTATCGGCCGATACGTTCCTTCACCAACGCTTGTGAGAGCTTTTCGCAAACCATCGCTATGCATGGCAAATGAGTCCTCGCTTGATACCGGAATTTTTATTCGACAGACACCGTGACTTGGCGAGATGGCTGATTAAATAAAACTCACCGCGGATGGGGATTGCCAAGGGGAGGGGGTTATGTCGGGGCAAACACTTCTTGTGATTTTGCTTGTTGGCTTGATTGCCGGTTGGCTCGCCGGGCAAATCGTTCAGGGCACCGGCTTTGGATTGATTGCTGACATTGCAATCGGCATCGTGGGGGCGCTCGTTGGCAGTTGGCTCCTCCCCCACCTGCATATTCATTTGGGGTCGGGGATTATCCCGGCAATAGTTGGAGCGACCATAGGTGCGATTGTGCTTCTGCTGATTCTGCGACTTATCTATCGCCGCGGGCGATGGTGATTGGGCTGCACAATTTGCTGGATGGCATCTGTGCAAGCTCACGGTCGGGTGCGCTCGGAGGTCTTGGTGTGGCGGCTCCCTTTTTGATCACTGTTGACCAGCTTGCCGCCATGCGAACTGACGGCTGAGGAATATCGCCGGAAGACGATCCGCAAGTGACGACAGCGTTTCATCGCGCCTGATCTAAGGGCATGAGAACCTCCACCACTACCCCATAGTCAGCCTCGCGCGTCAGCAAGTGTGGCTTTCGCCCATCGCGTCAAGTCGTGATCTTCACCGAACGTCTCCGTTCGCAGCGGACTCTCTTCCACTTCTCAAAATGTGCCTCATCGAGCATTTCTAACTCCTGACCCCGAGTCCTTTCCTCCGGTGCCGGACCACTTTGCTTTGCGGTGCTTCGTGCCCTTCACCGAGGAAAAGCTTGCGGCGATGCGGCGGGCTGACGGTGGAGCAATATGGACGGAGGACAATCCGTAAGTGGATGCAGCGCTAGACCCTAGCTCGCGCATCGAAGTACGACATTGCTCGAACATCTCATGCCGCTTTGTCAGCCGCTTTGCGGGCCTTCGCACTCGCCTTTTTCACAGCAGCGTTACCCGCTTTGTCGGCGGCCGCTTTGCACTTCGCCCTAAACTCATTCACTTCCTCTTCGGTAAGATGCTCGATGCCGATAAAGGAATTTGAAGCGGCCGTGACACGTATCAGCTCATCGAGTTTGGCCTGGATCGCTGCTCCATCGCGGTTTTGCGTGTTCTGAATGAGGAACACCATCAGGAAGGTGACGATAGTTGTGCCTGTGTTGATGATAAGCTGCCACGTGTCCGAGAATCCAAAAACCGGGCCGCAAGCAGCCCAAACAAGTATCACTAGGCAGCAAACTATAAATGCGACCGCGTGCCCGGCAGCATGGGAGACAGCCTCTGCGACCTTGGTGAACCACGTGTTCAGTTTCATGTTCAGGCAGGCATCCACACAGAGACCAAAAAGACAAGCGCGGCTGTTGCAGCGAGTCCGAAGAGGAACACCATCAGACCGGCACCTGCGGCTATTCTCTGACTAACTGCATGCTCCGGATTGTCCATGGTCTGAACTCCTGGCCGGAAAGAAGCCCGGCTAGACAAAAGTCTTGGCGCGGCCGGCGCGCACCGGAAAATCAAGCGCCTACCTCTGACCTATTCAGCCTGTTCGTTTTGCCTTAGCGCGCTGCTTAGCAAGAATTGCTCCAGCGACACGCTTGCCAGCAGCCTTTGATCCGTATTTCTTCCCGGCCTTCGTTGCGATTTTCGAAAAGTTCTTTCCGGGTTTGCCGATGTCCTTGCCCTTACGGGCGGCCTTAGCTGAATAGCTTCGCTTCGTTGGCATCCCGAATTCCTCTTAGATAACGTGGAAGAGATAGAGGAAGATGATGACGATCACCGGCACACCAAGTAGCCAAAGAATCACTCCGCGCATTTGCGTCCTCACTTCTTGGTTGGTTTTGGGAGCAAGAATGCGGAGATCCCCATCGCGGTCACAATAGTGGCGAGCCAGGAATGCCTCGATAGCCAGTCTTTGAGACGTTCCACCCGCCTCCGCTTGAGCACCGCTTGGGCGACTTCCGCACGCTTCTCGCTGAGAGCACCCTCCGCGAGCATCGCCTTGAGTTCGTCGTCAGAGCGATCGTGGAGTGGCATGTAAGAATCCAGCGAGAGAGTCGAGCCTCAAACTCGGACGGGGCATCCAAGTTCCGCATGTGCCGTCACGGCGGGGGGCCGTCGGCTCTGGAAGAAGTCCGTCGTGCCCGCGCGGAACTTCGCATCGGTCTCGCGCTTATGTCGCTACCCGCTTCGCAGCAGTGACGCTGCGCAGCAGATCCCTTACAATGGAGCGCAATCATGTTCTCGAGGTGCCCAATAAGTCGATCAGTCACAGCTATTTCATTGAATATGGGCTTGCTTCCATTGTCGCCGCCAACGGACACAAGCGGCTGGAAGTCGGGCTCATCGGCTGTGAGGGCATGACCGGCCTTCCGATCGTGCTCGGCAATGACAGGTCCCCCAACGAAACCTTCATGCAGGTGCCGGGGAACGGAATCCGTATCCCTGCCGACAAGCTGCGCAAAGCCATTGCTCAAAGTAGCTCACTTGAACGTGCATGTCTTAGCTTTGCCCATGCCTTCATGAACCAAACTGCCAGCACGCCGGTGAACGCGCGAGAAGCCCGGCCTTCGTCTGTACGGCCTGCGAAATGGCCAAGAAGCGAAACTAAAGAGGAGCCTGGAGCGTTTTTGAACCGAGACCACTATCATGCAACAATACGTTCCACCCAAAAGTGCATTCGATCCGCTCGAACTTGCCGTGATGAAGCGCGCGTTCGATGCCGCGTGGGTTGAGATCAGAACCACGAATCTGATCGATCTCATAAAAGACGAGGCGCTGAGGAAGGCAGTATGCCTTAAGCTGTTTTCTCTCGTACGTACACGTCCGATCGATCCGGAAGAACTTCGTGACTTGTTGTTGTTGGCGGTCAGCGCGGATGCCGAGGAATAATATTCGGCGCCTTAAGCTACCTGAGTCCTGCGAGACCTCGTTGTAGTTTAATCGTTCTGGTCGGTTCTAACCCCAGTAGGAGGACACTTCGATGCCTCTCAAGAAAGGCTCCTCACGGAAGACAATTAGTTCAAACATCAAGACAGAAATGAAGGTAGGCAAGCCACAGAAACAGGCCGTGGCTATCGCTCTTAGAAAGGCCGGCAAGAGCAAAAAGTCGAAGCGATCAAAGTGATTCACTCAAAGGCCACGCGTGTAAGCTGCTAATCACTCAAGGGGCCCAGCTTTTGACCCTAAGCGGACATGCATAGAGAGCCGAAGGCCGTTCGTCGGAGACCGGGCACTTCGATTGACCACGCGTTGATTGTCGCCGACATACAAGCCCAATCAGCAATCCGCGAGCGCCTGGTTGGATTGCTATGGTCCTAGCTCCGACGAAACTGGATTCCGCTAAGCGCCGACGCGTCTGAAACGACTTGCGCCGTTGTGACTCTCCCGGCCGGCTTGACACTCGAGAGAGCTATTCCCGAGGAAGCCCCAATTTCTCCATCAGGTTATTAATGGTGTTGGAGATGTCTCTTGCTTCAGTTTGGAGATTGATGCCCGCCGAGTTGGTAGAAATAGCCAGCATCATGAGATTTGAAGTTACTTCCTTATATTGAGAGCGTATGCCCTTAGTAGCCTGGTCGGATTCGCCACGTGCATTGATAAAGGCAAGGCACGCAGTAGCAAATGCATGTGCTGATAAGGCGGCATTCTCCAAGTCGTCCTTCAACCCGGCTTCATGACAAGCATTTTCAAAATTATTCAGCTGTTCAATTTTGTCCTGAAGGATTGACACGCTGGACCTGATATCGCGGACTCGGTTGCGCTCTTCGGAATTGCGTGTAGCGGCCTTAGAACGTATGCCCAGCATTCTCTTGAATGAATCGAATACCATTTGCCGCTCCCATGCAGATACGACCGAATAATCAATCCTACGTCATTACCACCATCGATATTGGTGAGGCGTATTGGGTCGTAGCCGATCAGTAAACGAGCAATGACAAAGTCCACAGGATGTGCTGTGGCCTAGCCTTTAGTAACTCATATAACCAGGGTGCATCACGAATACGACGCTAGTCAGCATAGGCATTGATGCTCGCGGCTGTATCGACCATCGGTTGTGGCTATGGGTAATGAAGCCACTGAGCGGCCTATCCAGATCCTGAATCATGAGGACGAACCGCCTCCGCCCGCGGAGGGTGATTACGGCGGCGAATATCCGGCCGAGAGCGGCTACTGACAGTCAACAACCGCATTTGCCGGAGCACAGCTGCTTATGGCACTTTCGGACATCCCACTCGCACTGACGAATGTCTGCTTTCGGGGGTAAAGCAGACATGACGCGGACGCTGGACAATGTCCGCTAATGGCACTTATCGGACATTTCTGGATGGCTAGGCGCATGTCCGCTTTCGTGGGTAAAGCGGACATCTCCGACGCCTGCTCCAACGTCTGCTTATGACCCAAAGCGGACCTGACGCGTCGGCGCAGTCCGTCGGGCGAGTTGGGTGATTAAGCAGGAACGTAGGTCAGTCTAATCGCGTCCTCGCCAATTAGATCGCTGGCCACAAGGCGGAGCGGCGGCCGGGGACCGGCGAAGAATGGCTTGCCGCGACCAAGCACGACGGGGCGGAAATAGAGTCGATATTCATCAATAAGACCAAGGTCGGTTAGGCTTCGTGCTAGGTCTGGTCCGCCAACTTGAATCTCGCCAACGAGCTGAGCCTTTAGCCCACGTATCACCGCCTCGATGTCATCCTCGACAAGTGTGGCGTTGGGGCCGACTGACTTCAACGAGCTCGACACGACCCACTTCGGTTGGCTCCGCCACGCCGCCGCGAAGTCGCGCTCCTCCGCGTCCCACTCAGGACGGTCTTCGTCCCAATAACGCATCACCTCGTACATGCGGCGACCGTACACACTGCCGGTCAGGCCGCGGACTTGCTCGATGAAGTGACGAAAGAGCGAGGGACCAGGCGCAAATTCCTGGTGGTCGACATAGCCGTCCAGAGACTGGTTCAATCCGAAGACGAGCTTCGCCATGCTACAAAATCTCCATCCAAGGTTCTTCAGGATAGCTTGAGCCGCCGTTGAGCGACCGCGGGAGCAGCCGATCTGAGCACTGCCAAGCCGGCGGTGAGAACCACTACGGCGGCAAGTGTGCCTTACATAAATGGATTTCGATGGACTGGGTTGTCTTTCGGCCGAATAAATCGGGATCATACTCATGGGAGACTCCTCATACTTAGGCCCCCCTTACTGGTTGTCGCCAGCCGCCTTAGGCATCCGCGACGCGCCGGTTAAACATCCAGAGCGCGAAGGCGCTCGCCAACATCACCACCCCGCCGAGCAGCACCGACAACGGCGTGGCGCCGAGGCGTTCAAACCATTGGGTGTAGAAATGAATGCCGGCGAAGAGGGCGACGAGGTTGACCAGCCAGCGCCGGTTGACCTGCACGGCCCAGATCCCGGCGCCGAGCAAGACCACTGCCCAGAGGATGCTGAATACCGTGGCCGGGATTACAGTCTTGGTCATGTCCAGCGATGCGTCCTTGGCATTCATCGAGCGCAGCAGCATCAGCGGATCGCCCCATAGCGAGCCGATCCAGAAGCCGAAATTGATCAGCAGCAGCGAGGTGCGCGCGGCGGTGATCGCGAGGCGCTCATAGTCGGCCGGCAGGCGCTCCGAGGCCTGATAGGCGATCAGCGCCAGCGCGGAAAATAGCACAATGGTCAGCGTCGGCTCGAAGATCGCCAGCGAATAAACGGCGTTATCGTAACCGGTGCGCGCACCGAGGCAGGCGGAAGCCGCCAGCACCGCCAGCGCCATCAAAAGACTCGAGCGCGCGGCGATGGCCGCGAGCGCGAAGGTACCCGTGACGATAAGCATGGACGCAAGCGAGCCGGCCCCGTAGGCGATCACGCCGCCGCCGAACATCAGCGCGCCAATGACAAGGCAAATCTGCCCGAGCAGGATCCATTGCTGCACGCGGTTGAGCACAATCGCGCACCCTGCGGCGAAAAGTGCGAGCCCTAAGCCCACCGCAGTCAGCGGTGTGGGCACCAGCGCCACCGCGCCGGCCGCGATGGCGATCACGCCGAACCCGATCAGGATGTTTATGCCGAGCGAGCCGGTATCGTGGGCAGCGAGCGCCGTGAGCTTGTCGGCCTCCTCGCGCGTGAGCTTGCCTTCTTCGACGAGCTTGGAAATGTCCAGCGTAATCTTTATCGCGCGCCCCCGATGCTGGATCCCCGATGGCGCGACGATATCACGAACTCAGGTGTGATGTCCGCTTTTGGCACTTAGCCGACATCGCTGACGACTCTGAGCATGTCCGCTTTTAGGGGGTGAAGCGGACGTCACTGGTGCGCGCTCTGTCGTCCGCTTATGACCCATAGCGGACATTCATCCGCGACGAAGCAATGCCCAGGCTCCGATGGCGAGTGACGCGTCAAAAACTCGTAAACGTCAAAAGTAGATGACCATCAGGTAGGCGGCACCGATTACGCCCGGGGGCTTCAGCTATTTGATCTCCCAGGTGGCCTTGTGGTTGACGATCACGGCCGAGCGGCCGCCGACCGCCTCGTGAAGTTCCACCACAGTGTAGGGAACCGTTCCCGTGATGCCTTTATATTTCCCCGTGCCACCCATCAGGTAGTGGTTTTTGTCGTCGAAGGTCGTGAATACGTTGTCGCCATCTTTGTCGGTTTCAACGCAGCTCCCGTTTAAGTGAAATGTCTCTCCCACCGAGCTCCAGTGATAGAGGCAGCGAACAGACATGTCGTTGAACGGACCTTCTCCTTTGACATTCCGGGTGATTCCAGTGGTGTCGACGATGCCCCCCGTGCCGGCTCCGCTATCAATTTTTGCCAAAGTGTTATCCACATAGTACGTGTCGTATTCCGCGCTGCCAGTCTTCGGAAACTCCGCAGCTGCGGCTGGAGCCGCACAAAACGTGAGTACGACAGCCATCGAAGCGAGCATCGATTTCATAGCGGTACTCCTTTCTTGACTACGTCGAACTGGCGATCTTGGGCCAGCGATGTGCACTGACATAACTTCAGGCAACACGACCCAGGACGCTGGTGGCTTGTCTTTTTCAGTTTGCAGGTTTTTGTGCCGGCTCAGGGGCGATCAGATCTTCAGAGGCTACGATTTGCCACGCACCATTGCGGAGAATCCAAGTGTCGGTCCAGACGAAACGAGCGCGGAGCGGCGTGCCGGTGCGCCGCACCCAGGACTTGTTTCCTTGTGCCACAGCCGTGTCGCCGAAAAAGCGAACTTTCACATCGTTGAGATGGTTGGAGATGAATTCCTTGGGAGCTTCGCGCGTGTCGGCGACCATCTTAGCTTTTTCGTAAAGATTGCCATCGGGATCTACGCCTAGGAAGTCATCGGCGAGAATGCGCTCCACTACAGAGGCGTCGCCGTTGGCGATGGATTTGGCCCATTGGCTCTCGCTTTCCTTGATGTAGCGCTCTGCCTCCGCGGTGCTGGATTGTTGCGCCCTGGCGGCCCAGATGGCGGAAATCAAAGCGATAGCAAGGAGAAACCAAAAAAGTGCAGTCTTGGCGAGCGTCGCTACGACGCTCGCAGCCAGATATTTTTGCAATGTCAGGGTATTCGGCATGGCCTACCCCTCCTGTCGTGAGAGAATGCAGTCGATGGTGTGTCTAGCCTCGGCGACGGCGTCCGCCTTTCGAAGCGCCAAGGTACTCAAAGTTGACCGGGGCAGAATTTGGTGACGCTTTTCCTCTTAATTCGATCGATCAAAGAGACGAAGATCCGGACCTTCGTTGCGTGCAGCTATCTGCTGCGGACCTGCTCAGTCCTCTCGGCTGTCATCAGGCATGGCACGTTGTCTTTCGGGTTGTTTTTGATGCATGGCCTGAATTGGGCTTCCGCCTGGCTCGCCACGCCGATCATCGCGAAGACGCCGAGTGTTAATGCGACCGTGAGAAGTTTCAGCATTTCGTTCCTCCATAGTTTGGTTGGTCTTCGGGGGGCCTCCCGCTCGGAGGTGCCTCATCCTGACCACCCGCGGGCGAGCGTGACAGGCGACGGCCGGCGGTCCTAGTATGTAACGGTATGAAACTCCCCCGGGGGGCGGGACTGGCGCTTTCTCACCGCGTGCGGAGGTGGGCGTGACAGCAATTCAGCTCGAGTGCCGGAGCGAATCCGACCAGAAAGCCATCCGTGAGCAACTGGACCGCATCCTTCATGGCGGCCCGTTCTTGCACTCACGGCGCCGACAGCGGTTCCTGCAATACATCGTCAATGAAACCCTGGCCGGACGCGGCGAGCTGCTAAAAGGCTACAACATCGGTGTGGAAGTCTTCGAGCGGCCGGAAAGCTTTGACCCCGCCATCGATCCACTCGTGCGCATCGAGGCGGCAAGGCTACGCGACAAGCTGCGCGAGTATTATGAGGGCGAGGGCCAGAACGATCCGATTCGCATCGATCTGCCCAAGGGCGCGTACGCACCGCACATCGAGATTCGACATCCAGAGGCAAATGAGGCGGACGCGCTTGTGCAAGATGGACGCACGGCGACCCGACCAACCCGCTCGGGTCTACTCAAGACGCCCTTCGGGTCCCTAGTCGCTTCGATTATTGCCGTCGTGCTTTTGCTTCTTGCCAGCTTCGGTACTTGGAGGTGGTGGAATTCGTTCGCGCCACTACCTGAAAAGGCGTCCATCGCGGTCTTGCCGTTCGCGAGCATTGGGAACGATCCCAAGTGGGATCGCTTTGCCGACGGAATTACCGAGGACATCGTTATAGACCTGTCTCACTCCAAAGACCTGTTTGTCGTCGCCCGGAATTCAACTGAAGCCTACGGAGGCAAGCCGGCGGATGTAAGAGACGTCGGTCGCGATCTCGGTGTCCGCTACGTGCTCGAAGGCAGCATTCAACCGAGTGGTGACCAGATTCGGGTGACTGCCCTGCTAATTGACACAAGAACAGGCGGCAACGTTTGGTCGGACCGTTATGATCGCCCCGCCACAGACCTGTTCAAAGTGCAGAGCGACGTCACAGAGAAAATTGCAGCCACCCTCACAGGCTACGAAGGCGCCGTTGCGGAGGCCGAGCGTTCAATCATCAGGCGCAAGCCGCCCAGTGATTTGACGGCCTATGACACCTATCTCCTTGGAATGGAGGCCAAGCATAAGGTCACCAAGGAAGGCCTGGACGAGGGAGAACGATTGTTCCGAAAGGCGCTCGAAATCGATCCGCAGCTCGCTCGAGCATATGTCGGATTAGCCTACATTTATGACTATAGGATCGACCTCGGTCTCGGAACCTCCGTTGCTGATAATTTGACGAAGCTGATGGAAGCCGCTCAGAATGCTGTTCGGTTAGATCCGAATGACGGAGAGACCCAGCTCGTTCTGGGACACGCCTTCGCCTACCAGGGAATGGCAGATCAGGCTCTTGAGCAATTTGCCAAGGCCGAGGCCCTGGCTCCTAATAACGCTGACCTTCTAATTAACATTGCATGGTTCCTTCCTCAATTTGGCCAACCCGATCGGGCGGTCGAACTTACAGAGAAAGCGCTGAAACTTAATCCCAACTACCCGTACTGGTACAACCAGGAGCTTCGGTTGGCATATTTCTTTGGCCGCCAGTTCGATAAATCCGTGAAGTACGCGAAACAGGTCACCACCCCTTTCCCCACGGACTACGCATACTTGGCGGCGGCAAGCGCGATGACCGGCGATATGGCCGGGGCGAAAGTCGCCGCCGCGCAGGTGGTTCGCCTGGATCCCAATTGGAGTGTCGAGAAATATCTGAGCGATGGCGGCGGCTATCCAGACGATGCCGCCATGCTGTTCATCGAGGGTGCCAGGAAAGCTGGAGTCGCTGCATGTGTGCCAGCGGACAAGCTTTCGTCAATGCCGAACCTTATTCATATCAAGGCGTGCGACGAGGAGAGAACTCACCAAGCCGCTGGCTAGAGTCCTAAGCCTGCACCCCAAAGCTCCGCGCCTTACTTTTGCAAATGTCCGCTTGTGGCACTAAGCGGAAGTCACCGCCTCAGCACAGGACGTCCGCTATTGGGGGGCAAAGCGGACATAACGCGAACCGGCCCTTATGTCGGCTAATGACCCAAAGCAGACATAGGCGCGTTGGACTAAGCGGGTCTTCTGCGCGGCTATTTTCGCTGGACATCTAAAATGAATTGGGCCTTTGCCAGCGCGGCGAAAATGCCGCCTTTGCGCACTAGCTCGTCGAAGGCGCCACTCTCCACGATGCGGCCCCGGTCAAACACGAGGATGCGGGTCGCATTGCGCACGGTGGCGAGACGGTGGGCGATGACGAAAGTAGTGCGCCCCTTCATCACCTCGTTCAGCGCCGCCGTCACCTTCGCCTCGGTCGAGGCGTCGAGTGCGCTCGTCGCCTCGTCGAGGATCAGGATCGGCGGGTCCTTAAGCAGCGCGCGGGCGATCGAGAGCCGCTGACGCTCGCCGCCAGAGAGCGCCCGGCCGCGCTCGCCGACGATGGCGTTAAGTCCGCCCTCGTGGCGCTCGATGAAGTCGGCCGCTTGGGCGCGCTCGATCGCCTTACGAATGTCGGCTTCGGTCGCGTCGGGATTGCCCACGCGCAGATTTTCCGCAACCGAACGGTTGAACAGCAGCGGCTCTTGGAAGATCACCCCGATATTACGGCGTAAGCTTGCGAGCTTGACGTCGCGGATGTCGCGGCCGTCGACGCGTATCGTGCCAGATTGCGGGTCATAAACGCGATAGAGCAGCGCCATGGCCGTCGATTTGCCGGCGCCGGTCGCCCCCACCAGTGCCACGACCTGGCCGGGCTCGGCGGCGAAGATCAGGTCCACGACGGCGGGCATCTTGCCGTCATAGGAGAAGGTGACATGCTCGAATTGCGTCAGTCCGCGGACCTTCTTCAACGTCACTGCTCGCTTCCGGTCGCGCGGGCCCGGGGCCGTATCGAGCACCTCGAAAAATTCCTGCACACGCGGGGCATCTATGAAAATGCGGTTGAAGAATCGCGCCGCCTGCTCGAGTCGCTGGATCAGCATCCCGGCGAAGCCCATGAACATGACAATGCCGCCGACAGTGGTCTCGCCGTGCGAGAACAGCACGATACCCAAGATGAGGATCGCGAGCATGGTCAGGGTGGTCGAGGCCTTGGTCAGGGTAGAGACCAAAGCCCACCAAGACAGGACCGGAATTTGCGCGCCGAGCAGCCGGTCCACGACATTGCGCAAGGCGCCGACCTCGAGCTCGACGCGCGTGAAGCTCTGCACCAACGCGACATTGCCGAGAGTGTCGGAGGCGTGCTCGGCGAGGTCGGAATAATAGCGCTCTACGGATTTTTGCAGTGCTTGCGTCCGCCGCAACACCCAAATGTTCAGCGTTACGAAGATGAGGCACAACCCGATCAACACCACCCCCAGCCGCCAGTTCAAATAGAGCGACATCGGCATGAGCACGAGGATCGAGACGAGCGCGACGAGGTCCTCGCGGAAGAAGCCGAGCCAAAGGCCCCACAGCGTGTCGGTGCCGCTCAGCATCACCTTCATGAGGCGGCCCGAGTGGGTCCCGCTATGAAAGCTGAGCGGAAGCTGGAGAACATGCTCGAAGAACGCGGTTAGGACCGCCTGGCGGCGCCGATGCGCGAGCCGGTCGGCGTAGAGCGCGACCAGCGCGCTGCACACGATCATAAATAGCCCGAAGCCGACCCAGGCCGCGACCAGCGGCAGGAGATGCGGCCAGGAGAGCCCCGGCCCGCCGCCTTGTGCATGAGCGAGAGCGTCGATAATGCGACCGAACAGGACAGGCTCGGCGAATTGTGTGGCGGCGAGCAAGACATTGGCGAAAGCTAGCATCCAGCCCAGCCTGATTTGCGGACCGAGCAGGCCAAGGACACGGGCATAGAGACGAAGAATCGACATGCGTTATGGTGCGCTGCAAAGCCACCCTGCAGCAACATGTCACGATGGCGGCTAAACCCCACCCCGCTACGAGGCAGTTCCAGTTTGCTGGACTGACTGGCACGCTTGTCGAGCCTCGCGAGGTCCGCTTATGGCACTTAGCGGACATGGACAGCGCCCTCTGATCACGTCCGCTGTTGAGGGTTAAGCAGACACCGACTGGCGCTGTGAAGATGGTCCGCTTCTGACCCATAGCGGACATCTCCCTCAAAGCGGTTATCAGTAAAATAGCGAGCCTGGTCACCGGGCGGGTGTCATGACTGCGGGTGATCGTGACCCGATGCGCCTGCCCGTTATCCCGGCTTCGGCAGCAGCCGATGCGCCAGATCCACAGCACTTCTGCCCCACCTTCGAGACGCCCGTAATCCAGAATGCCGTCGCCCACCCGCAAGGGGCTATCCCCACGTTTTGCGTGTTAAAAATGGAGCGGTGACTATGCCAACAGGAGAGCGAGCATGAGCCTCATCGAGACGCGCCATCACCAGATGTTTCCCGTGTTCGATCGAGCGCAGATCGAGACAGCCAAGCGCTTTGCGAGCGGCCCTACGCGTAATTTCGCCCCTGGCGAAGTCGTTTTCGAGGCGGGCGAGCGCAACGCGCCGGCCTGGCTCGTGCTCAAGGGCTCGATTGACGTGGTACGTCGTGATGGTCTCAATCGTGAGTCGCCGATCACGAGCCATTGCCCCGGTCAATTCTCGGGCGAGGTAAGCCAGCTCGCCGGGGCCGGGATGCTCGCTTCCGGCCGCGCGGGTCCCCAGGGCTGTACCGCGCTGCCCTTCGATGCCGCCCATGTGCGCGCCCTGATGATCGGCTCTGCCGATGTTGGCGAGATTCTCATGCGAGCGTTCATCCTTCGTCGCGTCGGACTCATCGAGGAGGGCGGCGTCGGCTCAGTGTTGATTGGCAAGCCGGGCACACCGGAACTCGTCCGGCTTGAAGGCTTTCTCGGTCGCAACGGCTATCCCTACACGGTGCTCGATGCCTCTGATGACGGCCGCGCCGTGGTGGAACGTTTCGGCGTACTCCCTGAGGAGTTGCCGCTGATGGTTTGCCCGAATGGAACGGTGCTGAAGCGACCCACGGACGCTGAGGCCGGGGTCATTCTCGGCATTACCCCCGAGCTTGATCCAGAGAAGGTCTTCGATGTGGCGGTGGTCGGCGCGGGGCCGGCGGGGCTTGCCGCCGCTGTCTATGGAGCGTCCGAGGGCCTTTCGGTCCTCGTGCTCGACCAGCGTGCATTTGGCGGACAGGCGGGCGCTTCGGCGCGGATCGAGAACTATCTCGGCTTTCCGACCGGCATCTCGGGCATGGCACTTGCCGGTCGCGCGTTCAACCAGGCGCTCAAGTTCGGTGCTGAGATCGCGATTCCGCTCGAGGTGGCAAGACTCGACTGCAGGCATAATGGGCATTCTCACGCTCCGCTACAATTGGAGCTCACCAATGGCAATGCGGTGCGCGCCAGGACGGTGGTGGTTGCCTCTGGAGCGCGCTACCGCCGCCCCCCGATCTCCAACCTCTCAGTCTTTGAGGGCGCAGGGGTTTCCTATTGGGCTTCACCGGTCGAGGCGAAGCTTTGCGAGGGCGAGGAGGTGGCGCTGGTTGGTGGGGGCAATTCTGCCGGGCAGGCCGTGGTCTTTCTCGCACCGAAGGTCAAGCGTTTGCACCTAGTGGTGCGCGGGGAGGGCTTGGAAGCTTCGATGTCGCGCTATCTCATCGATAGGATTGCTGCACTTCCCAATGTCGAACTGCACACCCACACCGAAGTTATCGGGCTGGAGGGCGACGAGGTCAGTGGACTTACTGGTGCGGTATTCCGCGACCGCAAGACGGGGGCGACACACAGTTGTTCGCTACGCCACCTCTTCCTGTTCATTGGCGCCGATCCGAACGCCACTTGGCTCGAGCATTGCGTTGCGGTGGACGACAAAGGCTTCGTGGTGACCGGAGCGGACTTTACTGAGGACACAAGCGCGTCCCGCCGGGCTGTCCTGCCGCTCGAGACGAGCCAGCCTGGCGTGTTCGCCATCGGCGACGTGCGGGCCGGCTCGACTAAACGCGTCGCGGCGGCCGTTGGAGAGGGCGCCGCCGTCGTGGCGCAGATCCACAGCGTGCTTGCCGCAGAGCCGTAGCGCCGTAGTGGTTCAGATGATGCCTCTTTCGTAACGGGAAAAGAACTACCGGGCGACGGTGGCCACACCATTGCTCGCGACCGCTTTAGGTAGACTGGAGAGGGGGATCATGACGATATCGGGTGAGGTAGGTGGCGGCGATCCGCTCTATCTCGATGACCTCCAGGTGGGGCAGCGCTTCACCAGCAAAACACACGTCGTGGACGCGGTACAGATCAAGGCGTTTGCACGCCAGTTCGATCCTCAGCCCTTTCACCTCGACGATGACGCTGCCAAGGACAGCCTGTTCTCCGGCTTGGTGGCGAGCGGGTGGCAAACCGCCGCGATCACCATGCGCCTGTTGGTCGAGGGGGGATTACCGTTAGCCGGCGGCGTCGTAGGCGCCGGAGGCGAGCTCTCCTGGCCAAGGCCCACCCGTCCCGGCGACGTCCTGCAGGTCGAAAGCGAGGTCCTGGAAATTATACCCTCGCGGTCTCGGCCGGATCGCGGGGTCGCCAGAATACGAAGCCTCACGCGCAATCAGCGAGACGAAGTGGTGCAGATCCTGATCGCTAAGCTGATCGTGCCGCGTCGTACTCACCAGTGACGCGGTCCGCTTGGTAGTCTCGCGGGAGGTGGCAGTCCTCATGGTGATGCGCTTCGTCGTCATCATTGGGCATTCCACCGACGAAACGGCGAGAACGGTTTCCCCTCTGCGTCCATAAAGGGTTGGATGCCGCTAACGTACTTAACCTCCATTTTCAATTCTGACATAGCGGCCACCTTCCGTTCACCTCAGTTGAAAGCGAAAAGCAAACATTCTCCCCCGCCGACTCCGAATTGAATTTATGCGAAACGATGCACCTGTGCCGCGGCAAGGTCAGGCGATCGCGGGCTGTGCACTTCACGCAGTTGTGGCCGAAGTCCGCTATTGGCACTTAGCGGACATGCCCTCTGACACGCTTGATGTCAGCTTCTGAGGTTGAAGCAGACATAGAATGGTGCCGTGTAATCAGTCCGCTTCTGACCCATAGCGCATTTATTGACGCCGTGCGGGAACGCGTCAGTGAGACAGCGGACTAGAGGCCCCGTCGGGCTTAAGTTCCGCCGCCATCAGGCCATTTGGCCCCCTGCCGTAACGCACGAGTACGCTCTGGCCCGGCCTAAGCTCAGTAAAACCGAAGCGTCGGAGCGTTTCCATATGGACAAAGATATCGGGCGTCTGTGGGCCGCGGGTAAGAAAGCCAAATCCCCTTAGTCGGTTGAACCACTTTACCACCGCTGCTTCCCAATCGCTTTCGGCCGCGACAACGACATGGGTTCGCTGCGGCAACTGCGAGGGAAGGATGGCCGTCGAATCGTCCATGCTGCAGATGCGGATAGCCTTCAGGCCCTTCGGGGTCCTCACGGCTTCGCAGACCACGCGAGCCTCTTCATAGGCGGTTTGGAAGCCAGCGCTTCGGAGGCAGTTGACATGCAAGAAGACTTCGGGAAGTTCCTCATCTGGGACGATGAACCCGAAGCCCTTTGAAGGGTCGAACCACTTAATCGACCCTGATACTTCGGAGACATCAGGTGTGGTTTGGTCCCCCCGTTGGACAAAGCCCTCGAGACGTGGCGGCTCTTTCCCGCCCATGTTTCACGCCCCCACTCGCCGGGCAGGTGCGATTATTCCGCGCTTGGCAAGCTCTGAGAGCGCCTTTCTCGATTCTCCCCGAAATTTCGCGAGTGGTTGCGCGGACACTTCATCATCCATCCAAATAAGCCCCATACGCGTGCGTTGCCATGATGGGACGTGCCCGCAGGATTCTTGCTTTGAGCGAAAAGGGAAGGAATCAGACAGGAGCGTGACGTGATACTGACTACTCTGTACTTATGGCGCTCCTGCCAAACTCATTTCTGAGTCTCCGACTCATATCATCTTGAACGGTATCTTGTTCAAGTCGTAGTCAACATTCTTGAACAGGTTATGCACAGGTTCCACCGACCAACGGGAAAACGTCCTTCACCCGTGACAATGATCGTGGTGGCGCACTTGCTGGTGCACTGTGAACGAGCGCTTTATAGGCGGCATCTCAGGAGCATCCGAGACCCGGTCTTGATGAGGCCATGGCCCTTGGCGGACATCGATAAAGACCCCGTGGTGCATCCGCTCCCGGAAGGAAAGCGGACATCTCCGAGCCGCTTGCTGAAATGTCCGCTTTTGACCCAAAGCGGACATAAGAGGGTTTTTGCAAGAGAGACGTTTTCGCAACCAGTCGCGCAGGCGTTATGCGCCGATCGTGGTGATTCCCAAGAACTTAATGATCGTCTTAGCAAGCGAACGCCAGGGCTCCCGAGTGCCGCCTGATATCATTTGCAAACGTCATGGCAAATCAATTGGCGCCCGGACGCAAGAACTGTTCGGGTGCGTCTTTCGGCACCGCGAACGGAGTGGCCGACGACGGATCGGGATTGAACTTGGCAAAGACTGGTGGGTTAGCGCGGAAGTGGTTTTGAAGCGTGCCTATGCGCTCCCCATTGGCTGGATGGTCCGATAGAAGCGAGGGCAGTTGATTAGGATCGGCATCCTGGAACTCCCTAAACAACCAGATCAATCCCCACGGGTTATAGCCGGCCGCCGCGCAGATGTCCGACCCGGTCACGTCGGCGTTTGACTCGGCCTCGCGCGAGTAGCTCAGCGAATGCAGTTCTCCAAGCAAGTAGATGGCGAGAATGTGGGCTCGAGTTGGGCCGAGTAAGATAGCGGCCTCGATCTCGTGCCGCTTGATCCTGTTCGACTTCTTCATGAGCTCAACACCGTCCTTGTGGATGGTATGGGAGACTTCATGGCATAGCGTTCCCGCCAATTGCTCGGTGTTCTTTACGAAGTAGAGCAAAGAGTCCACGACGTAGACGTTGCCGCCGGGCGTGGCGAAGGCGTTGGGCTGGGCCTCGTGGACGATGAAGAACTTGAAGGGATGCGGGTAGCGCGTCTGAGCGACCCGGGAGATCGAGTCGGCCATCGGTCTCAGCGCGTCGTAGAGTGGCGACGTTTCGACGATCTCGCCCTTGGCCTTGAGCTGCTTATACATCTCCTGTCCAAGCTCGGTTTCCTGGTCGGTGACGGGCTCGGGAACGGGAGCCTGAGCGCCGCACCCGATGGCGACCGCCAACAGTATGGGTACGATCCAGACCGTGGGCGCCAAGAATTGTAACTTCGGCATGATCGGTCTCCCTGGCGCGGGTCGCATTAGCGGGCCATGCGCCGCAGAACGCATGATGCGCATCGGCATAATCCGCCGCTGCTTTGAGCGAGGGTCAGCGACGGGCACTCGCCAGCGTTTTGACTAGGCTTCGCCCAGCGAGTGCCGCCATAGTTATGGCAACGCCCGACGTGATGAGGTTAAGGGTACCAAAGCGAAGTTGCGAGTTAGGATAACTTGGCCTTCCCAGCCTCAACGCGGCCGACAATGGCATCGAGAACGGCCGACTTTGCCTCTTCGATCGCCGCTACGGCGTAGTCGATCGCGAAGGATGCCTCCCACTCAAGCCGCTCGGCATGGTTTTCCGCGTGCTTTACGCCTAGGTCATGCTTGAACTGAGAAATCTTCGCGTTCCAGGCGTCCCTATCGGCAGCGACTTTCGCTTTTAGCGCATTCCAGTTTGCAACCAAGTTATCGCTGGCGGAATTGATGTCCCTATCCACCTTTTGGATAGCCGCAGTAGCAGCCTCATGTGCCTGCTCCCTGCGTGCGACAACCTTATCATGCGCTTCCTTCTGGGCGGCAGCGACAGCATCTTCGGCATTCTTAGCGCGGACCGACAAGTCGGCGAGTTGTGCGGAAAGTGGCTTGACCATAATACACCTCCTATAACGAGTGATGGACCCTCGCTCTGCGGCGTCGTTTTTCGGCTATGGTCGGGATTTTACTCATGGGTGCGTCCTCATACTTAAGGCGCCCCCCCTTTAGTAAAACCAGGCTATGCCTGTGTGCTGTCACAATCAAGACGTCCCAGGGTCGCATTACCGAGTGCGGACAAACGCGTGTCTTTCGGCGCGTGGCTGGCTTCCGATCAAGTTCGAGTTGCGCTTCGAGGCGGCTGGGACTCAGGAGCGGGTGGGATTTCAGCCGATTCTCAGGCACAAAGTTAGCTGATGGGTATGTCCGCTTCTGGCACTAAGCGGACATCGCGCTGATGGAACTGAAGGTCCGTTACTGACCCTAAGGAGACATTGAGCGCGTCCCAATTGAGGCGATTAGGCCCGCCTTAATTTGAGGCAAAATCCATGCTTGGGTCCCCCTGCACTAAGCGGGTTGACCGCGGGAGATTGATTTTCACCCCACGCTGACTTGCCGACGCCCGTGCTGCGCGCGGTTGACGATTTAAGGGATCCACATGTCTCAATCGCTCACGTTTCGCCCAAGGCTGGGCGACAAGCCGATTAGGCTAGCGCCCCCTGGAGCCAATTCACTGGGCATTTGCAAAACAAAGCAATAATGCTGGCCTCAAACAGAAGACTCGTCCTGATCGTCGACGACACTCCGACCAACGTTGCGGTCGTTTCCGGAGTGCTGAAGGACTCATTCCGGACCAAGGTCGCCACCAACGGCGAGAAGGCGCTTGCCATTGCCGCCGCCGCCGAGAAGCCTGATCTCATCCTGCTCGACGTGATGATGCCCGGCATGGACGGCTATGAGGTCTGCCGGAGACTCAAGGACATTCCCGCGACGCGCGACATTCCCATTATCTTTCTCACGGGCAAGACCGATGAAGCGGACGAGGAGAAGGGTTTCGACGTCGGCGGGGTCGACTACATCCACAAGCCCTTCTCAGCCCCAATCGTGCTTGCCAGGGTGAGAACCAGCTCGCATTACAGGAAGCGCTCGCCGAGGCTAAGGAGGCGCGCAACCAGGCCGACCAGCTGCTGCACGCGCTTCTACCGAAAAAGGTCGCCGACGAGATCAGGAGCATCGGCACCGTGATCCCGCGGCGCTACGAGAATGTCGCGGTCCTGTTCTGCGACGTGACCAACTTCACCGCCTATTGCGACAAGCACGAACCTGAGGACGTGGTGTCGCGGCTCGATGCGCTCTTCGTCATTTTCGAGCGCATCACCGCGAAGCATGGGCTCGACAAGATCAAGACGATTGGCGACGGCTTCATGGCAGTTGCCGGTCTGCTCCATAAGGTCAATGACCCGATAGGCTCCGCCGTTCGCTGCGGTTTGGAGATGACCTCGACCCTAGTCGATGCCCAGCTGAACTGGGAGGTCAGGATGGGCGTCCATGCTGGCCCGGTCGTGGCCGGTGTTGTGGGCCAAGAGCGCTACCAGTTCGACATCTGGGGCGACACCGTTAATGTCGCGGCCCTCATGGTCGGCATGAGCGCACCGGGAAGCGTGGCCGTCACCAAGGAGATCTTCGAGCAGGTTGCCTCCGCTTTCGAGGGCGAGTTGCTCGGCGAACTCAACGTGAAAGGCAAAGGCGCGATCTCCGTCTTCGGACTACGCACCCATGAGAAGAATCAATAGCGCGCTGTCCGCGCGCAGAATGTCTGCTTATGGCACTTAGCGGACATTGATGCTGACGCTGATCATGTCCGCTCTTGAGGGTAAAGCGGACATCACTGAGCCGCGCTCTGGTGTCCGCTAATGACCCAAAGCGGACGTTCGCTCTGGCAACCATTGAAGGCAGTGCCGCGTCGGCCTACGCCGAGGCTTAGTAAGGTGCGAACTTTGAGTCGGAAGCTAAGAATGCCGCCGCCTGCCGCGTGAAGGATTCGTGAAATTGAAATAATGAGCCGTGGCCTGAGTCGGGATAGGTCAGAAGGACCGCGTTGGGCAGGTTGGCACTTAACCAATAGGAGTTTTGGACTGGAATCATCTCATCATAGATTCCGTTCACCACCAGCGTTGGATGCTGGATACTCTTGAGGTTAGCGAAACGCTGACCGGTAAATTTCTCCCAGTCTCGAAAGGCCGCCAGTTGCGCCTGGGCGACCGCCGGGCCCGAGGCAGGCTCGCGATCCTGTGTGCGCCGGCTTAACCTTTCGATAAAAGCTGCTCCAGCCGCTTGGCTCAACTCTGTCGGCGCAAAGAAAATCTTCTGCAGGACCGCGTATCCTTGGAGCTTGGGATCGCCGAGATACTTTGCGAGGCTGGGCTTATCGAGGTGCATGATGTCTTGTCCACCTCGGGGTGCCGTGCCGACGAGCATCATCCGCCGAAAAATAGAGGGGCGGTCCTGCGCCATCTCCTGCGCGACCATGCCGCCGAGTGAGAAACCGAGAACATCGCAGGATGCGAGCCCAAGGCCGTCCAAGAACGCAAATGCATGCTTCGCCATGCCGGCGATCGTGTCCGGCACCTCGCCAGTGGACCGTCCGAGACCTGCGCTTTCGAACAGAATGACCTCTCGCCCAGATGCAAGAGGGTCGGTGACCGCAGGATCCCAGTTATCGAGTGTTCCGGTGAAGTGTTGAAGACACAGCAGGAGACTCCCGGGACCAGACCCGAAGCGACGGTACGCATAGGTTTCGTCGCTCGCCTCCAGAAATTGAGTTGGGGCCGTCGTGTTGCTGGCATGCTGCACGGTCGACATAACTTCGGTCCTCCATGAGAAGCGCGCCGGGGGGCGACTATCGCAAGCGCTGCATCGGTCCAAGCGCCGGCTTCGATCAGTTGATTGACCCTGGCCTTGTGAGTGGCCTGGGTACAGGCTTTCGCAATCACATGAGACATGAGTTCGGTTGAGAGGCGCGTGAAGCCGTTCCTCCAGGACATAGGGGACGCAGGCCTAAGCATTTGTCGCTTTCGCCACCAGTTCCAAGAGTTTTCCATCGAGAACCTGCGCGGCGGCGAGCAATGGCGGATTTTGCTCGATGACCATGAGTGAGGAAGGTCGGACGTAGGTCACTGTTGTTCCGCTACGGTCGGCGTCTTCGGTCACCAGCAACTCGACTGGCGCAAAAAGCCCCGCTGTAATGTCGTGGCGGATCATCGTGATGGCATAAAGCGGGTTGCCGAGGATCCAGCGCACGGTTCGCTGCTTGATGCCAAATTTGGGAAGCCAGCCCCCGTGATCGATCTCGGCGAACAGCATGAAGCCGCTTTCGCCGACGAAGCGTTCCTCAACCTCTCGCGTGAACTCTGCCTCGGTGATCGGCTTTTTGGCCAGAGCCTCAATTTCACCCGCGTTTGGCGCGCCCATCAGGCTGCGGAGCTTGGCCAGAACATCATCGTAGGCGCGGCTGGTGTGGACCACAACTCGCACGCCATTAAACGCCCTGGTCTCTACCTTGGCCTTTTCCATCATCTTCGTTCCCCTTCATGCGCTGGTTCGGCACCAGGCGACAAGGTTTCGAGCCGAGGTAGCGCCTCGCACACGGCGCGCAGCTAATTTGCCCGTCCTTTCCCGATGTAGGGACGCTCTGCCTTTGGCGGCTCGGTCGTTATTGCTGCGGCTAGTTTACGGTTGCGCCGATCGGATGGTAGTCCGACTGTAAGGTGCAGTTTGGGCCGGAAAATCGATCGCGGAGGCAGAAAACGGCCCAGCCTCCACTGGTTTCGCACCTTCACTACCAAGCCTGGTGGCATGGGCATGGGGCTCTCTATATGCCGTTCAATCATCGAAAATCACGAAGGACGGCTCTGGGCTTCCCGCAACGACGGCCCGGCTCGACGTTTCAGTTCACGTTGCTCGCCTGCAGAGAGAGCGTGTCGTGACGGAGGGCGATGGCTTCTCGATACCTTGGTCGTCATGTCCGGTTATGGCACTTAACGGACATCGAAACTGACCGAGCGAATGTCAGCTTCTGACCCTTAGCGGACGCAGCCCTCCCGGGAGAGGCTCCTTGTCAGAGCCAGCTTATGGAATGTGACAGTTCCAGGTGACAGAATGCCCGTTCGCGATCTGGGCATTGTTAATCCGTTGTAGGCCGCAAGCGAAGAGTGCAACGAAAGGGCCAGGTTGATGAAGATCGTAGTCATCGGAGGAACTGGACTCATCGGTTCGAAGGTCGTGAGTAAGCTGAAGCAGCTCGGGCACGAGGCTCTTGCAGCGGCGCCCAATACAGGCGTCAACACGATCACTGGCGAAGGTCTTGCCGAAGCGCTCGAAGGTGCGCAGGTCCTCGTCGATTTGGCGAACTCGCCGTCCTTCGAAGACCGGGCGGCCATGGATTTCTTCCAGACCGCGGGAAAAAATTTGATCGAAGCCGAGAAGCCTGCAGGAGTGCAGCTGCATGTTGCCCTTTCTGTCGTCGGCACTGAGCGTCTTCAGGACAGCGGCTATTTTCGCGCCAAGCTGGCGCAGGAGACGCTCATAAAGAACGCGCCGATCCCCTATACGCTGCTCCGCGCGACGCAGTTCATGGAGTTCCTTCGTGGCATCGCCCAATTGGCGACCGAAGGTAATATTGTGAGGCTGCCGCATGCGTTCATTCAGCCGATGGCTGCCGAGGATGTTGCGACCGCAGTGGTCGAAGCAGCGCTTGCGCCACCGGCGAACGGTACGATCGAAGTTGGCGGACCTGAGAAGTTCCACCTCGACGAACTGGTGGCTCGCGTGCTCGAATACGACAAGGATCCGCGCAAGGTCGTCACCGATGCCGACGCCCGTTACTCCGGCGTCAAACTGAGCGAGAACTCGCTCATTCCGGGCAATGACGCAAAGCTCGGCTCAACCAGATTCGATTGGTGGCTCGAGAACGTCGCGCCGCCGCCGAAGAAGTAAGGCGTACGTGCAGAAAAGTCGTCAATGGATCTGGAATAGGGGATTAGCCTCATGCATCGATTTTTACTGGCAAGCGCACTCCTACTCAACTTTGCGGGCTCTGTTGCCGCTCAAGAAAGCGCGAAGGTGACATCGTTGATGTCGCGCGACCTAAGCGATATTCCCGGCAAGGAGGGCGATATGCTGATCGTGGAGTATCCCCCTAGCGCGGTGGACCCCGTCCATCGCCATAACGCGAACGCATTCGTCTATGTGCTGGAGGGCTCCGTGGTCATGCAGGTTAAAGGGGGTGAGCCGGTCACCCTTCACCCTGGTCAAACCTTCTACGAAGGTCCCAACGACATTCACGTTGTCGGGCGCAACGCCAGCAAGACCGAGCCAGCGAAGTTTCTCGTCGTCTTCATTAAGAACAAGGGTGCGCCCATCTTGACGCCGGTCGAATGAGGCTCGAATAGTCAACCCGACGCTGAAACGTCGAGAGTAACTTGAAGGTCTTTGCGGCAGCCGTGAGCGGAGCGATTGGAGACCCGCTTATCGACAGCTCATTCGTGCAGGCCCCGAAGTGACAGGCGTGACGCGCTCTGCGGAGGGCGCTGATCGCGCCAACTGACGGCCAAGTGCTGCTGTTGCTCTCCCTTCATCTTCTTCGTCAAGCGCAGTCGCGTGCTCAGTCGACAATGACAACGACGCCCGTTGGCTCGCCCAAGGCCGCCACTGTCCGTTCGGCAGCTCGGTCGATGTGAACCCGAGGTTCCTCGGGTGGTCGCTGTTCGTTATACGTGCCAGGCCCGTAGAACCGTCCATAGCGCAGCACGACGCCGCCCTCGGCGACAATGGAACGCTCCAGTTCTGCGACAGCTTGGGCGTCTGGCCCATCAGGTAATTGCCAGGCGACGCTTTGAGCCAGGATTTTCGGCGACCCACTCCGCCGCGCCGCCTCGATCACATTACGTTCCTTCGGTTCGGATGCGGGCGTTCCGATCTGCGCGTTCACTGATTCGCGCTGCATCATCCGGCAGATCGGTCAGCTCGTTCAGCACGACGTCCGGTTTGAAGTCACGAAGCGCCTGGATAAATGCCTCCCGGTCGAAGACATCACAAAGAATCAGCTCGGCTCCGAGGTGGCTCAATGCGTCTCTTTCGCGGAACAACCCAGCCGATGTCTGTTTTTGGCACGAAGCGGACATCGATGCTGACGCTGAGAATTTCCGTTCAAAGGGCTAGAGCGGACGTCACTAATCCGCTCGCCCATGCCGCTAATGACCCTGAGCGGAAGGCCGGTGCAAGGCGTTATCAGTCATGTCATTCTAGTCGCGCTGGCTCATCGTGCGATCCAAAGGACTGGCGCATTGTGCTTGGCGACGAGCCAAAGTAGAGCGACATCATTGGAACTCAGGGATGTTTTTAAGTGACCAAAGTAGGGTGCCAATGAAAGAAGCGCCGGTCGTTGATTTTTTGCTTGTTGGCGGCGGATTAGCCAGCGCAACGGCCGCAGAAACCCTGCGCGCGGCCGGCACCGATGGAAGTATCGCAATTTTATGCGCGGAAAACACGCTCCCCTATTACCGACCACCATTGTCAAAGGAATTTCTTCTTAAGGGTCCGGGCCAGACGAAAATTTTTATCCATGATCATTCGTTTTATCGTGATCGCGATATTGAGATTCATTTGGGATCTCGCGTGCGTCGAGTCGATGTCGATAGCCGGATCATCGAAACCGATGCTGGCGATCATTTCCGCTTCGGCAAATTGCTGATCGCCAGCGGGGCCAGCGTGCACAAGCTCTCGCTACCAGGCGCAAACTTGGAGGGTATCCACTATCTGCGCACGGTGAGTGATGCGCGCTCGTTGTATCAAGCTGTTGCCCATGCGCGGCGAGCGATCGTCGTGGGAGCGAGCTTCCTCGGAATGGAGATTGCGGCCTCTTTCGCAACTAGGGGAGTTGCAACGACGTTGATCGCCAGAGAGGATCTCGTTTACGAGAAGCTATGCTCGCCGGAGGTCTCCGATTTCTTCGCAGAATATTTCAGAGCACGCGGAGTAAATTTCATTTTTGGAGAAGAGGTCAAAGAGTTTTGGGGGAGCACGAAGGTTGAAGGCATTGTGACAAGCAGCGGCAAAAGGATGCCCTGCGATATTGTTGCGGTCGGAATTGGGGTTCGGCCTGAGGTCGGGTTTCTCGGCGACAGCGGCATCGATGTGGATGATGGCGTCCTCGTCGACCAGCACCTAGAAACCAACAAACCAGGAATCTACGCGGCGGGCGATGTTGCAAATTTCTATAACCCGATCTCGCGTACAAGGTACCGCGCGGAGCACTGGGATAATGCCGTAAAGCAGGGACGACTCGCTGCTTGGAACATGCTCGGCGAGCGGCAATCCTGGCGAACGGTGTCGTACTTTTTCTCTGATGTGTTCGATGTGACATTCAATGTGGTGGGGTCGATCGATGAAACTGACGAGCGGGTTGTAAGGGGATCAGTCAAAGATCAGTCGTTCTCCGTCCTTTACATCAAAAATGAGAGGTTGCGCGGGGCCTTTCTCCTTGACCAATCTCTCGTTGAAGCCAAAGCGGCCGGCGCGCTGGTCGCTAATCGCAGCGATATTTCCGCGACAAAAACAAAACTGTCGGACACCGGCTTCCCGCTAAACCGAGCAGCATTGCAAACAGTATTGGTCCTTCAAGGTGGTGGAGCCCTCGGAGCCTTCGAATGCGGGGTAGTCAAGGCTCTAGAAGAGCGGGATATCCATGCGGACCTCGTCGCCGGGGTCTCGATTGGCGCCTTCAATGCTGCAATCGTCGCGGCCAATCCCAGTAAGGCAACGCACGCGCTTGAAGCTTTTTGGCGCGACTTGAGCCTAGACACCCCCGACATTCCTAGTGAAGAATTGCGACGAGCTGTTTCTTCCCTCCAGTCATTGGTGTTTGGCTCGCCCAATTTCTTCCGACCGCGTTGGTTCGAGCCGATTCTCTCCCCTGCTCAGCTTCTGACTAGCTGGACCAGCTTATATGATCCGTCGCCCCTCAAGGCCACTCTAAGCAAGTACGTTGCCTTCGAGAAACTGAGAGACAGTCCGGTTCGTCTCCTCCTCACGGCAGTTGATGTCGAGACGGGACAGTTGACAATTTTTGACAGTTACGTCGACGAGATCACCCCTGAGCACGTTCTGGCGAGCGGGAGCTTGCCGCCCGGGTTTTCGTGGACAACGATTGCCGGAAGGCACTATTGGGACGGCGGACTAGTAAGCAACTCACCGCTCGATCAGGTGGTGGAAGTCGGTGGGCTGACGGGCAAGAATGTCTTTGTCGTGAACCTGTGGGCGGACAAAAGGGCTCTGCCACGTACGCTTCCGGAGGTATTAGCTCGGCGCGATGAAATCGTTTTCGCGGAGAAGATCAGCCGGAGCATTCGGACCTGGGAGTACATCGACAACTACCGAAAACTCGTCGAGGAAGTTATGGCGAGCCTAGACCCAAAGACAGCCGAGCAGATTAGCAAACGCCCTCGCTACATTGAGACTGTCGGTGAGGCCTGTCCGCTGTCGGTCACACGCATCACCCGCGAACCCGTTGAGGGCGAGTCCGTGAGTCGGGATTACGAGTTCTCACGCAAGTCTATCGACCAGCACATCGCAGACGGTTATGCGCTAACGGCGAAAACGTTGAAAGCCGCTGGGCATTCCTGATCGCTTAGATGTTAACCGTTCACGTGGCGTTCGGTTCTGGAACCGGCACGTCAAACCCATTGAGGGTCACCGATACGAGGCAATAGAGCCCAACCAGATAGATAAGTTCCGCCGCGCCGTTAACGCCGAATGCTTGAACGGCCTGCCGGTAATTCAGTTCGGGAAGAACGCCGTGACTGACGAGCGCGGATGCAACGTCAAAGGCGAGAGCCTCGTCAGGGGCGAGGTCGCTCGGACGCTGTCCGGCAACTATCGTGGCGATTTTTTCGTCGGAAATGCCGCGCTGCTCGGCCAGCATCACGTGAGCGTAGATTTCATAGGCAGCTCGGAATTTGGCACCCGTGACAAGAATCGCTACTTCTCGAACGGGCTTCGGCAGCGAAGGCGAAAAGGAGAGCGCTTTCGTCAGCTCCCAGATCGGTTTTCCGAACTTCGGCTCATGCAGCCATGGATTCCATGGCCCCATCAACGCGCCATTCTCGTTGATGCTGCTGAATCCCTGGAAATTCTTTGCTATGCCGGCGCGCATGTCTTCATAGATCGGGCGCTGCTCGGAGGTAAGATCAGAGGGTGCGATCAAAGGCAGTCGCATGGCGTCCCTTTGATGTTCGGTGGCTCGTTCAGTCATAAGCCAGATGATCCCAGAAAGACAGGAGCATTTCGCTTTACTGACGAAAGTCAGAGGTATCCCGCACAGATGAGGCGCGCCATCGACGGCCTCGTGCACCGTCGGAACTGAAGGAGGAGTTATGAACCTTGATGGCAAAGTGGCTCTCATCACCGGAGCCGCCAGCGGCATCGGTCATGCCATCGCCAAGGGCTATTTGGAGGCAGACGGCCGGGTGGTCATCGCCGATCTGAACGCCGACGGTGCGAGGGCGGCAGCCAAGGAGCTGGCGAGCGAGAAGTCTGCGATCGGCGTCGGGATGGACGTCTCGAAGGAGGACGAAGTCAACGCCGGTGTCGAGCAGACGATAAAGACGTTCGGCCGGGTCGATATTCTCGTGTCGAATGCCGGGATCCAAATCGTGCATCCGGTCGAGGAGTTTCCCTTTGCCGACTGGAAGAAGATGCTCGCCATCCATCTCGATGGCGCTTTCCTGACGACCAAGGCGTGCGTCAAGCACATGTACAAGCAGAATAGCGGCGTGCTGCTCTATATGGGATCGGTGCATAGCCACGAGGCTTCCGCGCTCAAGGCCGCTTACGTTGCCGCTAAGCACGGACTCCTCGGTCTTGCTCGCGTTATGGCCAAGGAAGGCGCGCACCACAATGTGCGCTCTAATGTCATCTGCCCAGGCTTTGTTCTGACTCCGCTGGTCGAGAAGCAGATTCCCGAGCAGGCGAAGGAGCTCGGCCTCTCCGAGGAGCGCGTGGTGAAGGAAGTCCTGCTCGGCGAGACCGTGGACAAGGAGTTCACCACGCTCGAGGACGTCGCCGAGGTAGCCCTATTTCTCGCTGCCTTCAAAACGAACGCACTCACCGGCCAGTCGATTTGCGTGAGCCATGGCTGGCATATGAGCTAGAGGCCGGTTCAATCGAGACGCGAACCACAAGAGAGGAACCCCATGGACACAATCAAGCCCCTCTATACCGCGACGGCAACTGCCGTTGGCGGCCGCAACGGCCATACCAAGTCAAGCGACGGCATCGTTTCGTTCGACCTGTCGGTGCCGAAGGCGATGGGCGGTCCGGGTAAGCCGGGAACCGCGACGCCAGAGCATCTCTTCGCTGCAGGCTATGCCGCTTGTTTCGGCGGCGCGATTGACTTCGTTGCCAAGCAGCACAAACAAGACGCGGCCAACGCTCAAGTCACCTGCGCCGTCTCGATCGGCCCGCGCGACGGCGGCGGCTTCGGTATTGCCGTGAAGATGCGTGTCGAGGACAAGAGCTTGAAGCAGGCGGAGCTCGCGAACCTGGTCAAGGAGGCGCACGAAAAGATCTGCCCCTACTCTCACGCCACGCGTAACAATGTCGACGTCAAGTTCGACGTGATCGGCGCCTAGCGCTGGACGACCCACGCCCATCGTTTTGCGTTTGCCCCATGCGGAGACTCCAGCTGCATCTGCCGTTACCTTTCTTGGCACAAAACGGACATGGTCGCGGCCACGAGCGGGTAGGTTGACCGCGGCCCTTGGGACGCAAGGAATGTCCGCTATTGGCACATAGCGGACTCTTCGAGCGGGCTCGGCGCATGTCCGCTTTTGGGGGTGAGGCGGACCCCCTATAATGGTTCAGCTGATGCCTTTATGACTACACGGCCTAGTTTATTGATTTCCCAGCGCGTCAATTGTGGAGGGCCAGAATGGGCGACAACCACACCCCCTTCCAGGGGCATCCTTTCTATGTGGCCCTGTCGATATTCAATGCGGCTGTGCGAACTCCATTGAACATTGCTGCTGCCTTCTGGCGTCCTTGGTTCACGGATGATGGGAACAAGAAAGTGCGGACCCCGCAGGACGCAGAAGGCCAGGAGGTGGAAATCTCTCTGCCGAAGACCGAGAATCAACTCGCAGCAATCCCGCAATCAGCGGCAATGCCGGAGGAAGTCTCTCACCGCACCAAGCGCAAGCACAAAGCACCGAAGCCACCAATGAAAAAGGCGGCGGTGGAGAAAAAGCCTAAGCCGCCTACCAAACACACGTTGAAAGAAAAGCTCGAGCTGGAGCGAGAAGAGCAAGCCCAAAAGACGGAGCGGTTGCGCAAACTTCGACAGGCGAAAGAAGCAGCCGAGGGGCGGAAAAGATCACCTAACAACGGCCACGGCGGGACGAGGAGTCACTAAACGCCGATCCTCGTCGATGCCCGTTCCTAGCTTTGAGCTTTGCGGATTGAATTGAGGGGCAAAAGGGGTGGCGAATGAGTCATTGGCCTAGGTGGTACGCGACTGCCATTGCGGCGATCTTGTCTTGTCTATTTGGCGAGCGAAGCCAAAGCGGATTAAGTACCCGCGTCGTTAGCCCCACCATTGAGGAGCGGCGCGACGAAGCGAAGGGACTAGTAGCCAGCAGCTCACGGCCGCGGCGACGCTCGCCGCGACTACGAGACTGAACGCCGTCTCGCGCCCGTAGGATGCTTTCGCGGCCTCGAATAGCCATCCACCGAATGCTTCCGACCCCGATCCCGCAAAATTGGTAAGTGCCATGACAGTAGCGAACACTGTCGCCGCGGCCCTCGCCGGTATGATGCGCGCGGTCAAGTCCAATTGAATGAGAGTTCCGGTCATGTACGCGGAGCCGGCGATGATGGAGACAATATAAGCGGAAGTCAGGTTGCCCAACTGCCAGTAGACGGCGTTTGAGACGACTGCCGCGATAATGGAAAGATGCAGCAGCGTCGATAGCCGCACCGATCGGCAATAAATGCCGTAACCGACACTGCCGATTAGCGAGCCAAGGAAAAAAGCCGAGGTGACATTGCCGAAGTCTTGCTCGGAAAATCCGAGATCTTCGGTCATGTGGACGTACAGCACCGAGCCCCAGACCGGATTGAAGCTCCACAGAGTCAGCAGTGCGCACACGGCGAGAAACAGCTTGTCGCTCAACACACCGAGAAGGGCTGCGCCGGTCTCACTCAAGCTCGCCACATCGAGATGGACGTCTTCATGGTCGCCCGCGTAGCGCCACGCCACGGCGAAAGCGAATACCCACAGAACTCCACAGAGCGCAAAGGCCACCGACTGGAGCCTCTCCTCGGCGACGTAGCCGCCAAGGATTCCCGTCAGTAGCAAAGCCGCGTTCGCCGCCGCCCACTGGATGGATTGAAAGCGCCCGGTCAGTCCGAGCGGCTGCCCCTTCTCGACCATGAGCGCATCGACGATCACATCGCCCAAGGCAATGGCCATCGTCGCCGGAAGCAGAAAAGCGAACAGCAGCCAGAGGCTGCCGGGCGCGATTGGGACGAACGCGAGCAGAAGCAGACTTAGCGCCGCCCCACCATTGGCCAATAGCAGATAGTTGCGGCGTCGCGATCCGAACAGCGGAACGAAGTCCGACAGGAGGCCGAAGATTGGCTTGACTGTCCAGGGCACCGCGAGGAGCGCCATCAGCGCGCCGAGAGCAGCGGGCGATTCGCCCCAGCTTTTGAGGAGAGAACGAACGGGTTGAGCCACGAGCCCGGAGGTTGGGTCGCCGACACTCTGCACGAAGTAGAGCGCCGCAAAGAAAGTATAGGCGCCAGCTACGCCTGCTGCTCGCGGTTGTCGTGTATAGTTGATCGCCTGTGAGCTTCGCCTAGGGTCGTTCGGCACTGGCCTTGGCCCGGAAATTCATTGTTCCCAGCGCACGCCCTACACTGGATTCAATCTGGCTGTCCCGATTCGTCTGCTCGACGTTTTGCGATGCCATCAGTGCGAGCGAGTGATGTCCGTTCATGGCACTTAGCGGACATGGAATCTGATCGAGCGAATGTCAGCTTCTGACGCATCTCGACGATCAGGCCTGCTACGAAGCGCCCACGAGATGAAGTGGCAAAAGAAGGGTTTAAAAAGTCAACTCAACGGCGGATGGATTGCGCGTTGATCCCTATAGCCCCATTTGCCCCGTATCAACAGTAGGGCCCTTGGGGAATGTGTTCAAAGTCGCTCTAGCCGCCAAAATGGTAATTCAGGCGCGCGGTGACCGACTGCACCGCAATGTCGCCATCGACGACGGGCACGCCGCCGCCGACATTCAGCGGGCACGTCGGACAGCGCACTGTGAACCGGTCGATATCGAGGCCAGCATAATCATACTCGACGCCGAGCGAGACGCTTCTGGCAAAAGCGTATTCGGCTCCTCCGCCGACAGTCCAGCCATTGGCCCAAGTGCTCTCGTTGGCGCGGACCGGGGTTACATGATCGAACAAGTCAAGCTCAATATCGGCGCCCGACCAGCCGCCCTTGGCGTAACCAAGCCACCGACCGCAGGCAAATCCGACACGGCCGGTTATCGAGGTGATCAAATTGATTTTGGTCGTATAGAGATCGGCCTCCGGGAAGAAAGGGCTTCTTTCGCTTTGAGCCAAGTCCGCTCCTGCCACAGAGCCTTCAACGCCGAACACAAACGCCCCAGTTTGATAGGGTGTAGCCTGCTTGGCCTCCGCCGAGCACCCCGCTTTCATCGAGTGCGAACTTGGTGCCGACCAAAACGGGCCCAATGGTGTTGAACCAGTTGAAGTTGTCGTAGCGCCAATCGGCGTCGCTCCAGGCCCCGCCAAGCTGGGCGCCGATGTAGAAGCCGGTCCATTGATGAGAGTCGGGCGTTTGTTCGGCAGAGCGGCTTGGTGAAGCAAGCAACGTCAATCCCACACTCACGCTGAAAAATGCCACCCACAGAGGCCGGCTTGTTCGGCGCATTTCGCTTCCCCCGGCTCGATGCCACCGTAAGCGGCATTCCCAGGTGGCAGTTCTAGAAGCTGCGGGTAAAACCGGCAACGGGCTGTGGTGGTGGTGCACAGTTATTGCTGTCTGTAGTTCGGCTTGCAGGGGCAAAGCGGACTTCGGATGGTGTTTCAAGGAAGTCCGCTTTTGACCCAAAGCAGACATTTGTCTTTACCCCGATTTTGTGTGAACTCAGCGGCCCATTGGGGAGGTAGGTGTTGGCGCCCAATCCCATGCGGACCTATTCGAGAGGCTTAGAGGAGAGACATTGTCTTCTTAGCCTCATCGCGCCGGAAAGCGGCCCTGAAAGCAACACAAACGAGTAGCTGGTTAGTTCGGGACGGGGGGACCAAAGCCTCGGTTGGGTCCCGACTATGCTGGCAACATTGGGAGCAATAAACGCTCTTCCGCTATGGATGCGCGTCGCAATAGCAAGTCTCGCGGTGGTCGGGACTTATCTGTTCCAGATCCCAATTGCCACCGCTGTACCTGGTGAGCCTTTCCTCCTTTTCTTTGCTGTAGTGGGCGGGTGCAGCTTAGCGTTTGGCCGGGCTACCGGGTTTTTTACCGTAGCTCTCACGTCTTTACTATCGTTGCCTTTCTTTGAGCCCGGCAACTCCCTCTACATTTCGAATGCCGCAGATCTCATTGAGGTGGAGTTGTATGCGTTCTTGTCTGCTGGCACTGTCCTGATAATCGGCAGATTGGGCGAAGCTTTGGTCGTGGCTCGCCAAGAACGCGAGGCTTCAGCCAATCTTGAACGGGAAAAATCCGTTTTGCTCACGGAGCTCACGCATCGCGTGGCGAACAATTTTGCGGTCCTCTCAGCTGTCATTCGACAGAAATCAGTCTGCGTGACAGATCCTCAGGCTAAGACTGCCCTAGAGGAGGCCGTTGAACAAATGAGTGTAATGGCGCGTATTCATGGCCAGCTATGTCTGGGTGCGATGGAAGGCAAATCGATCGACAGCCAGATCTTCGTCAAGGCTTTATGTGAGGACATCTTGGCCTGTGCGGGTAATTTCCGGCGGCTTACGGCAATTGAATGCGTGGTCGTAAGTCATCCTCTTCACGTTGCCGATGCCGTACCCCTCGGACTGATCATCAACGAGCTTATTGTTAATGCATTGAAGTACGCCTTTCCCAATGGAACTAACGGTAGGATTTGGGTGAGCCTGGAGAGGATCGGCACCAAACTGCGTTTGACCGTGAACGATAACGGGGTTGGCCCACAGCACTCAGTGCAAGGCACTGGTCTTGGACGGCGGCTGGTTAGCGCATTCGCGCAGCAGCTTGCTGCTAATGTGGAACTCAAGTGCGGCTTTCCGGGAACAACCGTCTCAATCACATTCGATCCGGATCGGCGGCTTAGCCATTTGACCGCCAATAGACCAGCGGCAGCGGCCTAGATAAATTTCTAAGTCAAATGTCCGCTTATGGCACTTCCCTCCTGCACTGACGAATGTCCGCTATCGGGGGGTAAAGCGGACATGACGCGGACGCTGGACAATGTCCGCTTTTGACCCAAAGCGGACATGTTGCAATGTCGAGCCTGAGGCGAAGCTGGGCCCTCGCCACACCTCAAACCCGCTGCTCACACAAGCATGGCCCTCGCTGACCGCCTCCACACGTCGCTGGTTCATTTCGCTGTGCTGAAGAACTGATATTTCGCGGAGTAGCGCATGCGTGCCTGCTCCGAGAGGTGGCTCGCATCGCAGCCTGCGGTCGGCGCCGCGCCACCCTTGGTGTTCGCGCGCCGGATGAAGACTACTGTGCTTAACCGTCCCGAACCCTCATGGCTCTTCGCCCGGAGCAGGAGCCAGGGGATTGCGTCGGGTTCCGGCGCGTCCACCTTCGCGACGATCTCGCCCACGACCGCTGAACCGTCGTCGAGCTGCCACGTCGGCCCGCCGAAATGAGTGCCCTCCTGTCGCCCGTGTTCATCGAACAGGCTCGCCTCGGGCCCTTTGAATGTCCACTCAAAGCCGTTCTCCTTGGTCTCGCAGGCATAGATTTGCACGCCGGCAGCGATCACCTTGAGCAGCAGCGTGCTCCCCTGAGGCGGCGATACCCTCGGTTCGTCAGCGCCCACCGCAGACCCGGCGCTGATGAGCAGGATCCCCGCCACGGTGCAATCAACCAATTTCTTCATTTCTGCCTCCAGGGGCCGAGGCCGATCTGCTCTTCATCAAGGAGAGGACATACGGGCATGGTCTCCCCCAGTCCGACCTAGGGCCGATCCGGTCAGTGCCGGGAGCCGCAGAACGTTTCCTCGAGGCTACGCCCTGCGTCAAACCAGCTGGTTTGTTGTCCCCCGGCCCCGGACTTTTAGTACTGGGTCGAGGTGGAGGTCGGGTCCTCCGGCGCAGGGCCGCCACCAAGTGTTCCATGGGTCAACCCATAGCCAAAGTCGCTTACGCCCTTGGCGAGATGACCGAGACCGAGACTGTCGAAGTCCTCAAAAGTAGTGTAGCCGTCGGGGTTAAGGCCTGACTGAGGCCCGACATCGCCGGCTGGGGGGTGACGGTGATCCCTGACGATCGTGTTTACGGGCGGAGTGACACCAGCCGGGCTGCCGGAAGCGACAGGCGCCGGGCTGGAGATCGGATGGATCGTGTTTACGGGCGGAGTGACACCAACTGAGCCGCCAGAACTGGAAGCGACCGGCAGCGGGCTGAGGATCGGATGGATCCTATTCGTGCCGCCGGTACCGGGAGCAGAAGGGTTGTTGCTGGCTGTTGAGCTGCCAGGAGTTTTGTGTTTATCCTTGTCCTTATTTTTCTCCGAGTACTCCTTGCCTTTGTCTTTATGTTTCTCCGAGTACTTATCCCCGTCTTTGTCCTTGTCTTTATGTTTCGTTTTCTGCGAATACTCCTTTCCCTTGTCTTTAGGTTTATCCGAGTACTTCTCCCCGTCTTTGCCTTTGTCTTTATGTTGACGAGAGTTTGTCGTTATGATCGCTAAGACTATTGAATTCATGACTCTTCATCTTGTCGTGGTCTCCACCGCCCTTGGCGCTGGCGCCGTGCGCGGCGGCCATCAGAACGGTTCCGGCCGCGAGCATCGCGGCCACACGGGAAAAACGAGAGAAGGCTTTTGACGTCGTCATGAGGTCACTCCGCTGTTCGAGCCACAGGCGAGACACGGCCTGCGGACTGGTTGCGAAAAACAGGCCCGAGTGGGCGCTGGCGGGACCAATGCCAACGTCGCGCTACAGAAGTATTTCAGCGATTGGGAATCGTATTACGGCCGTAACGTGCCGGACGATCGCAGGCAGCACGCCAGCGCCGCGGCGAGTTCGGTGCTGGCCAGCGGCCGGGTAGGAATTCCGTCTGAGTCGGATGTCCGCTTCTGGCACAAAGCGGACATTCCAGGGCTAAGACGTGATGTCCGGTTTAGCCTCCAAAGCAGACATCTCGACGCTTGCCAGCGCAGCTGGTTCACGCTCGGGCGGTTGCTCAGACCTTGGCTAGGGCATAGATCATCGGGGGGATGCGTTCGACGAGTGAAGCTCGACCGATGTCAGCCAGGGTCGCGACGGCGCGCCAGCCGTTTGATCGGTCGAGATAGCTGCCGGTGTAACGCCCGGTCATCCCCGCTGTCCGAAGGTGCTCAACCCCACCGAAGATGCTCAATAAAAACATGAGCACCTTCGAGGCTGATGAGCATCTTCGCGCTTCATGCTGACGCGGTCGCCATTGGCGCTAACCTGCGGTGCAGCTTAGCCAACGACGCGAGATGTAGCAGGACTGCGAGCGGCACGAAATAGACCGGGATCAGCACGAGCGGAAAAACGCTGATCAGCTCGTTGGGCGGCTGGTAAGTGAAGAGCGGCGAGGGCGCCGTGATGAAGCCGGTCGTGACCGCGACAACGAGATCGAGGATGCCAAAGACGTTCCACGCCTTGACAAGGCCCTCGTTACGTCGCGCGTCGCTTGCATAGGCCAGCGCCACGATGGGCGCGAGCAAACCTACGATAACGTCGCCCACACCAGCTGGCCAAGCAAAGAGGCCGGGCATCTTGTCGGTTGCATAGAGGATCAGAAAGATCGCCCCCAGCGCTCGAAAGAGCTGCACAGCGATGATCCAGGGCTGCGGCACGACGTCGATGATCCGACCCACACCTGGTGACCGCCAAATCAACCATGCGCCGACTAGGATCGGGATGAAGATGCCATATTGTGCCGTCGGAATGCGATCAGGCGCTGCCCGAAAAGCACCGCCTAGTCCGAGCGCGAGAGCCAGCAGAAACCAGCCGATAAGCACGACGGCGGACCAGCGAAATGCCACAGCGCGATCGTGTTCTGGCCAACCGGAGTTAGTCAATGCATTGCGCAAGCCGAACAGGATGGTGACGATGATAGCAAGGCTGGTAACGAGGACGTAGTAGGGGAGATAGGTTGGTATTGTCATAACACGTCTCCTCAAAGGATTCTCGGTTGTGCAGCCGCTGTTAGGTCGGTGCGCACACAAGCCTTGGTTGGATGTGACAAGTTGGCAGGCAGTTGCGGACGTGCCACGAGCAGTCACACTGGCTTCCCAATGTAGGGCAGGGTGTTTCCGCCCTTGGCTCTTCCCCTGCCGAGAAGACGAGCGTGCCGGTCATGAAGGCCAGGGACGCCATTGAGATCCACGAGCGCATGCCGGGTAGTCCTCTTCAGAAGGGGGAGCCCCGCGGGAGACTCGGCCCTGGGGCTCCCCATGCTCCTGCGGTGCTCACCGCCTAACGGTATTGAGACGGAATTCCGCTCCCCACGCCGAGGGACTGCAGGGGGACGTTGGGATGATCCTTGAAGCTATCCGGATAGCCCCAGTGATACGCATCGCCCGCCAAGGCTGATCCTGTGGCGGCAACGATGCTCGCGACCAACGTCAGTGTGACTGCTAGGGCTTGCAGGGTGTTTGTCATGGCTACTCTCCTTCTCTTCTACACTGCCTACCTAACGGTAGGTAGCCACGAATGCAAATCACTAATTCGTGATAGACCAAGGCTTGTGGTGGAGGCATATCTACCATACGGTAGGTAGCATGGAGATGCGGGAAAAGATCTTAAATTCAGCCCAGCGTCTGGTGCAGACGAGGAGCTTCCACGGCTTCAGCTTCCAGGACATTGCCGACGAGGTCGGCATCCGCAAAGCGAGCCTCTACCACTATTTCGATTCCAAAGATGCGGTCGCTCTTGCCGTACTTCAGCGCGCCACCAATTGGGTGAGCATGCGAATGGAGAAGCTTGAGGGATGCGACCCGACCGAGCGGCTCGAAGGTTATTTTGAAATATTCCGAGTCATTCACGGCAAGGGCGAGCGCATGTGTCCCGGTGGATCTTTCGCGGCACTATTCGACGCGATTTCCTCTCCAGTGCAAGCTGCTCTGCACCGCTTCGCCAAGATGCATCTCGATTGGCTCGAAAGCACTGTCCGCGAGGGCGCGGGACGCGGTCAGTTCCAAATCCATGACCAGCGCCCCCGCGACGTAGCCATGCAGATCGCGGCGGGCATCCAAGGTGCTCTCCTGATGGGACGCTTGACGGGGGATCCCTACGCGATAGATGCAGTTGCCGCCGGGCTCAGGAGCGGTTTGGGCTACCGCTTACCGAACCGCCCGACATAAGCGGCCGAGATGATTACGCGGGTGGGACACTCGCGCCAGAAAGCATAACAATCATATGGGAAGATTGAGTGTCCCACTTTTCGCTAAGTTATTGATTTAGCGAAATTGACGTAGTCCGCCCCTGGGCACGACCACTTCGTTCCACCCGTAATGTCCGAAGGTGCTCAAACTCCCCGAAGATGCTCACTCAGAACGAATGAGCACCTTCGAAACCGATGAGCATCTTCAGGCATGTACCCGCTAAGGTGCGCTTTTAGTTGCAAAGCGGACGTGAACGCTGGTGATCGTGACGTCCGCTAATGACCCAGAACAGACATTCTACGGGAGACGACGACACTCATCCCTCGCTTTCCAAGCGATTCCGCCGTCTCATCCGCCAAGCCCAGGGTGGGCTTGGTCAACCAATCCGTAATACGCGCGAAGGGCTGACACCTTCACCGGGCCCACACCAAAATGACAGGCGATCCGATAGTCCGACCAACCGAGATTGATCAGGCTCACAAGCTTTCCAGCACTCATGGGCCAGGGCGTGAAGTGATCGCGGCACGGCAGCGAAAGCGTCTCAGCGTAGGGACGCCTGGACGAATGGTTCATGATGGCGTCGCTCCTGGCACGCTTTGGTTCTGCCCGACCCTCGGGTCGCGAATTGCAACAACGGCGCGGGTTTAGGAAATCGCTGCTTTATC
>CAVVDW010000001.1:0-68104 GCA_963747175.1 uncultured Alphaproteobacteria bacterium | reverse complement strand
AAAAGCGGACATACTCATGAAGCCTTCCTGTGACGTATCAGCAACACGCTTCCCGCTTCTTTTGAGCGGCGGAACTTAAATAGCTACCGTGACTTCATCCGCTAGGAAAAAGCTTGGCGGAGGGAAACATGGATTGGACCGCGATCGAGCGAATGTGGACGCAGGCGAAAGGTAGGATCCAGAGCAAGTGGGACAAGCTCACAAACGAGGATTTGGAACTCATCGCGGGAAGGCGTGAGCGGCTTGAGGCAAAGATCCGACACCTCTATGGCTTCTCTCCCGACTATGTAATTAAGGAGGTCGACGATTGGCTTCGTTGGCAGGTGGTCTTCGGGCCACGCGGTCAGCGCCAACTGGGCACATCGAGGTCTGCATTAGCCAGTATTCGATGAGCCGCTGAGGGAACATTTGCACATTTGAGCAGGTATAGACAAATCCGCGGGCGGTCGGACGCTAATGGTCTCTTAGAGCCGAACTGAAATCTGTCACTTAGTCGCCCCGGTGGCGGAATTGCCACAACGCCCGAAAATCCTTCGCGAGTATATTGCGAAAGAGCGCTGCTGCCTTTTTGGTAGGGGATCATCGGGGGCAGTGGGGCGTCACCAAAATGGGGGCCAAAGAGCCGCCGCGTGAGGAAAGCTACGTCCCACGCGATGAGGAAATCAGAGCCGACGTCCTCGAAGTCTCAGGATCGGTCAAGTGGTTCGATCCGGCGAAAGGCTACGGGTTCATTCTTCCTGATGAAGACCTGCCTGACATTCTCCTGCATGTGAGCTGTCTGCGACGAGATGGTTTTCAAACTGCCTATGAGGGCTCGCGAATTATCTGCGATGTGGTGAGAACTGCCAAAGGTCTACAAGCAGCACGAATCCGCGGCATGGACGATTCGATGGCAATTCGTCCAGCGCAGCTGCCGCAGCGCACCCGTGTTGTCGTCACGCCAGAGAGTGATTGGGAAAGAGCGGTGGTGAAGTGGTTCAATCGGTTGCGCGGGTTTGGCTTTCTCACGCGTGGCCCCGAGACACCTGACATATTCGTGCATATGGAGACGCTCCGCCGCTGGGGCTTCACCGAACTCCAACCTGGCCAGACCGTCCTTGTACGATACGGCAGAGGAGCTAATGGCCTTATGGCGGCAGAACTTAAGCCGCCTGACTCCTCGGCTCCATCCTCTCACTGAGAGGTGACCTAGGGCGCATTTCGGAGCACGTCGAAAAGACCTCCGGTGAGGGCACGAAGCCACTCACCGGAAGGCCCTACGGAGCGGTCGATGAGTACCCGTACGCTGTCCCAGGACCACCCTCGTTCTAGCGCTCAATCCCGGCTGTTCGGAACGAGCACGCTTATTTGATTTCGATCGCCCCATCCAACATCGATTTTCCTGACCACCTTTAGCATCGCGATCGGGTGCACAAGATGAGCCGGGAAAATCGTGGTCGCATCGCAGATACTGAGATTGATCTGGCTCTGCGTGAGATTTTGTACGTGGAGCAGACTTGCCCCAGTCAGATTGGCGTTCGTGAGGACGGCGCCACTAAAATCAGCGTAGTCAAGAATTGTGCAGCTTAAGTTCGCGCCCTCGAGATTTGCGCCATCGAGACGCGCTTGGGCGAGATCGGCTTCAAATAGATCGGCACCCTCAAGATTTGCTCTCGACAAATTGGCAAAACGCAAGACCGCGCCGCGCATCGAAGCCGAACGGAGGTTTATCGGCCCGCCGTTGATCGGGCCTAATTGGCGCTCGCCCAAGCTCAGAGCGGCATAGTCCAAAATCGGATTTTGGGAAGGGTTATCCTCACGCCAAGCGTTCCATGCTCTGGGACCGCGGCGCAAAATCTCGATGTGAACAACTTCACTCAACCGACTCTACCCAACGCTACTGTACGCGACCGCGAAAACTATAACGCAATGTTTTCTTGGATATGATTTTAATCCGGAATTGGAGCAAAAAGTTTCCATTGTGATCTTTTTGCATCTTCTCGCGAACACTGGGCGCGAAGTAATCGTGCATAGGGAGCGTTCACGACTTGTCCGGCCCACTTCATAATCGACACACCAAGGTCCGGTTTGGGTCATTAGCAGACATCGCGTCAAGTCCGCGTCATGTCCGTTCTTCCCCTCGAAAGCAGACATTCGTCAGCGCGAGCGGCATGTCCGCTTAGTGCCAAAAGCGGACATCTAACCACATATCAAAATCAGCGACGCTGAGCATAAGGTGCCAACCGGGCGACCCAGCCTTGGGGGCAGCACACATGTCGCGCACCAACAACACTGCTTCCAAACGGAAGCCGCGGGACATCGTTTTCCGTCTCCTGGGTCCGGGCCTGGTCACTGGCGCCGCAGACGACGATCCATCAGGGATCGCCACCTATTCCCAGGCTGGCGCCCAGTTCGGCTACGGACTGCTATGGACGGTGTTTCTCACGACACCGTTCATGATCGCCATCCAGCTCGTCAGCGCTCATATCGGACGCGTCACAGGTAAGGGGATCGCAGCCAATGCTAAGCAATTCTACCCCCTGCCTCTTGTGCTGGTGCCCGTCTTACTTCTTGTCATCGCGAGTAAGATCAACATCGCCGCGACCTCGCCGCCATGGGTGAGGCGCTCTACCTAGTCATTGGTGGTCTCAAGCACGAGCATGCTCTGATTTTTGCGGCGGTCTCGGTGCTGCTTCAGGTGTTCATACCGTACCGACGATATGCGCCCATATTGAAATTTCTGACGCTTGTCCTGTTTTTATATGTGGCAGTGGCCTTCACAATAGGAATTCCTTGGCGGGAGGTGTTCGTCGGCACACTCCTCCCAACGATCTCCTTGGACCGCGGTTATCTGCTGCTGGTCGTTGCAGTCTTAGGCACCACGATCAGCCCCTATCTCTTTTTCTGGCAAGCCTCCCAAGAAGTAGAGGAGATGCGGAGGGAACGGTCTCGCCCGCGGCGGCCTCTGAAGATCCTAACCCGTGGCGGCGGACAAGAGATGACGCGCATTGCAATCCACACGACCGTTGGGATGATTTTCTCCAACCTAATTGCGTACTTCATCATTCTCGCCACGGCGAGCACGCTGCATGCGCATGGCATCACAGACATTCAAACAGCGGGGGAAGCCGCCGAAGCTTTGCGACCCATCGCTGGCAATCTCGCCTTTCTCCTCTTTGCGCTAGGGATCATCGGTACTGGCCTACTTGCGATCCCCGTGCTTGCAGGATCAGGCGCCTATGCTGTTGCCGAACTCTTCGGATGGCCTTCGACGTTGGAGGCGAAGTTTCCCGAAGCCGTCGGCTTTTACACCATCATTTCGGCTGCGACCGTTATCGGTTTCGCCGTGGGATTTTTGCCCATCAATCCCATTCAGTTGCTTGTCTGAGCAAGCCGCCGCGCAAGAGCGGTGGCCGGACGTAGATGCGGAACGACGTTACGTTGTCCGGGGTGCTCTCGCGTTTTTTGGCGATATTGGGTTTGACGTTCCTTAAACTGGATGAGATCGCCGATCGCCTTGGCGGTAGGATAGGGCACGAGTTCGGCGGGAGCGTGCATTATCCCAGGCTATATCCCCCGCTCCATCCTCTTGGGACACCCATACCCATTGGGGTCCCAGACCCTAGCAGCTCGCCCAGGCAGGGAAAAACCCATGTTTAAAATCGTGCGGAGGCGACTAACTGACCGCACGATCCAGATCATCGGGATCGTCGGTCTGATCCTTTTGACGATCGCCGTCTGGCTTGTGCTCGCTTGGGCAATGAGCTGGTTCTGAATGACGAATACCAGGGCCTTCGCCGCCAAGCGGCGGGCTGCTGGCGCATTGAAGGTTATCAGCTGCTGGCGCATTGAATGTTTATCAGCGGAAATCAATGTAGGACTTAAGGTTCCGCTCTTCTGCAGGGATAGGTAGCTGCCAGCAGGTCGATCCGTTATCCGTCGTTGGACGCGTTGCCGTCACCGTCGGAAAGCACCCGGTGAACAATTATCGGCTGCTCTCAGCATAGGTCCCATATCCATCCGCTCTAACCTCCGCTTCCCATTCCTCGGCTGTGCGGCAAGGCTCCAGCACGTAAGCATATGGCTGTGTCTCATTGATATTTTGGTCGATGTTCGAAAGGCGTGGATGAACGTAAGGTGCTGCATCCTTGGCTATTGCCGCAGCTTCGCGCTTAGATTCTGGCGTGCCCTGATCCCACAGCTCGCGCATAGCGTTTAGCATTACCTCGATTGGGGTAATGCCGGCCTCCACGGCTGCTCGAGCAATTTCTACCGTTCGCTGATTCTTTGAGCCTGGAGGGCGTCCTGCTCCGGGCCGTCTGCCGCCGCGTCCACTCATAGCTCAATCTCAAACTCCGCAGAGGTGCTACCTCGGTTTTATTGTGGTACCGAAGTACCACATAGCTGGTACTTTGCCAACGAATTGTTACCCCAGGCGATACCCCGAGGCGTCAATAGCCGATTGGCCACGATACTAAGTGGTTGATTTAATTGGCAGCGCGAAATCGCGTCGTGGTGCTTACTATGTGCTTACTAGCGGCGACGCTTGAGAATGCCACAATCTCCTAAGCTATTGATTTTAATGGTGCGCCCGGCAGGGCTCGAACCTGCAACCCCCAGATTCGAAGTCTGGTGCTCTATCCGTTGAGCTACGGGCGCTTCCTTCAGGCTTCTATCACGCTTCCGGTGAGCAAACCTTCAAGGCAAGAGCTCCGGGCGGTATTCGAAATGCATGGTGTCGTAGTGATACCACTTGCCGCCCCAGATGAAGCCGTGCTTCTCGAAAATCTCGACGATCTCCCACGGGATGCGGTTCTTGTAAGGATATTTGCCACCGACCGGCTGGTGGTTCCGCCAATAGTCCGACCAGGCCACGTTGATGTCGATGGCGATGCCGTTGCCATGCACGCTCGGCCGGTCGGTGCCGGCGATCACGCGGCAATTATACGTGCCGCCTGACGGCGTGAGATATTCGACGAAGCTGTCGGGTAGTGCATCGAGATCGGTCGAGACGGCTTTTAGCTTCTCGGCCACGCCGTTCACGCTGGTGATCTTGAGCTTCTTGCCGCCATGCTTCGGCAGCCAGACCACGTCCACCATCTTCTTCGTCACTTCGCCCTTCTTGCAGTCGCCATACATCTTGGCGAAGAAGGACTCGTAGCGCACGCGTCCCGGATCGATGTCGACACCGGGCGGAATGCCGGTGCGGCCGACGGGGTAGGGCGTGTAGAACTCATCCTCGAGATCGGGGTGGTCGAGCCGCGTCTCGAAATCCTTCTCGCCCTTGCCGTCATCGAAGGTCATCGCCGTCCCGTCCTTCCAGATGAGCGTGTTCTCATCGTGAGAGGCAAGGAAGTCGGGATAGGAGGCGACGAGCTTGTCGAGCAGCGGCGCGTTGCGCGCAGAATCACCCGGGCTTTCCGCCGCAAGAGCCGAAACTCCAGCGCAAACGGCGAGACAGAAAGCGAATGCGGCAAATCGCACGGCGCTTAGATGCGCATGGCGCTGATACATGATGCTGCCCTCCTGGGCTCAAGGGATAGTGGTCAAATCCAAGCAAGACCGATAGCTTGCCGCAAGTGGCTCGCCACAAGCAGCTTGCCGCAAGCAGCTCGCTTTAAGCCGTTGCGAAGTCGCCGCCAATGAGGGAACGCATGCTCGAGAGGCAGGACGCAACCTCGCGGCATCATGCCGGCTCTGAAGCCTCGAGCGCATGACATGGCGTGGCTGAGCAACCAAGCCGTTGATTGGCGTCTGAGCGCGAGGGCGCTGTTCCGACTGGAAGCTGCTCTGCTGGGCGTGGCCTGTTTCTCGGCGAGCGCGGTGCCGCGACTTTTGCCCATTCTTCTTGGCCTTCTCGGCCTCGTCGCTGCCATCCACGTCTTCACCACCGATCGGTCGCCGCTGTTCAAACTCCTGCGCAGGCCATTCTCGATTGGGTTATTCGTCTTCTTAGGCTATGTCTTCATCAATACGATGTGGTCGCCCGATCGCGTCGCAGCCTTGCTCAAGGCCGCGACCGTGCTGGGGCTTGCTGCCGCCACCTTACTCATTGCCGCGTCTTACGCCTTGCGCAGCGATAGAGAGGCGCGGGTGCTGGCGAAGTCGGCGCTTGCCGGGCTCCTGCTCGGGATCGCCTTCCTCCTGATCGAGCTCAGTTTCGGCGAGCCGATCGCGCGCTTCCTGAACAATCACGTCATCCAGTTGTTCAATGTCTCCCCCAAGAAGACCAAGATCGTCGAGGGCGAGGTCACCAAGATCGCGGCGTTCGTGCTCAACCGCAACGTCACGAGCCTGGTGCTGTTGCTGATCCCCGGCATCCTCTTCACGGCTGCCGTTGCCACGACAACGGCGCGCCGCGTGAGCCTCGGGGTGCTGGTCGGAGCCACCGCCGTCGCGGTGCTCTTGTCGGAGAGCGGGACCTCGGTGGTAGCGTTCTTCGCCGGCGGCCTCGTGCTCGCGCTTTCCGCATTGTCGCTCAAGGTCACGCGGACAGTGCTGATCGTGGGATGGACGATTGCAACGCTCCTTGCCGTTCCGCTCGGCGCTCTTCCTTACGAGCTCGGCTGGCATCATTGGACGTGGCTTCCGCCAGAGAGCGTCGCGGCGCGCTTCTATATCTGGAAATATGTGGCTGACCGCGTGCAGGAGAGACCGATCACCGGGATCGGCATCCGCGGCACGCGCGCATTGCATCTGGTCATTCCGACCGACGCGGGCGATCCGAGCCACGCCGAATATGCATTGCGGGGACGCGTGGCGCGCCATCCGCACAATATCTATCTCCAAACCTGGCTCGAGCTCGGCGCCATCGGCGCCGTGTTGCTGCTTGTCGTCGGGCTCGCCGCGATCTGGCAGATGCGCTTCTTGCCGCCCGCGCTCGAGGGAAGCGCCTATGCGCTGTTCGCGGTCTCAAGCATGATAGGTCTCTCGGGATTCGACCTCTGGCAGAGTTGGCTCCTTGCCGCTCTTGCTTTCGCCTGGGCCGGAATCTTGCTGGCGGCACGGCTTCCGGCCCCGCTTTTCTTGGGCTTCGTTCACCCTCGCGACGATCAGTGCCGAAAAGCTGTTTTACCTGAAACAAGAGCTTGATAGATTGGATAAATAGGATCAATGCCGAGACCGCTGACCGAGCGCATGGTGTCGGCGGTCTCCGGGGTTTCGAGGTTAAGCACTGTGAATGGGCCGAGCGGCGATGCCCGCGCGGCTGCCATAGCTTCGCGTGACCTCAAGGCCAGGCGGAGCGAGTCGAGCGACGGCGGAGGATCGACGCACGTCGCAGCCCGGGCGCGATCGAACGCGCCGGCCAATCGCCCGTCAGGGGCAGATGGCCGCTTGGGGGCAGCCGAGGGTGGACACCATCAGGGCGCCGAGGCGCGCCCCCAGACCCATTCCATTTATGGCGCGCTCGATCTCGGCACCAATAATTGCCGCCTCCTCATTGCCAAGCCGTCGCGGCGCGGATTTCTCGTCATCGATGCCTTCTCGCGAATCATCCGGCTCGGCGAAGGCGTGCTGAGCTCGGGCCGGCTCTCCGAAGCCGCCATGACCAGGACCATCGAGGCGCTCAAGGTCTGCGCCGACAAGATGCACCGCCGCCAGGTGACGCGCTCGCGGCTGATCGCCACCGAAGCCTGCCGCATCGCCTGCAACAGCGCCGAGTTCATTGAGCGCGTGCGCCGCGAGACGGGCCTCGCCATCGAGATCGTGACGCAAGAGACCGAGGCGAAGCTCGCCGTCTCGGGTTGCGCCTCGCTGATCGACCGCAATTGCGATTGGACTCTCGTGTTCGATATCGGCGGAGGCAGCTCCGAGCTGATCTGGCTCGATCTTGCTGAGCTTGGGGGCCGCTGGCGCCGCAACCTGCACGACCGCGTCGACGTTCAGAACTCGATCGCAGCCTGGACCTCGCTCCCGATCGGCGTGGTCAATCTCGCCGAGCGTCACGGCGGGCGCGAGGTGACCCCGCAAGGTTACGAGGCGATGGTGGCCGACGTGATGGCCTCGATCAAAGCCTTCGAGGCGAAGCACCGCTTCGGCGCAAGGATCGCGGGCTCCCGCGCGCATTTTCTCGGCACTTCAGGCACGGTCACCACGATCTCCGGCATTCACCTCAAGCTGCCGGTCTATGAACGTTCGCGCGTCGACGGGTGCTGGCTCAACGCAAGCGACGTGCGCGCCGTGTCGAAGAACCTGATCTCGATGACCTATGCCGAGCGTGTGGCGCAGCCTTGTATCGGGCATGAGCGCGCGGACCTCGTGCTCGCAGGTTGCGCCATCCTCGAGGCTCTGCTCAGGATTTGGCCGTGCCAGCGCTTACGCGTCGCCGATCGGGGATTGCGCGAGGGCATCCTTGCCACGCTCATGGCCGAGGACGGTCATGACCGCAAGGGACGGATTCCTTCAGTGCATGCGCGATAGAAGCGTCGCCCTGAGCTAGGCCTGCGGGGCCTCGGCAGGCTCTCGCTCGACGGCCACTTGACGCGACCTTGCCGACAAGCTCGCGCCGGCCTCTTTCGGCAGCATGGCGAAGATGAACGCCGAGCTTGCCGCGATCACCGCCACCAGCATGAAGGCGAGCGGGAAGTCGCCGGCGACGACGGTCGGATCGGCACGCCCCATGCGCTCGAACTCGAGCACGAGGGCGCCCACGGCAACGCCCGCCGAAAGCGAGAGCTGCTGCGCCACGGAGGCAAAGCTCGTCGCGCGGCTCATCGCCTTCGCGTCGATATCGGCATAGGCGATCGAGTTTATGCTGGTGAACTCGAGCGACTTAAAGAAGCCGCCGACGAGGAGCACGGCGAGAACCACGATGTGCGGCGTCCCGATCGTGAACAGAGCGACGGCGGCGATGAAGAAGCTGCTGATCACGGCGTTCGACACCAGGACGCGCTTGAAGCCGAACTGGCGGATGATGGGCGCGGCCGTCGCCTTCATGGCTATGGCGCCGACGGCACTCGCGAAAGTGAGCATGCCCGACTGCAGCGGGTTCAGGCCGAAGCCCAATTGCAGGAAGAGCGGCAGCAGGAAGGGCGTGGCGCCGACGCCGATGCGAAAGAGAAAGCCGCCGACCACGCTCGCGAAGAACGTATCGACCTTGAGTAGGTTGAGGTCGAGCAGCGGAGCGGGCGCCGTGCGCGCGTGACGTATATAAAGCCAGCAGCCGATCACGCCGGCGGCGAACAGCGAAGCCACCAATGCCGGCGGCAACAGTCCCTGGCCGATGGTGGTGAAGCCGAAGGCGAGCCCCGCGAGTCCGATGCCAGAGAGGATGAAGCCCTTCACGTCGAGCGGAGGAAGACCCTCCTCACGGATATTGGCGACGTAGCGGGTGGCGAGATAGACGCCGAGAGCGCCGACCGGGATGTTGATCCAGAAGATCCAGCGCCATGAGACGAAAGTGGTGATGAAGCCGCCGAGCGGCGGACCGATCACCGGCCCCATCAGCGCCGGGATCGTGAGCCAGGCGAGCGCCGAGATGAGTTCCGATTTCGGCACGGTGCGCAGGATCACGAGCCGCCCGACCGGCACCATCATCGCCCCGCCCATGCCTTGGATGATGCGGAACAGGACGAAATCGGGCAATGAGTGAGCAAAGCCGCAAGCCGCCGAGCCCAGCGTGAATACGACGATTGCCGCGCGGAAGACTTTGCGCGCGCCGAAGCGGTCCGCCATCCAGCCGCTCAACGGGATGAACACGGCGAGCGACAGGAGGTATGAGGTCAGCGCCAGCTTGAGCGCGATGGGGTCTTGGTGGAGATCGGCGGCGATCGCCGGCAATGACGTCGCGATCACCGTCGAATCCATCGTCTCCATGAAGAGGGCGACGGCGACGATGAGGGTGACGAAATAGCGTGGCATGTGGCAGGTGTTAGAGCATGATGCCGAAAAGTTGCAGACTTTTCGGACAGATTATGCGTCAGGGATGACCGATAAGGCGCACATGGGGTGAGTGGACCCCCAAGGTCAAGGCTAAGCGGCGAAGAGGCTCATTAACACATGGTAAGGCCGCCAAAAGGGCGTTCCGGGGAGGGGTCTGGCGGTACCCGTCGGCTCGCGGTGAGGGTCAAGACCGCCAAGGGGCGGAAGATCGCCTCGACCCGCTGGCTCCAGCGCCAGCTCAACGACCCTTATGTCGAGGAGGCGAAGCGGCGCGGGCTTCGCTCGCGCGCGGCCTTCAAGCTCGCCGAGATCGACGACAAATACCTTCTTCTTAGGCCCGGCATGAGCGTGGTCGATCTGGGAGCGGCGCCGGGCGGTTGGAGCCAGATCGCTGCGCAGCGGGTGCAGTTGATGGCGGGGAAGGGCCGGGTGATTGCCGTCGACATCACCGAGATGGAGCCGATCTCTGGCGTCGTCCAGCTCCATCTCGATATGACCGATCCGGAGGCTTCCGACCGCATCCGCGAGGCGCTCGAGGGGAAGCCTGCCGATCTCGTGCTCTCCGACATGCATGCGCCGGCGATGGGACACAAGCAGACCGACCACATACGCATCATGGGCCTGGTCGAGGTGGCGCTTGATCTGGCCGAAACCATCCTCGTGCCGGGGGGCACCTTCCTCTGCAAGGTGCTCCAGGGCGGAGCGGGCAAAGAGCTCGTGGCGCGGCTCAACCGCTCCTTCACCAAGGTTCGCCATGTGAAGCCGAAAGCGTCCAGAGTCGAGTCCGCCGAGATGTACGTGCTCGCCACAGGATTTCGCGGCGCCACGTCATAGATCCGCTCACGGAAGCGTGCTTCGCCGTGTGCTGCCGGGAATCGGCGAGTGCTGCTAGTCTTCGGCCGTTATCTGGGGTGCTGAGAGGCAGTGCTATGAATCTCGAAGTGGTGAAGAATTACTACGGCAAGGTCCTGAAAAGCTCTGAGGACTTGAAGACCTCCGCGTGCTGCGACGGGGGCTCGGTTCCTGCCGAGCTCGAGCCGCTGCTCGCGAACGTGCATGAGCAGGTGAGGTCGAAATATTACGGCTGCGGCATCGTCGTGCCGGGTGCGCTGGAAGGCGCGCGCGTGCTCGATCTCGGCTCGGGATCGGGGCGCGACGTCTATCTCATGTCGCAGCTCGTGGGGCCGAAAGGCGAGGTGGTCGGCGTCGACATGACCGACGAGCAGCTCGCGACGGCCAATGAACATATCGGCTGGCACATGAAGCGCTTCGGCTATGAGCGCCCGAATGTCCGCTTCCTCAAGGGCTATATCGAGAAGCTCGGCGAGCTTGGGCTCACGCCCCAAAGCTTCGACGTCGTCGTGTCGAACTGCGTGATCAATCTCTCGGTGGACAAGCCCGCGGTGCTCAGCGGCGCATACGATTTGCTCAAGCCCGGTGGCGAGCTCTATTTCGCCGATGTCTATTGCGATCGCCGTCTATCCGATGAAGTGCGCGCCGATCCCCTCCTCTATGGCGAGTGTCTCGGCGGGGCGCTCTATTGGAACGACTTTCTCCCGATGGCGAAGCGCGCTGGCTTTCTCGACCCGCGCCTCGTGACCAGCCGGCCGCTGGAGATCAAGAATGAGCAGATCAAGCGGAAGCTCGGCCAGGCGAAGTTCTTCTCGGCGACCTACCGGCTGTTCAAGCTCGATGGACTCGAGACGGCCTGCGAGGACTACGGCCAGGCGGTGATCTACAAGGGCACGGTCGCCGGGCAGGCTGAAGCGTTCCTCCTCGACGGGCATCATCTGATCGAGACCGGCAAGGTGTTCCCGGTGTGCGGCAACACTTGGCGCATGCTCGCCGATACGCGCTTCGCCCCGCATTTCGACTTCATCGGCGATTTCCGCACTCATTACGGGATCTTCCCGGGCTGCGGCAGCTCGATCCCCTTCCCTACGACCGAGGCCGCGCCCAAGTCGACCGGGAGCGGCGGCTGTTGCTAATTTTTGAGCACTCCCCAACTTCGGTTGTCATTCCCGCGAAAGCGGGAATCCAGTAAACGCTGGTCCCAGTTATCAACGAACGCAGGGGTTACTGGATTGCCCGGTCAATGACAGGAGCGGGGGAGGGGAATGCAATTCGATATGGGACGCCGGCTCGCGGCTGAGGCGCTCGGCACGCTGATCCTGGTCATGGCGGTCATCGGCTCCGGCATCATGGCCGAGAAGCTTGCCGGCGGGAATCAGGCGGTCGCGCTGCTTTGCAACACCATTGCGACGGGCGCAGTCCTCTTCGTCATCATCACCATCTTCGCCCCGGTCTCGGGCGCGCATTTCAATCCGGCGGTCAGTCTGGTGATGGCACTTCGCGGCGAGCTGAAATGGCGAACGACCCTTCTCTATGTCGTGGTGCAGATTACCGGCGGCTGCGCAGGCGCGGTGCTCGCGCATCTGATGTTCGGGCTCGATCTCATCGAGCTTGGCTCGAAGGCGCGCGATGGGATCGGGCAATGGGCCGGCGAGTTCATCGCAACGTTCGGCCTGATCGGCACGATCCTCGGCTGTGTGAGATTCAAGCCGGAAGCGGTGGCGACCGCCGTCGCTCTCTACATCACTTCGGCTTATTGGTTCACCGCATCGACGTCATTCGCCAACCCGGCAGTGACGATCGCCCGCAGCCTAAGCGACACGTTCGCGGGGATCGCGCCTGGCGATGCGCCGGGCTTCATCGCGGCAGAGCTTCTCGGCGCGCTCGCAGCGGCGTGGCTCTTCGGGTGGCTGTTTGCACCCGGAGAGTCACGCAGCTAGGCGAAGTTCAGAGCCGGTTAGCTCACGCAGGCGTAGTAGCGGTTCCACCAATAGGGGCTGTTAGTTGCGATCGCGCGCCGGTAGAGGTAGCCGCAACCGCCGTAGCCGTAACCGTTATAGGCGTAGTAGTCGCCATAGAAGTACGGATAGGCATAGAAGCGGTTGAAGTGGCCGTGGTGGTGGTCGTGATCGTGGTGATTGCCGTTCCAGTTGCCGTTCCAATTGTTGGCGAAGCGCTCGTGGCGGCCGGCATTGCCGTTGAAGTTATTTCCTCTGGCGATGTGGGCATTGTTGCCTCCGCCCACGCGAGCGAACGAATTTCCGCCCAAATGAGCGAACGAATTGCCCATATGGGGGGCGCTGTGCATGGCCATGCCGCCACCGACGCGACCGCCGCCCATTCCGCCGCCGCCACCAATGGCAGCGAAATGGCCGCCGGCGCCGCCACCCATGTGGCCTCCGCCACCGCCGCCTCCGCCCCCACCGCCGCCACCGCCGCCACTTTTCACCAGCTCAAGCAGGCCGGTCGAGGGGGCATCGGATGGAGCGAAGGATGGCGCGGCGTTTGCCGGCAAGGCGACCGCTGCAAACAGGGCTAGGCTGCTCGCAGCGGCAATCAGAGTTGTTTTCGGATACCGCATCGCAAATTTCCTTTCGTCATTTCGGCCGTCAGGCTTCCGGTGAAGGACGGCATGTCATGTAAGGAAATGCGGTCTTGCACCGGGAGTTCCAGGTCCGAGCGCAAGGGTGTCTTGTCGCACGGCCGCGCGGACGGCCTATTCTCAGGCCCCCGCAGCTGTCTCACGATAAGGTGATGGCGGGCCTCCGCATTGAGCTCGATCAATCGGCGTATTCGATATCGTCGCGGTAGAGCGCGTAGGCGGCGCCATACTCCATGACGCGGGTGACCTCCGTGATCGTCGCCTCGTCGAAGCCTGCGCGGCGCAGGAGGTGGAAGCCCATCTCCATGCCCGAGGCGATACCGCCCGCGGTGATGATGCGCCCGGCATCGACCACCCGCGCCAGCGAGATGCGGCAGGCCGGCGCGATCTCCGCCAGCCGGTCGATCGGCACCTTGCCGAACTTGGAGGCTTCGAGCCGGTCAGGCTCCTTGCGATTGGTGGCCGCCCTCCCGTCGAGAAGACCCATCACACCGTAGATCCACGAACCCGTACACACGCTTGTAATCAGAGTCTTTTCCGGAAGCGATCTGATGAACTCGTGCAGGCGCCCGTTATGCATCTCCTGGCGCGTGCCGAAGCCGCCGGGGATGAGGAAAGCGTCCATGTCGGGCCGATCGGCGAAGCTGTAATTCGGCAGTACGGTGAAGCCCGCTTGCGTTTGCACCGGGCGCATCGCGTCGGCGATGAGGAACGCGTCGAGCTCCGGGTCGAAGCGGCGCGCCACCGAGAACACGCCGTAAGGCGCGGCGTAGTCGACGATCTCCGCGTCCTTGAACACATAGATGCCGAGACGGAAGCCCGGGATCCTGGGGTAGCTCCGATGCGTCATCATCGAACTCCTAGCTCTTCGCGAGCGCGGCCTTGAGCCTCGCATTCTCCGCTTCGAGATCGCCAATGCGCTCCTCGAACCGGGCAACCGCTTGCGCCACGTCCTCGGCGAAGAACATCTGCGGGATATGCTGCGGGCAATTCACGTCGATCGCTTCGATCGCGAAGACAATGGCCGCCTCCGCTCGCGCTTTATAGTCCTCAGACATGAGTTGCGCGATCAGCTCGGGATCGTTTTCGACCACGCGTGCCGTGCCCCAGATCTTCACCCGCCGGCGATGGGCGTAATCCATCAGGAAGATCATCGCTTTCGGGTTTTCGGCAAGGTTGCCGGTCGTGATGTATTGCCGGTTGCCGGCGAAATCGGCGAAGGCGAGCGTCTTCTCATCGAGCACTTGCAGGAAGCCCTTAGGTCCGCCGCGATGCTGGATGTAAGGCTGCCCTTCGGCATTGGCAGTGGCGAGATAAAAGGATCGCTGCTCGGCAATGAACTCGGTGAGCGTTTCATCGATCTCGATCGCGAAGCCGCCTTTCTCCTCCATCTTGGCGTAGCCTGCGCGCGAGCCGCGCCGGGTCTGCACGGCCTTGACCGAGGGCGAGAAGGCGATGTCGGAGGAGGGGGCCATGGCAGAGTGGTCAGAGCGCAGGCATGGCGATGAAGCCAGGCAGCGCCTTGATGCGCCCGATCCAAGCCCTGATCGCCGGATAAGGTTCGAGCGACAGCCCGCCCTCATGGGCGAGCCCCACATAAGGCATGCAGGCGATGTCGCCGATGGTCGGGCGGTCGAGAGCGAGGAATTTGTGCTTGTCGAGATGCGCCTCGATTAAGCCGAGAATGCGCTTCGCCTTCTCGCGCGCCAGGTCCGCATCGAGCTCGAAGCCGAACTTGTCGTGGAGGCGGGCGTCGTTGGGTCCGCGTGCGATCTCGTTCTCTGCGACCATGAGCCAGGAGACGACCTCCGCCATGCCGGCGGCGTCGGTCGGCAACCAAGCCTCCCCTCCATATTTCCGCGCGAGATAGACGAGGATCGCTTGGCTGTCGCGCAAGACAATGCCGCCATCCTCGAAGATGGGAATCTCGCCAAAGGGGTTCTGCTCGATCAGCGGGCTCTTCTTGTGGGCGCCGCCCATAAAATCGACCGGAGCGAGATCGAGCTTCAGCCCGAGCAGCGAGCAGAACAGACGGACCTTGTAGCAATTGCCGGACAGTTCGAGGTCGTGAAGCTTAAGCGCGGCCATGTTGCCCTCCAATGTTGATCTCACGCCCCTCAAGGCCGGGCTTCACCCTATTTAGGAGTTCCGCTCTTCAGAAGTATTGGTTATTCTTGCAACTCATACTTCCATATTTCGGGACAATCGCGCGTGGATCGTTTCACTGCAATCAGGGTTTTCGTCGCCATCGCCGAGGCCGGAAGCCTGTCGGGGGCGGGGAAGAGGCTCGGCATGCCGCTATCCACGGTAAGCCGTCATCTCAAGGCGCTCGAGGACGAGCTTGAGACGCGCCTCGTCACCAGGACCACGCGGCGCCTCACCCTGACCGAGCCCGGCCGCTCCTATGAAGCGACGTGCCGCCAGGTGCTGGACGAGCTCGATGCCGCCGCGCGCGGTCTCGCCGGCGAACACGCTGAGCCCCGGGGCGAGCTTGCCCTCACGGCGCCGGTCGTATTCGGCAGGCTGCACGTGCTCCCGGTGGTGACCGCGTTTTTGTATGCCCATCCGCATGTCACCGCGCGCATGCTGCTCGTCGACCGCGTCGTCGATCTCGTCGAGGAGGGGCTCGACGTCGGCGTGCGCATCGGCAATCTGCCCGATTCGAGCCTTCGTGCGACGCGGCTTGGCGCGATCCGCTTTATTGCCTGCGCGAGTCCCACCTATCTCGCGCAACGCGGAGAGCCGGCGACGCCGTCAGAGCTGGCCGGGCAGGATTGCATTGCCTTCAACACGCTCTCTCCTCCCGACCGGTGGAGCTTCGGCGGCGAAAAAGAGCGGCGGGTGACTATCCGCCCGAGGCTGATCGTCAATACCGCGGAAACAGCCATCGACGCCGCCAAGGCCGGGCTCGGCATCGCCCGGGTGCTGTCCTATCAGGCCGAAGCAAGCCTCGCCGATGGCTCGCTCAGGCGAATCCTTACGGATTTCGAGCCCGAGCCGATCCCGGTCAATCTGATCCATCGCGAGGACCGGCTGCCCCAGGCCAAGGTCGGGAGCTTCATCGCGTTCGCCGGCCCGCGGCTGCGGCAGGCTCTGAAGGCGGCAGCGGGGTGAGGGAAGCAGTGGATGCGCCTCGCACTCGCCTTCCCAAACCCGCCACAAGCTGCTAAAGGAGGCCGCCAACCATAGAACGCTTGGCGACGCCACGAGGCGAAGCCCTTTTGATAAATGAGGTTGGCCGATGCCCGACGGGCAAGCGACGCGACGGCATTTCCCCGATAGCGACCTCGCGCTCACCTTCGACGATGTGCTGATCAGGCCTGCGGCCTCGAACGTGCTGCCGAACGAGGTCGATGTCTCGTCGCGCGTCACCCGCTCGATCGCCCTGCATATCCCGGTGCTGTCCTCCGCCATGGACACGGTCACCGATGCCAGGCTCGCCATCGCCATGGCCCAGGCCGGCGGCATCGGCGTGATCCACCGTAACCTCACCCCCGATGCTCAGGCCGCCCAAGTGGCCCAGGTGAAGAAATTCGAGTCGGGCATGGTGGTGAACCCGGTGACCATCAACCCGCAAGCGACGCTGGCCGACGCGCTCAAGCTGATGGCCGATCACCAGATCTCGGGTATTCCCGTGGTCGAGGCGAGCGGCAATGGCGGCCGCCCCGGAAAGCTCGTCGGTATCCTCACCAATCGCGACGTGCGCTTTGCCACCAATCCTAATCAGCGCGTCGCCGAGCTGATGACCAAGGAGAACCTGGTCACGGTCAGGGAAAGCGTCGACATGGAGCAGGCGAAGCGCCTTCTTCACAAGCACCGTATCGAGAAGCTCCTCGTCGTCGACGGCGAATATCGCTGCATCGGCCTGATCACGGTGAAGGACATCGAGAAGGCGAGGCTCCATCCCAATGCCTGCAAGGACGAGCAGGGACGCTTGCGGGTCGCGGCCGCGACGAGCGTGGGCGATGACGGGTTCGCGCGCGCCGAGCGGCTGATCGATGCCGGCGCCGATCTGATCGTGGTCGACACCGCGCACGGCCATTCCAAGCTCGTGCTCGATGCTGTCGGCCGCATCAAGCGCCATTCGAATGCGGTTCAGGTCGTGGCCGGCAATGTAGCGACGGCCGAAGGCACCAAGGCACTGATCGACGCAGGAGCCGACGCGGTCAAGGTCGGCATCGGGCCTGGCTCGATCTGCACCACACGCATCGTCGCCGGCGTCGGCGTGCCGCAATTCACGGCGCTCCTCGAGGCGGTCGAGGTGGCCAAGAAGAGCGATATCCCGGTGATCTCCGATGGCGGCATCCGCTATTCGGGCGATCTTGCCAAGGCGCTTGCCGCCGGCGCCGATTGCGTGATGCTCGGCTCTCTGCTCGCCGGAACCGACGAGAGCCCCGGCGAGGTCTATTTGTACCAGGGCCGCTCTTATAAGGCCTATCGCGGCATGGGCTCGATCGGTGCCATGGCGCGCGGCTCGGCCGACCGCTACTTCCAACAGGAGATCAAGGACGCACTCAAGCTCGTGCCCGAGGGCATCGAGGGCCAGGTGCCGTATAAGGGCCCGGTTTCGAGCGTGCTGCACCAGTTGATCGGGGGCTTGCGCGCCTCGATGGGCTATACCGGCGCCAAGGATCTCGCGGCCTTCCACGAGCGCGCCGAGTTCATCCGCATCTCGACCGCGAGCTTCCGCGAGAGCCACGTCCACGACGTGACCATCACCCGCGAATCCCCCAACTACCCGCGCGAGAGCTAGCGCGTCGGCTCGTCCGTTCTACCTGCGCCTCATTTTTCCCGTTCGAGGTAGGCGTCGCTCGGCGCCGCGCTGTTGTCGAGCATCCGCCACACGCATTTCAACCGGGCAGCCGGCGTCGAAGGGCAAGAGATTGAGTGGCTCGGCGCGTTGTTTTCGCATTTCGAATAATCGACGATGAAATCCATCGCCTCGCCGCTGCGGTTCACGGTGACGCGACTGCAGTCCTGCACAACGCCGAAGATGGAGGTTTCGCGAACATAGCCTTCGGTCGGGGACGAGAGGCAGATGACCTCGTCGGCAGAGTCAGGAGGTCCGGAGCTGACATAGTAGACCAGCCAGCACGTTTGTGCCTGCGCCATGACGGGGCCTTGGCTTTCAATCAGGCAAACAGCCATACCCAGCAACGAACAGACGAAAGCGAGGAGTGTCTTCACGCTGATCTCCCTTCACACAACAACGTGATGGTCCCGCTCCACTTGGTTATCCGGTGATACTACTCGACACCCATCGCTCTGATCTGGTCGAAAATGCCGGGCTCGATCTTCTGCGCGAGAGAGAGGTCGGCGTTGCCGTCGGTCGGCTTGCCCTTGCGGCTCTTTACCAAGCCCCGGCCGACCAGCGCCGAAGGGTCGTTCTCGTGCAGCGTCAGCGCGGTGTCGAAATCGGGGCCGGCCTTGTCGAGGTCGCCTTTGAGCACGAAGACCCAGCCGCGATCGATATAGCCCTTGGCGCCCTCCGGATCGAGCTTGATGACCTGATCGAAGTCGGCGATCGCCTTGTCGTAATCCTTCCGTTGGCGATAGAGGTCGCCGCGCTTCGAATAGCCGTTGGTCAGGTCGGGATCGAGCCTCACCTTCTCGTTCATCTCGGTGAGCGCCCGGTCGAGGTCGCCCTTGTCGGCATAGACGATGCCGCGGAGCAGGAAGAAATCGCCGTGGCCGGCGTCGAGGCTGATCGCCTTGTCTAGATCGGCGATCGCATTGTCGTAGCTCTTCAGGGTCTCGTAGGCGGCCGCACGCATGAAATAGGAATTGGCCTGCGCCGGATCGACCTCGATGGCCATCGTCGTCTCGCTGACGGCGTCGTCATATTTGCCCGTGGCAGAAAATCCCATGGCGCGAACGCTATGCGCCGTGACTAGGCGCTCTTTGTCGTCGGGGTTGGAAGCGATGAAGGCGGCGCAGGCGTCGAGCACCTCTTTGATCGAGCCCTCGGCGGTGAAGCAGATATTGCTCTCCTTGGCGGGCGGCTGGCTCGCGTCCCCGGTGGCGGGCGGGCTCACCTCCTCGATGACAGGGGGGCTTGCGTTGCCAGCGGCGGGCGGGGTCGTGTCCTCGGCGAACGCAAGGCCGGGCAAAGCGAGAAGCAGCGCTGCGGCGAAAGCCGCGCCGGGATTGAGGGGGACGGGGGCGCGAAAGCGCATGGGGGAAACCTCCTTGGACACTCGAGACTTTTGCTTTTGGCGGCTAGCTTTAGAGGGGCCCAAGGCCGCCCGTCAATTGAACTTCCGTCCATGTTTCGGCGGGTGAGTGTGGCAATCAATCCATCCGGTGAACGCGATATCTGATGTCGTAAACATCGCCCGCGCCCGCCTTGCGCAGGCCTTGCCCGGGCTGATCAGCGACATAGTCGACGGCTTGCCAGGGCCCGAACTCGGCGGAAGCCGGTGGATTGCTCGGTAAGGTTAGCGCGAAAAGCCGGTCGGGCTCTCCTTGGATGCTGAGCACGATGGTGCGGCTTGCCGTGCGGAAATAGAGGTCGACCTCGCCCGCGATCACCGGCCTCCCGTCCTCGGTTCTCGTCTCGGTGAGGGAAGCCGGCATGGTGTTCTTGTCGGTCTCGAGGTTGACCGCGACGCCCGCGAGCTTCTCGGGAAGCATGGCATTTGGCGGCGGCCTGATCTCGAACTTCGCTTCCGGGGGAGGGCCGTTCCTGACGAGAACATCGTCGGTGAGGCCGTAGATCCAGGGCACGAGCGCGCCCACGGCGAAAATTCCGGCGACTATGAGCGCGCCGCGCCCAACGACGCCGGCAAAGCCCCGATAGCCTCCGCGATAGCGGAGCACGAGATAGATGCCGGCGAGAAGCCCCGCAAGCGCGCCGAACGGGGCGATCGAGATGAAGGCGATCATCGCCCGTCCGCCCTCTCGGTCTTCCATGCCGGCGAGTCCGAGCAAGCCATAGGCAAAAAGACCGGTCACGATGAAGCCAAGCAGCGCGCCGGCGATGCCGCCGAGAACCGTGAGCAGGTAGGTCAGCGCCTTGCCTTGAGCCGCCATCGATCTTTCGTCCCCCAAACGCCGGAGCCAGAGTATAACGGCGCCGGGGTGAGCGTGTCGCTCGCAGTCACGTCGAGCCAAAGAAGGGGGGCACCATGACGCTCATAGCTATTCTGCTGCCGATGTTCGCGCAGGTCGTGCTGACATTCGTGCTGCTCTTCTGGATGGGCTTTCTCAGAGTTCAGGCGATACGATCCGGCGCGGTCGATCCGCGGCAGGTCGCCTTGCGCGAGCCCAACTGGCCGCCGCGCGTGCTCCAGATCGCCAACGCCTTCCACAACCAGCTCGAGCTGCCGATCCTGTTCTATGTCGTGGTCCTGCTTGCGCTCGCGACCGATGCGCTCGACGTCGTTCTGTGTGTGCTCTCCTGGATGTTCGTGCTCGCCCGCTTCGTCCATGCCTATATCCACGTGACCTCCAACCGGCTCGATCGCCGTACCGGTACTTTCGGCACCAGCGCCGTCGCGCTCCTCCTGATGTGGGTCATCGTCTTTGCCCGCATCACGCTGTTTGCCTCGACCTAATGACGCCTCAAGCCCGGGCAAGCGCGGCCATCGAGGTTCTCGCCGATATCGAAGCGCGCAAGCGCCCCGCCTCCGAGGCGCTGAAGGATTGGGGGCTCTCCCATCGCTTCGCTGGCTCCGGCGACAGGGCGGCGATCGGCAATCTCGTCTTCGATTGTCTCCGCAAGCGCGCCTCGGCCGCCTATGCCATGGGCGCGGACACACCCCGCGCACTCGTGCTCCGGACGCTCGTCACCTCCTGGCACAAGACGCCAGAGGAGGTGGCGGCTCTCGCCGACGGGAGCCGCTATGCGCCAGAGCCTTTGAGCGAAGCCGAGCTTGAGGGGCTCGCGCGCGAGATTCCGGCTGATGCTCCGGCGCCCGTTCGTGGCGACTACCCCGCGTGGCTTCAGCCTCCGTTCGAAAGGGCCTTTGCGGCGCGCGCCGGCGAGGAAGGGGCGGCGCTCGCCGAGCGGGCTCCGGTCGATCTCAGGGTCAATACGCTGAAGGCGACGCGCGAGAAGGTGCTTAAGGCGCTGCAACGCTTTTCGCCGGCGCCCACGCCTCTTTCGCCGACGGGGGTGCGCATCCTTCAGGCCGCGGGCCCCGGCAGAAGCCCCCATGTCGAGGCCGAAGCCGGCCACGGCAAAGGCTGGTACGAGGTGCAGGACGAAGCCTCTCAGGTCGCAGCCCTCCTCACTGGTGCCGGGCCGAAAGCGCAGGTGATCGACCTCTGCGCCGGCGCGGGCGGCAAGACCCTGGCGCTTGCCGCTCTCATGCAGAATAGCGGGCAGCTTTACGCCTATGACAGCGACCGCATGCGGCTTCGCCCGATCTTCGAGCGGCTGAAGCGGGCAGGGGTGAGGAATGCGCAAGTCCTGGCCGCAGGCGATACCGGCGCCTTGAGCGAGCACAGAGGCAAGATGGACCTCGTGGTGATCGATGCGCCCTGTACCGGGTCAGGCGTGTGGCGGCGGCGTCCCGATGCCAAATGGCGGCTCAGCCCGCAGATGCTCGAAGCGAGGCTCAAGGAGCAGGCCGAGGTGTTGGAGGAGGGTGCGCCGCTCGTGAAGCCCGGAGGCCGTCTCGCCTATGTCACCTGCTCTGTGCTGCCCCCTGAGAACCGCGACCAGGTCGAGGCCTTTCTCGCCCGGCACGCCGAGTTCAAGCTGATCCCGTGGCGGCAGCTCTGGGGAGAGGCGTTGCCTGAGACGCCGCCTCGTCCCTCCGCCGACAGCTCGGAAGATACTCTGCTGATGACGCCCTTGAGCCATGGCACTGATGGCTTCTTCGTCGCCGTGCTTGAGCGGCAGGGCTAAGCGCCCTCCCGCCAATCGCCCTGCCCAAAAAAGTTGCGACCGCGACCCCATTAGCACTTGAAATTAACAGACAGGTCGCTGAAATGACTCGCGCTTTAAGGCGGGCACAGAATTGGCGGTAGGCGCTTATCGGCTCGCCAAGGCACGGAGGGGACGCAAACCCAATGAACCTGCTTAAGCTCGAGGCCGAAGAGCCTCCCAGTCGCCCGCAGGCGACATCTCAACTTCTCACCAAACCACATCGTCCCATCAAAGCTCTGACTCCCGCGGGCTCGCGCGTGCAGGGGCCGCATATCGTCGCGCTTGCCTCGCGCGCCGAGCGCTTCCCCGTCGGGCCGATGACGCGTGCGTTCCGCAAGGGCTATTTCCCGGAGATCGAGCTCGCCCAGTGGAATGACTGGCGCTGGCAGGCGCGCTCGCGCATCCGGACGCTTGCCGAGCTCGAGCGCATCTTCGAGCTTTCCGAGGACGAGCGCGACGCCGTGATCAGGCATCAGGGCTCGCTGCCACTCGGCATCACGCCTTATTACGCGAGCCTGATGGCGCGGGCCGATGCCTTTGAGCCGCTCCGCCGGACCCATATCCCGGTCGGCACCGAATATCTGAAGACGCCGGGCGAGGCTGACGACCCGCTCGGCGAGGATGGCCATAGCGTGGTGCCCGGCCTCGTGCACCGCTACCCGGATCGCGTGCTGTTCCTGGCGACCGGCTTCTGCTCGACCTATTGCCGCTATTGCACCCGCTCGCGCATGGTGGGCGAGGCGGGCGGCGACTACACGTTCAGCCGGCCGCAATGGGAGGACGCGCTCGCTTACATCTCGGATCATCCCGAGATCCGCGACGTGCTCATCTCGGGCGGCGACCCGCTGACGCTCTCCGATGACCGCCTCGACTATCTGCTCGGGCGCTTGCGCGCGATCAAGCACGTGGAGTTCGTACGGCTCGGCACCAAAGTGCCGGTCGTGCTGCCCATGCGCGTGACGCGTTCGCTGATCAAGGTGCTCCGGAAGCATCATCCGCTGTGGATGAGCATCCACTTCACCCATCCGTCCGAGCTCACGCCAGAGGTGACCGAGGCCACGGCGCGGCTTGCGGATGCGGGCATCCCGCTCGGCAGCCAGACCGTGCTGCTCAAGGACATCAACGATTCTGTGGAGACGCTGAAGCCGCTCTTCCACGGGCTCCTGATGCGCCGGGTGCGCCCCTACTACCTCTATCAATGCGACCCGATCTCTGGCTCCTCGCATTTCCGCACGAGCGTGGACAAGGGGCTCGAGATCATGCGGGGCCTGCGTGGCCATACCACCGGCTATGCCGTGCCGACCTATGTGATCGACGCGCCCGGCGGCGGCGGAAAGATCCCGCTGCTCCCGGATTACGTTGTCGGCCGCGAGGGCGACGATCTCATCCTCAAGAACTTCGAGGGCAACACCTATCGCTACACCGATCCCGACGGGACGGTTGGCACTGACCGTACCCTCGAGGCGGGGTCTCGCTGATGCGCATCGTCCTCGTCTACGATCTCCGCGACGACTATCGCGCGCTCGGCTACTCCGAGGAGGAGATAGCCGAGTTCGATAGCGTCGGCACGATCGATGCCCTTGCTGGTGCGCTCGAAGAGCTTGGCTGCGAGCCGGTTCGTGTCGGCCGCGGCCAGGCGCTCGCGGCTCGCCTCGTCGCGGGCGAGCGCTTCGACCTCGTGTTCTCAATCGCCGAGGGGTTGAAGGGCCGCTCGCGCGAGGCGCAGGTTCCGGCGCTCTGCGAGCTGTTCGACCAGCCCTACCTCTTCTCTGACCCGCTCACGGCTGCCGCATCCCTCGATAAGGGGGTAGCCAAGCGGCTGGTGCGCGACGCCGGCGTGAAGACGCCTTCGTTCGCGGTTGCCCACGAGAGCGCAAGCGAGCTTGCCGGCTGGACCGACTTCCCGGCCTTCGTCAAGCCGCTCGCCGAAGGGACCGGCAAAGGCTGCGAGGCTGCCTCGCTCGTGCATGATCGCGCCGAGATCGATGCTGCTGCAACGCGCGTCATCGAGCGTTACAAGCAGCCGGCTTTGGTCGAGCAATATCTCCCGGGTCGCGAGTTCACGGTCGGCATCGTCGGTAACGGCGATGACGCTCGCGTGCTCGGCGTGTGCGAGATCCTGCTCCGCGAGAAGGCCGAGGCCAATGTCTACTCGCTGCATAACAAGGAGCTCTGCGAGGACCTCGTCATCTATGCCCCTGCGACGGACCCCGAGGCGCTACTTGCCGGCTCGCGAGCGCTCGACGCCTATCGGGCGCTCGAATGCCGCGACACGGCCCGCATCGACTTCCGCTCCGACGCAAACGGCGAGCCTTATTTCCTCGAGGCGAACCCGCTCGCGGGGCTCAATCCCTGGCACTCGGACCTGCCGATCCTCGCCGCGCAGAACGGGATCGAGTTCACGGCCCTGATCGGCATGATCCTCGACGCCGGACTTGCCCGTTACGGCATGGCTCGGCCCGGCACGGAGCTCTTGCGGAGAACGGCCTGATGGGCGGCACGCGGGGCTTCATCCCGGTCGTGCATGCGGCGACGGAAAGCCGCCCCGACGAGATCGACACGATTGTCGCTGCGAATTCGGTCGCTGGCGCGCTTAGATCGCTTGGCTTCAGCAGCGAGATCGTCGCGCTCGCGCCCGATCTCGCTCAGCTTGATGCTTTGCCCGCGCGGCGGCCGCTCGCCGTGTTCAACCTGGTCGACGCGGTGAATGGCGACGGCAGGCTCGCGCCAATGGTGCCGGCGCGGCTTGAGGCGCTCGGGCTGCGTTATACGGGATGCAGCACGAGCGCCTGGCTCGACACGCTGTCGAAGATCGGGACGAAGCTCAAGCTCGCTCATGCCAGCCTGCCGACGCCTGCGTGGTCGGAGGATGGGAAGGGTCACGACGCGGACGCGCCGGTCATTGTCAAGCCTGTTTGGGAGCACGGCTCGCTCGGCCTCGACGAGCGTTCGGTCATGCGCGGTGCCGATGCCGCCCGCGCCATCGCCGAGCGCAATCTGCGCTGCAAAACGGAGCATTTCGCGGAAGTCTTCCTCGATGGCCGGGAGTTCAACCTCTCGCTTCTCGACGGACCGTCTGGCCCGGCCGTTCTGCCCATCGCCGAGATCGTGTTCGACGGCTTCGCGGGCGCGCCCAGGATCGTCGGCTATGACGCCAAATGGACACCGGACAGCGCGGCCTATATCGGCACGCCGCGCCGCTTCGGTCTGGAAGCCGAGAACCCGGAGCTTGCCGCCAAGCTCGCAAGCCTCGCGCTCGCCTGCTGGCAGCTCTTCGCGCTCACGGGCTATGCCCGCGTCGATTTCCGCCTCGACGCGCAAGGCGAGCCCGCAATCCTCGAAGTGAACATGAATCCCTGTCTCAGCCCCGATGCCGGTTACGCCGCCGCGGCGAAAGAGGCGGGATATTTGTATGAGGCCATGATCGGGGCGATCGTCGAGGCCTCGCTTGGAGCCTTGCAAGCCACGGCCTGACGTGCTTCGCATCTCGTCATGCTCCGCATCCGGAAAGTGGCAGACGCCACGACGGCGGTGAACCGCTCGGCCATCGAGGCCGCGCAGAAGATCATGCGCGAGCAGTTCCCGGCGATGCCCGACTACGACATCGCCAAGCTTCCCGAGCAGCTCGCCAATCCGCTGAAACACAAATTCGTCTCGCGGCTGTTCGTGGCCGAGAACGCGCGCGACCAGACGCTGGGCTTAGCGCTTCTGCTGCACGCGCCCGATATCGGCTTCTCCTACCTCGAGCTTATCTCGACGGCGGCCGGCCGCATGGGGGAGGGCATCGGCGCCACGCTTTACGAGCGGGTGAGGGAGGAGGCGCGCGCACTCGGCACGCAGATATATTTCGAGAGCCTGCCGGACGATCCCGCGCTCAGTCCCAATCCTGAGATCCGCGCGAATAACGCGGCTAGGCTCAAATTCTACGAGCGCTATGGCGCGCGGCCCATCGTCAACACGGCTTACGAGACACCGGTCACGCCGGGGACCACAGACCCTCCCTATCTGCTGCTCGATCCGCTCGGCTCCAACGATCTGCCCAGCGGCGAGAAGGTGAAGAAGGTGGTGCGCGCCATCCTCGAGCGGAAATACGGATCGCCGGCCGCCTATGTGCAGATGGTGGTCGACTCCATTCGTGACGACCCGATCCGCTTGCGCGAGCCGCGCTACATCAAGCGCCGCGCGCCGAAGGGCGAGGTGCGCGCTTCCTCGGAGCCGGGCATCGCGCTTGTGCTCAACGACGACCACGTCATCCACCATGTGCAGGAGCGCGGCTATGTCGAAGCTCCGGTGCGCATCCGCTCGATCATGGCCGAGCTCAACGCCTCGGACCTGTTCGAGAAAGTGCCAGCCAAGCGCTATTCGGACCGCCATATCCGCGCCGTGCATGACGGGCGGCTGGTCGACTACATCCGCAAGGCTTGCCTGATGGCCGGCCCCAAGAAATCGATCTACCCTTATGTCTTCCCGACGCGGAATCCGGCACGGCCGCCCAAGGACGAGACGGTGCTCGCCGGCTATTACTGCATCGACACCTTCACGCCGCTCAACGAGAACGCTTACCTAGCCGCGCGCTCGGCGGTCGACTGCGCCTTGACCGCTGCCGAGAAGGTGCTGGAAGGCGCCACCCTCGCTTACGCGCTGGTCAGGCCTCCCGGCCATCATGCCGAGACGCACACATTCGGCGGCTTCTGCTATTTCAACAACGCCGCGATCGCCGCCAATATGCTGGCGCGCTACGGCAAGGTGGCGATCCTCGACATCGACTATCACCACGGCAACGGGCAGCAGGAGATCTTCTACGCCCGCTCTGACGTGCTGACCGTGTCGATCCACGGCCATCCGAGCTTCGCCTATCCCTATTTCTCGGGCTTCCGCGACGAGATGGGGATCGGTGCAGGCGCGGGCTTCAATCTCAACATCCCACTGCCGGAGCACATCACGCCCGAGCAGCATCGGACCGCGGTGGCCGAAGGCTTGCGGCGCATCAGGCGCTTCCGCCCGGCCTTCCTTGTCGTCTCGCTCGGCCTCGACACCGCGCGCGGCGACCCTACGGGTACATGGTCAAACCGGGCGCGCGACTTCGAGCAACTCGGACATATGATCGGGGAACAGGGCTATCCGACGCTCGTGGTGCAGGAGGGCGGCTATCGCGTGCGCACACTCGGCTCCAACGCGCGCTACTTCTTTGTCGGACTGTCGACTGGCCATGCCGCGGCCCGGCAGGTGGCGCCGGCGCTCGCCCGGGGCAATGGCGGCGCGAAGGCCGGTCACCGCAACGCGCTCGATTGGCGGAACGGCGTCATGGCCGACGATGTGGGTCGCGTGCGCTCGCTCGTCGCCAGCACCGGCATGTTCAGCACGTCAGAGGTGGACATCGCCGGCGAGCTCGTCACCGAGCGCCTCACCAAGGGCATCCGCTCTGGCTATCATTTTATTCTCGCCGAGCGGGGGCCGGGGCTCGTGGCCTATGCCTGCTACGGCCAGATCGAGGGGACGCAAGGCTCTTTTGATCTTTATTGGATTGCCGTGGCACCGGAAGAGCAGAGGAAGGGGCTCGGCGCGCAGGTCTATGCCCGCGCCGAGGCCGCCATGCGCAAGGCCGGTGCCAAGCATATCTATGTCGATACGTCTTCGTCAGACCGCTACGCACCGACGCGCGGCTTCTATCAGCGCATGGGCTTCATCGAGGAGGCGCGGCTGCCGGACTTCTACGGCCCCGGCGACGGCAAGGTCATCTATGTGAAGGAACTTGGTTCCGAGCCTGCCCCGTCTCGTCAACCCGGCGAAGGCCGGGATCCAGACTCATCGTCCCCCAAATAAGAGCGATCGTCATGCCCAGCACTCGGATCCGGCTCCGCCGGCTCGAGCACAAGCCTCGTGCCGGGCATCCACGAATTTTCAATCCACCCCGAAAGACGTGGATGGCCGGGACAAGCCCGGCCATGACCGAGCCTAGGTATGAACCGCCTCGATGACGGCGAGGCCCGAGGTCGTCGGTGATGTCTTCGCCAACTTCAGCCCGGCTGCTGCAAGCAGAGACTTGAAGTCATTGGGGCTGCGCGTCTTGCCGCCGGTGATGGTCATCATATGCAGATCGACCATGACGGCGCTTGGGTCGTCGGCCGCGCGCTCGGGCATCAGCCGCTCGATGATCGCAAGCCTTGCGCCTTCCGGCATGGCCTTGCGGATATTGCGCAGGATGGCGAGGGCGTCATCATCGTCCCATTGCTGGAGCACGTTCTTCAGCAGATAGAGATCGGCCTTGACCGGAATGGCCTCGAAGAAATCGCCCGGAACGAGCTCGATGCGCTCGAGCAGGTGAAATTGATCGAACACTTGCAGAAAGGGCTTCGCCGTCTCGATCATAGGCGGCGTCTCGAACAGAACTCCGGTGAGATGCGGGAACCCGATCAGGAGCGGGGTGAGCAGTGCCCCGCAGCCGCCGCCGATATCGGCGATTTTTTTGGCTTCCGCCGCGCACTCCAAGACTTCCAGGATCGAGCCTCCTTGCGCAAACGTCTCGTCGGTCAAGTAGGACGCGAACATCAGCCCTTGCGCTGCGTTCTCGCGCCGCCAATCCGTGACGCTCATGCCGAACACATGGTCGAAGGCGGGCTCCCCCGTCTTGAGGCAGGAGACGAGATCGGCCCAGGGGCGCCAATATTGCTCGACGACGATCTGCACCTTCTTGTTGAGTTGGGAATGCGAGTTTGAGCGGAGCGACCATCCCCCTGGAGCAAGCGCGAACGTGCCGTCGGGAAGCTCCCTGCAGATGCCGAGCGTCGTAAGCCCGCGCAGGAAGCGCAAGAGATGCGGCGCCGAAAGGCCGAGCTCGGTGGCCAGTTGCTTGGCGGTCAAGGCGCGCTCTCCCATCCTGTCGGGCAAGCCAAGCTTCACGGCCGCGTAGGCGAGTGCGGCGGCATGATAAGCCTCGATCTGGAGGCGCATGCGCTCCTCGAAGGCTCTCTGCTCTGAGCTCGTTCCGCTCATTGCACACCGGTGCTCCACGTACTCGGATTGCGCACCGCATCGACCACCTCACGCACCGCGTCGATGACGAGATCGGGCTGCTCGATCTGAATGTAATGGTCGCTCTCCTGAGCGATCGCATGGCGTGCGTCAGGGAGCAGTGAAGCGAGGTGATCCTGCCCTTGGCGCCAGGCTGTTTCGAAGGCCTCTTGCGAAAAGCTTGCTGGCACGTTCGGCGGCAGCGCCACGGGCTTATTGCGCGAAAGCACGAAGAGCGGGATGTCATTCAACGCCGCCGCCGCCGCCGCTTGCGCCATGCGCTCGGACGCCGCGCCGAAGTCGACGCTCTCGAGATTGCGATAGGCTTCGAGCCCGGGAGGGGGCGGGCCCGATAGCTCTTCATAGGCCTTCCATTGCTCCGGCCCGAGCAGCTTCGGCATGGCTTCCGACCACGCATCGACGAGGACGAGCCCCGCAACCTCTCCTTGATAGGTGCTGGCATAGAGCCGCGCGAACAGGCCTCCCAGCGAATGGGCGACAAGGACGTAAGGCACTTCGAGCTTGGCGGCGAAGAGCAGGGCGTGAAGCTCGGCCACGACCTCATCGGCGGTGCGAGGCATGGGAACGGGATCGCTCCGGCTGACATGGGTCGCGTCGAGAATGGTGCCGGGCCGGTCATAGGCGCAGACGCGGGTGAAGCCAGCGACGGCTTCGAAAACCGGGGGGATGCCCGGTCCAGGCGGCGTGGTCCAGATCGCGGCATCGTTGCGATAGCCTGAGATGAGGATCACGGTTGGCGCGCGAGTGCCCTTGCACTCGAGGTAAAGCTTGCGCCCCTGCACCACTAGGGTGCCAGCGAAGTCTCCTGCCGCCGGTCTGGCTTCGGCCCACGTGGCGGAAGAGAGGGTGAGCAAGACGAGCGCAAGAAGCGCAACATGGCGGCGGGCTTGAGTTCATGCACATCGGGAAGAAGGCCGGTGGGATCATTTTTGGCAGTGTCCACCCTAGCAGGATTCACATGGCGGCGACCGGTCCGGTTGGCTTGGCCGCGCCATCCCGCCATAGGGATAACCGCGGAGAGTCATTGCCGACTCAAAGACGCTGCTATAACCACTTGCCATGCCGGACAAAACGCAAGATCGCGTCCTGATCGTCGATTTCGGCAGCCAGGTGACGCAGCTGATCGCGCGCCGCGTGCGCGAGGCTGGCGTCTATTCGGAGATCGTTCCTTTCGACAAGGCCGAGGCTGGGCTCGCCGATGAGCGTCCGAGCGCGATCATCCTTTCGGGCGGGCCTGCATCCGTGCACGAGACCGGCACGCCGCAAGTTCCAGCCGCAATCTTCACGTCCGGCGTCCCCGTGCTCGGCATCTGCTATGGCGAGCAAGCCATGGTCGCGGCGCTCGGCGGAACCGTCGAAGGCGGGCACCACCGCGAATTCGGCCGCGCCGAGCTTCAGGTGATCGACGAGACGCCGCTCTTCAACGGCGTGTTCCGCGAAGGCGAGCGGGCGCAAGTGTGGATGAGCCATGGCGACCGCGTGACACGGCTGCCGCCCGGCTTCCGCGCCGTCGGCATCTCGACCGGCGCGCCGTTCGCCGCGATCGCCGACGATTCCCGCAGGCTCTACGGCGTGCAGTTCCATCCCGAGGTGGTGCACACGCCGAAGGGCGCCGCGCTGCTCAGAAACTTCGTCCGCAATATCGCCGGCTGCCCCGGCGACTGGACCATGGCGCATTTCCGCGAGAGCGAGGTCGCGCGCATCCGCGAGCAGGTGGGCGACGCCAATGTCGTGTGCGGGCTCTCGGGCGGGGTGGATTCATCCGTGGCCGCGCTCCTCATCCACGAGGCGATCGGCGATCAGCTCACCTGCATCTTCGTCGATCATGGTCTGTTGCGCGAGGGCGAGGCACGCGAGGTCGTCGATCTCTTTCGCGGCCATTACAACATTCCGCTCGTCGCGGTCGACGCTTCGGCAAAGTTCCTCGACGCGCTCCAGGGCGTCACCGACCCCGAGGTGAAGCGCAAGATGATCGGCAAGCTGTTCGTCGATGTGTTCGAGGCTGAGGCCGACAGGCTCGGCGGGGTCGAGTATCTCGCGCAAGGCACGCTCTATCCCGACGTGATCGAGAGCGTCTCGGCGCTCGGCGGCCCGTCTGCCACCATCAAGTCGCATCACAATGTCGGCGGGCTGCCCGAGCGCATGAAGCTCAAGCTGATCGAGCCCTTGCGCGAATTGTTCAAGGATGAGGTAAGGGCGCTCGGCCGCGAGCTCGGGCTTCCGCCCGCCTTCGTCAACCGTCATCCCTTCCCGGGGCCGGGGCTCGCCATCCGCATCCCCGGCGAGGTGAACGAGGAGAAGCTCGCCATCTTAAGGAAAGCGGACGCGATCTACATCGAGGAGATCAGGAAGCAGGGGCTTTACGACACGATCTGGCAGGCCTTCGCCGTGCTGCTTCCGGTGCGCACGGTGGGCGTGATGGGAGACGCGCGCACTTACGACTTTGTCTGCGCGCTCCGCGCCGTCACCTCGACCGACGGCATGACGGCCGACTATTACGACTTCTCCCACGACTTCCTCGGCCACGCGGCGCGGCGCATCATCAACGAGGTGCGTGGCATCAACCGTGTGGTCTACGACATCACCTCCAAGCCCCCCGGCACCATCGAGTGGGAGTGAGCGCCCCCGCTCAATGTTATCCGCCCAGTGCTGGACGTCCGCTACTGACCCAAGCGGACAGTCAGCTTCATGCGCTGGGCGGGCAACGCAGGCTAAGTTCTGCTCCCTTCCCAGATGAGGGCATGCTTTCCGAAGTGTGCCAAAACAGGTCACTTCCGCGTTGTTTGGTCCGCGGGGAACTTTTCAATTTTCTTCTCGTTGAAGCCCAGCAACTTTCCCTCCGTACGTTGGGGGCAGTGGAGGAAAAAGGGGGCAAAGCTGTGAGGGACCTGTATCGCGTGCTGGGTGTCAGTTGGGATGCTGCGCCGGAAGAGATCCATAAAGCTTATCGGCAAAAAGCCAAAAGACTGCACCCGGATACGGGGGGGTCTGCCGAATCGTTCAGCGAGCTCGTGCACGCTTATGAGGTCCTGTCCGACGCCAAGCGCCGCGAGCGCTACGACCGCACTGGCGAAGATGAACCTCTTCCCAAGAGCCTCGACGCCAACGCTATGAAGGTCATTGCTCTAAAGCTCGGCGTGCTGATTCATGCTGAGCAAGACGTGACCTCTATGGACACGACCTCCTTAATCGAGGAGGCGATCGACGAAGACATCCAACAGCGGAAAGCTCACATCTCCAATCAAAGGCGGGCCATCGAGCGGGTCACGAAGCTACGAGGCCGGCTCAAGGGAAGAGACAGCGACGCGGAAAGCAGGTTCGGCCGAGTCCTCGACTGGCACGAACGGTCCGCCAAGTACTTTATCAAGAAGCACGAGGCGGCGGTCCAAACGATGGAGCGAGCGCTAGAAATCCTACAGGACTACTGGATCGTGGATGACATGCCGGTATCCTTGGCCGACGACCTCTCGGTAGCCCTGCACGATGTTCTCGAATGTCTTAAACGAGCAGGTCAGTCTCACGTGAGACAACATTGAGCGGCGGCCTTCTGGGCACGCAGCGCGGCGATCATCAACGAGGTGCGCGGCGCATGCGCACGGTCGTGCGGCTAGTTGCCGTTGCCGCCGCCGAAGATGCCTCCGAAAAGACCGCCGATTAAGCCAGGGCGCTTCGGCGTTTGGACTGCATCCTCATCGGTCGCGGTCTCGGAGTTGGCGGCGACTTGACCACCGGTCTTGGCCGCTTTCGGCTTGGGAGCAGTCGACGGAGTTGCAGGCTTCCGGCTAACCACGACAGGCTTCGGCTTAGACGGCGCCGGTGCCGAGAGCGCCGTCCCGCGCGATGGCGCAGAGACTGCCGGCACGCGTGGCGCGACGGTCGGCAGGTTCGGCGGTGGCGAGACCGCGGCCTCATCGATCCATCCGCTGGCGCCGCTCTTCACGTCCTGGATTTGGGCAAAACCTCCGTTGTGGCCGATCACGCGGAACGACCGGCCAGCAGGAAAGCCAAAGGTGGTAGGCGCAGAGGAGGAGGGACTTGCCCGCACGTTGATGGGCTGCCTGGAAACGAGGATCATCCCCGCGCCCGGGAGCTCGGGCTGATCGGCGTGCGGAACCGCCTCGTCGGCCGGTTTGGCCTGTTCGAACGCGTCGCCGGACGGCTCCGCCTGCTGGTCCGCTGCGGTTGCAGGTACCAGCGCCGGTGTCTTCGCGACGGAGTCAGTTGTTTCCACTGCGGGCAGCGCGGCGGGGGAGGGCGGCGGCGCTACAACCGTGACCGGCGCGTTCTGCTCCACGTCCGGCTGGCCAAAGTATTGACCCGTGCGCAGGAGAATGCCCCCGACAAGGGCGAGGCCCGCTACGGCAAAGAACGCGAGGCGTTTCGGAGAGAACGCGCTCCGCTTCGCTAGGGCCTTCCGCGCTGCTTCCAGATCCATGCCCGGATCATGACACAGCCGCCCTTTTCGATCCACAGAGCCAATTTCCACCAACCCGAAGCGAACAGCTACGGTTAGGGCGTGCAGGTGCCGAATTCCGCGTAGGTCACGGCGCGGCCCCGCTTGTAAGGACTTGTTTTAGGAGGTCCGGTCTGACGGAAATTTCACCGGTGAATGGCCGACTGTATGCGGCGATCAACAACAGCGAGAGAGCGATGCCTGTCGCAAAGAGGGTCAGCGTTATACCGCAGGTAAGCCGGTTGTCGCTGTGAACCATGGCAATAGCAACCAACGTGCAGACTGCCTGAAGGAGAATCCCCGCCCATTTAACCGTGCCCACAGTCGATTGGCTGACGACAATGCGCTGGCGCCTCGCGTCCAGCGCCGCTTGGAGTGCCTTCACCATCTCGGGCTGTATGGTTCGCTGGCTATCGTTGGCAGGCTTTAGGGCCAGCACGTCTTGCAATGCCTCGATCAGGGCGTTTGCTCGCAAAGTCGAAAGGGTCGCTTGCTGTCGCGCCATCGCCGGCCATTCTTTGTTTATGGCGTCCTCTATGTGGCGGTCGATTAGCGCGTAAATGCGCGTCTTCTGTTCTTCGGGAAAAACTCCGGCGAGGAGAATGACAGCACGCAAAGCACTCGCCTCGGACACAACCGCTAGCTTTGCTTTGTCGTAATTGTTCCAGACCTCGACAGCGATGAAGCCAACCAGCAGGGCGAAAAGGATGCCCAATGGCGGCAGCATTCCGGGCGAGACCGCCTTAAAGGCCCGCGCTCGATCATTCACCGCGAGCCTGGTCACTACCCAGTAAATACCGGCGGCAAGGAGATAAGTGGCCGCGAAGACAACGACCGCCATCCACAGCAGAGGAAGATTCAGCAACCAGTCGCCCATTCGGCCACTCTACCACTGTGACACAGCGCATGCGATCGATGCTCTTGGCTGTTCCCTGCCGTCTCAGTCCATTGGCGGCAATCCGCATGGCATGCTCTTCCTGTTTCGGATATGATCTCTCGTCGTCCGGTTTGTTCCGTTGGTTTGGATCGAACAGGGGAATACACGCATGAGATCAATTTGGTCGCGTCTATCGACGAGAGTTTGGGCCTTCTTTTCCACGATAGCCGTCCTGTTCGCGTCCCTGACGCACAAGAGGCGATCGAACAGACATTCGTCGCCTCCCTCGGTATAGCGCTTCTCAGCGGCAGCTAGGACGCTCCGCTCACTGGAAACAGCCATGGCTAATCGGGATGACTTCACGCCGGAAGAGTGGACCAAGGTCTTGGAGAGTATCATGGTTGCCGGAATTGCCGTTTCGGCAGCCGATCCGAGCGGTTTGTGGGGCACTCTCAAGGAAGCTGCTGCAAACAGCTCGGCGCTCGCTGGAGCTAAGCGCGATCCCAATGCAAACCAACTCGTCAAGTCGGTCGTTGCTGATTTTGAGACCTCTGAGGGAAGGTCGAAGATTCAGAAAGCAATACGCGAGCGCTTTGCTCAGGCGGAGCCCTCGGAATGTGTACAGCGTTCTTTAGCCAGCCTGCGGGAGGTTTCCGCCATCGTCGACGCCAAGGCCCCTGACGAGGCAGCAGGCTTCAAGAGCTGGCTACGCGGTATTAGCCAGAAGGTTGCAGAAGCTTCCGTAGAGGGTTCCATTCTTGGTTTTGGTGGCGTTCGAGTCAGCAATGCTGAAACGGCAACGCTTCGCGACATCTCCAACGCGCTAGGCATGCCATCCTGAACACCACCGAATTTGATTTGCAGATCGGGGGATGAGCATTGGGCACAGTTCCGTCCTGGGCGATAGCGACCGCCGCGGCAGTCTTCGTCTTCGCCGCCGGCAGGGCCATCTCCGCGCAGGACAAGTACAGTGTGCAGGTGCCGGACGGGCTCGCGTTCTCCGAGTTCAGGGGATACGAAAATTGGCAGGTCATCGCCGTCAGTCAGAGCGGACACCTGATCGAAGTGATCCTCGGGAATCCCGAAATGATCGAGGCCTACCAGGCCGGCGTTCCGGGGAACGGCAAGTCCTTCCCCGACGGCGCCAAGATGGCGAAGATCCATTGGAACACGAAGGAGAGCGCGGAGGCGCCCGCTCCGACGATCGTGCCGGACACGTTGCACGACGTCGATTTCATGGTGAGGGACAGCAAGAGGTTCGCCGACAGTGGCAATTGGGGCTACGCCCAGTTCAACTACGACACCGCGTCCGACACGTTCGCGCCTGAGGGGACCGGCGCCAAATGCGGGTTCGCGTGCCACACGATCGTGGCGAAAAAGGACTACGTTTTCACGGCATACCCGAAGCGGTGAATGGTGGGGGTAGGGACGGGAGACTTGATCCGTTGCCGTTAAGATCGCTCCTTATTGCTGTCGTCAGCCTCATCGTGGTCGCCTTGTCGGTTGCGCCACGATCTTTCGCCGTGGAGCAATCGCCGGACATTCCGGCTTGGCTGCTGGCGCATGTCGGCGAAGGCGAAGGTCAAATCTCAGCAGTGGTGTTACAGCGGGCGCGCACTCTTTACCTGCAAAAAGTGAGCGAAGGCGCGATCAAAAATCCCTGCTACTTCGCCATGGACGCGACGCGTCCTGGCGGTTTCACGCGCCGGTTTTACGTCATCTGCGAAGCCGACCAGTCGTTTCGCGCGGTCCCGTCGGGGCACGGCAGCGGCCGCAATGTGGCGGGCGCGAATTTCGCCAACGGAATAGACTGCGCAAAGAACTTCAGCAATGCGACGGATTCCAAGCTGACGACCGGCGGCCCCTATGTGACGGACGAGACGATCACGCGCTTCAAAGGCTACTATCGCAACGCAGCCGGAAAATACGTGGCCTTCAGCCGCTCGTTCGTGCAGTTCGACGGCGAAGGCGAGACAGCAAATGCGAGACCCCGCGCCATTGGCGGGCATCCGGCCGCAGTATTGCGAGTGGCCTGTCGGCGAAAAGATCCGGACAGCGCATATGCGGACAAAGACGGTTACGTTCCGTACGGAAAGCTGGTGGATTACGCCGCCGGCCGCAGCAACGGCTGCACCAGTTGGTCGCAGTCGGACGCGGCAAAAATCATCCCGATGATGCAGGAGCCGACGACGCTCTACATCTATCCTGAATCCACCGACATCGATGCCGTCGCAAAAGCGGTGAAGGCCGGTCAGTCGCCCTCGCGCGCCGGTCTGTATTGGAACGCCTCCTGCTTGAAGCAGATCGGCTGCCCGAAATTTTGGCCGAAAGAAACCCTCGAGCCGATCCTCGCTCAATACAAGAAGGATCACCCGGCACCGCCGACGGGGCCACTGCCGATTTGCAAGGGGCAGTAACACGCTGACCTAGGGCAAATGCGGAAATTTGCTGAAGTTTGGAGCGCGCCGCTCGAGGAACGCTTGTTCCCCTTCTTTGGCTTCGTCGGACGCATAGTACAAAAGCGTGGCGCTGCCGGCCAAATCCATCAGACCGATCTGCCCATCGCAATCTGCATTCAAGGCTGCCTTCAAACAGCGAATGGCAAGCGGCGAGTGCTGCATTATTTGCCGCGCCCATTCCAGTGTCTCACGCTCCAAATCGGCGAGCGGGACAATCTTGTTGACCAGCCCCATTCCTAATGCTTCAGCCGAGTCGTATTGGCGGCAAAGAAACCAAATCTCACGCGCCTTCTTTTGCCCGACGATCCGCGCAAGGTAACTGCTGCCCAATCCGGCATCGAAGGAGCCCACCCTCGGGCCGGTCTGGCCGAAGCGCGCATTGTCGGCTGCGATCGTGAGGTCGCACACCACATGCAACACATGGCCGCCACCAATCGCATACCCCGCGACCATGGCGATGACGGGCTTCGGCAGCGCGCGGATTTGTTTTTGTACATCCAAGATATTGGCGCGCGGAGCGCCTTTCCCGACATAGCCGTCGTGACCGATTTTGAGGTCGGCGCCAGAGCAGAAGGCGTCAGGTCCTTGCCCCGTGAGGATGACGACTCCGATTGAAGTATCGGCGCGACAGAGTTCGAAAGCGTCGATCAGTTCCATGATCGTCTGCGGCCGGAAGGCATTGCGCACCTCGGGTCTATTGATCGTGATCTTGGCGATGCCCTCGTCCGAGCGGTCGAACAGCAGATCCTGGTACTCCTTTATGCGGATCCATGTTTCCATTTCGATTTCCTCGCTGTTGGCACTCAGCTGACTTCAACGTTCGACACTTATCCCCGCCGCTCAAACCTTGCATATCATTGCATCACCTCGTCCACTTGAGGGCGCTTCGCGAGGCGTCGTGAGTGCGGGACGAGGTGATGCGCCCGCGGGCTTCATGCGACGCATGCATGGGCACTCGGGCGGTGCCGGGGCTCCGCCCGGGTCCACCGAGACCCTGCCAGGAGCTGGCTTACAGCTTGGATATGCGCGCCTCGCCTTAGCGAGATGCGTAGCACTCCAATGTGAAGCGCGGCCCGCCGCCGGCCAACGCCGCAAATAGCATGCGCTACCGCTTCGCTGCTTGAGCGCATGTGGCGCGCCGAGAGACGCCCGCCGCAATCCGCAAGATTGCGGACACCATAGGTTTGCGCTTTTCGGCGCGCCATCCCCTCATCCTGAGGAGGGCCAAAGGCCCGTCTCGAAGGATCGATGAGGGGCGTCACGCAAAACCCGGATGCGTACCGCATCGCGGCAGCGATGACGCACGGCTCTTTGACACACGACATCGAACCACATGCTAGCCGTGGACCTATAATCGACTCCTGTGGAGCTTTTCGGTCCTCCCACAGCCTTTTTGCCTCTAAGCGAGATGGATGAAGCGGTTCGCGGTTGACGGCGGCCCAATCCGGGTCTTTGCTTCCCTGCGCTTGGTCACAAGGGGGGCATCCATGGACTTCAAGCAATTCTATCTCTCGGCCGACGGCCGCGTGAATCGGAAGCAATGGTGGCTTTACCTCATCCTTCCGGCCTTCATCATCAGCATCATCGCTTCGATTATCGACGCATCGACCGGTCACGATCCGCAGCAGGGGATCGGTCCAATCACGGCAATCTTCTCCTTGCTCATCCTCTATCCGTCGATCGTGGTCTACATCAAGCGCTTCCACGACCGCGACAAATCGGGCTGGTGGGTCCTGATCGCACTCATCCCCATCATCGGGGCGATCTGGCTCCTCATCGAATGCGGGTTCCTCAAGGGGACGCCGGGGCCTAATCGGTTCGGTCCGCCCGTTACGGATTGATGAAGAGCAGGCGATGCTCTAGGGCAGGGGCATGACGCTTCTCATCGTGGCCATCGCCGTCTTCCTCGGCATCCATCTGGTGCCGACGATGACGGCGTTGCGCGAGCGCCTGATCGGCCGGTTCGGCCAGACCGGTTACAGAGCGCTATTCGCGCTCGCCTCGACCGCGAGCCTCATCCTGCTCATTTACGCCTTCGCCAAGGCGCCGGTGGTCACGGTCTGGTCGCCGCCAGGCTGGGCGCGTTGGGTCGCCATCGTGCTGATGCTGCCGGCATTTATCTTCCTGGTCGCCGCCTACGTGCCCGGCAAGATCAAGGCGAAGCTCAAGCATCCGTTCCTGGTCGCCATCAAGACCTGGGCGCTCGCCCATCTCATCGCCAATGGCGATCTCGCCTCGATGATCCTGTTCGCCTCTTTCCTCGCTTATGCCGTCTACGACCGCATTACCCTGAAACATCGCGAATCGACGAGTCTCATCCCAATCCCGGCAACGGGGCCTCCTTTGAACGATATCGCCGCTGTGGTGCTCGGGACCGTGCTCTATCTCCTGACCCTGTTCTGGCTGCACCAGTTGGTGATCGGGGTGTCGCCGATCCCGCAATGACCGAAAAACCAAAGGTCGCGGCCCATTTTTTGCACTGCAAAATGTCCTATATTCTGCGATAAGAGCAAGGGATTAGACCCTTCCGGCCTTGACGTTTTGAGGAGCTCTACGAGACGTGTCGCAGGATTTCACCGTCAAGCGCATTACCGCGCCCGAGATCAGAAGCCGCAAGCGCGGCGCGCCGATCGTGGCGCTCACCGCCTATCATGCCCATACCGCGCGCATCATCGACCCGCATGTCGATTTCCTGCTGGTCGGCGACTCCCTTGGCATGGTGATGCATGGCTACGAGACGACTGTGCCCGTGCCGCTCGAGCTCATGATCATGCATGCGCAGGCCGTGGTGCGCGGATCGAGCCGCGCGCTTGTCGTGGTCGACATGCCCTTCGGATCCTACGAGGAGAGCCCGGCGGTCGCCTTCCGTAACGCGGCGCGGGTCATGAAGGAGACGGGCGCCGGCGCCATCAAGCTCGAGGGTGGCGTCCATATGGCCGAGACGATCCGCTATCTCGCCGATCGCGGCATCCCGGTGATGAGCCATATCGGCATGACGCCGCAGGCCATCAACACGATCGGCAGCTTCAAGCCGCGCGGCCGCTTCCGCTCGGAATGGGCAGCCTACGAGGCCGACGCCCAGGCCGTCGCCGAGGCGGGCGCCTTCGCCGTGGTGATCGAGGCATTGGCCGAGCTCTTGGCCGCGCGCATCACTAAGCAGATCCCAATCCCGACCATCGGCATCGGCGCTTCTGCCGAATGCGACGGGCAGATCCTCGTGCTTGAGGACATGCTCGGCCTGTCGCAGCGCGTGCCGAAATTCGTCAAGGAGTATGCCCATATCGGCGCGGGCATCGAGGGCGCGGTGAAGGCCTTCGCGAGCGAGGTGAGGTCACGCGCTTTCCCGTCGGCAGAGTACACCTATCCGATGTGCGACGAGCCTGAGACAGTCACGAAAAAGACCAAAATGACAGGCAGTTAGCCGATCCGAGGGATTTCGTTCTGGAGCCCGGAGCGTGCCTCCCGGGCTCTTTACTTGCGCGAGCAACACGGCTTCACTATACGGCGGGCAGGGATGAGCGGGCGGCCGGTCTCAATCGCGCCGATCGTTCGTCATAAGAGAACCTGTCAGATCAAAAGAGTCCGCTGACCATGACCGACCGCGATCGTGATTTCATCCGCGAGGTGGACGAGGCGGTCCGCCAGGACCAATACAAGAAGCTGTGGGACCAATACGGCATCTACGCTCTGGCCGGCGCGGTCGTGCTCGTGGCTGGCGTTGCCGGCTACAAGGGCTGGGTCTCCTGGCAGGAGCGGAAGTCCGGAGAGGCCGGCGCCAAATTCACCCAAGCGTTGACCGTCGAAGAGGGACCTGACGCGGCGAAGGCCAAGGACATCTTCGCATCGTTGGTCAAGGATGGGCCCGAGGGCTACCGCATTCTCGCGCGCTTCCAGCTTGCCGCTTCCGAGGCGAAGGACGGCGATACCGACAAGGCGGTCGCCGACTACGACGCGCTCGCCAACGACCCAAGCGTCGACACTATTCTGCGCGGCCATGCCACGCTCCAGGCCGCGGCGCTCCGGCTCGACAAGGCCGACTATGCCGAAATGGAGAAGCGGCTGAAGGGTCTCGTCGATTCGAACAGCGCCTGGAGCTTCTCGGCGCGCGAGCTGCTCGGGCTCTCGGCCTACCGGACGAACGATATGCCCACGGCCGAGAAGGAGTTCAGCGCTCTGCTCGCCGATCAGGCCACGCCGCCGAATTTGCGGGAACGCGCCGATATGATGCTTGCGCTCATTGTGGGAACTCCGCAGGCGCTCAGCACCACGGCGAAATAGTGCACATCTGGCGCGAAGGATGGCTCGAGACTTGGGCCTTCGTCTTACACGGGGAACTGGCCAGCGCTTCTTGAGCGCGGGTCTTGCCGCGGCTCTTCTCGTGAGCCTCTGCGGTTGTAGCGGGCCGCTCGCCAATATCCGCAACCCGTTCGCCAAGAAGGAGGAGATCCTGCCTGGCGAGCGCATCGCCGTGATCACCGACCCGGGCGCGAGCGACCTCAACCCAGCCGGCGCGCCGAAGCCGATCTCGCTGCCACCACCGCGTTCGAACGAGACCTGGACCGAGCCCGGCGGCACGCCGTCCAACAATCTCGGTCATCTCGCGCTGAATGAGCAGGTGCAGAAGGTCTGGTCGGCAGATGCCGGCACCGGCTCCTCCTCGAGCGGTCGGTTGAGCGCGATACCGCTCGTCGCCAATGGCAATGTTTACACCCTCGACGCGGGCGGCACGGTCTCGGCCTTCTCCGCGGCAAGCGGGGCGACGGTGTGGTCTGTCAGCGTCACGCCCGAAAACGAGAAGCGCAAAGAGGGCTTCGGCGGCGGGCTCGCGCTCGACGGCGGCAGGCTCTATGTCACGACGGGCTACGGCACGGTGGTCGGCATCGATCCCGGCAACGGCGCGATCGTATGGACCAAGACGGTCGGTGAGCCGGTGCGCAGCTCGCCGACGGCAGCGGCCGGTAAGGTCTTCTTCGTTTCCGCCGACAACGTGCTGCATGCACTGAACGCGGCCGACGGCTCGGAAGCGTGGACGGCGCGCGGCCTCCCGCAGATCGCGACGCTCCTCAGCAATGTCAGCCCGGCGGTCAGCGAGAACATCGTCATTGCGCCGTTCCCGGCCGGAGACGTCGCGGCCTATGACGTCGCAAGCGGCAAGGCGTCGTGGACCGATTCATTGGCGCGCACGACCGAGACCTCGGCAGCCGGCATTCTCGGCGACCCGGCGCGGCCGGTGATCGACAAGGGCGTGGTGTTCGCCGTCAGCCATGGCGGCAAGATGATCGCCACCTCGGAATCGAACGGGGAGCGGTTGTGGACCCGCAATATCGCCAGCACGCAGATGCCGTGGGTCGCCGGTGATACCGTCTATGTCGTTGATCTTGGCGGCAAGCTCTGGGCCTTGTCGCGGACCGACGGCGCGGTGAAATGGGCGACCGACCTACCGGGAACCGGACGCTGGAGCGGGCCTGTGCTTGCCGGCGGCAGGCTGTGGCTCGTATCGGGCGATGGCCTCCTCGTCGCTGCCGACGCACGCAGCGGGCAGGTTATCTCCAATCTCGATCTCGGCACGGCCGTCTATGTCTCTCCCATTGTGGCGGGAGGCCGCATGTATATCCTGGCCGATAACGCCACGCTGATCGCCCTCAACTAGCGCGACGTGCGCACTTCGCAGGTTCCTTCCGGACGGCCCGATGTCCTTCACCATCGCCATCGTCGGACGGCCGAATGTCGGCAAGTCCACCCTGTTCAACCGGCTCGCCGGCAAGCGTCTTGCGCTCGTCGACGATCAGCCGGGGCTCACGCGCGACCGGCGCGAGGCCGAGACGACGCTCGGGGCTTACGCGGTGACGCTCATCGACACCGCTGGGCTCGAGCCGGGCGATCAAGGTCTCACTCCGCGCATGCGCCAGCAGACAGAGGCCGCGATCGCCCAAGCGGATGTCGTGGTCTTTCTCATCGACGTGCGGGCAGGGGTGGTCAGCGCCGACGAGATGTTGGCCGAGCTGGTGCGGGGCTCGGGCAAGCCAGTGATCCTCGCCGCCAACAAATGCGAAGGCCGAGCGGCAGAGGGTGGCCTCTACGAGGCCTATGAGCTCGGTCTCGGCGAGCCGCTTGCGATCTCGGCGGAACACGGCACGGGCGTCGGTGAGCTGAGCGAAGCGATCCAGCAGGCCTGCAAGGAGGCCTCAGGCGGGGCGGTTGAAGCAGAAGCTGCCCAAGAAGAAGTCGAGGGCGTGCGCCCGTTGCGCATTGCCATCGTCGGCAGGCCGAATGTCGGCAAGTCCACCCTCGTTAACGCGCTTCTCGGTGAGGAGCGCATGATCACGGGGCCAGAGGCCGGCATCACGCGGGACTCGATTGCCTCTCCGCTCTCCTTCGAAGGACGTCCTCTGCTCCTGTTCGACACGGCGGGGCTTCGCCGCAAGATGCGGGTCGAAGGCCGCGCCGAAGAGCTCTCGGTCGGCGATGCACTGAAGGCGATCCGCTTCGCCGAGGTGGTCGTGCTGCTGGTCGATGCCGAGCAGCCTTTCGAGAAACAGGATCTCCAGATCGCCGACCTGATCGCTCAGGAGGGGCGGGCGCTCGTCATCGCCGTCAACAAATGGGATCTGGTGCGCGACCGCGAGAAGCGCTTGAAGGAACTCCGCGAGACGTGCCAGAGGCTGTTGCCCCAGGTGAAGGGCGTGGCGCTGGTGCCCGTCTCGGCGCTCGGCGGCACCGGTCTCGACCGGCTGATGCAGTCGGTGGTCGAGGTCGATCGGCTATGGAACATCAGGCTGCCGACTCACGCGCTGAACCAATGGCTGCACGCCGCCATCGAGGCACATTCGCCGCCTGCAGTCTCGGGACGCCGCGTCAAGCTCCGATACGTCACCCAAGCCAATGCGCGGCCGCCGACTTTCGTCGTCTTCTGCTCGCGGCCGAAGGCGCTGCCGGAGTCTTATGTGCGCTATCTCGTGAACGCGTTGCGCGAGAGCTTCGACATGCCGGCCGTGCCAATCAGGCTCCACTTGCGCAAAGGGGGCAATCCCTATGCTTGAGGCGTGGCGGCCATGAGCGAGGCCGGTACCGAGATCTATTTCTATCACCTCGAGAGGCGCGTCCTCGAGGAGGTGCTGCCGACGCTGCTCGAGCGCTCGCTCGAGCGTGGCTGGCGCGCCGCCGTGCAGGCCGCGAGCGAGGAGCGGGTCGAGGCGCTCAACACGCTGCTGTGGACCTATCGCGAGGAGAGCTTCCTGCCGCACGGAACGGCGCGGGACGGTTCGCCCGAGACGCACCCGATCTATCTCACCACGGGGGAGGACAACCCGAACGGTGCGCGCGTCCGTTTCCTGGTCGACGGCGCCGTGCTTACCGACGTATCGCCTTACGCCCGCGTCGTATTCATCTTCGACGGGCGAGACGAGGCGGCGGTGGCGCGGGCGCGTGCCGATTGGCGGACAGCCAAGGACAAGGGTCACGCCGTCAGCTATTGGCAGCAAGGTGAAGCCGGCCGTTGGCAGCAAAAGGCGTGATTAGCCGGAATCTCAGGGACTCTGATCAGAATTAAGGCGGTCGGGATTGCCTTGCCGCTGTCATCCGTCACCGCTATAAGCCCGCCTAAATCCAAAAACCTCTGGGGACTGATTTTCATGGCTATTGAACGCACGCTTTCCATTATCAAACCCGACGCGACCGAGCGAAACCTGACCGGGCTGATCATCGCCCGGCTTGAGGCCGCAGGCCTGCGGGTCGTCGCGCAGAAGCGTGTGTGGTGGAAGAAGAAGGACGCGCGCAAGTTCTACGACGTTCACAAGGACCAGCCCTTCTTCAAAGATCTCGTCGCCTTCATGACCTCGGGACCGATCGTACTCCAAGTGCTCGAAGGCGAGGACGCTATCGCCAAGAATCGCGCGGTGATGGGCGCCACCAACCCGGTCGATGCCGAGCCCGGCACCATCCGCAAGGACTTCGCGGTCAACCTCCAGCGCAATTCGGTCCACGGCTCGGACAGCCCCGAGACCGCCAAGCGCGAGATCGCACTCTGCTTCAAGAAGAGCGAGATCGTGGGGTAGGGAGCGCGGCTTTCTTCCCCCTAGCGCTTGAGGATGTCCGAGCGCTTGAGCAGCCAGAGCACGACCACAGAAGCTCCGGCGATGATCGCCATCGACCACAGGAATCCGCTGGCGTCCTGCACGAACGGGAGCCCTCCAACATTCATCCCGAAGATGCCGGCAATCAGGCTCGCCGGCATGAAGAGTGTGGTAACGACGGCCAGCACATGCAGATTGCGGTTGGTCTGCTCGGCCGTCTTCATGGTGACCTCCTCCTGGAGGAGGTGGGCCCGGTCGCGCAGCGAGATGATCTCGGCATCGAGCCATTCGAGGCGCTGACGCAACCTTGCCGTGGCGAGACCGAGCGTGAACTTCTCGGCGAGATCGAGCCTCGAGCCGCTGCATGAGCGCGCGGAGGATCGCGAGCTGACGATGCAGGCGCACTGCGGCGCGGCGGATGCGGCCAAGCACCTGGCGCCCTTCGCTCACGTCATCGGCGAGGATCTTCTCCTCGACCCGGTCGAGCTTGGCCGAGGCATCGTCGGCATAGCGATCGACCGAATCGACCACATGCTCCAGAAGCATTTGCAGAAGCGCCGCCGGAGTGGAAATCAGGGCGCCGCCGCGAACAATCTTGCGCGTGACGTTCACCGCGCTTAACGAGCGCCGGCGCCCGGTGACGAGAAGCCTCTCCGTCAAGGCGAAATGAAGAAAGCCGATCTCCTCGGTGAGCCCGTCGAGATCGCAGACGAGATCGGCGAAGACGCCGTAGAGGCAGCCGCCGCTCACATTGAGCTGCTGATGCTCGTCGGCGGAGACGAGGAGTTCGCGCGCGGCAACGGGCAGGGAGAAACCTCCTTTTAGGAAGCGGCAGGCGCGCGCGTCGGCGAGATGAAGTGAAGCCAAAGCCAGCCGTCTGGGCCTTCAGCGATCGGCTTATCGACGGGGAGCTCTTCGCCGGTGCTGCCGGCCTCGAAGCGAAAGGCCGAGACCAGTCCTGGCAAAGTCTCAAGCGGCGCGTCGGTGCTTGCGCCGGCTATTACGGCCTCATGCATGCGCGGTTAAGGGTCTTTACGGGCATCCTATCGGACCGGCGGGTACTTCCAGGCCGTGCTCAGGATTTCAGCCACCCGAGTTGTTGAGCTTTCGCGTGAGCTGCCTTCCAGGCCGAGACGAGGAATCTGACGCGCGCCGCATCGGGATCGGCCCTGAGCGAGTCCATCATGACGAGGACCGGTGAATCTCCATCCTTGCGGTAGACCACCTTCTCGCCGGTCCTGGGCTCGGTAACCACGAGGTCGCAGTCTTGCAAGACCTGCACGTTCAAGCCAGCCACGTCGCTCATCGCTACGCCCCTCAACCTGATTGGGGCAGTTTATGACTCCTCTGGTCAACTGAGAAGCCTTCAACGCGTCATTCTTAGGCAGAATACCCGCTGGAGCTAAGGAAAGCGCCGAATTTGCCGACATTTGATCTGCGATAAGGCTTGGTTCTTGCGCCGAACGACAATCGTCCGGGCGAACAGGCTGGAGGAGTCCCATGCAGAATTCGCGACGTCTCGCGCTCGCAATTGCCGCCCTTCTCGTCGCATCCGCGCTTCTTGCGCCGGCCGTCTCGCGTTCGCTCGCGCAAGCGCGGCTACCGGCGGAGCCCGACATGCCGATGGGTTGGAACTTCAAGAATCTCAGTCCCGAGCAGCAGCAGCGCATGCTCCGCTTCTCGGCCTTCGTGAACAAGAAAGTGCCCGAGGACTATATCAAGGCAGAGAACAGTGTGGGCTATACGACCAACGCCATTGCCGCAGGCGGCCCTCTCTACCTTGCCAAATGCGCGAAATGTCACGGCGACACGGGGCTCGGCAATGGCGAGCTTGCCTATTCGCTGAACCCGTCACCCGCCCTGCTTGCCTATCTGGTGCAGCAGCCGATTGCCATCGACCAATATCTGTTGTGGACCATCTCAGAGGGCGGCAAGCAATTCGGCACTGCCATGCCGTCATTCAAGACCGAGCTGACCCAAGATCAGATCTGGCAGATCCGCCTATCTGCGCGCCGGCTTTCCCGTGGTCGGCGACGCGGTAAGACCGGCCGAGCCTCCTCCCGCCAAGACCGACGACCCGGATCAGAAGCCGTGAGTGCAAAGCCCGCAAGGCGCGCGAAGGCAAACCCACTACGCGACCTTCCTCTTGCCAAGGTCTACCAGACGATCGAGCCCGGCCCCGTCGTCCTGCTTGCGACCGCCGAGGGCGGCCGCGCCAATGTCATGGCCATGTCATGGCACATGATGGTCGACTTCGAGCCGCCGCTCATTGCCTGCATCGTCAGGAGGGGGATTACAGCTTCGCCGCTTTGTGCGCGACGCGCGAATGCGTGATCGCAATTCCCGCGGTCGGGATCGCTGAGACGGTGGTTAAGATCGGCAACAGCTCGGGCCGCGACATCGATAAATTCGCCGCCTTCGATCTCACTAAGATCAAGGCTAAGCGTGTGAGCGCGCCGCTCGTCGGCGAGTGCTTCGTCAATCTCGAATGCAAGGTCAAGGACACGACGCTCGTCGACAAATACGGGCTCTTCATCCTCGAAGTGGTCAAGGCCTGGCAGGACCCCAAGCAGAGACACGCGAGGACGATCCATCATCACGGCTACGGCAGGTTGGTCCTGGATGGGGAGAGGATCACGCTGAAATCGAGGATGCGTTAGCTCCCGCTCAGGGCTGGCTTGGCTGTTCGCCTTGCGCTGGCCGCAAAGACTTGGTCCACTCTCCGCTCCGGTAAAAGGGGGGAGTGTGATGGGTCCTCCACGTGCATTGATTGTTGCCATGGCCTTGGCGTTCGCGCCTATAGGCGCCGCGCAGGCCGGCTGCACGGCCTCGCCTGCCGTCGACGCGTGCCTTGTAGGCACATGGAAACAGACTGGGGGAGGGGCCGCCGAGTGGATGCGCCAGAACCTCAAGATGGCTCAAGTCGGCGCCGTCGCAAGCAATGGCACGCTCACCTTCAACGCCGATGGCACGTTTTCGACCTCGAAGGTCGACGCCAAGGCCGAAGTGGGTGCTAAGGACGCGCCGATGCACGCGACCGGACAGATGAGCGGGCAAGCGAGCGGGCAGTGGTCGGCGTCAGGCGGCGCCCTCACATTGTGTATGACCGAGGTCTCCTCGAAGGGCACGATCGAGCTCAAGGGACCCAATGGCGAAGGGGTCAAGATGGCGATGCCGCAGATGAAGCCAGCAGATGCGTCGATGAGCTACACTTGCGATGGCGACACGCTCTCCACCGTGCAGCCGATGCCCAAGAACACGACGATGACGACGACCTACACGAAGGTGCACTGACCGCCGCTCGCGCAAACTACCCTTTCCGCGCTAAGGATGGCGGCATTCGCGTCTGCCCTTGCAGGGTGGCGCGCGAAGCCACAATCTGCGGTCAGCGGAGGCATCCAATGAGCATCATCGAAACCCGCCGTCAGCAGATGTTCCCCGTGCTCGATGCGGGCCAGATCGAGACGGCGAAGCGCTTTGCCAGCGGTCCTGCGCAGAGCTTCGCGCCTGACGAGATCGTGTTCGACGTCGGCGAGCGGCAGGCCCCGTCTTGGCTCGTTCTCCAAGGCTCGATCAATACGTTCAGGCGCGACGGGCTCAATCACGAAGTCGGCCATCACCACTCACCATCCCGGACAGTTTTCTGGCGAATTGAGCCAGCTCTCCGGGCGAGAGTTGCTCGCCCAGGGACGTGCCGGCGAAGACGGCTGCACCGCAATCCCCTTCGATCCGGCGCATGTCCGCGCGCTGATGATCGGGTCCGCAGAGGTCGGCGAGATCATGATGCGCGCCTTCATCCTCCGCCGCGTGGGATTGCTCGAGCAAGATGGCGGAGTGGGCTCGGTCCTGATCGGTAATTCTGGCACCGCTTCTCTCGCCCGGCTCGTGCAAGAGGACGGGGAGAGACGCACACCTGCCACATGCGCCATCTATTCCTGTTTATTGGCGCCGATCCGAACGCCAATTGGCTCACCCATTGCGTCGACGTGGACGGCAAGGGCTTCGTCATCACCGGCACTGGTTTTGCCGACGGCAGCGTCAAGCGCGAGGTGCTGCCTTACGAAACGAGCAGGCCGGGCGTTTTTGCCGTCGGCGATGTGCGTGCGGGCTCGACCAAGCGCGTGGCGGCGGCAGTTGGCGAGGGCGCCGCGGTCGTCCCGCAAATTCACGAGGTTCTGACGGAAGGTTAGGCGAAGGCCGGTGAGCCGTTGGGCGTGGCGGCGGCGTCCGGCTCGAAAAGACCGATCCGGCTTTTGCCTTCGTACCGCGCCTGATAGTGCGCATGGTCGGCGTCGCGGTACATGCGACTGAACTCGGCGTCGGTCCCATCGAGCACGACCACCCCGATCGACACGCTGGCGGTCGCGCCGACCATCGGCATCGTTGGCTTGGAAAGCTTGTCGAGAATGCGTTTGGCCATAGCCATGGCCTCCTCGGTGTCGCAACCGGCGGCGAACACGAAGAACTCGTCGCCACCGAGGCGAGCGCATTCATCGCCTTCGCGAATGCTCTCGCGAATGGCTTCGGCCGTGAGCGCGATGACGGCATCGCCGGTGGCGTGCCCCCTTGTGTCGTTGATCAGCTTGAGCCCATCGATATCGATGAGCAGAGCCGCATAGCTTTTTGCGCGTCGCGCCAGCAGTCTCTTGACGCCATCGATGGCACCGAGGCGATTGCGTAAACCGGTCAGGCCGTCGCTCGTCGAGCTCTCATAGAGAGCCTCCATGCAACTCCGGATGGCAGCGTAATAGAGCGCGACGCCGTAGCCGATCGCGAGCGCGAGCAGCAGCGCGGCGATTAGACTGCCGATGGCAATGGCACGGAAGCGGCCTTCTTGGGCGAAATAATATTCGAGGTCGAAATCGACCCCGACGAAGCCGCTATAGCGGCCTTGACTGTCGTAGACCGGCGAGTCCCCCGTGAGGAATGTACCGTAATCATCCTCCTCGAAGCCGGGATTGACATAGGTCTCGCCTGCCGCGAGCTGCTGAAGCCAGTCGTCTTTGTATTCCTGACGGACGTCGAACCGCTCCATATAGCCCGACGCTTCGAGTTTGCGGTCTGTTTTGAGGTCCGGCGAGGCGGCGGTATCGAGCACGAAATACGCGACACCGTCCCGCTCAACCATCGTGTACAGGTAGAAAATGTCGTGGTCTGTCGAATGGAAGCGTACCAGCGGGGCAAGCGCACGCTTGTACAGCTCGTCGTTGTAATTCGCAGGGTCGAGCAGTTGCCGATGCAGATCCCCATCAACGACGCTGGCGGCAAGCTTGGCAATTTCGCCGACATGCGCTCGGAGCGAGTCCCAGCGCGCCTGCCTAGACAGATATTGCGGTATGGCGACGAGCGATACGAGGATGACAGCCGCCACCAGACTGGCGACCGCGAACACGATCGGATCGATTCGTCGGACTGTCGTCGCCGATTTGGCTACGCGGTCTGTCAATGGGGCCAGCACAGCGAAGCTTCCTAACAGAGAGAGAGAGAGAGCCCAAGGCCGATCAATGCGGCAGACTATGGACAGGAAGATTAGCCAAGCGTTTCAATCTATACGCTTATTTCTTGCCCGGCGCCCCGAACCGCAACCGGAAGGTGTATCACGGCTGGGCCGGAAGCGGAGTTTCTGACCTGGGTCAGCCTAAGCCAGGTTTCAGCTTAGGGCGCGGATGCGGAAGGGGAGGCCGCCTTTGGGGCAGAGCGTCACGGTCGCGTGGATCTTCGCCGGCACGGGTCCCGCATATTCCGGTGTGAAGCGCCGGAGGAGCTGCACCAGAGCGAGCGTGTTCTCGATCTGCGACAGCGCGCCGCCGATGCAGGCACGCTTGCCCGCGGCAAAGGGCAGGTAGCTATATTTCGTGCGCTTCTTGGCGCGCTCTGGCGCGAAGCGCTCCGGCTCGAACTTCTCAGGGTCCTCCCAATAGTTCGGGCTGTGGTGCATCACGTAAGAGAGGATCACCACCTTGTCGCCCGCCTTGACGTGGTGGCCACCGATCTCGTCATCGCCGGCGGCGATGCGGATCAAGGCCCAGATCGGCGGGAAGAGGCGCATCGTCTCCTGAATGACCATGCGCGTATAGGTGAGGTGCTGCACCTCGTTCCATTCGGGGTCGCGCTCGCCGCACACGGCTCTCGCCTCGGCCCTGATGCGCTCGAGCGCTTCGGGGTGCATCGACAGGAGATAGAGCGACCAGGCAAGCGTCAGCGCGGTCGTCTCGGTGCCGGCCCACAAATATTGCTTCATCTCGTCGACCACCTGCCGGTGATCGAACTCCGGGAAATCGGGGTCGGCCTCGGCCGCTTCCAGCATCTTGAGCAGGGTCTTCTCGCGCTGCTCGAGCACGTTGGCGCCGATGACGGTGTCCGGGATCGAGCCCCACACCTCCATCGCCTTGGCGGCCTCCTCTTGCGTCATCTCCTCGAGTTCGCCGCGCACGTTCTTGAGCCGTATCGACTTGTGGTTCACCACGTCGGTATAGGTCTTGACCTGACCGAAGACGAAATGCGGGTTGAACGGCATCTCGCGGTCGAACAGCGCCTTGCACACCATCTCGGCGGCGAGCGTCCAGGTCTCCTCGACCATCTCGATCGTCTCGCCGGTCGAGGCGAACTTCGCCCAGCGCGCCATCTTCGAATCGATGGCCGACATCAGATAGGGGAAATAGACCTCGAACATATTGGGGTGGAAGGCGGGCTGCTGCGGCGCCCTGATCTTCTGCCATAGCGCGCCGTCGATGGTGATCATGCTCCGGCCGAACACCGGGCGCAGCCCGTCGAAATATTTGGTGTAGTTGTCGGCGTTCGAGACGAGAACGCGCTCGGCGTGGGCGGGCTCGGAGAGCAGCACGATGCGGTGGTTCTTGAGATTGATCGGAACCACGCCGCCATATTTGTCGCTGAGGGCCATGAGAACCTGCATAGGGTTCTCCTGGCTCAACAGCGGGGTGAGCTTGTACCAGATGCTCTGCTCTTCGCCGAGCCCGTGCGATGCAGAATAGGCGACTGTCATATCCGCCATCTATATGTCTGTCCCCTTGCTCCCTGTTCTTGCTGTCGGAGGCCAAGGCCTCGCGCCCGCAGGGTCAGCGGCCTCAGTGAGGGAGCGGCCCGCCGAACAGCTTGCAAGGCTTTGCCACGATATCGGCAATCCGTGGCGGAATTGCCTTGATTCAAGGCAGTCTCTAGCATCCTGCCGTCGGCATTGTCCATCATTGGCACATCACCATCTTGTGGCGTGACATGCCACCCGTCCAGGAGCCAATCTTACGGCCGTTAACGATTTCAATCAAAGAGCTTCATCAAGTTGGAGGCGAAAAGATCGGGGGGGCCCCGCTGACCTGTGTCATTCCGACCACATGTTCGCCCTCGACGCGCACCGCCCCCGAGGCGACCAGTCGCAGCGCATGCGGATAAAGCCTGTGCTCGGCCTCGAGCACGCGGGCGGCCAGGCTCACCTCCGTATCGTCTGGAAGGACAGGCAGCGCAGCCTGGGCCACGATCGGGCCCGTATCCATCTCCGGCCTCACGAAATGCACGGTGCAGCCGGTGATCTTCACCCCTTCTTCCAGCACGCGAGCATGAGTGTGCAAGCCTTTGAACGCGGGCAGAAGGGAAGGGTGAATATTGAGATGGCGGTTCCACCAGCTCCGCACGAACTCCTCCGTGTGCAGCCGCATGAAGCCCGCATTGCAGACGAGCTCGATTTCGGCCTGCTTGAGGGCCTGGTCGAGCACGGCATCGAAATTGGCGCGCGTGGTGAAGTCCTTGTGGTTGATGGTGCGGGTGGGGATGAGGGCGGTCTCGGCACGCAGCAGTCCCCGAGCGCCAGGGACGTTCGACACCACGAGGACGATCTTCGCGGGATAGGCGGGGGCCTTGCAGGCCTCGATCAGGGCCTCAAGGTTTGATCCCCGGCCCGAGATCAAGACGCCGACGCGCTTCTTGCTCACGAGCTCGCCCCAAGCGTTCCGGCATAGCGCACAGCGGCCCGGCGCCCGCGTTTGGCGATGACGCCGATTTCCATCGCCTCGTCGCCGAGTGAGCGAAGCACGCGCTTGGCGTCCTGAGGTGCCGTGATCAGGATCATGCCGATGCCGCAGTTGAAGGTGCGCAGCATCTCGCCCCTGTCGAGGCGGGCCTCGCGTTGCAGCCATTGGAAGACCGGCGGAAGCGTGAAGGAGCCGAGGCCGATCTCGGCGGCGAGCCCTCTTGGCAGCACGCGCGGGATATTGTCGGTGAGCCCGCCGCCGGTGATGTGAGCAAGCGCTTTCACCGCGCCGGTTCGGCGAATTGTTTCAAGGATCTGCCGCACATAGATGCGGGTCGGTGTGAGGAGAGCCGCCCCGAGCGACTTTCCTTTCGCGAAGGGCGCTCGGTCCGAAAGCCGCAAGCCCGATCGCTCGACCACGCGGCGCACCAGAGAGAAGCCGTTCGAGTGAACACCCGAGGAGGGAAGCGCAAGGATCACGTCGCCAATCTCGATGTCCTTCCGCGGCAGCAATGCGCTCCGCTCGACCGCGCCGACGGCGAAGCCTGCGAGGTCGTAATCGCCTGGCGCATAGAGCCCGGGCATCTCAGCGGTCTCGCCGCCGATCAACGCGCAGCCGGCGTCTTTGCAGCCTTTGGCGATGCTCCCGATCACCGTCTCGGCCACTTCGATGTCGAGCTTGCCGCTCGCGAAATAATCGAGAAAGAAGAGAGGCTCGGCGCCTTGCACCACGAGGTCATTCACGTTCATCGCGACGAGGTCGATGCCGATCCCCTCGTGCAGACCGGTCTCGATGGCGAGCTTGAGCTTGGTGCCGACGCCGTCGGTGGCGGCGACCAGGACCGGATCCTTGAAGCCGCATGGCTTCAGATCGAACAGACCGCCGAAGCCGCCAATCGCACCAAGCACGCCCTTGCGCTTGGTCGCTTTGGCAAGGGGTCCGATCGCCTCCACCAGAGCATTGCCGGCGTTGATATCGACGCCCGCATCGCGATAGGTCAGCCGGCTGGTCTTCCTGGAGGTCGCGGCCACGCTCCGCCACTCTTTATGGAGGTTCAGGCGATGTGGCATAACAATCGTGCCTAAGGAGGCCCGTCAAGGCGGAAAGGCCGCTTCCCGGCCACATTCCCACGGTTTAGCGGTGGGGGAGGTCCTTCAAAGGGCGGGCGATGTCGCCTTGAGAGTTCCGGATGGCGTGCTGGCGGTCAGGGTTCTGTGCTTTGCGAGCGGCTTGCTTCGCTCTCGTCTCGGCGCTCGCTTGCGTTGCCCTACCGAGCGGCGCTCGGGCGGCCGATACGCTTTACGACGTCGCCAAGGTTTCGGTCGATGCCACCGACAAGGATGCCGTGGCCGCCAAGGCGAAGGGCATGAAAGCGGCCGAACTTGATGCCCTCAATGTCGTGCTGAAGCGGCTCATGCCGGTCAGCGCCTATGCGCAGCTTCCCGATCTCAGCCAGCAAGACGTCGAGGAGCTGGTCTCGTCCGTCTCGATAAGGAGCGAGCAGAACTCGGCAACGCGTTACATCGCGAGCCTTGACGTCTCCTTCAACAGCGAGGCGGTGAAGCAGCTCCTCGACAGCCAGAACATCCCGTATAGCGAGGCCCGCGCCGAGGCGATTTCGATCCTGCCGCTCGTGCTCGACGGGGGAACCGTGAAGAGCGACGGGGCTTGGCCGCAGGCCTGGGAGGATCTCGATCTTGCCCATAGCGCTACGCCGGCGACGATCCTGAAGCCCAGGCCCGATCTCACCGCCGAGGCGGTGAAATCGGTGCTCGGTGGAGACGCGCAGGCCTTCGCCCTGATGCAGGCAGATTACAGCTACGCCCCGCTCGTGATTGCCGTCGGCGAGGCGGGAGACGGAGGCAAGTTCGTGACCCGGCTCGTCGGCGCCGACAGCGTCGGCCCGATCAATTACGGACACACCGACAGCTTCAACGGCAACGCCAAGGAAGTAGCGCGGCAAGCGGCTGCGGTCGCGTTCGGCATCATCGAAAATCGCTGGAAGGTGACGCAGACCCCGGCCCCGGCCGAAGCTCCCCCTGCCGGAAGCGAGGGCGGAGCCGAGCAGGCGCCGCAAACCGGGGCGGCGGCGGAGGTGCCGCGCAACGTCCAAGCCATGGTCCAATTCACCGGGCTCAAGGATTGGCAGGAGATCAGGGCCAGGCTAATGCAGGTCGCGGGCATCCAGGCACTCGAAGTGAACGCACTTTCGGCGCGCGGCGCCTCGATCACCTTCGACTATGCCGGCTCGCTCGGCAAATTGCAGGCCGACCTCAGCCAAAGCGGCTTTGCCTTCGATGAGAAAGATGGAACCTTCGTGCTCCGCTCGAAATAGGGGGCCGTGCCTCGCCTTACCCCTTTACACGTGCGGGCCTCGAATCTGCTAAAATTCTAGGCAGAGGCTTGGTCGCGGATCGCGATGCCGAGCGCTTCTGGAGGAATGTTACGTGAATATCCCCAACAGCCTCACTCTCATGCGGATCGTGCTCGTTCCGCTCGTGGTGTGGCTGATCATCACCCATGAGATGTTGGCGGCCTTCCTGCTGTTCCTGTTCGCGGGCCTCTCCGATGCCGCCGATGGCTTCCTGGCCAAGCGTTACAAATGGGACACCGAGCTTGGCGCCTATCTCGACCCCATCGCCGACAAGGCGCTGCTCGTCAGCATCTACGTCACTCTGGGGCTTGCGGGACAATTGCCGGCGTGGCTCGTGATCGCGGTGGTGAGCCGGGATATCCTCATCGTCGGCGCGGTGGTGCTGTCGTGGATGCTGTCGCGCCCGCTTTCCATGCACCCGCTCCTCATCAGCAAGGCGAACACCTTGTCGCAGATCGTCCTCGCAGGGCTCGTGCTCGCCGAGCTCGGACTTGGCCTTGGCCTCGAGGGGCTCGTCCAATTGCTCGTCTGGGTGACGGGTACGCTCACCATCGTCTCCGCCGCGGCCTATTTCGTGGCGTGGCTCCGCCACATGGCGAGCTACGAGCCGCAGCCTCAGCCGATGGTGTCGCGCAAACGCGACGTCGTCGGGCACGTCCCGGCGGATCGCTCGCGGGTCAGGGCTTCGTGACTCTCGCCCAGCTCACTCTCGATCTGCCGCATCGCGCGGCGCTCGGCGCAGAGGATTTCCTCGTCAGCAATTGCAATCTTGCGGCCGTGAGGCTGATCGATTCGTGGCCGGGCTGGCAGGGCAACGTCCAACTCCTGATCGGGCCGCCGGCAAGCGGCAAGACGCATCTCGCCCGCGTGTTCCAGGCGCTGTCGGGCGCGCGAGCGCTAGAGCCTTCGACCCTCGACGTTCACTCGATCGAGATGATGGGAGAGGGGACGGCGCTCGTGGTCGAGGATGCCGACCGCGCGGCCTACGACGAGAAGGCGCTGTTCCACCTGTTGAACCTTGCGCGCGAGAAGGGTCTCTATGTGCTGATCACCGCGCGGACCGCTCCAAGCCGGTGGGAGCTCAATTTGCCTGACCTGCTGTCGCGGTTGAAAGCGCTGCCGGCGGTCGAGATCGGGGCGCCCGACGAGGCGTTGCTCAAGACGGTGCTCTTGAAGCAGTTCGCCGACCGGCAGCTCAATGTCGATCCGAAGGTGCTCGAGTTTCTCGCCCTCAACATCGACCGCTCGCTCGCCGCGGCTGCGGCCGCGGTCGAGGCGGTTGACCGGGCGGCGCTTGCGACGGGCCGGAAGATCAGCCGCCAGCTTGTGGTCGAGGCGCTGGCGGCGATAGGGGCCTCCGATGAGGGAGGGGCCGGATTGGCTTGAGGCGTAACGGTAGTGATACAGTTCTTAGGGTAGATTTTGCGTCCGACGCCAAGTCCCACGAGTCCGCCGGTAAAGTTATTGATTTTCAATAGGTTGAACGATGAGCTTGCCAGAGCAGGTTGAGCGGACGCCGCCGAGTCCGGCCATCGCCGCCATGGGGCCAAGCCGTTTTTTCAACCGCGAGCTGTCGTGGCTCAACTTCAACCGGCGGGTGCTCGAGGAATCCGAGAACGAGCGTCATCCGTTGCTTGAGCGCCTGCGCTTTCTATCCATCTCGGCCAACAATCTCGATGAATTCTACATGGTGCGCGTGGCCGGTCTGCGCGGCCAAGTCGTTTCAGGTATCGAGACGCCCAGCGAAGACGGGCTGACGCCCGCCGAGCAACTCGACCGTATCAGCCACTCGGTCGCCGAGCTGACCGCCGAGCAGCAAGAATGCTGGGTCACGCTCGTGTCATTGCTCGCCGATGTCGGCATCCATGTGCTCCACGCCGATCAGCTGTCAAACGACGAGCGCGCGTGGCTCGAGGATCACTTCCTCAACCATATCTTCCCGGTGTTGACGCCGATCGCCGTCGACCCCGCCCATCCGTTTCCGTTCATTCCCAATTTCGGTTTCACCCTCGGGCTCGAGCTTGTGCGGGAAGGCTCGCTCCGCGCCATGCACGCGCTAATGCCGATCCCGCCCCAGCTAGCCCGCTTCATCCGCCTGCCGGGCAACGGCGACGGCGGCGACGGCAAGGAGCCGATCCGTTTCATCCGGCTCGAGACCGTGGTCGGCATCTTCGTGTCTCGCCTGTTCCCCGGCTACCGGGTGCGCAGCCAAGGCGCTTTCCGAGTCCTGCGCGACAGTGACATCGAGGTGCAGGAGGAAGCCGAGGACCTCGTGCGTCTGTTCGAATCGGCGTTAAAACGCCGCCGCCGAGGCTCGGTGATCAGGCTCGAGATCGAAGCCACCATGCCGTCGAGGCTCCAGCGCTTCGTCATGCAAGAGCTGAAGGTCACCGAGCGCGAGAGCTTCGTGCAGAAAGGCCTGATCGGGCTCGCTGATACCAACCAGCTCATCGTTCCGGATCGCCCAGAGCTTAAATTCGAGCCCTTCGTCAGCCGCTTCCCCGAGCGCATCCGCGAGCATCACGGCGATTGCTTCGCCGCCATCCGCAAGAAGGACATCGTCGTCCACCACCCCTACGAGTCGTTCGACGTCGTGCTCCAGTTCCTGAAGCAGGCAGCGGCCGATCCCGAGGTGGTGGCGATCAAATGGACGCTCTACCGCACGAGCAAGACCTCCCCGATTATCGAGGTGCTGAAGGAGGCGGCTGAGGCGGGCAAGTCGGTCACCGCTGTGGTCGAGCTCAAGGCCCGCTTCGACGAGGAGGCCAACATCAAATGGGCGCGCGATCTTGAAAGCGCAGGCGTTCAGGTGGTGTACGGCTTCCTTGAGCTCAAGACCCACGCCAAGCTCAGCCTGATCGTCCGCCGCGAGCATGGCGAGCTCATCACCTATTGCCATGTGGGGACCGGCAACTACCACCCGGTCACCGCCAAGATTTACACCGACCTCTCCTTCTTCACCGCCGACCGCATCATCGGCCAGGACGTGTCGCGCATTTTCAACTACGTCACCGGCTATGCCGAGCCGGCCGAGCTCGAGGCCATGGCGGTGTCACCGCACGGCATTAGGGCGCGCATCCTCGACCATATCCGCGAGGAGATGTACCACGCCAAGGCTGGCCGCCCGGCCGCCATCTGGATGAAGATGAACTCGCTGGTCGATGGCGAGATCATCGACTCGCTCTACGAGGCGAGCCAGGCGGGAGTCGAGATCGACCTCGTGGTGCGCGGCATTTGCTGCCTAAGGCCGGGCGTGCCGGGTCTCTCGGAGAACATCCACGTGAAGAGCATCGTCGGGCGCTTCCTCGAACATTCGCGTATCTTTTGCTTCGGCGCCGGCCATGGCCTTCCGAATCGCAAGGCGGTGGTCTATATCAGCTCTGCCGACATGATGCCGCGCAACCTCGACCGCCGGGTCGAGGCCATGGTTCCGATCACGAACCCGACGGTGCATGAGCAGATCCTGGATCAGATCATGGTGGCGAATTTAAAGGACAATCTGCAGAGCTGGCGGGTCAAGCCCGATGGCAGCTCTGAGCGCATCTATCCCACGCAGGATCAGGAGCCGTTCAGCGCGCAGGACTATTTCATGACCAATCCGAGCCTGTCAGGGCGCGGCACGTCTCTCACCGAGAACATGCCGCGGCGCTTCACGCGCCTCGTCGAGCAGACCTAGAGCGCGGCACGTCATGCTGGCAAGGAACGACTCAAGCCCGGTTGCGGTGGTCGATATCGGGTCGAACTCGGTCCGCCTCATCGTCTACGAGGACGCCGGCCGGGCGCCGGCGCCGCTGTTCAACGAGAAGGTGCTGTGCGGCCTCGGGCGCACGATCGCTACCACCGGAAAGCTCGCGCCCGACGCGATAAAGCGTGCGTTGCGAGCGCTGCGGCGCTTCCGAGCCCTGATCGAGCAGCTTGGAGCCGGCCATGTCGAGGTGATCGCCACGGCTGCGGCGCGCGAAGCCGAGAACGGGCCCGACTTCATCGCCCAGGCCGAGCGCATCCTTGATCGCAAGATCACCGTGCTGTCCGGCACCAAGGAGGCCGAGCTCGCCGCTCTCGGCATTGTATCTGGCTTTCATGCCGCCGACGGCTTTGCCGGCGACCTCGGCGGCGGCAGTCTCGAGCTGATCGACGTCAGGGGCGGGCGTCTTTCCGATGCCGTGACGCTCCCGCTCGGAGGCTTGCGGCTGATCGATGCCTCCGGCGGCAATCTCAAGAAGGCGCGCGAGATCGTCGATGCCGAGCTTGCCAAGGTCGATTGGCTGGAGAAGGGCAGGGGACGCGACTTCTACGCAATCGGCGGCACCTGGCGCGCGCTCGCGCGCCTGCACATGACGCAGACCAACTATCCTTTGAGCGTCATGCACAACTACAAGATCAATGCCGACGGGGCGCTCAAATTCGCAGCCCTTCTCGACCATCAGTCGCAAAGCTCGCTCGCCGGCATTCGCGACATATCGAGCGCGCGCCGCGAGACCGTTCCGTACGGCGCGCTCGTGCTCGAGCGGCTGATCAAGCAGATGAAGCCGCGCGCCGTGGTCGTCTCGGTATTCGGCATCCGCGAAGGTCTGCTCTATAGCCTTCTCGGCGAGAGCGAGAAGCGCAGGGACCCACTAATTGCGGCTTGCGAGGACCTCGCGCGGCAGCGTTCGCGCTCCCTCGACAGCGCGTACGAGCTTTGCTTCTGGACCGATGCTCTGTTCCGCGCGCCGGGCCCGACCGAGACGCCCGAGCAGAGGCGGCTTCGTCACGCGGCCTGCCTCCTCTCCGATATCGGCTGGCGGGCGCACCCCGATTACCGCGGGGCGCAGAGCCTGAACCTCGTCGCCCACGGCGATTTCGTCGGCGTGGACCATCCGGGCCGCGCTTTCCTCGCGCTCACCGTCTATTATCGCAACGAGGGGCTGGTGCGGGACGAGCTCAGCCAGCGGCTGGTCGAGCTCGTGGACAAGGACATGGTGAAGCGGGCGCGCATCCTGGGCGCGGCGTTCCGCGCCGCCCATATGGTGTCGGCCGCCATGCCGGGCGTGCTCACCAACACGCCCGTCACCTATGAGGGCAACCGGCTCGCCTGGACGCTGCCCGAGCCCTACTCCAACCTCGAGGGCGAGCGCGTCGAGCGGAGATTCAAGGAGCTCGCCGGCTTGCTCGACCGCGAGGGCGAGATCAGGGTCGGCACCGCCTATCAGCTCGCGGCAAGCTGAGAGACTTGCTTGAGGGGGCCTCTGCTCCCAAATCACCCCGATCAATTCGTCATTCCCGCGAAAGCGGGAATCCAGTAACCACTGCGCTTGTATTGCTTACAGATACCGGGGTTACTGGATGGCCCGGTCAAGCCGGGCAATGACAGGCAACATTGAGACTCGACTTCGACCTTCACTCCTGAGCTTCGACTGTTAAATGGCAGACGATCCTTATTCCGTCCTTGGCGTGGCTAAGACCGCGAGCGCGGCGGACATCACCAAGGCCTATCGCAAGCTCGCCAAGAAGCTGCATCCCGACCTCAACCCCGGCGACAAGGCGGCTGAGGAGAAGTTCAAGAAGGTCACCGCCGCCTACGACATCGTCGGCGACGAAACGAAGCGCGCGCGCTACGACCGCGGCGAGATCGACGCCTCGGGGCAGGAGAAGCCGCAGCAGCGCTACTACCGCGAATATGCCGGCGGCGAGGACGGCGCGCGTTACCGCTCGGCCGCGGGCTTCGAGGACATTGGCGAGTTCAGCGATCTGTTCGGCGACCTGTTCGGGCGGGGCGGGGCAGCCGGGGCACGCGGCGGCGCGCGTTTCTCCATGCGCGGACAGGACGCGCAATATCGCCTCGAGGTCGATTTCCTCGATGCGGTGAAGGGCACCAAGACACGTATCACGCTGCCCGACGGCGAAACGCTCGACGTGACGATTCCTGCGGGCGTCACCGACGGCCAGGTCCTCAGGCTGAAAGGCAAGGGTCATCCCGGCTTGGGCGAGGGCGAGCCCGGCGACGCGCTGGTCGAGATTTCCGTAAAGCCCCATCCCGTGTTCAAGCGCGAGGGCGACGACATCATCGTCGAGGTTCCCATCACCTTCGATGAAGCGGTGCTCGGCGGCAAGGTCGAGGTGCCGACCATCGGCGGACGCGTGTTCGCGACCATCCCGGTGGGCTCGAATACCGGGCAGACACTGAGACTCAAGGGCCGCGGCATTAGGTCGAAGTCAGGAACCGGCGATCAACTGGTCAAGCTCAATGTCGTCATGCCCGAGCGGATCGATGACGAGCTCAAGGACTTTGCCGAGACGTGGCGCAAGAACCACGCTTATGATCCGCGACGCAAGCTGAAGGAGCAGGCCTGATGCTCAGCGAGTGGGACATCATCGCCAGGGTCCAGCACCTCACCGTGACAAGGCTCAGGGTGTGGGTGAAGCAGGGCTGGATCAAGCCGGCCGACCAGGCCGCGCAAGCCTTCTCGGAGGCCGACGCGGCCCGCGCGGCGCTCATCTGCAATCTCGAGGATCAGCTCGGCTTCGCCGAGGAGGATGTGCCGGTGCTGCTCAGTCTCATCGACCAGATCCACGGGCTTAGATCCGAGCTGATGGGCGTGCTCGCTGCGCTCGAGGATCTGCCTCCTGACGTTCGCGCCACCGTGCGCATGCGCATCGAGAGTTGGCGCGGCGGAGAGCGCTAGGCAAGACCGGGCATGACGGAGTCATGAAGATCGTTCTGTTCCTCGCTACGGTCGTGGCACTGACCTATCTCAGCGTGCACTTCCTGCTTGGGAGGCTGCCTGGGGACCTTGTGATCGATCATGGCGGTGTCGTGATTTACGCGCCGATCACGACCGCGATCCTCGTGAGCTTCTTGCTAAGCCTTGTTCTTTGGCTCTTCCGCTCTCGCTAGCGGCTGAGCGCCCTCCGGCGCGAGAACCGTCACCTCGCCATCCTTAATGGCAAGCGCAAGCTCGCCGCGCTTCAGCGCAAGCGCATCGTCCCCGAACAGCTTCTTGCGCCAGCCGCGCAGCACCGGCACGTCGGTGTCGTCGGAGCGGGCGATCTCTTCAAGCTCATCGCTGGTCGCGATCAGCTTCGGCGCGACGCCATGGCTTCCGGCCCTTGCCTTGAGCAGAACACGCAAGAGATCGACCACGGCTTGCGCCTCCGGCGGCATCGGCTCGCCCCGCTCGATCGGCGGGATGGTCTTGGGGTCGCGCTCCAGCCCGCGCGCGACGGCCTCGAGCACGGCGCGGCCGCGCATGGAACGGGCAAAGCCGTTATGCAGCGTGCGGAGAGAGCCGAGATCTTCCTGCGTGCGCGGCGTCTGACTCGCGATGTCGTAAAGCGCCTCGTCCTTTAGGATGCGGGCGCGCGGCACGTCCTGCGTCTGCGCCTCGCGCTCGCGCCAGGCGGCAAGCTCCATGAGCACGGCAAGCGCCTTGGGCGTCTTGATACGCATCTTGAGCCGCCTCCAGGCCTGCTCGGGATGGAGCTCGTAGGTCGCGGGGTCGGTCAGCACCGCCATCTCTTCATTCAGCCAGCTTGCGCGTTCGGACTGATCGAGCTGGCCCTTGAGCTTCGGATAGAGATCGCGGAGGTGGGTGACGTCGCCGATCGCATAAGTCAGCTGGCGCTCGGACAGCGGGCGCCGGCTCCAATCGGTGAAGCGCGAGGTCTTGTCCAGATTGCGGTTCAGGAGCCGCTTCACCAGCATCGAATAGCTCACCGCCTCGCCGAAGCCGCACACCATGGCGGCGACTTGCGTGTCGAAAATCGGGTGCGGGATGACGCCCGCCAGATGGTGAACGATCTCAATGTCTTGTCGTGCCGAGTGAAAGACCTTCAGCACCTTCTCGTTGACCATGAGGTCGAAGAGGGGAGTGAGGTCGAGACCGGGTGCCTGGCTGTCGATCAACACCTCAGCGCCGTCGGCGGCGATCTGCACCAGGCAGAGCTTCGGCCAGAAGGTCTGCTCGCGCATGAACTCGGTATCGACGGCCACGTAAGGGGCGGTTGCAAGCCGGGCACATGCGTCGGCCAACTCTTCGTTGCGCGTGATGAGTTTCATGGAGGGCGGATATAGCCCAAGCCGCGCCGCGAGGCCAAGGGCTGGAGGCGCAAATGCGGGGGAAAGCGCGCGCCAAAATGCCCCTAGAGTTGGTTGCCTGGCCGCGTCCTCTTGGCTTTTAGTCTCAGCCCGAGTCGCACCGCGCTCTTCACCAAATGGTGGCTACGAAGCCGCTGGCGGCGGCCAATACCTGTTTCGACAGCACCCCAGCCTGGCTCACTGGCTGCGTCACTGTCTCGACGTGCGCATTGGCCTGATGATCGACCGGCGACAGATGCAACATGGAAGACGCAACAGAAAAGAGCGTGAGAACGGCGGCCACGGCCCAAGCGGAAAGCGGCAGGCGTGTTTTTACCGGGATGGAGTTGGGGATCTTCAGCATTTCAAACTCCCTCTTCATGCCCCTCGTCGTCAAAACGCGGATCGTCAAGTCTAGTTCCAGACGGAACGCCGCAGCGTCTAGCGCGGGTCTACCTCAGGATTGCCGCCCGGCGTTCCGGGAGGAGGGATGACCTCCTCGGGCGTGCCTGCATTGGGGTTGGGAACTTGAGCATGAATGCCGGTGTCTCCTGTCGGGGGCGGCGCAATCACGCCTTTGTTCTCGGCAGGCGGCGATACGTTAGCCCCGCTGTCAGGACCGGGCGGGTCCTCGCCTTGAGGCGCAGTTTTCTCCGCGGTTCCGGTGGCTGCCGCCAGGCTGTTTCTGGGTGAAGCCATCGCTGCGGTCATCGACAGCGCCAGCAACGCAACGATTGGCAACTTTGTCATGGCGTTTCCTTTCTTGGAGAGAAACGGGTGAATCTACCCATCGTTCCGCAAGCGCAGGACTGCGCGCCTTGACAAGTGAGGGGCTCCCATGCGCTGTTCCGCGGCGTTTTCGCAATCACGCCCAGCCTTGGCGCAGGCCAAATCCCAAGCCATGCACGACTATCGCACCCATACTTGTGGCGAGCTTCGCAGTGGAGATGTCGGCAAGACCGTCCGTCTCTCGGGCTGGGTGCATCGCCTGCGCGACCACGGCGGACTTTTATTCATCGATCTGCGCGACCATTACGGCATCACCCAGGTGGTGGCCGATCCGAAATCGCCGGCCTTCGCGCTCGCCGAGACGCTGAAGCCGGAATGGGTGGTGCGAATCGACGGCGAGGTGGTGGCGCGTTCGAGGGAGACGACCAACCCCAACCTGCCGACCGGAGAAATCGAGGTCAGGGCGAACGCGATCGAAGTGCTGTCGGAGGCGAAGGAGCTGCCGCTTCCCGTGTTCGGCGAGCCGGACTACCCGGAGGAGACTCGGCTCAAATATCGCTTCCTCGATCTCAGGCGCGACAGCCTGCACGCCAATATCATGAAGCGGCAGGATATCATCTGGTCGCTCAGGAAGCGCATGCGGGATGCGGGCTTCTTCGAATTCCAGACACCGATCCTGACCGCCTCGAGCCCGGAGGGCGCGCGCGATTATCTCGTGCCCAGCCGCGTGCATCCAGGCAAGTTCTACGCGCTCCCGCAGGCGCCGCAGCAGTTCAAGCAGCTCATCATGATCGCGGGCTTCGACCGCTATTTCCAGATCGCGCCCTGCTTCCGTGACGAGGACGCCCGCGCCGACCGCTCGCCCGGCGAGTTCTACCAACTCGATCTCGAGATGAGCTTCGTCACCCAGGAGGACGTGTTCAACACGGTCGAGCCGATCCTGCGCGGCCTGTTCGCGGAGTTCGGCGGCGGCAAGCCGGTGACGAAGAAATTCCCGCGCATCCCTTATGCCGAGGCGATTGCCAAATACGGCACCGACAAGCCCGATCTCCGCAATCCGATCGAGATGCAGGATGTCACCGAGCATTTCAGGGGCTCGGGCTTCAAAGTGTTCGCAGGTATGCTCGACATGGATCAGAACGCCCGCGTGTGGGCGATCCCGGCGAAGGGCGGCGGCTCGCGCGCCGTCTGCGACCGCATGAATGCCTGGGCGCAAAGCGAAGGGCAGCCAGGGCTCGGCTATATCTTCTTCCGCGAAGGCGAGGGCGCAGGCCCGATCGCCAAGAATATCGGACCTGAACGGACCGAGGCGATCCGCAAGCAGCTCGGCTTAAGCGACGGCGATGCCGTCTTCTTCGTGGCGGGGCTGCCGAACGAGATGGCGCCCTTTGCCGGGCAGGCGCGCGTCAAGATCGGCAACGAGCTGGAACTCACGGCAAAAGACCAGTTCGCCTTTTGCTGGATCGTCGACTTCCCGATGTATGAGTGGAACGAGGAGGAGGGGCGGATCGATTTCTCGCACAATCCCTTCTCGATGCCGCAAGGCGGGCTCGAGGCGCTCGAGAGCAAGGACCCGCTCGACATCCTCGCTTATCAATATGACATCGTGTGCAACGGAGTCGAGCTCTCCTCGGGCGCGATCAGGAACCACAAACCAGAGATCATGGAGAAGGCCTTCGCCATCGCGGGCTACCCACACGAGGAACTGGAGAAGCGCTTCGGCGGGATGCTGCGCGCGCTGCAATATGGCGCGCCCCCGCATGGCGGCATCGCTCCCGGCATCGACCGCATCGTCATGCTGCTCTGCGGGGAGGAGAATCTCCGCCAGGTCGTCATGTTCCCGATAAATCAGCAGGCTGAGGATCTTCTCATGGGAGCGCCCTCCGAGGTCACGCCGAAGCAGCTCAAAGAGCTGCATATCAAGCTCGATCTGCCTAAGGCGAAAGCCTGAAGCGCCATCTAAGCTTATGAAAAACAGGCCTATTCTGCCGTCGCCGCGGGTCCGGCAGGAGCGCCCGCCGCCCACCGGCCTTCACGTCGCATTGCCTTCGAGGCGCGCCTATGGCTCCCTAGAGCGGGTGGCTATGAGCCGCTCCAAGTGTCGCCTAAATGTAGAGTCATTTCTTAGCCTTGGCGGGAGCCGCTGACGCCAAGTCGTAAGTCCAAGTCGCAAGGTCGAAGAGCGGCGGGAGGGACGTACATGCATAATCGGCTCACGCGCGCTGCCGCGCTTGGCGCCTTCGCCCTTCTGCTGGCGGGTGCAAGCGAAACCAATGCCGCCACCGCCGCCGGCAAGGCCAATACCGGTGACTTCGTCGCCGCCTGTGCCGCTGATGAGAATGTCACGCAGGAGCCCGGCTTCGAGGATGGCAAGGTCACGCCCAAATCCTTCTGCGAATGCGTTGCCGGCAAGCTCGACGAGAACAAGGCGACGCAGAAGGACGTCGACATGCTGACCAAGATGCATAAGGACGAGATCAGCGACCAAGATGCCGAGGCCTATCCCACGCTCGACGACCTGATGAATGCCAATGAGGGCTACGAGGACGCCTGCCGGACGGCGCTCGGTCTGCCTGCGGTCGACGACGAGGAGCAGCCGATGGAAGAGGACGCGGTTCCCGAGGAAGGCGCTCCGAGTGACAACAACTCGCCGCCCGAATAAGCGGCCATTGGCGCCGAGATCCTGCTCGTCTCACTCCCTTGCGGCGCCGTGCGGCGTGAACCGCATGGCGCCAATATCTTTTCGCGGCGCCTAACTCGCGTCCGGGTTAGGCGTTAATCCTATGGCGTTGCCGAAGGACGGAGCGCCGATGGAGTCGAAAGGATAGCGGCCATGGCATTGGGCGAGCATGTCTTCCTCTATTGCGAGCGTGGGACGAGCGAGGCGTTGCTTGCCGAGCCCGTGAACGCCGCAAGCAACGGCGCCTTTCTGCTTGCTGCGCTTGCCGGGCTCACGCTCCTCCTGCTCCGTCCGCGCGAAGAGCGCAGCGCCGACCACTATCTCCTGATCGGCCTCGTCTTGCTGATCGGGCTTGGCAGCCTCGCCTTCCACCTCTACGCGACGAGCGTGACCGAGCTTGCCGACGTGCTGCCGATCGGCATCTTCATGCTGGTCTATCTCGGCTTTGCGCTGAACCGTTTTCTCGGCGTGCCGGTGGGGTGGAGCGCGCTGCTCGTCATCGGCTTCACCGCCCTGATGGCTGCCGACATGCAGGTGAAATGCTGGGACGGGGGGATCGGCGTGCCCGGCCCGGAAGCGCAGGGCGTGAAGCCCTGCCTCAATGGCAGCCTGTTCTATCTGCCGGCGCTCGGCGCGCTGATCGTGGTCGGACTCCTGCTCGAGGAGAAGCGCCATCGGGCCGCGCCCTATCTGTTATGGGCAGCCGCGATCCTCGCCGTCTCGGTCACCCTCAGGACGCTCGACATGGCGCTGTGTGACAGGATCGTGATCGAGGGACGCAAGATCGGCACCCATTTCGCCTGGCATGTGCTGAACGGGCTCGCGCTCTTCCTTCTGCTCAGGGCGAGCCTCGAAGGGGGGCCTAATGCGGTGCGTGCCGTCGAGGCGGCGGCTCTTGAGGCAGCCGAGACCGACTCCGAAGGGGCACACACGATCGTGGAGGCAGTTCCTGTGGTTGAGCCCGAACCGCATGCCGAGGAGGCAGAGCTGGAAAACGCTTCGGCTGAGCCTCTAAAGCTTACCGAAAGGGTTGCGTCGGTGGACCGAGAAGCCGCAAAGGAAGGCGAGGCGCCCGCAGAGGACGAGGGCAGCAAAGAGGAAGAGCCCGACAAGACGCTGCTGCCGGCTTAAGGGGATGCTACACGTCCTCGGATAAGCTTTCGCCCAAGCGGACGTGGTGGAACTGGTAGACACACA